>JANNVL010000024.1:0-4470 GCA_031408195.1 Sphingomonadales bacterium | reverse complement strand
CCGAACGTGCGCGGCTCGTTGACCATTGCGGTCAGATTGTTGAAATCGATCCCGCTGACGGCCTGCACATCGTCGGTGATGTTGCGGACGAAGCCCGCCACATCGAAGCGATCGGTCTTGTAGCCGATCCGCAGACCGCCCTCGAGCAGCTTGCTGCTGTTGAACTCGGTCGAACGATACAGGAAGAACTCGATTTTCGAGCGATAGGCCCAATCGGTGAAGGCATAGACCTCGCCCGACCCGACCGACACCCCGTAGCGCGCGGTCCAATTTGCCGACCATTCGGGTGCCTGCGGCAAGCTGTTGCCGTTGATCGAGAAAATCCCCGGCGATCCAGCACGCTGCGTGTTCAGCACCGTGCAGTTCGCGCCACAGCCTGCGACGAACAGGTTTGGATCCTTGATTGTCGTCGAGTTGTACGACAGCCCCGCCGACAGGTCGAAACCGGGTGCCGGACGCGCCTCCAACTCGGCCTCGAAGCCGTAGCCATCGACTGCTGCCGCGTTCAGCAGCCGCGCTGCGTTGCTCGCCCCGCCGACCGCTGTCAGCTGCGCGTTGTTGAGGCGGTAGTAGAAGCCCGCCAGATTGAAGCGCACGCGGTTGTCGGCGAATTTGGACTTCAGCCCGATTTCATACGAGTTGATCGTCTCCGACCGCGCCGTGCTGATGCTGTTCTGTACCGACACGAATTCGAACAGCGCGCGCCCCTGAATGCTCGGTGCGCGATAGCCGCGCGCGACGCGCGCATAGATATTCATATCGTCCGACGGCGTGTAGCGGACGCTGGCGTCCCAAGTGACATTGTTCTCGTCGACCCGCGCCGTGCCGGTGCCGACCGCGCCGAACACGCCTGTGCGGTTGGCGGTGAAGTCGCGCTTGTCTTTGTTAAAGCGCAAGCCGCCTGACAGCGCGACCTGATCGGACAGCTTGTAGGTCAGCGATCCGAAGATTCCGAATGCCGTCGATTTCTGGCGCTGCGTTGCGGTGACATTGGGCGTGAGGTCGGTCGGCGTGCCGAAGTTGAACGACGAAATGCGGATGCGCTCGTCGAAGTAGAACAGCCCGGCCTGATAGCTGAGCGCGGTGTCGCCATTCGAGGCGAGCCGCAGTTCCTGCGTGAACTGGTCGAGTGCAGGCACATCGTCCTGGCTCTGCGCCGGGAACGGCACTGCCGCCCCTGCCCCGCCGTCGATGTCACCCCGGCTGGCAAGGTTACCGTTCCACCATGACGTTACCGAGGTTACCGTCACCGGCCCGAAATCATATTCGACCGTCGCACCGAGATTGTAATTGCGAAGCCGCTGGAAGTTCAGGCCATCGGTACGGACCTGACGGATGTTGAATGGCGTCGCTGCGCCGCCGAGGCCGATCAGCCGGTTGCTGCCGCGCGCAAACGCATTGGCGCGAAAAACGCGCGCTGTGCCGTCTTCCTTGCGAAGCTGGCCGACGAGACGCACCGTCAGATCTTCGTTCTTGTACTGAAGCTGCAACCGCGCCGCGAGGTCTTCATAACCTTCGAGGTCGTTGGTTTGTGCAGTCGACAGATTATCGAGCCAGTTGCTCCGCCGCTGATACAGGCCCGAAAGGCGCACCGAGAACCCGTTGCCGATCTCGCCACCGACAGCGCCTTCCAGATTGATCGTGTTGAACGTGCCATAGCTCGCCCGGGCGTAATTGCCCTTGGCATCGGGCTTCACGGTGTCGAACTTGACGATCCCTGCGGGCGTGTTGCGTCCGAACAGCGTCCCCTGCGGTCCGCGTAGTACTTCGACGCGGTCGAGATCGAAAATCGGAAAGCCCTTGAGGATCGGATTTTCGAGCACGACATCGTCGTAGACGAGACTGACCGGCTGCGATGCGTTCAGGTCGAAATCGGTGTTGCCGAGGCCACGGATATAGAAACGCGGAAAGGTGCGACCGAACGAACTTTCGATGTTCAGGCTCGGCACGCGCCCTGACAGTGCGCGGATGTCTGCACCGCTCGACGAAATCGCAGCGAGCGAATCGCCCGATACCGTCCCGACCGACAGCGGGACATTCTGGAGGTTTTCCGCGCGGCGCTGTGCGGTGACGACAATGTCCTCAAGTCCCTGATCGGGGATCGGCGTCTGGGCAAGCGCCGGAAGCGACGAACCGGTCAGCAGAATCGCTGCGGCAAAACGAAATTTGGGGCGAAAGGCCATGACGACGACGTCTCCGTTCCGGGGATCATCTAAACGACTCCGTTTTCGGTAGCCGCAGAATGCGATGCGACGTGGCAACCGGGCGCAACGGGGTCAAGCGCGCGGTTGCGGACTTATGACAAGCTTGCGGCATTTTTGGGAACCGTTGCACCTTTGCAACAATCGGGCGCGGCCTGTGACGCAAAGTACCGAAGCCGGGGCGGTGGAGCCCCTGCCCCGTTTGTGTCTCGCAATTGTCGTCCGGCTCGTGCACACCCATCTCAGTTTAACACACTGACGAAGGAGGACAGGATGCGTCTCTTGCCTATTGCCATGGTTTTGCTTGCCGGAAGCGGTCTTGTTGCGACGGTCGGCGTGACCGCGAAAAACACGCCCTCGATGCAGACGACACTCGCTGCCGCCGTTGCCGCGCCGACACGCACCGCCGCCAATGTCGCGCGCGACAAATACCGCAAGCCTGCCGAAACGCTCGCCTTTTTTGGGGTGAAGCCGACCGACAAAGTCGTTGAAATCTGGCCCGGCGGTGGCTGGTTTACCGAAATCCTCGCGCCGTATGTGTCCGCCAAGGGGCAATTGACCGTCGCGTCGCCGACGGGACGCCCGAGTGAGGGGATCGCCAAGAAACTCGATGCCGATGCCGCGACCTATGGCAAAGTTCAACGCGCAAACTTTCCTGGTGCGCTGGGTGGAACCCCGGTTGCGCCGGGAAGCGCCGACGTCGTTCTGACTTTCCGCACTGTGCACAACTGGAAAATGGGCAGCTTTCATCCGCAGACTCAGGACTACAGCGAGGCCGCGTTTGCCGAAATCTATGCAATGCTCAAACCCGGCGGCGTCCTTGGCATCGAAGATCACCGTCTCCCCGAAAACGCCGACGCGGCCCGTGAGCGCAATAGCGGCTATATGAAGGTTTCGACCGTCCGCGCGCTGGCTGAAAAAGCGGGCTTCCGTTTCGCCGGGTCGAGCGAAGTCAACGCCAACCCCAGGGACACGGCGGACTGGCCAAAGGGCGTTTGGACCCTGCCGCCGCGCTTTGCCGAGGGCGATGCTGACCGCGCCAAATATGCCGCGATCGGCGAGAGCGACCGGATGACGCTGAAGTTCGTCAAGCCCCGCCGCTAGTTATTCCTTGTAGACGACCCCGCCCTTCATGACGAAGCCAACCGATTTCAGGACGGTAACGTCGGCGGTGGGGTCGCCCGACACGGCAATCAGGTCGGCAGCCTTGCCGGGCTCAAGCGAGCCGACCTCGGTGTCAATGCCGAGCAAACGTGCCGCATTCATCGTCGCGGCTTCGAGCGTGGCGGCGGGTGGCATGCCATGCTTGACCATCAGTTCGAACTCCTCGGCATTCTTGCCGTGTTTGCTGACCCCGGCATCGGTGCCAAAGGCGATCTTGACGCCCGCCGGATAGGCCTTTCGTAATGACTGGCCAGTGATGCCGATCCGCCATTTGATCTGTTCGAGCACCTTGGGTTCATAGGCATTGGGGTTGGCGTTGAGCCGCTCGATGTAGCCGTTAACCGTTGACAGCGTCGGGACGTAATAGGCTCCAGACGCTTTGAAGAGCCGGACCGACTCGTCGTTCAACTCGGTCCCGTGCTCGATCGAATCGGCCCCTGCTGCAAGCGCAGCATTGACGCCGTCGACGCCGTGTGCATGCACCGCGATCTTGCGCCCGTACATGTGCGCGGTGTCGACCAGCGCCTTGATCTCGTCGTCGAACGCCATCTTGCGACGGCCGGTGCCGCTGTTGACGCCGCCGGTGGTTGCGATCTTGATGACGTCGACGCCGCGCCGAATCTGGACGCGCACAGAACGACGGCAGCTTTCAGGACCGTCGCACAGATTCTCCTCGCTGACATGCTCGGCAATCCGCGGCGCGAGGCCACTCGTCGCGTCCATATGACCCGCCGTCGTCGAAATTGACCGCCCCGCGTCGATGATACGCGGCCCGGTGACGATCCCGTTTACGATGGCATCCCTGAGCGCCAGCGTCGCGCCGCCGTCTCCCAAGTTCCGAACAGTTGTAAAGCCTGCCATCAGAGTCTTGCGAGCGTTGTCGGCTGCGACAAATGCGCCCGCCGCCTCCGACATCGTCATGCCCTCGACAAATCCGGCAACACCGCCTGTGTCGCTACGCAAATGCACATGACTATCGATGAGGCCGGGCAATACGAACTTCGACGACAGGTCGATCAGACGCACCCCTGCCGGCGGCGCGACGCTGGCGCTCAGGGATGCCATCGTAAACGGGATCGTCACCGGGCCGCGTATCATCGACGCG
>JANNVL010000023.1:0-8610 GCA_031408195.1 Sphingomonadales bacterium | reverse complement strand
GCCTGACGACGCTGAAGGTCGTCGAACCACCCAAACGCGTCGCCGGGATCAAGGTCGCCGACGTCGATGCGCTGGTCGCCAAACTCAAGGACATGGGAGTCGCAGCATGAAGACCTTGGTCTGGGTCGAATATGATGCCGGGGGCATCAAGGACGCCACGCTGAGCGCGGTCACCGCCGCGTCGCAACTAGGCGAATTGCACCTGATTGTTGCGGGCAAAGGCGTCGCCGGTGTTGCCGCCGACGCCGCCAAGATCGCGGGCGTGGGCAAGGTCCATGTCGCCGACGATGCCGCGTTCGACCATGCGCTCGCCGAAAACGTCGCGCCGCTGATCGTCGAATTGATGAGCCACCACGATGCGTTCGTCGCGCCCGCCACCGCCAACGGCAAGAATATCGCGCCGCGCGTCGCGGCGTTGCTCGATGTGATGCAGATCAGCGAAATCCTGTCGGTTGAAAGCGCCGACACCTTCACGCGCCCGACCTATGCGGGGAATGCCATCGCAACCGTACAGTCGAGCGACGCGAAGAAGGTCATCACCGTGCGCGGCACGTCGTTCGCGAAAGCCGAGCGTAGCGGCGGCAGTGGGACGATCGAGGCGGTCGCCTCGACCGGCGACAAGGGGCTGTCTTCGTTCGTGGGGGCGGAATTGTCGAAATCCGACCGCCCCGAACTGGCGAGCGCGAAGATCATCGTGTCGGGCGGGCGCGCGTTGCAGAACAGCGAAAACTTCCACTCGATCATCGAACCGCTTGCCGACAAACTCGGCGCGGGTGTCGGCGCTTCGCGTGCTGCCGTGGACGCGGGCTATGTCCCCAACGACTATCAGGTCGGCCAGACCGGCAAGATCGTCGCCCCCGAAGTCTATATCGCCATCGGCATCAGCGGCGCGATCCAGCATCTGGCGGGGATGAAGGATTCGAAGACGATCATCGCGATCAACAAGGACGAGGACGCCCCGATTTTTCAGGTCGCGGACATCGGGCTGGTGGGTGATTTGTTCAAGATCGTGCCGGAGTTGACGGAGAAGCTTTGAGCAGGTGCCTTCGTTGCGGAAATGAGCCAACGGTTCGCGCTCACATTTTCCCCAAATCGGCCATTCGAGCAATCAGGTTTCGCGGCCCTGACACCAAGACAATGGCCATTTTTGACGACCGGGCAATTCCGGCGAACAACCCAAACGGTGTCTTCGACGACGATATCCTTTGCGCGCGCTGCGATTCGCGCATTGGTGTTGTGGATAAATGGTTCGTTGAAAGCCTTGATGCATTGCACGCAGACGTTGTTGATCGACCTTCATACACGCCATCAGTCTTAGAAATTGACGCAGACGCGGCGTTGCGGTTCGCAGTTTCAGTGATCTATCGGGCGGCGCTCTCGCGTCTCGATCATTTCGCGCAAATTTTGCTTGGTCCCTACACCAACCTTGCTGGCAATGTCGCAGTGGGGTCGGGTGATGCAGACCTTGAAGCTCCGCTCGTGCTGATTAACGTGCTGACCAGTGACGAACTCGACATGCGCCAATGGGCATTTTATCCGGTACGGTGCGCGACCGATAATGGATCATATTTCGTATTTGCGCTCTCCGGAGTGCAGTTTCTCGTCAAATTCGGTGGTCGCCATCCCGGTGTGAGCAGCAATGATCGTTACTCGTCACAGTTGAGAATCAAGCCGGGGAATAACGTGGCTATTTGCCCCTATCTCTTTGTCGATTCGGCGGAATTCGATTTTATGAGGCAGATTAAGCGGTCGAGCGAAGCTCGACGCAGATAGAGTGATCCTCGAAATGCCATAGACAAGGCTGCAAATCTGCATTACAACGTAATACATGGCTGCAAACGCACTCGTTCAAACCCGCATCAATGGCATCGTCAAGGACGAAGCCGCTGCTGTCCTCGCCACCATGGGGCTGACGGTGTCCGACGCCGTGCGCCTGCTCCTAACCCGCGTCGCGCACGACAAGGCGCTGCCGTTCGAGCCTCTAAGGCCGAACGCCGTAACGATTGCGGCGATGGAGGAAGCGCGCAGGGGTGGTCTTCAGAAGTTCGACAGCATCGAGGCGCTGATGGCTGATCTGAATGCGGACGATTGAGCGACTCGGACAATTCAGGCGTGACTGGAAACGCGAGAGCAAAGGTCAGCACCGTCAGACTCTCGACAACGACTTTACATCACTTCTGACCTTGCTTGCGACAGACCAACCACTCGAACCCCGCCACCGCGACCACGCATTGACCGGCGACTGGAAAGACCACCGCGACTGCCATGTGAAGCCCGATCTGGTTCTGATCTACCGCAAGCCCGATGATGATACGCTGCAGCTCGTCAGGCTTGGGTCGCATTCAGAACTCGGCTGGTAAGCTCCACTCAATCGGCACCAACCCCTGTGCCTCCAGAAACGCGTTCACTTGCGAGAAATGGCGGCAGCCGAAGAATCCGCCGTGCGCCGACAGCGGCGAGGGGTGCACCGATTTGAGCACCAAATGCCGCCCGCCTTGTGCAATGCTATCGACGAACGCCGCCTTTTTCTGCGCGTAGCTGCCCCATAGCAAGAACACGATCGGTTCGGGCTTGGCGGCGATATGGCGGACGACGGCGTCGGTGAATTTCTCCCACCCATGCCCCTGATGCGACGCGGCTTTGCTCATCTCCACCGTCAACACGCTGTTGAGCAGCAGCACCCCCTGCTGCGCCCATGACTCAAGGAAACCATGGCGCGGGCGCGACAGGCCGAGGTCGCTTTCGAGTTCTTTGAAGATGTTGACCAGCGACGGCGGCGGCGGGACGCCGGGACGTACCGAAAAGCACAGGCCGTGCGCCTGTCCCGGCCCGTGATAGGGATCCTGCCCGAGGATGACGACGCGCACCTTGTCGGGCGGGGTTAGGTCGAGCGCGCGAAACCATTCGTCACCGCGCGGGAAAATGCGTTTGCCCGCCGCTTTTTCGGCGACAAGGAATGCCTTCAGCGCCGCCATATACGGCGCGTCGAACTCGTCGCGCAGCGCGGCCAACCAATCGGGGTGAAGTTTGATGCCGTCGGCCATGTGCTTCCCTGCTTGCTCAACTAACACACTGTCAATTACGCGAACGATTCCCCGTCGGACAATCGGCCATAAGCGGACACAGGTCGCATCGCGGGTCATCGAACGTGCATACCAGCTGACCCAGCCGCTTCACCACAATGTGAAACAGCAGGAAGTCGTCGGCGTTCCAGTCCGGACGACTGCCGGTGACGGCTTCGCTAGCAGTGCGAGTTTCGGCATTGGTGGCGACGAAGCCGAGACGGCGCAGAACGCGCAGCACATGGGTATCGACGATGAACACAGGCCGCGCGAGCGTGCTGGCGCTGAGTGTGGAAGCCGCAACCTTGCGGCCCACACCAGGCAGATTTTCGAGCCATGCGACCGCGGCGGCCAGCGGCAAGTTACCAAGGAATGTCAGCTGAAAGTCAGGCCGTTCCCGCCCGATCTGCCGCAATGCCGCGACCAGCCATGCCGCCTTTGCGTCAGCGAAGGTGACATCATGGATCACTTGCTCGACCTCGCACGGACTCGCGGCACTCAGCGCCGCCGCCGATCCGAAACGTCGACTCAGTTTGCGATAGGCAGCCAGCGAAACCGCGTCTTTCGTTCGCCCGCTGATCAGCGATTTGACGAGTTGCCCGACAGGTTTTCGGCGGGGCAGCACCGTGATGCCGTCGAGCAGCGGTGCCAGACGGGACCGCCAGAGCGTCAAGTCGCTGGCAACGAAATCGAATTGCTCCTGCATGGAAAAATACTAGAACATATAAAGAACAATCTCAATGATCCTGTGACGGTCCCCCTGCAAACCGCAACACCGCCACACCCACGACCGCCGACAGCAGCGACCCCATGAGAACCCCGATCTTGACCGCATCCGCTTGCGGCTGATCCGGAAAGGCCAGCCCGCCGATGAACAGGCTCATCGTAAAGCCGATGCCGCAAAGCAGCGAGACGCCGTAAACCTGCGGCCAGCTTGCCTTTGACGGGCGCGTCGCGAGTTTCAACTTTACCGCGAGCCAGACGCTGCCGAAAACACCCGCCTGCTTGCCAACGAACAACCCCAGCGCAATCGCCAGCGGCAAAGGTGCAAACGGCGCGACATCGCCGCCCAGCGCCACACCCGCATTGGCGAAACCGAACAGCGGCACGATGCCGAACGCGACATATGGGTGCAGGCCGTGCTCCATCCGGTGCAACGTCGAATCCTCGTCATCGGGCGCGCCCGGGGTGTTGACGATGGGGATTGCGAGCGCCGCGAGCACCCCCGCCACCGTAGCGTGAACGCCCGACAGCAGCATGAAATACCAGAGCAGCACGAACGCCGCGAGATACCACGCCGGATGTTTCACCCCGCCCCTCTTCATCGCGAACATACCGGCCAGCACGAGCAGTGACGCGCCGAGCGCCAGCCAGTTCAGCGCCGCTGTATAGAACAGCGCAATAATCGCGACGGCTCCCACATCGTCGACGATGGCAACGGTGGTCAGGAACAGCTTGAGCGAGGTTGGCGCGCGCTTGCCCAGCATCGCCAGCAGTCCCAACGCAAACGCAATATCGGTTGCAGCCGGGATCGCCCAGCCGCGTGTGAGCTGGGGTGCACCGCCGGTCACACCCAGATACACCAGCGCCGGCACGGCCATCCCCGCTGCTGCTGCGATAAAGGGTAGCCGCCGGTCGGCCCAGCTCGACAAATGCCCGTCGAGAAACTCGCGCTTGATCTCGAGTCCGACAAGCAGAAAAAAGACAGCCATCAACCCATCGTTGATCCACAGATGCACGGTCATGGCCCCGAGCTTCGTCGTCAGCACCGGGCCGGTTTCGAGATGCAGCGCATGGAAATACACCCATGCCTGCGATGAATTGGCGATCAGCATCGCCAGCGCCGCCGCTGCCATCAACAAGATACCCCCCGCCGCCTCCGACCGGAGAAACGCGCGCATGGCCGAACGCGGGCGACGGGTGAGTTTGCGGAGCATCGCGTTACCCTAACGCCACCCTCGGCTCAGCGCACGGTAAACCGGACCTGATCGATCACGCGACCGCCGGGATCGAGCAGCGCCAGCCGGTGCATCCCCGGCCCCGCCAGCACCTGCGGCCGCGCATCGGCATCGCCCAGATCGCGGCGGTCGAGGACGAGGCGATGGCCCGCGACGGCCCCCGTCACCGCAATGCCCATCCGCTGGCGTTCGATGGGGATATCGGGGTCGAGTGCGAACACGCTGCCCGACACGGGATTAGTGATCCGCGGGCGGCGCGCGGCGGCGGGGGCAGCGGCCTGTTGCGATTGCGCGGTGCCGGTCAGGAACCAGTCGGTGCGTGGCGGCTCAATGGCGTTGGCAAAACTGATGCGTCGGCTTTCGAGGCCTGCCGGTCGCGGGGGGGCTTTGCCGGGGTAGTTCCGGTGGAGCGCCATCATCACGTCACGCCAGACGGGGGCCGCCCCGCTGGTGCCAGACACCGCCTTCATGCTGTCGCCCTCGAGATTACCGACCCACACTGCGACCGTGAAGCGGTCAGTGTAACCCACGCACCAATTGTCGCGCATCGCCTTCGACGTGCCGGTCTTGACTGCCGCCCAGAACGTCAGGCGGAGTGCGGAGTCCACGCCGAAGGTCGTGGAGCGGGCGGATGCATCGGCGAGGATGTCACCGGTCAGCCAAGCGGCTTGTGGGCTAAGCACGGGCCGCATTGCACTGGACGGATCGTCCGCGCGCAACCGCAGCGGCGCGAACCGCCCGCCATTCGCCAGACTGCGAAAGGCGTTGGCCTGTTCGAGCAAGGTCACTTCCGCCGAGCCGAGCGCGAGCGAAAAGCCGTAATATTGCCCGTCCTCGACCAGCCCCTTGTAACCGGTGTCCCACAACCGGTTGCGGAACGCCTCGACCCCGCCGACCAGCAACGTCCGCACCGCAGGCACGTTGAGCGACCCGGCGAGCGCCGTCCGCACGCTGACCGGCCCCTTGAAGCTGCGGTCGTAATTCTGCGGGACATAAAGGCCCGATGCGGTATCCAGCTGCACCGGGGAATCGTCGAGAATTGACGCCGGGGTCAGCCAACCCTTTTCAATGACCTGTGCGTAGAGGAACGGTTTGAGCGTCGACCCCGCCTGCCGGTACGCATTCGCGCCATCGACCTGTGCGGCGGTCGAGCCGAGTCCGACGCCGCCGACATAGGCGAGCACGTCGCCGGTCGCGTTATCAAGCACGACCACCGCGCCGTCACGCGCGCGGCCCGCGCCGAGACCCTGCAACTGGCGGCTAAGCGCGGTCGTTGCGATGCGCTGGATTTCGGTGTCGAGAGTGGTCGTGACGCGCAGCCCGGGCTTGTCGAGGAGGCGGGTGGCGAGGTGCGGCGCTAGGCCGGGGTCGAGCGCGCGGGCGCGTTCGGACGATAGTGCTGTCGCGGTGGCTGTTGCGACCGGCGTGCAATCGGGGAAAGCGCCGATGCGGCAGGCGCGAGCCGCAACCTGTGCAATGCTGGCGCGCGGATCGGGAAGCAGCGCCGCCACGATCAACGCATCGGCCTTGGTCAGTTCGGACGGCGGCTTGCCGAACATCGCTTGTGCCGCCGCGCCGATGCCTTGAGCCTCGCCACGAAAACCGGCGAGGTTGAAATATGTCTCGAGGATCTCGTCCTTCGACCATCGCCCCTCTAGCGCCCATGCCGCACGCATCTGGCGCAACTTGTCGCGCCAGCCCCGGGTGCCTGGCTTGGCAAGCGAGGGCGACAGGAACCCGGCGACCTGCATCGAAATCGTTGACGCCCCTCGTGCCCGCTCGCCCGACAGCCGCGCGCGCAGGGCGCTGCCGAGTGCCAAGAAATCGACGCCGCCATGATCGCGGAAGCGGCGGTCTTCGCTGGCGATCACTGTCTCGATCAGCGCGGGCGAGATGTCTTCTAGTGGCACCCACGCCAGCCGCCGCGCCTTAAACGCGACCCGTTCGCTATCGAGGAGCGTGCCGTTGCGGTCGTAGAGCCAAGCTTCCGACGGCTGCCACGCGGCGATGGCGCGCGCCGACGTGGGCAGTGGCGGGGGGAGCGTGAGTATGAAAAGCGCGAGCAGACCCAGCAAGGGGACTGCGAGCAAGGCTGCCCGCTTGCTCACATCCCGACCTCAATCCCCTTGTTCGGCAGCGCCGCCCTGATCTCGGGCGAATACATCGCCTCAACCCGGGTCGGCGGGAGCCCGAATTTACCGACGCCGTTCAATCGCACGACATAGCTTACTTTGACGCGCCCGCGCGGCATCCAGCCGAAATAGCCGCGCCACGCGTCACGCCCGCGCTCGACATAGCTGGGGCTGGTCCCCTCGCCGCCGGTCAGATTGCCGAGGATTGACGATTGCCCGCCCAGCCCGCCGACAATCGTCGCGCCCGGTGGGACCGGATCGCTGATCACCACCCAGTTGCGGTCGGCGGTCGCATCGACGCTGATCGTCACCTTCATGACATCGCCGCGTGAGAGGCGACCCTTGACCTTCTGGCTGACCATTTCGGTCGTTTTTTCCATGCGATATCCGGCATAAAGCGGCTGGACGAGCGGCACGGCGGCGCTGACCGAAACGGTCGCCCATGGCCCTGCGCCGCCCGATTGGGTCAGTGTCAATGGCCCCGCAGCCGCTGGCAAACGCAATGCCGCCGCCGTCGCTGCCATCGGCCAGCCCTGTGTGCGGCTAACCCCGCCCAGCGTGACGGTCGTCGTGCCGGTCACCGCACTCGCCGGATACAGCGCCGCGAAGCGCCGCGCGACGACCGTGCCCCAGGCGTTGGCAGGCGTCGTGTCCCAGTGCCCGCGTTGCTGGCGGAGCGCCACGCCGACCATCATTTTCGGCCCTTCGTTATCCCAGCCGGGACGCCCGAGCACCGCGCCGAGTGCCTTCAGCACCATCTCGTCGTCACTGACCATCATCCACCACGGCGCGGTGCTGGCGTCGGTCAGGTCGATGCGCGTGCCTTCGTAAACCAGCCGCTTGCGAAGCGTTGCTTCCGCCGTCGTCCGCAGCGCAGCGGCGTTCTTCAGCCCCGGCGTCCGGTCGATGGCAATCATCCAGTCGGAAAGCGCGCCCGTCGGCATATCGGCAGGCGCAATGTCGATGGCGCCCAGCAGTGCCGGGTTCGACGCCCCGTTGCGCGCGAGCGCCGCGAGCGCTGCGACCCTTAGCAAGCGATTATCGACCGGACCGTAACTGTCCGCCTTCAAACGTCCCTCGATCACGGCTTTCAACGCCTCGATGGCTTTGGCTTTGCTCGCCTCGGGCATCGCGAACCCAGCCTCCGCCGTCATTGACAGCGCATAGGCGGTCAGCGCCTCGGACCCCGGCCACTCGCCGGGGAAGTATCGGATGAGTCCATTGCCGTCCTGATAGGTCGGCAATGCGCCTGCAAGCGTCCCCCAAGCCGCCGCATCGCCGAGCACGACCGCACGGCTCAATTGCTGCTCGAAACAGTTATACGGATAGCCGCTCATATACGCGCGCACCCCCGCAAGAGGCGGGGCGAGGCTGTCCGACAGTTTCACATCGACATAGCTGCCCGTTAGTGCGCCTACGGGCGGGCTGATCGGGATAGTGCTTCCAGCCCCGACCCGA
>JANNVL010000022.1:0-4544 GCA_031408195.1 Sphingomonadales bacterium | reverse complement strand
TGATGTGGGGGCAGCGTCGGACTCCCCCCGCCGCTGGACCGGCATCGCCCATGCCGCCGACGATCCGTCCTTTGCCTTCGGCACGCTGCTGGCCGGCCATGTCGCCGCACCGCCCGAACTCGCGCGTCGTCTCGCCCAGATCGTCGTGGTCGACACCGATCAGGGACAGACGCTCGCCGTCGGCCAGCGCCTCGTCACGCGCGAGGGCAAGCTGCGCCGCTGGGACGGTTTCGTCAGCGAAGGATCGGGCGTGGTCGAGGCCGAACGCCTCGTCCGCCGCAACCGGCTGACCGAGCTCGAAGCAGACTTGCCCGCTGCCCGCGCTGACGTGGACAGCGCGAGCGATGCCGTCAAGACAGGTCGCGCGGCCCTCGATGCTGCCACGCTGGCGTTGTCCGATGCTCGGCAGGCCCGCGACGGCTCCGATGCCGCGCACCGTCTGGCGCTGCGAACCATCGATACCGCCGCCGCTGCCGTCGAGCGCGGGCGCGCTGCCCATGCCCGAATGGCCGAGCGGCTGACCGCTGCCGGGGCTGACCTATCCGCCGCGCAAACCGACTTCGACATCGCCGAAGCCCGGCGGACGGCGCTGCCCTCGGACGACCTCAGCGCGCGCCTGACCGACCTCGACAGCGCCGCCCGGTCCGCCCGCGATGCCGTCGTCGCTGCCCGCGCGCAACTCGCCACCCTCGATGCCGCGCTCGACACCGACAAGGCGCGCCAGCGTACTGCGACCGAGGAAGCGGACAACTGGAAATCCCGCAGCGGCAAAGCAGCCAAGCGCATCGAGGACATGGCCCGCCGCGCGGCTGTCCTCGATGCCGAGGCCGGAACGCTCGACGACGCGCCTGAAGCTGCCGCCCGCGCTGTCCGACGGGCAACGGGTGCCGCCGAGGATGCAGGCGCGCGCGCCGACGCGACTCGAATTACCGAACGCAATGCCGAGGAAGTGGTGCGCGAGCGCGAAACCGAAGCCGCGCGCGTCGCCGAAACGCTTTCGAGCGCCCGCGAGGACCGCGCCGGAGCAGTGGCGCGCGCGGAGAATCAGGAACTCCGCCGCGTCGAAATGGGCCGCGTGTCGGGCGAACGCTTCGAATGTCCGCCGCCAGTGTTACCCGAAAAACTGGGGTTCGAGGCAAGCGCCGTCGAGGACGCGCAGACTGAATCCAAACGGCTCGAAACCCTGACGATGGAGCGCGAACGGCTCGGTCCGGTCAACCTCGTCGCCGAAACCGAACTTGCCGAACTCGAAGCGTCGCGTGAGAACAACGCCGCCGAAATGGCCGAGCTGACCGAAGCCACCCACCGCCTGCGCGGTTCGATCGGCAGCCTCAACCGCGAGGGGCGACTGAAATTGCGCGCCGCGTTCGAGGCCGTCGACGGCCATTTCCGCGACCTGTTCCGCACCCTCTTCAACGGCGGCGAGGCGCATCTGGAGATGATTGACAGCGACGACCCGCTCGACGCGGGGCTAGAGATAATGGCGCAGCCGCCGGGCAAGAAACTGACCAGCCTGACCCTGCTCTCGGGCGGCGAACAGGCGCTCACCGCCGTCGCGCTCATCTTCGCGCTGTTCCTCACCAACCCCGCGCCTTTGTGCGTGCTCGACGAGGTCGACGCCCCGCTCGACGACGCCAATGTCGAACGCTTCTGCGACCTGCTCGACGCGATGACCCGCACGACCGACACCCGCTACCTGATCGTCACGCACAATGCCGTCACGATGGCGCGCATGCACCGGCTCTACGGGGTAACGATGGTCGAACAGGGGATCAGCCGGCTGGTGTCGGTCGATCTGGGCGGCGCAGTGGATTTGCTGGCGGCGGCGTGAGAACAGTTCAGTAGACGTGAGGCATCGTTAGAATCAGTTTGGTTTGGAGAAATGTGTTGGCTGACAGAGAGTTAGTTATTGCAGCGGTAGAGCGGCTAACGATTGCCATGATAAAGCGTCGCGCAGCGAAAGTTGCAGCGACCAATCATGGAACGATGGAAATTAACCCGTTTCTTGCTCCACTGATTTGCGCGCTCCACGGCTTAAAAAACGCAAAAGAGCTTGCTGACTTTGTGATCCCGGGACATTTTTACATTGGACACGGCACATCGTTTGGCAAACTGATCGATGAGAAAATCCTGCCCGCAGCTTTCGGCACCACAAAGCTTACTAAGAAATATCGGGTTGCAAACGGCCTCGCCGATCCGGCATTTGATGACATCGATCATATCGTCGAGCAGGCCGATGGTCGTTATCTTTTATCCCAGAAGGCCAGCAAATGGACAATTCAGCTAGGACAGGCAGCAGGGCTGAATCGATCTTTCAAAGCGCTTATCGATATGCGGTCGCGCGGGGAGATCGAGTTCAAAAGGATCGTCGTCGGTGTCTTTTACGGTAACGCCAACGAACTGACTGATAAATATCGCGTCCTTGCCGGTGTAACGACCGGTGCCGCCCATGATGTTGTCGATATCTCGGGTGATGTAGAAGTTTTTGCAGGTCGTGCTTTCTGGCATTGGCTCAGCGGATCACCCGACGCGCAGGAGTGGGTGATGATCGGCATTTGCCGCGCAATTCAATCAGCAAAGCGGGCAGAAGGCGCTGCCCAATCCGCAACTGAAGCCATCGAGCGCGAGGTGACAGGCATGTTGTCGCAAGTCGGTGCGATTGAAACCGAAGCCGACTGGGTCGCCTTCATCAACGCCGTCAACCGCTAGGCAAAAAGCGGAAGCGACGCTTCGTCATAATAACTGTGATCGCCCGCCAAGGCCTCGCCATTGTGCCAGTAACGCTTTGTTCTGACATGCGGACGAAGATGTACGACGTTTACAGGCGCGCGTCGTTGTTGCGGCGCGACTTTACCCAGTCCTTCGGCGCTGGCTGCCAGAATATCCGCTATCGCCTGACCGGCCAACAATCCGAGCCGGGTCGGCACGGCATTGCCGATCTGCCGGTATTTTTCGGCGGTGGTGCCCAGAAACTTCCAGTCGTCGGGAAATTCCTGGATGGCAGCACATTCGCCAACCGTGAGCGCGCGAACCTCGGCGGGGTGACACATGCTGGTCGATGCATGATTGGGCATCGTAACGACGGTAGGCGACGGAAAGTCCCATGACAGCCGCCGCCATGTCGCGCTGCGCCCGCCCTTTAGATACCAGCTTTTGCCCATCGACTCTTTTTGCAAATCGACCGGCAGGCTTCGCCAATTGCCGCCGGGAGGGACCATTTGGAGATAATGCAGTTTTCGCGCGCTGAAATTCATCAGCTCCGGGCGCGGATCGACAAAATCGGGACCGATTACGTCGCGTAGAGTCCGGAACGACGGCAGATCTTCATAAGGGCGGTTGCTGTGCGTCGGTTCGGCAAGCTGGTTCGGGACACCGAGACGGTTGCCGATCACCAGCATTCGTTCGCGGATTTGGGGCGCGCCATAGTTTACGGCATTCACCAGAAACACATCGACCTGATAGCCATGCACGCGCAATCCGCCGACAATTTCGGACAACAAACTTCCGTGGGCCGACATCCAAGGCTCGTATCCGTCGAACAATTTGCTCGCCTTGGCAGGGACCAACGCCATCGAATGGAGTCCCCTGACGTTTTCCATGATAAACGTCTTGGGCTGGAGCTCGCCAACCATACGGACGAAATCGAATACCAATTGTCCGCGAGGGTCCGTTATGCCCGCACGGTTTCCGTATACGGAGTATGACTGGCAAGGCGGCCCACCGCATAATAAATCGATTTCCCCGCGCTTTACGCCTGTGGCAGAGGTTATCTGATCCGCCGACAAGTGTTGAATCGAGTGGTCGATGACTGGAACATGGGGACGGTTGCGACGAATGGTTGCAACCGCGCCTTTATCAATCTCGTTAGCGAGTAGCAATTCGCCGCCAGCGCGTTCAACGCCAAGGTCCATCCCCATCGCGCCCGAAAAAAGCGAGACAAAAGAAAACTTCGGCGTCATAGCCATCTCCTGAACCGTTCCTCTTTTGATCTTACGGTCTCTGATCGGGGCTGCAACCGGTCTGGATGCAGATGGTACCGTTTTGGACTATTTGGATTTAGTCGCTTGACGCCACAGGATTCTTTCATCGCTATTCCGATGGGCTACGATGGCTAGAGAACATGTCGCCCTTCGACAAGCGCAAGCATTGGAGTTTTGCAGCCAATGATCCACATCGCCTTCCTGCTGTTCCCCAACGTCACCCAGCTCGACCTGACCGGTCCCGCGCAAGTGCTGTCCCGGCTGGGCGATGCGAAGATCGATCTGGTGGCCAAGACCCGCGATCCCGTGCCGACCGATGCGGGGTTCGACCTGCTGCCGACCGCGACCTTTGCCGATGTCCCCCATGCCGACATTTTGTGCATCCCCGGCGGATTCGGCACGGTTGCTGCGATGGAGGATGCGGAGACGCTCGACTGGGTCCGCCGGATCGGTGGCGAGGCGACATGGGTAACAAGCGTCTGCACCGGCTCGCTCGTCCTCGCCGCCGCCGGACTGCTCACTGGTTACAAGGCCGCCTGCCACTGGGCGTCGCGGCACCAGCTC
>JANNVL010000021.1:0-39423 GCA_031408195.1 Sphingomonadales bacterium | reverse complement strand
TTCGAAAAGGACCGCGCGCTGCTTCGCCGGTTCCAGAAGATCGACGTCAACGAACCCACAATCGAGGACACGATCAAGATCCTCGCGGGTCTGCGCTCGGCGTTCGAAGGCCACCACAAGGTCAAATACACCCCCGATGCGATCAAGTCGGCGGTGGAACTGTCCGCGCGTTACATCAACGACCGCAAATTGCCCGACAAGGCGATCGACGTGATCGACGAGGTCGGCGCGATGCAGATGCTGGTCGCCCCGAACAAGCGCAAGAAAGTCATCACGCCCAAGGAAATCGAGCAGGTCATTGCGACGATGGCGCGCATCCCGCCGAAATCGGTGTCGTGCGACGATACCAAGTCACTCGCGTCACTTGAGACAGATCTCTAGCGCGTTGTATTCGGCCAGAACGACGCCATCGAAAAGCTCGCCTCCGCAATCAAGCTGTCGCGCGCGGGCCTGCGCGATCCCGACAAGCCCATCGGCAATTATCTGTTCACCGGCCCGACCGGCGTGGGCAAGACCGAAGTCGCGCGCCAGCTCGCCAGCATCATGGGCATCCCGCTGCAACGCTTCGACATGTCCGAGTACATGGAACGGCACAGCGTCAGCCGCCTGATCGGTGCGCCCCCGGGCTATGTCGGGTTCGACCAAGGCGGTCTGCTGACCGATGCCATCGACCAGCAACCGCACAGCGTCCTGCTGCTCGACGAAATCGAAAAGGCGCACCCTGATCTGTTCAACATATTGTTGCAGGTCATGGATCACGGTCGCCTGACCGACCAGCACGGCAAGGCGGTCGATTTCCGCAATGTCATCCTGATCATGACGACCAATGCGGGCGCGAGCGATATGGCGCGCGAGGCGGTCGGCTTTGGTGCAATGACGCGCGAAGGCGAGGATGAGGAGGCGGTGAAGAAGATGTTCACGCCCGAATTCCGCAACCGCCTCGATGCCATCGTCCCGTTCGGCTATCTGCCAACCGAAGTCGTCGCACGGGTTGTCGATAAGTTCATCCTGCAATTGGAACTCCAGCTTGCCGACCGCGAGGTCCACATCAAGCTCGACGACGATGCCAAGGAATGGCTAACCGCCAAGGGCTATGACAAGCTCTACGGCGCGCGCCCGATGGGCCGTCTGATCCAGGAAAAGATCAAGCAACCGCTCGCCGAGGAACTGCTGTTCGGCAAACTCGTCCACGGCGGCGAAGTGATGGTCCATCTGAAAGACGACCCTGAAAAGGGCAAATCGCTCAGCTTCGAAATCACACCTGCAGCCCCGAAAAAGGGCAAGAAGGGCGGCAAGGCAAAGGTGGACGCGGGGGCTTAAGCCTCGGTGCTCGGCGGCGTTGCAAAATGACGCAGCCTTGTTATAACTCGCGTATGAACATGCCGCTTAAACTATCGAAGATCGGAAACTCCACTGGCGTAATCCTGCCGAAGGAGTTGCTCGCGCGACTGCGCGTCGAGTTGGGCGACACGATTTATGCTTCCGAGACACCGGACGGCGTTAGGTTGACCGCCTCGAACCCGGGGTTCGAAGCCAAGATGGCGGCGGCGGAAAAGATCATGCGCGAGGACCGCGATATTCTGCGCGTTCTTGCCCAATAAGCTGGCGCGATGACCGATCTTCAACGCACCGAGCCGATATGGCTCGATGCCAATGATGCGCTTGCCATACATGACCGCCAACTCTCCGAGCATGGCGGCGGCACTGGCGTGCGTGATATCGGGATGCTCGAATCGGCACTCGGGCGTCCGGTCAATCAATGGCATTATGGCGAGGACGATCCCGCCGCGCTGGCGGCGGCATATGCCTTTGGCATCGCGCGCAACCACCCGTTTATAGACGGCAACAAGCGTACCGCTTGGGTAGTGGCGCGCTTGTTTCTCGCTCTCAACGGCCATCATCTCGACTTCACGGCGCAAGACGCCATCGCAACAGTGCTTGCTCTGGCGGCTGGTGATCTTACTGAGGACGAGCTCGCCGACTGGTTCCGCACCCGCCTTGCATAGATAAGGCATATGAACCGGTGTTCATAGTCGAGCCATCTTGCGACGCCTATCGTCCCGGCTCCGTAACAAAGGGGTGGGCATGATCACGAGGCAGAACCGGGCGGCCACAGCCGTGCTCGCCGTTGCGGCGTTGATCGCCGTCTCGGGCGGGACCAGTGGTCAGGTCAAGCTGGCATTCGAAAACCGTGCCGACCCCAATCCGCGACAAGTCTCGCTCGGCGTGGAACTGGCCGGACTGTGCCTCGGGATCGTCATCAGCTGGAGCGAACGGCTGCGTCCCACGCTCGGCTGATCGCTAGCGCGCGCTCGCCCGCGCCAGTTCGATCTTGGGGCACCTGTCCATGACGACCTGCAGTCCTGCCGCTTCGGCGCGCGCTGCGGCTTCGTCGTTTACAACACCCAATTGCATCCAGACCGCCTTGGCACCCGCCGCAATCGCCTGATCGACGGCCTCGCCCGCATCGGCACTGCGGCGGAAGATATCGACCATGTCGATGGGGTCGCCGATCTGCGACAGGTCGCGCCAGACGAATTCGCCGTGAACGTGCTCACCCGTGATCGACGGATTAACCGGGATGACCCGGTAGCCGTGGTCCTGGAGGAATTTCATCACGCCGTAGCTTGCGCGGTCGGGACGGTCCGACGCGCCGACCATCGCGATGGTTTTGACCGACGCGAGCAGCGCGTCGATCTCAGCGTCGGTCGTCAGCGGCATATCAGTGGTCCTTCAACCAATCGGCAACCTTGGCTGCAATATCGGCGAACGCCTGTCCCTGCGCGCTGTTCCCTGCCGCCGGAGGATCGCCCGCGTCCGACGCCGTCCGGATGGCGATATCGAGGGGAATGCGACCGAGGAAAGGCAGGTCCATCGTTCCCGCCGCTGCCTGTGCGCCGCCGCTGCCGAACGGGTCGCTGACCTCGCCGCAATGCGGACATGCATAGCCGCTCATATTCTCGACCATGCCGATCAGCGGCACCCCCGCCTGATTGAACAGGTCGATGGCGCGCGTCGCGTCGATCAATGCCAGATCCTGCGGAGTCGAGACAATGACCGCGCCTGCGGGCTTGTGCTTCGAGATCATCGACAATTGCACATCGCCGGTGCCAGGCGGCAGATCGACGATGAGAATATCCGCCGCGCCCCAATCGGCATCGATAATCTGGCCGAGTGCATTGCCAGCCATCGGCCCGCGCCACGCGACCGCCTGTCCGGGTTCGACGAGATGGCCGATCGACAGCATCGGGATACCGAAGCGCGTTGCGACCGGCTCGAGCTTGCCTTCCTTCGCGGTCGGCTTTGCCCCCTCGGTCGCCATCAGGCGTGGCTGCGACGGCCCGTAGATATCGGCATCGATCAGCCCGACCTTGTGACCGCTGCGCGCCAAGGCAATCGCCAGATTGGCCGACAGCGTCGATTTGCCGACCCCGCCCTTGCCGCTGGCCACCGCGATCAGGCGGCGACCGGTACGTTCGCTGGTCTGGGCGATGCGGACGGTTTCGACACCGGGTACGGCCGACAATGCCGCCTTTAGCTCGCGGTCGACCGCGTCGCGCGCGGCGGCGTCGAGGCCGGTCACGTCAAGGATCAGGCTGGCCCGCCCGTCGGCGAAACGCGGCGGTCCCGCGCGCCCCGCAGCGGCGGGAATTGTGGCAATGGCGGCGGTCAGGGCAGCAATATCGGTCATCCGGCGCGCTCATACACCGCCAATCGCGCTTACCCACTGTAAATCCGCCGCGCGCTTCCTATAACATAGCTCATGAGAACATTCGGCGAGATGCGCGCGGCCATGGCCGTCCTGTTGAACGAAGGCGGCGGACCCTGGGGCGGCGGCGGCGGTAAAGGCTCCGGCGGCTCGGGTGGCGGTAACGGCGGCGGGGGCGATTCCGGTGGCCCGCGCAATCCGTGGAACCAGCCGCCCGAGGGTGACCGCCCGCGCGGCAATGGCCCCTCTGCCCTCGACGAACTGCTACGCCGCGCCAAAGGCGCGCGTGGCCAGATACCGAGCGGCGGCGGCAATCCGGTGCGCTGGGTCGGCTACGGCCTTGCTGCACTCGCCGTACTTTGGGTCGCGTTCACCAGCGTGCACCAGATCGAGCCTGCCGAACGCGGTGTCGTTACGCGACTCGGGCGCTATTCGCATACGCTCAATCCGGGTGTCAGCCTCACCCTACCTGCCCCCATCGACCGCGTGCAGACCCGCGACGTGCAAAGCATCCGCAGCATCGATATCCCCGGCGGCAGCGGCGAACGACTGGTGCTGACCGGCGACCAGAATATCATCGACCTCGAATATTCGGTGGGCTGGAATATCCGCGACCCCGAGCTGTTCCTGTTCCAGTCGGTCGATCCCGAAGCCACGATCAAGAGCGTCGCCGAAAGTGCGATGCGCGCGTCGATCGCCAATATGCCGCTCAACGCCGCGATCGGTTCGGGCCGCAACACGATCGAGGCCGATGTCCGCCAGCAGATGCAGAGCATACTCGACGGCTATCGCACTGGCGTGTCGATCCAGCGCGTCACGATCAAGCAGACCGACCCGCCCGAAGCCGTGGTCGAGGCGTTCAAGGAAGTGACCGCCGCCGGGTCCAACGCGCAGACCTCGGTCAACAATGCGCGGACTTACGCCCAGCAGGTACTGGCCAAGGCGCAGGGCGAATCGGGCGCGTTCGACCGCGTCTATTCGCAATATAAACTCGCACCCGAGGTTACCCGCCGCCGTATGTATTACGAGACGATGGAGCGCGTCCTGTCGAAAGTCGACAAGACGATTGTGGAGGCACCTGGCGTCACGCCCTATCTGCCGCTGCGAGAGTTGAAGCGCGCGCCTGAACCCGCGACAGGAGCCGGACAGTGAGCACTATCCTCGACCGCCTGATGCGGAACCCGATGTTGTTTGGCCTTGCCGCACTCGCCGTGCTGTTTCTGCTCGCCAACACGATCAAGGTTGTGCCCGAAACGCAACAGGGCGTCGTACTTCGCTTCGGCAACCCGACGTTGCTGGTCAACCGCTATCAGCCAAAACAGCAATTCGGCGGCGAAGGGGCGGGGTTGCTCGCGGTCCTGCCGTTCGCCGATTCGATCATCTGGATCGACAAGCGCGTCCGCGATGTCGACATGGTGGGGCAACAAGTGCTGTCGACCGACCAGTATCGCCTGAACGTCGATGCGTTCGCGCGCTACCGGATCGTCGATCCGCTGCGGATGTATATCTCCGCCCGCACCGAAGAGCGCGTTGCCGACCAGCTTGCGCCGATCCTCGGTTCGGTTGTCCGCAACGAGCTCGGCAAGCGCCCGTTCGCCGAACTGCTCAGCCCCGAGCGCGGCGTCATCATGCAGAATGTTCGCCGCGCGCTCGACGTGCAGGCGCGGCAATATGGGGCCGAGATCGTCGATGTCCGCATCAAGAAGACCGACCCGCCCGAGGGTGCAGCGCTCGAGGCGACCTATGCCCGGATGCGAAGTGCCCGCGTGCAGGAAGCGCGGACGATCGAAGCACAGGGACTGCAAAAGGCGCAGATCATCCGTGCCGATGCCGATGCCGAAGCGGCGGGCATTTATGCGGCGGCGTTCGGCAAGGATCCCGGGTTCTACGATTTCTACCGCGCGATGCAGTCGTACGAGCGGACGTTCGGGTCGGACGGATCGAACCCGACGGGTCAGTCGTCGATCATCCTGTCGCCGGGCAATGATTATCTCCGTGAATTCCGCGGGGGCAACCGGTAAACCGCGTTCATTCAATCGGCGTTCAGCCGCCGCGCGGCAACGCCACAGGCGAGGCCGCAAGCCGAACCGAGAGGACAACACCACGTGCGTAACGTCTATGCCCTGACCACTGCCCTGCTGATCGGCGGCACCGCCGCGACAATGGCGTTCCAGACCCCGTCCGTCGCACAGACCGCGCAGAACGAACCCGGCGCGATTTCGGTTGCCGCGCCGCGCGCCGGAGCGCCGGGCAGCTTTGCCGACATGGTCGCCAAATTGCAGCCCGCCGTGGTCAATATCTCGACGACGCAAAAGATCACCGTGCAGCAGAACAACCCGTTCGCAGGCACGCCGTTCGGCAACCTCTTCGGCGATCAGGGCGGTAACAACGACGGTCGCCCGGTGACGCGCCAGGGCCAGTCGCTTGGCTCGGGTTTCATCATTTCGGCCGACGGTTACATTGTTACCAACAACCACGTCGTGTCGGCGGGAACGCGCACAGCGGTCGTCGAGTCGATCACGGTGACGTTGACCGACCGCAAGGAGTATAAGGCGCGGCTCGTCGGTCGCGACCAGTCGTCGGACATTGCGGTGCTCAAGATCGAAGCAGCGGGGCTTCCTTTCGTCCGCTTCGGTGATTCAGCAGGAGCGCGCGTCGGCGACTGGGTCGTGGCCATCGGCAGCCCGTTCGGCATCGGCTCGACCGTGACCGCAGGCATCGTTTCGGCGGTACAGCGCGCCACCGGACAGGGCGGTGCCTATGACCGCTTCATCCAGACCGATGCCTCGATCAACCAGGGCAATTCGGGCGGGCCGTTGTTCGACATGAACGGCAACGTCATCGGCATTAACTCGCAGATTTTCACGCCGACCGGCGGCAACGTCGGCATCGGTTTTGCCATTCCTGCCGAACAGGCCAAGCCCATCGTCGACCAGCTGCGCGGCGGCGCGCGGATCAAGCGCGGGTATCTGGGTATCCAGCTCCAGCCGATGACACCCGAGTTTTTCGAGTCGCTGGGACTCCCCAAGGATCGCGGCGAACTGGTGGCCAGTGTCGTGACCGGCGAAGGCGCGTCGCGCGCAGGCATCCAGCCGGGCGATGTCATTACCAAGGTCAACAACCGCGAAGTGACGCCCGACCAGACCCTGTCGTTCATCGTCGCCAATTTGCCGATCGGGTCGCGTATCCCTATCGAACTCATTCGTAACGGCCAGCGCCAGACCGTGACCGCCGTGCTCGGCGAACGCCCGACCGACGAGCGCCTCGCCGCGATTGCGGGCGACGGCGAAAATGCGGTGCCGCAGGACGACAAGACCACGCAAAAGGCGACGCGCGACACGCTCGGTTTCTCGGTCACGCCGATGACCGCCGACATTGCCCGCGCGCTGGGCCTGCCCGCGCCGGTCAAGGGTGTGGTCATCACCTCGATAGATACCGGCAGCGATGCCGGTCAAAAGGGTCTACAGCGTGGCGACATCGTCACCGCCGTCAACCAGCGTCCGGTGACCACCGCTGCGGAAATCGCCGCCGCCGTTGCCGCTGCCAAGACTGCCGGTCGCCCGAGCGTGCTGCTCAGCGTCCAGCGCGGCAGTCAGGCCTCGCGCTATGTTCCGGTTCGGCTGAACGACGGACAATAGTCCACGTTTAAGCCAGCTTTCGGGTCGCATCCGATTGCGCTAAGCCCCTGTCCAACACGCGTTGGGCAGGGGTTTTTCGTAATGGCGGACGACAGCATTTTCATCGGCGCAGGCTCCGGCGGCACACAGCCGCAACTGCTCAACCTTAAACGCGCCAACCGCCACGGCCTGATCGCGGGCGCGACCGGCACCGGCAAGACGGTGACGCTGCAGGGCATCGTCGAGGGCTTTTCGCGCAACGGCGTCCCGTGTTTCGTCGCCGACGTGAAGGGCGACCTTTCCGGTCTCGCCATGGCCGGGTCGCCGACCAGCAAGATGCACGACATTTTCACCGCGCGCGCCGCCGACATCGGCGACACGACATGGGCGTATAAGGACAATCCGGTCCAGTTCTGGGACTTGTTCGGCGAACAGGGCCACCCGATCCGCACCACCGTTTCGGAAATGGGGCCGCTGCTGCTCGCGCGTCTGATGGACCTGAACGAGGTGCAGGAGGGCGTGCTGACCATTGCCTTCCACGTCGCCGACAAGGACGGGCTGTTGCTGCTCGACCTCGACGATTTGCAGGCGATGCTGGCGGAGTGCGCGAACAACGCCGACGAGCTGACGGTCACTTACGGCAATGTGTCGAAACAGTCGGTCGGCACAATCCAGCGATCATTGTTGCAGCTCCGCAGCCAGGGCGGCGAGCATTTCTTCGGCGAGCCCGCGCTCGACATGATGGACCTGATTGCGCTCGACGATGCGGGGCGTGGCGTTGTGAACATCCTCGCTGCCGACAAGCTAATGGCCTCGCCCAAGCTCTATTCGACCTTCCTGTTGTGGCTGCTCAGCGAGCTGTTCGAAACGCTTCCCGAAATCGGCGACCCCGACAAGCCCAAGCTCGTGTTTTTCTTCGACGAGGCGCACCTGCTGTTCAACGACGCGCCCAAGGCGTTGCTCGAGAAGATCGAACAGGTCGTCCGCCTGATCCGGTCGAAAGGCGTGGGCGTCTATTTCATCACGCAGAACCCGATCGACATTCCAGATACCGTCGCAGGCCAGCTTAACAACCGTGTCCAGCACAAATTGAATGCGTTCACCCCGCGCGACCAGTCGGCGGTCAAATCGGCGGCAGAAACCTTCCGCGCCAACCCCGGCGTCGATGTGGCGACGGTCATCACCGAGTTGAAGATCGGCGAAGCCTTGGTCTCGCTGCTCCAGCCCGACGGCTCGCCGACGCCGGTCGAGCGCACGTTGATCAAGCCGCCCGCCAGCCGCGTCGGCCCGCTCGATGCCAAGGAACGCGGCGTGATGATCGCGACCGACGCCATCGGCGACAAGTATGACACGCTGATCGACCGGCATTCGGCAGAGGAAATCCTGCTCGCCAAAACCTCGCAGGCCGCTGCGGCCGCCGCCGAAGCACAGGCGACGACCGAAGCCGAAAAGGCCGCCGCGGTTCAGGCCAAGGAACAGGCCAAGGCCGATACCGTTGCCGCGCGACTGGCGGCACAACAGGTCAAGGAACAGGCGCGCCTCGACGCCGTTGCCGCGCGCGAAGCGGCTAAGCCGACGATGGCGGGTAAGCTCGCGCAGACAGCCGCGACGACGATTACGCGCCAAGTGGCGAACGAGGTCAGCAAAGCGGTGTTTGGCGGCGGGCGGGGCCGGTCGTCGGGTGGCGGCATTGCGGGGTCGCTGGTGCGCGGCATCCTTGGAAGCCTGTTCAAATAGGGCGCGTTAGTAATCCGACACGAATCCCTTTGCCAGCATCGCGCCTATCGCTCATTGTTGTAACGAAGCGGGTGGGGACCTGAACGACATGGCAAGCCAGACAATCGATGCGGCCATGCCGCGCTCAGCGGCAACGCGGACAGCCGGGTGGCATACGACGCGACCACGGCAGGCTTGGCTCGAAACCTCGCTTGTCGCGCCTCGCTCAGGCGCGGTCCAGAAACTCGTGCGCCGCCTTGGCATGACAGCGGCAGAGCGCGCCGCCGATATCGCTGCTGCCCCCGACCGCGCCGTTCTGCGCGAGGGTATTTTCCCGGAGGTTGCGCGGCGCGGCGGCAACATCCTGTTCGTTGGCGTTCGCGCCTACACCGCCGATTATTATGCGATGCTCGAATCGGAGGGCGGCACCTGCTGGACGCTCGACATCGACCCGGCGGCGGCACCGTTTGGCGCAGCCGGACGTCATGCGACCGGCTGCATCGGCGAACTCGCCGATCTGATCCCCGGCGTCACCTTCGACAGCATTGTCATGACCGGCGTGCTCGGCTTCGGCGTCAACCGCTTTTCGCACCAGCGTGCCGTTATCGCCGAATGCGCCGATGCGCTGGTCGAGGGCGGCGTGCTCGTGCTCGGCTGGAATGGGGGACGGGTGCACCCGTCGCTGCTCGAAGAAGCCGCTGCAAACTGGTTCGACTATCGCCCGCTCGGCGACCTGCCGCCGCGCATCTGGGTGCGCGATTACGACCACAACTTCGCGTTCCTGCGTCGCCGCTAACTGCGAGCTTTCAGGAGGTTGTTCCTCGGCTGAACGAGTCGACAGCCGAATGGCCTATGGCTTTTGCCGTCGGACAAGGGCGATCAGGAATATCAACCAGCCGACCGTCAAGATCGCACTCGACCCGATAACGAGCACCGACACAGTCGCTTCAATTGCGCGGCTAGCGCCGTATCCGCGTCCGGCGATCGGCAAGGTTTCGCTGGCACCGGTCATCGCAGCCAAAGATATCCCCAGCCAAAGCCCATAAAATCCGCCAACCATCGTCCGTAATGATAGTCGTTGCACGAATGGCGACCAGACAGCCATCGGCCAGACGATTCCGACGATCATCAGCGCGCTGCCGCATTGCACCGCCGTGAGATGCGCGGACAGCGCCATCCGCGGATTGGCAAACATCGGCACACCAGCGCCCTGAACAAGGCCGAGAAAGAACAGCAGGGCACCTGCAACGACCAGCGACCTCGTTTGCGGCATGGCGAAGCAATCCCCCTAGCTGACTGTAGCGATTGCTACATTAAACACCGCCGTGCGCTGTTGCAAGCTATTCAACATGGAGCTTGCACAAACGACCAATGTCTTCCTTCCACCCACAGTCGTCATTTGCTCGACGTTGCAGCCTTAGCATGGCTATGGGCGTGCAATGCCCACGCCCCTCGATATCCTCAAATCCACCTTCGGTTTTCCTGCATTCCGTGGTCGCCAGTCCGAAGTCATCGACCGTGTCATGACGGGGCAAAACACGCTCGCCGTCATGCCGACCGGGGCGGGGAAGTCGCTGTGCTATCAGGTGCCGGCGCTTGCGCTGCCCGGCACCTGTGTCGTCGTGTCGCCGCTGATCGCGTTGATGCACGACCAGTTGCGCGCTGCCGAAGCGGTCGGCATCCGCGCAGCGACGCTGACCTCGGTCGATACCAATCAGGCCGAGACAATCGAGCGGTTCAAATCGGGGACGCTTGATTTGCTCTATGTCGCGCCCGAGCGCGCGTCGGGCGGGGGCTTTCGCGATCTGCTCGACCGTGCGCCGCTCGCGCTGTTTGCCATCGATGAGGCGCACTGCGTCAGCGAGTGGGGGCATGATTTCCGCCCCGATTACCGGCTGCTGCGCCCGTTACTCGACCGCTTCGGCCATGTCCCGCGTCTGGCGCTCACCGCGACCGCCGATGCACACACCCGCGCCGATATCCTCGCGCAGCTCGGCATCCCAGACGACGGCTTGATCCTTGCCGGGTTCGACCGGCCCAATATCCGTTACGACATCAGCCCGCGCAGCGGGACGACCAAGCAGGTTGCCGATCTTGTCGCCGCGACGCCCGGCCCCGGCATCGTCTATGTCCAGTCGCGCATGGGCACCGAGAAAATGGCAGAAGCGCTGGGCGCAGCCACTGGCCGTCCGGTGCGCGCTTACCACGCGGGTCTCGACCCCGCCGTCCGCGCGCGCAACCAGTCGGCGTTCGTGGCCTCCGAAGACATGGTGATGTGCGCGACGATCGCTTTCGGCATGGGTATCGACAAGCCCGATGTCCGCTTTGTCGCGCACGCGGGGCTGCCCAAGTCGATCGAGGCCTATTATCAGGAAACCGGCCGCGCGGGCCGCGACGGCGACCCGTCGGTCGCGCATCTGTTCTGGGGCGCCGACGATTTCGCCAAGGCGCGGCAACGGCTGGGCGAAGTGTCCGAGGACCGGCAAGCGGGCGAACGCGCGCGGCTCGCAGCGCTGGGCGGGCTGGTCGAGACCGGCGGATGCCGCCGCGCGGTGTTGCTCCGCCATTTTGGCGAAACCCCGCCCGAAAACTGCGGCAATTGCGACAATTGCCTGTCGCCGCCTGCGCGCACCGATCTGACGCAACTCGCGCAGAAACTTCTGTCGGCGGTTTACCGCACGGGCCAGATGTTCGGCGTCGGCCATATCGAAGCGGTGCTCACCGGTCAGGCCAACGACAAGGTAACCAAGGCCGGACACGACCGGCTGAGCGTGTTCGGGATCGTCGAGGGCGAGGACGCGGCGCTGGTCAAACCTGTCGCGCGCGCACTGCTGCTGCGCGATGCGCTCGGCCAGACCGAGCATGGCGGCCTCGAACTCGGCCCATCGGCGCGGGCGATCCTCAAGGGCGAGGCGAGCTTCGAGATCGCCATTCCTGCCAAGACCATCCGCCAGAAGCGCCGCGAGCAGGGGGCGGCCAATCCGGTCGGCGATCCGTTGTTCGAGGCGCTCCGCACCTGCCGCCGCGATCTTGCAGCCGAGGCGGGCATTCCGCCCTATGTCATCTTCCACGACTCGACCCTGCGCGAAATGGCGACGGCGCGTCCCGCAACCTTGGCCGCGCTCGGGCGGCTCAGCGGCGTCGGCGCACGCAAGCTCGACGCTTATGGGGATGCATTTCTCGCCGTCGTGCGGCAGTATTGACGCCACAGGAGAGACAATGATGTTCCGCACGCTCGACGACCGCGTCATGGTCGCACCGCAAATCGAGGCTGACCAGATCGCCGAGGCGCAGGCGCAGGGCGTGACGCTCGTCATCAACAACCGCCCCGACGGCGAATCGCCCGACGAACCGCAGGGGCCGGAGATCGAGGCAGCTGCGCGCGCGGCAGGGCTTGATTACGTCGCCATTCCCGTCGGGCACGGCGGCTTCTCGCAGCCACAGGTCGATGCAATGGCGGCGGCGCTCGGCGGTGCCGAAGGCAAGACGCTCGCCTATTGCCGGTCGGGTACGCGCTCGACGTTGCTATGGTCGCTCGCGCGCGCGAAGGCGGGTGATACGCCGCAGTCGCTGCACGAAAAGGCCAATGGCGCGGGCTATGACCTGACGCCGGTTGCCGCGCTGATCGATATGCTGGCCGCGCAGAAGTGAACTGGATGCTGATCGGTGGATCGCTGCTTGCGATCTTTGCGCTGGCGGGAATTGCACGCTGGCTCGATCTCGGCGGCGACGCGCGGATCGACCGCGACGAGGCGGTGCGGCTGGCCGAGGAACAGGGTTTCACAGTCGCCGATGTGGCGCTCGACCGCGCGGGGTTTGCCGCGCTGGTCCGCGACGAAGCCGATAATTTCATGTTGGTCCGCCGCCACGGCGCGCATTTCGTCGCGCATCCCGTGCGCGATGCGAGCGCTGCGCGGCTCGACCACCGTTTTTTGTCGCTGGGTAAAGTGACGCTCGATCTCGGTGACCAAGCGGGCATCTGGGCGGCGAGTCTCAGGCGTATGGCGGCATGACGCTGCCCAATCCGGTCGATTACGCCGTCCCCGCCTTTGTCGTGCTGGTGCTGATCGAGATGTTCGTCGTGCGCCGCGCCAATCGCGACCGCTATGAGCCGCGCGACACGTTGACCTCGCTGTCGATGGGGCTGGGCAGTACGGTCGCGGGCGCGTTGACCGCAGGCGCGATCGTGCTGATGACAAACTGGCTGCACGCGCAACGGTTCTTCGACATTCCATACGTCTGGTGGGCGTGGCCGCTGTGTTTCGTGCTCGACGACCTGAACTATTACCTGTTCCACCGCGCCGCACACCGCGTCCGCTGGTTCTGGGCGGCGCACGTCAATCATCATTCGAGCCAGCACTATAATCTGTCGACCGCGCTGCGGCAGACCTGGACAGGCATCTTCGCGCTCGGCTTCGTGTTCCGCCTGTGGCCATTGCTGCTCGGCTTTCCGGTGCCGATGCTGTTGTTCTGCGGCGGCATCAATTTGATCTACCAGTTCTGGATCCATACCGAAGTTATTGGTCGCTGCCCGCGCTGGATCGAGGCGGTGATGAACACGCCGTCGCATCACCGCGTCCACCACGCGGTCAACTCGCGCTACCTCGACAAGAATTATGCGGGCGTCTTTATCGTCTGGGACAAATTATTCGGCAGCTTCACAGCGGAGCGCGATGACGAGAAAATACGCTACGGATTGGTCAAGCAACTGGGGTCGTTTAACCTGCTTCATTCGGTGTTCCACGAGTGGATCGGGATAGCACGGGACTTGTGGAGCGCCCCGTGGCGCGCCAAGCTGATGTATCTGGTCGGGCCTCCGGGGTGGAGCCATGACGGATCGCGCGAGACGTCGGACATGATCCTGCGCCGTTGGGAGGAAAAGACGTGCCGGAATTTGGGGACGAATATGACATCGTCGTTGTCGGCGGAGGTTCCGGCGGAAGTGCTGCTGCCGGACGGCTCAGCGAAGGCGGCAAATACAGCGTCTGCCTGATCGAGGCGGGCGGCAAAAACACCGGCTATCGCACGATCATCCCGGGCTTTGTCGCGTTCCAAACCCCGAAGACCAATTGGGGGTTCGAAACCGTGCCGCAGCCCGGATTGAACGGACGCTGCGGCTATCAGCCACGCGGGCGCGGGCTGGGCGGGTCGAGCGCGATCAACGGCATGGTCTATATTCGCGGAAACGCTTGGGACTATGACAATTGGGCCGCGATGGGGTGCGCGGGGTGGTCGTACGCCGATGTCGTGCCCTATTTCAAAGCCGCCGAACACAATGTGCGCGGCGGTGACGATTTCCACGGCAGCGACGGGCCGTTGTGGGTCAACGAGCAGATTTCCCCCAATCCGGGTTCGCTCGATTTCGTCGAGGCCGGAGCATCGCTCCAGATTCCGCGCAACGATGATTTCAACGGCGCGCGGCAAGAAGGGATCGGCCTGTTTCAGGTTACACAGCACAACGGCGAGCGTTGGAGCGCGGCGCGCGCCTTCGTCGAACCCGCCGTTGCGGCGGGGCGGCTGCACGTCCTGACCGATGTCACGGCAGAGCGCGTCCTGTTCAAAGACGGGCGGGCGTCAGGCGTCGCCTACTCACGCAAGGGCAAGACCGGTCAGGTGCGTGCGCGAAAGGCTGTCGTCCTCGCGGGCGGCGCGTTCGGCACGCCGCAATTGCTGATGCTGTCGGGCATCGGTCCTGCCGACCATCTGCGGGACCACGGCATCGATGTGGTCGTTGATCGGCCCGCCGTCGGTGGCAATCTGCAAGATCACCTCGATTATTCGGCGGCGTTCGAATGCGACGATACGCGGTTTCTGGGGCAGTCGCTGACCGGCCTGTTTAATTCGGCTAAGGCGGTGATCCAGTGGTTCCGCAGCCGGAGCGGCGCGATGACGACCAACTATGCCGAAGCGGGCGGCTTTCTGAAGATCGAGCCGGATGCGCCTGCGCCCGATATCCAGTTGCACTTTTTTCCGGTCGCGCTCGAGGATCACGGACGGACGGTGGTAAAGGCGCACGGCTATAGCGGCCATGTCTGCGTGCTGCGGCCCGAGAGCAAGGGCACGGTCCGGCTCGCCTCAAGCAAGGCGACCGACGCACTGCTGATCGACCCGGCCTTCCTCAGCGACGACCGCGACATGGCGCTGCTGAAAAAGGGCGTGAAGGCGATGTACCGGATTATGGAAGCGCCGCCGCTATCGAACTATCGCGGGCGCGACCGCAATCCTGTCGATCTCGACGATGATGATGCATTGGAAGACCGCATCCGCAACCGCGCGGACACGATCTACCACGCCGTCGGCACGGCGCGGATGGGGGCAGATGCCGATGCCGTGTGCGATCCCCGGTTGCGCGTGCGCGGCGTCGACGGACTCTATGTCGCCGACGCCTCGATCATGCCCAAGCTCGTCAGCGGGAACACCAATGCGCCGAGCATCATGATCGGCGAACGCTGTGCCGACTTTGTCCGCGCCGACCTCGCCTAGGGTTCAGAACGGCAACCAGCGGCTCTTTTCGCTGAACTTCAGCCAGCCGATATTCGCGCCCAACCGCACCCCGACGCCTAGCCGCACCGGGATGAGCACCACATTGTCGCGGCGCAGATAGGTCGCCGAAAAGCCGCCGACGAAATAGGCGCGTCCTTCGGCTTGGCCATAGCGTTTATAGAGATCCTGGCTGTCGTAGAGGTTATAGACGAGCGTGAACGTCTTGGTCGCGTCGCCGCCGACATCGAAGCCGATCGACGGACCGGTCCAGTACACCGGACGCTCACCCTCGACCGAATGCTTCATCGTGCCCGATCCGTAACGCAGGCCGACAACGAACGCGCCCGACGCCTCGCGTCCTGCGATATAGGCATTGGGCTCGCCCTGGTCGGCGAGAATGCGTTCCATGATCCCTGCGAGACCCGCCGCGCCCTTGCCGAACACGCCTTCGGCAGCCCCGATCAGATCGTCCTTGCGATAGGTCGCGGTTTTCTGCGTGGCGAGCGTCGATGCGGGCGGCGCTTCCATGTTCGACGGCACAGCCTGCGGCGGGGTCATCGGCATATCGGTCGGGGGCGTTGCAGCGGGAGGTGCGGGCGGCGGGGAGACGGCGCCTCCCCGTTCTCCCGGCAGCGGCGCGACGTCGCTTTGCGCGGCGGCGGTGTTGGGGTCGATGGTTTTCACCTGCGCGGCGGCGGGCGCGGCCAGTCCGAATGCGGTGGCAATCAGCCCGATGGCCAGTGATTTGAACATGGTAAGTCTCTTTCGCGCGACGCAAGTAGCGCACGTTAGAATCCACCTTGGCTGTCCCCGCAATGAATCGCGCGGCGACACGAGTCGATTTCGCGGCGGAGCGATTGCCACTGCGTAGCGGACGGGCGGTTGATCGCTCCCCCGCCCCTCGCTATAGGCCGTCGCTCGCTACCAGCCGGAGACGTGGGTGAGTGGCTGAAACCAACGGTTTGCTAAACCGTCGTGGCGGGTAACCGCCACCGCGAGTTCGAATCTCGCCGTCTCCGCCAGCGCCTGCCGCTGTTTCCGCATGTCACTTGTCCCCGAACGCCATCGTTCTTGCCCGCAGCCCCGCGCGCATGGCATGGACGGTTCGAGACAGGAGAGACACGATGGCGACCGCATTGAATACGCAGACGATGACCGACGCCGAATGGGCGGCGCGGCAGGAACTGGCCGCCTGCTACCGCATCTTCGCGCACATGAAGTGGGACGAACTCATCTTCAACCATATCACGGTGAAAGTGCCGGGCGAGGACGGCGCATTCCTCATCAATCCGTACGGCATGCATTTCAGCGAGATCACCGCATCGAGCCTGGTCAAGATCGACATCGACGGCAATGTGCTTGCGCCGACCGAATGGCATGTGAACCGCGCCGGGTTCGTCCAGCATGCGCTGTTCCACCGCCATATCCCCGACGCGCACGCCATCGCCCACACTCACACAACGGCGGGGATGGCGATGGCGTCGCTGGAGGGCGGGCTGCCCGCGGTCAATTTCTACGCATGCAATTTCGTTGGCCAGCTCGGCTATCATGATTTCGAAGGTGTGACAGTGCGCGATGAAGAGGGGCCGCGTTTCCTCGAATCGCTTGGCGGCAAGTCGATGATGCTGCTCCGCAACCACGGCATCTTGGCGATGGGCAAGACCCTGCCCGAGGTGTTCCTGAAGCACTGGGCACTGCAGCGTGCCTGCGAGATCGCGCTGGCGACGCTGTCGGCGGGCAAGCCCATCACGGTATCGCCCGAGATCGTCGCGGTGCATCAGCGCGACCTATATATGACCCAAATACCGGGCGGCCCCGGCAAAGCTGAATTCGACGCGATGGTCAGGCTGGTCGACCGGGTCGACAAGGGATGGCGGGATTGAGGCAGCAAACCGGTGCCCGCCGCGGCAAAGCCGCGTCGTCGGTCCTTGCGAGTGCAAGGCCGGCCGGGCTTTCGGCGCGTGCGCCGCTAGCGTCCGCTAGCGGCGCACGCCTTCAGCCGTGACTAGTCTGACCGTCAACAACCAGCCGATCAAATACCGGATGGACCCGGCGACGCCCTTGCTCTGGGCGTTGCGCGATGCGTCGAACCTGACGGGTACCAAATACGGTTGCGGCACCGGCGATTGCGGCGCGTGCACGGTCGATATCGACGGGCGCGCGGTGCGGAGCTGCACGGTGTCGCTGAAGCAGGTCGAGGGCAGTTTCGTCACCACCATCGAAGCCCTGTCACGCGACCGCAGCCATCCGGTGCAGCAGGCCATGGTCGCCGAACAAGTGCCCGAATGCGGGTTCTGTACGCCCGGGATCGTGATGGCGGTGACGGTGTTGCTGCGGTCGACCGGCAACCGCCCGACCGACGCCGATATCGATGTGGCGATCACCAACATCTGTCGCTGCGGCACCTATATCCGCCTGCGCCGCGCCATTCACCGCGCAGCGGCGGCGATGCGTGGCGAGGAAACGATCGTGGCCGCGCCGCCGCCGGGTATCGATCCGCGCGATGCGGCACGGCGGGTGCCGGCGCTGACACCGCCGGTTGCCAGATAGTTCGGGACGTTAGTTTTGCTTTCGCAACGATTAAGCGATTTGCCAGACTGTGTTCAGCCCGACTCGGCCACACCCCGCCCTATGGGACGCAGCGACAATCGTGCACGCGCGCTCCACGGAACGACGGTCATGAAAAGAACGATCGCCTTGGCTGCCTTATTGGCAGCAACTGCATTTACCCCGGCGCTGGCGCAGGATGTTGCCACCGCAGCCGAGCCGACACCGATCCCCGAGCGTGTCATGGTCCGGATGTCGCAGAATGACGAAGGCCAGCGCGAACGCGGCCCGCGTGGCGGCGACGAAGTCCGCCCGCAGGACAATGGCGGCGGGTTCCGCGGTCAGGGCGGCGGCGAACGGCGCGAGGAGCGCAGAGAGGAACGCCGCGAAGAACGCCGCGAGCAGCCAAGTCCGGTCTATCAGGCGCCCGTTCCCCAAGCTCCGGCGGCGCAACCGGCCCCTGTCCAGCAGCGCTGGTCGCGCGGCGACGGGGGGATGTCGCCAAACTGGCAGGAACGCCGACAGGATGGGATGGAGCGCAGCCAACCGAACGCGCAACCGAACGGTCAGGTCGGCCAGCCCGGCTGGTCGCGCCCCGCCCCGCGGGTGGTCGCGCCCGTCCAGCCGCAGGGCAATTGGCAAAACCGCGAACAAAACCGCGAGCAGCGCCGCGACAGCTGGCGGACCAATGGTGGTGCCAACGGCGGTGTCGTCGTCCAGCGTCAGGACAACCGGGGTTGGAACGGCAACAATGGCTGGAACGGCCAGAACCGCAACGACGGCCGCTGGAGCGATCAGCGCCGCAACGACAGCTGGCAGACCAACCACCGGAACGACGGCCAGTGGAACGGCAACAACGGACGCAACGACACATGGCGCAACGACTCGTGGCGTAATGATAGTTGGCGCAACAACGGTCGCAGCGACAGCTGGCAGAATAACGGCCGTCGCTACGACCAGCGTAGCCAGTGGCAGAACCAGTACCGCGACTGGAACCGCAACTGGAGCCGCGACTGGCGGCGCGACCAGCGCTACGACTGGCAGCGCTATCGCTATTCGAACCGCAGCCTGTTCCGGAACGACCGCTATTACGCGCCGTACGGGTGGGATTACGGATACCGCCGCTTCTCGATCGGGTACAGCCTGTCGTATGTGCTCTACGACCAGCAATACTGGATCGACGATCCGTATAGCTATCGCCTGCCCCCCGCCAGCGGTCCGTATCGCTGGGTGCGCTATTACGAAGACGTGCTGCTCGTCGATTTGAGGACCGGTCAGGTCGTCGACGCGATCTACGACTTCTTCGAATAGAGATTGCGACTGGAAACCATGCCCTGCCTTCGCCTATCCTGATGCCGACAACGGCAAAGGGGTGACGATGGCGGGGCATGATTTTATCGCGGCACAGGCGCAGTAACCCCGTGTCCGAACCGCGCCTCGCCGAAATCGGCAAATCGGTTGCCGCCCGCCTGAAAAGGGCACCTGGGATGCAAGTGCTCCCCGGCATCGGCTGTGAGGTCTATCTGTTGCAGAATTTCCTAACGGCCCGCGAAAGCGGTGGATTGATCGCGATGATAGATGCCGACCGCAAGCCCTCGACAGTGTTATCGTCGGCTCCCGACCCCGGCTTCCGGACCAGCGAGAGCTGCGATCTCGACCGCTGGAACCCCTTTGTCGAGAGCATCGACGCGCGCCTCTGCAAGCTGTTGGGCATGAAACCGCGCCAGGGCGAGACGTTGCAGGGGCAACGCTATGCTGTCGGCCAGCAGTTCAAGGCACACCACGACTATTTCCCCTACGACATGCCCTATTGGCAGGAGGAAAAGGCGCGCGGCGGACAACGCTGCTGGACCGCGATGATTTACCTCGACCAACCGGCGGGCGGCGGCGAGACCCTGTTCCCCAACGCCGGTTTTCAAGTGTCGCCGCGCACCGGGATGCTGCTCGCGTGGAACAACATGGCTGCCGACGGCACGCCCAATCCGCAGACGCTGCACGAAAGCCTGCCGGTGACCGCCGGCGTCAAGAACATCGTCACGAAATGGTACCGCGAACGCTTCTGGTTCTGACGGCGCGCAACCTTTCGCAACCTTTCGCACGGCTGACCGTGCCGTTCCCGCGCCATTCAGTGGAAGGGATGTAACTCTTCGGTCGTTCAGCAATGGACGTTTGAAGGAGTAACATCATGCGTAAGACCATCACAAAGGCCATGCTGGCGGGCCTCATCGCCGCAACGCTGGTGCCGGTTGCGGCACAGGCGCAGATCTCACCGTCGGAGCGCCGCGAACTGCAACGCGACCGTCAGGACATCCGTCAGGAGCGCCGCGACGTAAACCGCGCCTATCGCAGCGGCGACCCGCGCGAAGTCCGTCAGGAGCAGCGCGAGCTGCGTGGCGCACGTCAGGAATACCGCGAGGACCGCCGCGATGCCGTGCGTGACGGCAATTGGGGACGTGACGACTGGCGCCAGTATCGCCACCACAACCGCGACCTTTATCGCGGCTATGGCTGGCGGTCGGACAACCGCTATCAGAGCTTCCGTCCGGGCATCCGCATCGGCGTCGGCTATTATAGCCCGCGTTACTATGTGAACGATTACGCCCGCTATCGCCTGCCGAACCCCGGCTGGAACCAGCGCTGGGTGCGTCACTACAACGACGTCCTGCTGATCGATACGCGGCGCGGCATCGTGATCGATGTGATCCGCAACTTCTATTATTGACCGACACGGGGCCGGCGCGAAACGCCGGCCCCGCTTGTATATCGGGACAGCCGTGATAGCGGGGCAACACACCCGACCCACGGAGTCCCCTTATGCGTAGCCTGCTATTTCCTGTCGCCGTCTCGCTGATCGCTCTCGCCGCGCCGCTCGCCGCCGCGACTCCCGCCGAACAATTGCAGCAACTGTTCAAAGCCAGCGACGAGGCGCTGCTGAAGCGCCAGCCGCTCAACGCGTTGTTCAGGGGCGACTTGCGCTACGCCGACCAACTCGGCGACTTTTATTCGGATGCCGCGACCGAGGCGAATTTTCGGGCGGACGGGGCAGATCTTGCCGCGCTGGCCAAGATCGACCGCGCGAAGCTGAATGCGACCGACCGCATTGCCTATGACACGTTCAGGCGGAACACCCAGATCAGCATGGCGGGCCTGACCCCTGCCATCCGCCGCCTGCGTGACGTGCGCCCCATCGACCATTTCTTTGGCGCGCATACATTCTACCCCGATATCGCCTCGGGACAGGGAGCCGCGCCATTCAAGACGGTTCTGGATTACGACAACAATATCAAGCGTCACCGCCAGTTCGCCGCGCAGATCGACCTCGCCATCGTCCGCTTCCGCGAGGGGATGAAGACCGGCGTCGTCCAGCCCAAACTCATCGTCCGCAACATCGTCGACCAGCTCGATACACAGCTCAAAACCGGTGTCGAGGGATCGACGTTCATGGGGCCGGTCAAGATGTTCCCCGACAGCTTCACGGCGGCGGACAAGGCACGGCTGACGGCGGAGACATCGGCGGCTGTGCGCGACGGCATTTTCCCCGCCTACACCCGGCTGCGCGATTTCCTGCGCGACGAATATCTGGCTGTGGCGCTTGAGGGTGTGGGGCTTGTCCATATGAAGGGCGGCGCGCAGCTCTACAGCTATCTGATCGAGCAGAACACGACGCTGCCGATGACGGCGGACCAGATCCACAAGCTGGGCCTGTCCGAAGTCGCGCGCATTCTGAAGGGGATGGAGACGATCAAGACACAGGTCGGGTTTACCGGCACTCTGCCGCAGTTCTTCGAAAAGCTGCGCGCCGACCCCGCGTTCAAGTTCAAGACCAAGGAAGCGATGCGCGAAGAGTTCGAGCGCGTCGGCAGGCTGATCGACTTGCGCGTGCGCGAGCAATTCTCGACCATCCCCAAGACCGCGCTCGAGATCCGCCCGGTGCCTGAGTACAAGGAAAAGACCGACGCGGGCGGCAGTTACCAGCAGGGGACGCCCGACGGCTCACGGCCCGGTGTGTTCTATTACAACAGCTACGACCTGCCCTCGCGCTCGAAGATCGGCAGCGAGACGCTGTACCTCCACGAAGCGGTGCCGGGGCATCATTTCCAGATTAGCCTCGCGCAGGAGAACACCGCACTCCCCCCCTTCATGCGATTCGGCGGCAACACCGCGTACGTCGAGGGCTGGGCGCTCTATGCCGAAACCTTGTGGAAGGAACTCGGCGTCGAGACCGACCCCTATCAGCGCTTCGGCGGGCTCGACGACGAAATGCTCCGCGCGCTGCGGCTGGTCGTCGATTCAGGTCTGCACGCCAAGGGTTGGACCCGCGACCAGGCCATCGATTACATGCTCGCTAATTCGGGCATGAGCCGCACCGACGCGACGATCGAGGTCGAGCGGTACATCGCCATTCCGGGACAAGCGCTGGCGTACAAGATCGGGCAATTGGCGATCCTGCGGCTGAAGGCGGAGGCGAAGGCAAAGCTTGGCGCGCGGTTCGACGCGCGGCGGTTTCACGCGCAAGTGCTGATGACGGGGGCGCTGCCGCTGACGGTGCTGGAGGCGAAGGTGCGGGCGTGGATTGCGGGGGGTGGGAGGTAGCTTTTGGGGGCTTCGATGATTTTTCGGTCGTTCGAAGACTATCTCAGGAACCAAAAGCTAACATCGCCCCGCGATTCATGCCGAGCTAGCCTAACCGTTTTCCGCTGCCGAATCATTACCTTGAAGCGCGCCAATGCTTCGCTTGATCTTGCGTAACATCAACTTGGTCCAATCTTCCAAATCTTCGTAGCTTTCCGCCGAAATGATTTCTGGCCATTGAAATATGACATCGCCTTCTTGAAGGGAAAAAATATCCTGTTTTGTCCCAGCCCTTGCCTCTACCGGACGCCGTTTAGCTTTGTTTACCGTGGCGCGGTCAGACTCATCGATGACTTCATTCTGAAGTTCATCAACCGAGTCGCCATTCTCTTCGATACCGGTAGTCTTTTCATGCTCGCTCGAACCCGTGAATCGAATTGTTTCATCGAACACACGGAGGAATAAACGAGCACCATCTACTGTAAATCCACCCTCAAACTGTAGCTGACTTAAGGCATGAGCCTCATCTGGTCGCCCGCCTACCCACTTGCGATAATAGTCGGCGATAATAGGTGGCTTCAACGCTGCTTCTGCGAGTAGCGACTCACGAACACCGGGCCTATGATCCGCTAAAATCCTTGCACCCAGCTCTGATAGTTTGATTTTTCGATTTTCTCCGTTTCCCGAGTCTTCGATTAATCCAAATGATTGCAATGCCGCTACATTTCGATCAGTTGAACTGCTCTTAGGAGACAGGTCCCAGTCCTTGGCTATGTCCGCAATCCGCGCATCGTAGCGCTTCACCTTTCCGTGTAGCACCTCGATCCGCTCGAGCGCTTTGCTCAAGCCGATGTATGGAAACTTCGGGCTGCGATCCCGCTTTGCCCCTTCTTTAATCACCTCTTCAACCATATCACGCTCCGCTAACGTCTGATAAAAATCCGATAGCTTATCAGGATACACTTGACAAGGGGACTGCTAAACCTCAGTTACTAGCGAGTGGAGGCGAAGCCTATGAGATAACGTCACGGTTGCGGACACTGAAAAGCCGCGAAGCCAAAAGGGCCGACCAAAAGGCCGACCCTCTGTTCAAACCCGTGGTCAGAAGACCGCGATCCGAAGCGTGGAAACTTAGGAATCGCACTTCTGGCCACACTTGGCAAGGATTATGCCGATGCAACGCACGCCTTCACCCCCGGTAACACCGAAGATGGCTGCCGAGATCCGCTATCTGCGAATGCAAAAAGGGCTGTTTAGCCATCAGATCGCCGCGCTGTTTGGTATCAACCAAGGCAGGGTATCTGAGGTTTTGACCGGCAAGCGCTTCCCAGATGTGCCCCCGGCTCAGGGTAGCTTGTTCTAAGTGCGAGTTTGGGGAAGTGGCTTCGGCTGCTTTCCCAGCTTGCCGCTGGTCTGAAATCAATGGCAAATTTAACTGCCTTCCTTCCAAAACCTGACTGTCAGCAATCGCCGACAAACCCGACATTGCGCGAACCTCGCTTGCCCCGACCCGGCAAAGCCGTGTCGTCGTCGGTCGGGGCTTTGGCCCCGCCGGCCGGTCGGGCCGCAGAGGGCCGAAAATAGCTCCGCTATTTTCTGGCGCGGCCCGACACAGAAAAGGCCGCCGGAGCGCCTTACGCCCCGGCGACCCTCGCATGGTCAGCGGCAAGAGATGAAATCTCTAGCCCGGGAGACCATGGCCGCGTCGAAACCCTTACAGGCTGCTAGGCGACATGCTCCCGAACGAAATTCTCCGTGCCACAAGCTGAACCATGAGACATCGGATCACCTCCTTTCGCTAAGTGCCGTGACCACCGTCGGTCACAATGCGAATCTGAATCATCGCGCGCCGCCAATCAAGGACTTGTGGAAAATAATTTTCGCCGTCATGAATCTACGCTTCGCGCCGGACACCGATTCAGCTGCGGCAATCCTCGACCACGCGCGCAACTTCGGGCCACGCAGGTAGCCAGCGTTCGCGGCCGTCGACCGACACACCGAATTTGCCCCGGCTGAACGCGAGCGCATCGAGGATCGGGTCGCGCGCGGTCAACCGCGCCGTGCCGAACGCGCCGCCGCCTGATACCGGCACCGATTTGAGCATGGTCGACGCGCGCAGAACCACCGTTGTGTCGGGGGCGGAGGGGTTCGCACGCAGGACGCGCAGCACGATGTTCCGGTTCGCTGCTTCGCACTCGACGGCAAAGGCGGTTGCGCCGCCCGCCCCGAAGCGCGCGCTGCTGCCGGTTTTCGTTGCGGCATAGCTCCAGTTGCCCGGCTCGACCGCGCCGGGAACCACCGGCAGGGGTGCGGCAACGGGCGGCGGCGCGACGGTCACTGGCACCGCACGCGGGGGCGGCGCATCGATCGATGGCGCAACGCAACTGGCAAAAGCCAGCGTGAGCAAAAGCGAAGGTAGGGCACGGCGCATGGCGACGGGGTATTGCCGTTGGCGCGTCGGCGCAACCCGCGCCGCTGCTGCCGCTTGTGCCAGTGCGCCGCTTCATCGCATAAGCAGCGCGTTCCGACGGAGAGACACGACGCATGGCCATCGACACAAAACGCCTGCGCTCGATCATCGGCGGGTCGGCGGGCAATTTCGTCGAATGGTACGACTGGTTCGCCTATGCCTCGCTCGCGATCTATTTCGCGCCGTCGTTTTTCCCCGAGGGCGACCGCACCGCGCAGTTGTTGAACACCGCCGCGATCTTTGGTGTCGGATTCGTCATGCGGCCTATCGGGGCGTGGGCGATGGGGGTCTATGGCGACCGCCACGGGCGCAAGGCGGGCCTCGCGCTGTCGGTCGGGCTGATGTGCGCGGGGTCGCTGCTGATCGCGATTGCGCCGACCTATGCCCAAGTCGGCTGGGTTGCGCCCGCTGTGCTCGTGATTGCGCGACTGTTGCAGGGGTTGAGCGTCGGCGGCGAGTTCGGCGCGAGCTCGACCTATCTCAGCGAAATGGCCGCGCGCGGGCAGCGCGGATTCTGGTCGAGTTTCCATTATGTCACGCTGATAGGCGGGCAGTTGGCGGCGCTCGGCGTGCTGCTGGTGCTGCAAGCCGTCATGACCGAAGCAGCGCTGGAGTCATGGGGCTGGCGCATCCCGTTCGCGCTCGGCGCGGTATTGGCGCTGGCCGTGTTCGTGTTCCGGCGCGGGCTGGCCGAGACCGATGCCTTCCACGCTATCGACCGCAGCGGGACACCAGCCTCTTCGGTCGGCGAGCTGTGGCGTAACCACAAGCGCGCATCGCTGATGATCGTCATGATGACAGCGGGCAGCACGCTCGCGTTCTACACCTACACGACCTACCTCCAGAAATTCCTGGTCGGGACATCAGGCTTCACGCGGCCGACGGCGACGGCGATCACGGCAGTGGCGCTGGCGGTGTTCGCGCTGCAACAGCCGCTGTGGGGCGCGCTGTCGGACCGGTTCGGGCGCAAACCGCAGATGATCTTTTTCGGGGTCGCCGGAATCCTCGTCACGGTGCCGGTGTTCACAACCCTGGCGGGTGTCCGTGATCCGATGATCGCGTTCCTGCTTGCCGTGATCCCGCTGACCATCATGTCGGCGTACACATCGGTCGGGCCGATCACCAAGGCCGAGCTGTTTCCCGCGCACATCCGCACCTTGGGGGTCGCGTTTCCCTATGCGATTGCCAACACGATGTTCGGCGCGCCGTCCGAATATGTCGCCCTGTGGCTGAAGAAAAACAGCATGGAGCCGCTGTACTTCTGGGGCGTGACCGGCGGCATCGGGATCGCGCTGATTGCGTTCCTGATGCTGCCCGACACGAAGAAGACGAGCCTGATCGCGGAGGATTGAGCGGCTATTTCTTCCCCAACAATTCCATCACCGCGACCGTCATCGCGGTTGCCCCCGTGACAACGCTTGCGCGCGGATCGACCTTGAACAGGCCCGAGTGGTGGCCCGCGACGCGGGGACCGCCGGCTTTCTCCGCATCGAATGCCGCCTGCGGGGTGCCGCCGACCGCAAAGTAGAATCCCGGCACCTTGTGTTCGGGCGCGACGAAATAGGCGAAATCCTCGGCACCCATGCCCTTTTGCTCGAACGGCGGCACCGCCGCTGCCCCGAGTTCACGAACGAATGCCGCGTTCAGGCGACGCGCGAGCGCGGTGTCGTTGACGGTCACCGGCGTCGATTCGGTCACCTTGACCACCGGCGCGGGCGCGCCATTGGCGGCGGCGACACCGTTTGCGACGCGCTCGATCGACGCGATCAGCATATCGCGGACTTTCTGGTCGTTCGAGCGCACCGTCACTTGCAGGTCGGCATGGTCGCCGATGATGTTGTGCTTGGCTCCGGCATGGAACGCGCCGACGGTGATGACACCGGGCGACAGCGGCCCCTTCTCGCGGCTGATAATCCCCTGTAGCGCGACGACGATCTGCGACGCGACATAGACAGGGTCGCGGCCCAGATGCGGCGATGCGCCATGGGTGGCGATGCCGTTGACGCGGATATCGACGCTGTCGGCGGACGAATACTGGATGCCCTCCGACGCCGAGACTTTGCCCGTCGCCAGTTCGGACGCGACGTGCCAGGCGAGCGCGACATCGGGCTTTGGAAAGCGGGTGTAGAGCCCGTCCTTGATCATCGCTGCCGCCCCGCCGACGCGTTCCTCGGCAGGCTGGACGATGAAGACAATCGTACCCGACCAGCGGCCCTTCATGGCCGCGAGCCGTTTGGCCGTCGCGACAAGGCCGGTGATGTGGGTGTCATGACCGCACGCGTGCATCACGGGCGAGTCCACGCCGTCGACGCCGACCTGTCGCGCCTTCGACGCATAGGACAGGCCAGTCTTTTCCTCGACGGGCAGCCCGTCCATGTCGGCGCGTACCAGCACCGTCGGCCCGGCACCATTGCTCATCACGCCGACGACGCCGGTACCGCCGACCTTTTCGGTGACGACGATGCCGGGAATCGCGCGCAACTCCTTGGCCATGCGCGCGGCGGTGTTGACTTCCTTGAACGACAATTCGGGATTGCGGTGGAAATAGTCGAACAGCGCCGCACCAGAGGCGTCGTAATCGGCACGGATGGCGGCGGCATAATCGGGTTCGGCGAGCGCGGGGGAGGCGAGGACAAGCGCAAGCGCAGGCAGCAGGCGGGTGGGGGTCATTTACAATCTCCAGTGCGTTCGGCGGTGTGGATGACCGAGCCGGTAAAGCGCGCCGTCGCACCGCTATTCTCGGTCATGGTTACGACGATGTCGCCCTCGATTTTCACATAATCGGGTGCGTAGGTGCCGTCGATCTTGAGCCAGTTATCGGTAGCGATATCGGCAGCCTTGGTCGCGCGCTTGTCGATGATACTGTCGCACAGGCCCGCGCCCTTCACCACGCCGTTCTCGACCGCCGAGCTGTCGATGGAGCAGCCGCCCGACAGTGACAACCGCCGCAGCAAGGCTCGCCCGCCCGCAAGCACCGGCTGGGTACATTCGTTGGTCTCGCTGTCCTTCGGGAACTTGGAACGCAGATCATCGACGCTCAGCCCGTCGACCTTGGGTGTGCTGAATTCGGTGGCGATTTTCCACATGCCGCGCTCCAGCAAGACCTCCGGACCTGTTTCGGGCGAGCCGCAGCTTCCCAGCAATAACGCCGCAACACCGCCCAACGCAACGCGCATCAGGACGCGGGGCCAGTACAGAACGCGCAGAATTTATTGCCCTCGGGGTCGCGGAAATAGGCACCGTAGAACGCCTGCGGCCCTTCCTCCCCGCGCAGCCCCGGCGGCCCTTCGTCGCTGCCGCCGAGTTCGAGTGCCTTGGCATAGAGCGCGTCGACCTTGGCGCGGGTATCGAGCACGAGTGCGACCATATTGCCGTTACCCGCCGTTGCTGGTTGCTTGTCATGCGGTCCAGTGACGGCCAGCGCAGGCTTGCTCCAGTCACTGCCCCACATCGTGAAGCCGCCGAGCTCGTCGCCGAACTCCATCATGCGTTTCGCGCCCATTTCAGCGAGCAGCGCATCGTAATAGGGGCGCGCCTTGGCGATGTCGTTGGTGCCGATTGTGACGTAGCCGATCATTGTCGTTCCTCCTGTCAAGCTTTGCAGTCGCCGGTGCGTGCGCCCTTGGTTCGCGCCTTCATCGTCATCGCGCCACCCGGCATTGCCGGATTAGCGACCTTCATATTCATCGCCACGTCATAGGCGGTCGACGAATAAGTGCCCGATGTCGTCATCGTCATCGACCCCGGCGTGCCGGCACCTGTGCAGGTCATCGCGGCATCGATGCGCCCGCCCGCCATAGTGAATGTGTCGTAACGGCAATCGCCATTGGCTTTGCCGGCGAACAGTTCTGCCGACGGCTTCGCCGCCTGTTCGGGGGTCACGCAATAGCTGTGCGCTTCGGCCTGCGCCTTTTTCATCATGCCGCCCATCGCGTCGGCAACACGCGGATCATCGACCCCGGGAAACTTCAGTTCGGTAACATCGACCGTCGTTGACCATTGCCCCGGTTGCAGCGAAATGGCTTCGCGCGCGGCATCGGCGACTTCGGCAACCGAGGCGTTCTCGGCCTTGACGGTCGGCTGCGTCGAACAGGCGGCGAGCACGATTGGAGCAAGCAAGAACAGGCGCGACATGGCATTTCCTCCCTATTGTTGATGAACTGCGATGCGCCCTTATTGAGGTCGAGCATATCGGTTTGCAGCGGTAATTCAATCGCGCCGGTCGCCGAATCGCTCCGGTTGTATCGGCATCCAGCACATCCTATCGTTCTCTTTATGTCCATCCAGATTCGCACCTCGCTCGACGAGCCCGAAACCGGCGAGAGTTTCGTCCCGCACCGGCCTAACCGTCCGCCGAAGGTCGAGGGCGGCAAGCGCTTCAAGGTCGTGTCTGATTATACAGCCGCTGGCGACCAACCGACAGCAATTGCCGAACTCGTCGACACCGCGCTGACCGGCGAGCGCAACCAAGTGCTGCTCGGCGTTACCGGCAGCGGCAAGACCTTCACGATGGCGCGGGTGATCGAGGAGTTGCAGCGGCCCGCGCTGATCCTTGCGCCCAACAAAATTTTGGCGGCGCAACTTTATGGCGAGATGAAATCGTTCTTTCCCGACAATGCGGTCGAATATTTTGTCAGCTACTACGATTATTACCAGCCCGAAGCCTATGTCGCGCGGTCGGATACGTACATCGAGAAGGAGTCCTCGGTAAACGAGAGCATCGACCGGATGCGGCATTCGGCCACCCGATCGCTGCTCGAACGCGATGACGTGATCATCGTGGCGTCGGTGTCGTGTCTGTACGGTATCGGCTCGGTCGAGACCTATTCGGCGATGATCTTCGACCTGAAAAAGGGCGCGACGGTCGAGCAGTCGGAGATCATCCGGAAGCTCGTCGCGCTGCAGTACAAACGCAACGACGCCGCGTTCCAGCGCGGCAATTTCCGCGTCCGCGGCGACAATCTGGAGATTTTTCCGTCGCATTATGAGGACAGCGCGTGGCGCATCTCATTCTTCGGCGACGAAATCGAAAGCATCGCGGAGTTCGATCCGCTGACGGGCAAGAAGGCCGCGCTGCTCGATTACGTCCGCGTCTATGCGAACAGCCATTATGTGACGCCCGGCCCGACGATGAAACAGGCGATGGAGGCGATCAAGCACGAGCTTTCCGAGCGGCTGAAGGAACTGGTGATCGAGGGCAAATTGCTTGAGGCGCAGCGACTGGAGCAGCGCACTAATTTCGATCTGGAAATGATCGCCGCGACCGGCAGTTGCGCGGGGATCGAGAATTACAGCCGCTTCCTGACCGGGCGGATGCCGGGCGAACCGCCGCCGACCCTGTTCGAATATCTCCCCGAAAATGCACTGCTGTTCGTCGATGAAAGCCATGTCACCATCGGCCAGGTCAACGGCATGTCGCGCGGCGATCACCGGCGCAAACTGACGCTCGCCGAATACGGGTTCCGTCTGCCGTCCGCCATCGACAACCGCCCGTTGCGTTTCAACGAATGGGACGCGATGCGCCCGCAGACGGTGTGCGTGTCGGCGACGCCGGGGCCGTGGGAAACGGAACAGACCGGCGGCGTGTTCGCCGAACAGGTCATCCGTCCGACAGGGCTGATCGACCCACCGGTCGAGATCAAGCCGGTCGAGGATCAGGTCGACGATTGCATCAACGAAGTCCGCAAGACGACGGCGGCGGGGTATCGCACGCTGGTGACGACGCTGACTAAGCGCATGGCGGAAGACTTGACTGAATATCTGCACGAGGCGGGAATCAAAGTCCGTTACATGCACTCGGACGTCGAGACGCTGGAGCGTATCGAGCTGATCCGCGACCTGCGGCTGGGCGTTTACGATGTGCTGATCGGCATCAACCTGCTGCGCGAGGGATTGGACATTCCCGAATGCGGGCTGGTGTGCATTCTCGACGCAGACAAGGAGGGTTTCCTGCGCTCGGAAACCTCGCTGATCCAGACCATCGGCCGCGCCGCGCGCAACGTCGACGGGCGCGTCATCCTCTATGCCGACCGCACCACCGGCAGCATGGAGCGCGCAATCCGCGAAACCGACCGGCGGCGCGAAAAGCAGCTCGAATACAACGCCGAACACGGCATCACCCCGCTAACGATCAAGCGCAATATTTCGGACGTGATCAGCCACCTGTCGTCGCGCGATCAGGTGACCATCGAGATCGACGAAGACCGCCCGCACATGGTCGGCCACAACCTGCGCGCGTATATCGAAGACCTCGAAAAGAAGATGCGGAAAGCCGCGGGTGACCTCGAGTTCGAAACCGCCGGACGGTTGCGCGACGAAATCCGCTCGCTGGAGGCCGAGGAATTGGGTCTGCCGGGGGCGGCGGTGTCCGCCGCCCCGATCATGGGGCGGAGCAACGAGGGCAGAGCGGGGACGAGGAAGGACCGGTTCGGGAAGACTCAGCGGAAGTGGAAGGGGCGGTGACCACACTTAGGTTGGGCGTGAAGCAGGCCAAGGGTTCTGACAGCTACATGTACCCTCAGAATTTGCTTTCAGCGGAGGGGCGTTACGGATGCGCGATTGCTCGACTGCGGGTGAAGAGGCTTCCGTTGACCGACAAAAAGATCAATCAGTTGGTTTTTCGGCTGGTGCACGAATGCGAAGAGGCTCGCAGGTGGATTGAGCAGGGTCAGGACTATCCTACTGCTCTTGATGAACGCCACGACGTCCGGCGTGAGGTATGTGCCGAAGCCTACCCTTTAGTTCGAAAGCTAACCCAACTCGCTAAGCGGGAGCCGTACTTTTTTAGGCATTGCCTGAAAGCTGCGCTAACGAAGCAAGTCGGCGGTCACGAAGACTTAAATGTCGCGTTGCCTGATGCGAATCAGCCAGATGGTGAAGTGCGACACACTGCCTCGGCTCGAACTTGGCTATACACCGACCATTTGCTCTGCTGGCGCATTGGCCTATTCCAATGTGACGAGTTTTTGGAGGACTGGACCTCCGAGTTAGCAGAGGTCAATGACCTCTCACGAAATGTCCGACAGCTGGGGTGCTTGCGCTTTGAACCCGCATTATCACGAAAAGCCGCGAGCAAAGTGCGTGTGGAGGTAGCAGGTCTCTCGGCATGGCTGAGCTTCCACCTACGCAATGCTTCACAAGGAAGAGCAGTGACTGCCACTTGGCCCGGCCAAGCCATGCCTTACGACGGCAAACCCTGCTGGGAACTGGTGTCGGATTTCATCAACGCTGCGTTTCCTGACACCCAGCCGGTATCGGCGACATCGCTCCGCTCGCAATGGAAGACGTTATCGCGCGCGCGGAAAGTGCTCATCGACCCTTGGCCACGCGAGGCGATCTGTGAGCCACAAGTCGCCAACTAATTTTTTGTAATAACTCGTAATCGGATTCAGCGAGATGTAGCTGATACGGATGATCCGCTCCTTCGCCACATCCGACACCGAACGCATCTGGAACGGCGAGCGCAGCCGCCGGTTTCCGCTCGATATCCAGAAGCGCGCCGTGCTGAAGTTGCTGATGATCGACGCTGCAACCGGCCTCGACGACCTTCGCTTTCCCCTCAGCAACCGGCTGCACGATCTCAAGGAAGACAGGGTCGGCCAGCATTCGATTTCAATCAACATGCAATATCGTGTATGCTTCGTCTGGAGAGACGGAGATGCTTACGATGTCGAGATCGTCGACTATCACTGATCAAGACTGGCTGGACATCCCTCATGCGGGGGACGTGCTGGCGTCGGAGTTCGTCGAGCCGCTGGGCTTGAGCGAAGCCATGCTGGCCGAGGCCTTGCGTGTCGATCCCTCGCGCCTGTCCGGCATGATCGGCGGAACATCGCCAGTGGATGCCGACCTCGACCTTCGCCTCACGCGCTACTTCCGGCTGAGCGAAGGCTTTTTCCTGCGTATCCAGACGCGGTGCGATACGCTGACCGCGAAGCGCGCGCTAAACGGTGAACTCGACCGTATCCTACCGCGAGCGGCGTGATGCATCACAAACGTCATCGTCCGCGCAACGCCCGGGCCGGGTGCAAGATGTGCAAGCGGTGGAAGGTCAATGGCTTTCGCACCGAAGCATATGAGGGCGAGAAGTTCAGCGACCATGTCCGGCGGATGGCGGCGGGCATCGCGCTCCGCCAGTTTTGAAAGCAATATCCGGGACGCCGTCCACTGACCGTTGCGCTAGTCCTTCGCGATGATCGCAAATCTCGACGTGCTGTCCGACGACGGCTGGGCTATTCTCCCGTCCCTCCTGTCACCCGACGAATGCAACGTCGTGCAGACAACATGGACCACTCCCGCCCTTTTCCGCAGCGAAGTGAACATGGCGCGGCATGGGTTTGGGCGGGGGGTTTACCGGTATTTTGCTGATCCTTTGCCAGAGCAAATCGCGGCGTTGCGGGCGGGGTTGTATCCGCCGCTAGCAGCGATCGCTAACCACTGGGCTGCGACACTCGGGACGGGGCTGACTTACCCCGCCACCCATACCGAATACCGCGCACGGTGCCATGCCGTAGGGCAAACCCGCCCGACGCCGTTGATTCTGCGCTACGGGCCGGGCGACTGGAACGCCCTGCATCAGGATTTATACGGCGCGGAGGTGTTTCCATTGCAGGTCGCGATCCTGTTGTCCGATCCGGAGCGCGACTTTACCGGCGGCGAGTTCGTGCTGACCGAACAGCGCCCGCGCATGCAGTCGCGCGCCGCCGTCGTGCCGTTACGACAGGGCGATGCTGTCGTGTTTCCGGTGCGCGAGCGACCGGTGCAGGGCGCGCGCGGCCCCTATCGCGTGCAGATGCGCCACGGGGTGAGCAAGCTGACCGGCGGCGAACGCTTCACGCTCGGCATCATTTTCCATGACGCCGCCTGAGCGCGAGCATGTAGATCAACAACGCCGCCCCCGCGAACACGAACCATTGCACCGCATAGGCCAGATGGTTGTTCGGCACATCGGCGGGATTGGGCGGCGCGCTGGCGGCGAGACCGGGTGCGGGCGCTGCGGCGACCAGCATCGGGCGGAGCGGCACTTCGCGCGTGAACAGACGCCCGATCAGGCTGGCGTGGTTCGGCTCGGTGGTGATGACGCCGTCGATGGCACCGCCGGTCCACACCACTTTCTGCGCGGGGTCGGATGAGACGCCGAGATCGACGAGCACCCCCGGCCCCTCCGCGCCCGTCACGCAATCGGCGATATGGCGATAACCGCTGCGTCCCTGCGCCGAGCGGCCTGCTTCGGTGCGCCAGCTGGCGACGCGCAGGCACTGGATGCGGCTCTTGCGGAACATCGCTTCGGGCGGGACGGGGGCGAGTTCGGGGAAAGCCATCGCAGGCTGGTTCAAATTGGCGGCATAGCGCGCGATCAGCGCCGCCTTTTCGCCGCGCCGTTCGAGCTGCCACACGCCCAGCGCCAGCATGGCGAGCACGGCAATGGCGACAACAATCGTGGCGATGACGGGCAGGCGCTTCATGGCTTGAGCTTACCTTCGCGGGCAGCGTTGCGATATTCGGAAATTAGCAGCGCCGCCTTGCCGACGCGCAGGCCGCCGATGACGAGGCCGAGCGTCACGACGGGCCAGATCAGCAGATGGACCCAGAATGGCGGTCCTGCGGACAGTTCCAAGCTGACAGCACCAAGCACGACGACCGCGCCGACGATGAGTGTGAGGAATGCCGCTGGCCCGTCTCCGACGTTGAACGCCGAAAAGTCCAGACCACAGGCGCGGCATTTCGGCGCAAACGAGATCATCCCGCCGAAAAGGGTCCGCGCGCCGCACTGCGGGCAGCCCCCCTTCACGGCGAGTATCACGAGATTGTCGCGGGGTGCTGTCACCGGATGTGGGTCAGGCGCGACCCGCACACCACGGGTCGGGGTTCATATCGACGGGTGGAAAGCCTTCGTCAGGACGCGGGAAGCGTGCCTTGAACGTGAACGCCTGTGCGCTCGGCCCGAACCGGTCGAGCAGCCAAAGCCGCGACAGGGCGTCGTTCACGGTCGGGATCGACCCCGCCGGAATCCACCACAGCGCCTGATACGCGCCGTCGTAGCGCGCAAAGTACTCGCGGCGGCGTGCCATCTCCGGCGTGTGGGCGCTGCGGTAGACATAGTCGAACAGCGATTCGGCGTCGGTCCACACCGACATGTTGATCGCCAGCAACGGATCGGGCGAATAACTGATCGCGGTCGCGTTGCCGCTTTCGTCTTGTAGCCGCCAGACAAAGCCCGGAGACACATCGGCCAGCGCGTTGATCCGGTCGAGCGCTGCAAAGAACGGCACGACGCGCGGATCGGGCATCGCCGCGACCAAGCGACCGACATTGACCTGAGCGAGGTGCCATCCGTTCGCCATCACCCGTGGATCGGCGCGCCCCAGCTGCCCCAAACATAGACGGCGATGAACAGGAACAGCCACACGACGTCGACGAAATGCCAATACCACGCCGCCGCCTCGAAGCCGAAATGCTGGCGCGGGGTGAAGTGGCCCTTGTAGGTCCGCACAAGGCAGACAATCAGGAAGATCGTGCCGACGAACACATGGAAGCCGTGGAAGCCCGTCGCCATGTAGAAGGCCGCGCTATAGTTCAGCCCTTTGAAGCCGAACGGCGCATGGACGTATTCATAGGCCTGGATCGACGAGAACAGGATGCCGAGCAGGATCGTCGCCCAGAGGCCGGTCTTCAATCCCTGACGGTCGCCATGGATCAGCGCATGGTGCGCGTAAGTGACGGTCGTGCCCGAGCACAGCAGGATGAGCGTGTTGAGCAGCGGAAAGCCGAACGGGTCGATGACTTCGATGCCCTTGGGCGGCCACTGCTCGGCCGCAGCTGCACCCTCTTGCCCCAACAAATTGGTCACGCTCATCACGCCGGTGGTGTGGTCCTTGACCACCTCAAGCGCGGCGGGGAACAGCGAATAGTCAAACCACGCCCAGAACCAGCCGACGAAGAACATGACTTCTGAGGCAATGAACAGGATCATGCCATAGCGCAGGTGCAGCGAGACGACGGGCGTATGGTCGCCGGCGTGCGCCTCTTTCACGACCTGCCGCCACCAGCCATAGAAGGTGAACAGGACGGCGGCGAACCCAGCGAAGAACACGATGCCCATCGGGTCGGCCTTGTGCAGCCACATTAGGCCACCGATGGCCATCGCCAGCGCCGAGAATGCGCCGATAATCGGCCACGAGCTGGGCGGCAGGATATGGTAATCATGGTTCTTGGCACCGGCCATCGGTCGTTCCCTTATGTCTTGTCTGGCGTTTAACCGCGCACGGCGGGCGCGTCTATCGGGTAGAAGGTGTAGCTGAGCGTGATCGCCTGGATGTTCTTGGTGTCTGGATCGGTCGCAACCGAGGGATCGACGTAGAAAATCACCGGCATCCGTACGCTTTGCCCGGGTTGCAGCGTCTGTTCGGTGAAGCAGAAGCACTGGACCTTAGCGAAGTAGCCGCCTGCCTGCGTCGGCGTGACGTTATAGGTCGCGCGCCCCGTCACCGGATAGCGCGCATGATTGGTCGCGGTGAAGAATGCCATGTTTTTTTCGCCCAACGTCACGATCTGGTCGGGCTTTTCGGGGGTGAACGACCACGGCAGGGTGGGAACGTGATTGGCGTCGAAGCGGACCTCGATGGTCTTTCCCGCCACCGCTCGGACGCCATTGCCGTCGGCGCGCATCGTGATGCCGTCAAAGCCGGTGACTTCACAGAAGAGGCGGTAGAGCGGAACACTGGCGAAGCCGAGGCCGAGCATGGCGGCAGTTCCGGTCGCGGCGATAAAGGCCGTGCGCTTGATCGGGTCCATTATTGCACCGTGCTGCCGATGCGCGCGAGCGTGATGAAGTAGAACAGCGCCACCAGCCCGCCGAGGATGAGCGCAGTCACGATGGCGCGGCTCTTTCGGCGGCGGTCGAACTCGATGCGGTTGGGGTCGTCGGGGGTCATGCGAACACCGTCCTGTCCAGCGCCAGTGCGCCGAAGGTTATGAGCATATAGCCGATCGAATAGAGGAACAGCGCCTTCTCCGCGCGCATTTCCTTCGGGGTCATGGCGGCGTCGGTGACGACCCAGATGTTGATCGCCACGAAGATCAGCGAGCCGACCAGCGCCGTAATACCGTAGAACGCCCCGGTCATGCCGAGCGGCCACGGCGCGACGGCAACGACGGCCATCAGCACGGCATAGCCAAGCATCAGGAGCCGCGTGCTGCGCGCGCTGGCGACGACGGGCATCATCGGCACGGTGCCGGCGGCGTAATCGTCACGGATGCGGAGCGCGAGCGCCCAGCTATGCGGCGGCGTCCACAGGAAGATGAAGGCGAACATCAGGATCGGCAGCGGTGCGATGTCACCGGTCGCCGCGACCCAGCCGATCAGCGGCGGAAATGCGCCCGCCGCCCCGCCGATGACGATGTTCTGCGGCGTAATGCGCTTCAGCCAGACAGTGTAGATCAGCACGTAGAACAGGATCGAGCCCGCGAGGAGCGCAGCGGCAAGCAAGTTCGTCGCGAGTCCCATGATGAGCACCGACGCAACGCCGAGACCGACGCCGAAATGGAGCGCGGCTTGCAGGTCCATGCGTCCCGCCGCAAGCGGACGATTGGCCGTGCGGCGCATCAGCGCGTCGATGTCGGCCTCATACCATTGGTTGAGCGCGCCCGCTGCCCCTGCGGCCATCGCGATGCAGAGCACTGCGGTGAAGGCGAGCGCAGGTGGGAGCGCGACCGGCGCGGCGATCATGCCGCACAACCCCGTGAACACCACCGAGCGCATGACGCGCGGTTTCGTAAGCGCGAAGAAATCGCGCCAGTCGGCGGGAAGCGAGGTCGCTAATGTGGTCGCAGTCATTTCAATTACCTTGTGCGCCTGCCGAAGCAGGAGCTCTGGCGGCCAAGGCTCCTGCTTTCGCAGGAGCGCAGGACTAATCGACGCGGGGCAGCGTCTCGAACTGGTGATACGGCGGCGGGCTCGACAGCGTCCATTCGAGCGTCGTCGCCCCTTCGCCCCAATAATTGCCCTCGGCGCGTTTGCCCGCGAACAGCGACCAGAACAGGTTCACGAAGAACACGCCCATCGACACCGCCATGATCGTGTAGCCGTACGATGTCGCGATGCTGTTCCAATACGCATAGGCATCCGGATAATCCGGAATGCGCCGTGGCATGCCGTCGAGGCCAAGGAAATGCATCGGGAAGAACAGGATATTCACGCCGAGGAAGAACAGCCAGAAATGCACCTGGCCGAGGAACTCGTTATACTGGCGCCCCGACATCTTGCCGAACCAGTAGTAGAAGCCCGCGAACAGCGAGAACACCGCGCCGAGCGACAGCACATAATGGAAGTGCGCGACGACGTAATAGGTGTCCTGCATGTAGGTATCGATGCCGCCATTGGCGAGCACGACGCCAGTGACGCCGCCGACGGTGAACATGAAGATGAACCCGATCGCCCACAGCATCGGCGTCTTGAACGACAGCGATCCGCCCCACATCGTGGCGATCCAGCTGAAAATCTTGATGCCGGTCGGCACCGCGATCACCATCGTTGCCGCCGTGAAATACATTTTCATATTCACGCTAAGGCCGGTGGTGAACATGTGGTGCGCCCAGACGATGAAGCCGACGACACCAATAGCGACCATGGCATAGGCCATGCCGAGGTAGCCGAAGACCGGCTTTTTCGAGAAGGTCGAGATCACCTGGCTGACGATGCCGAAACCCGGCAGGATCATGATGTAGACTTCGGGGTGACCGAAGAACCAGAATAGATGCTGGTAAAGCACCGGATTGCCGCCGCCCGCCGCGTCGAAGAACGCGGTGCCGAAATTACGGTCGGTCAGCAGCATGGTGATCGCCGCCGCGAGCACGGGGAGTGCGAGCAGCAACAGGAACGCTGTCACCAGCACTGACCACACAAACAGCGGCATCTTGTGCAGGGTCATCCCCGGCGCGCGCATGTTGAAAATGGTCGTGATGAAATTGATCGCGCCCAGAATCGAGCTTGCGCCCGCCAAGTGGAGCGACAGGATCGCCATATCGACGGCGGGGCCGACCGAACCGCTGGTCGACAGCGGTGCATAAACCGTCCAGCCGGTGCCCGCGCCCATGCCGGTGCCACCGCTGAAAAACGACGAGCCGAGCAACAGGATGAAGCTCGGCACCAGCAGCCAGAACGAGATATTGTTCATGCGCGGGAACGCCATGTCGGGCGCGCCGATCATGATCGGCACGAACCAGTTGCCAAAGCCGCCGATCATCGCAGGCATCACCATGAAGAACACCATGATGAGGCCGTGCGCGGTGATCAGCACGTTCCACATGTG
>JANNVL010000020.1:0-47117 GCA_031408195.1 Sphingomonadales bacterium | reverse complement strand
CCGCGCACCGCTGTCGCGCATCGCGTCGAGCCGCATCAGCCGCTGTTGCAGCCGCCACGCCAGTTCTTCGGGCGATGGGTCGGCCTGCTCCGCCTTGGGCAGCAACAGGCAGGATTTGAGATAGGCGAGCCATGCCGCCATGACGAGATAGTCCGCCGCCTGATCGAGATGCGCCGCCCCTGCCCGCTTCACATAGTCGAGGTATTGATCGACCAGCGCGAGAATCGAAATCGCCCGCAAATCGACCTTTTGCGACCGGGCAAGTGCCAACAACAGGTCGAGCGGCCCCTCCCATGCGCCGAGATCGACGGTGAGCGGGGCGTCGTCTTCGGTCATAAAAGCCCCTCCCCTTTAGGGGAGGGGTTGGGGTGGGGCAGTCTTTCCCCATTAGCATCGATCCGACAGGTAAGAGCGTTCCCCACCCCAACCCCTCCCCTGTAGGGGAGGGGCTTAAGAGATCGCCCCGCGAGACTAGGCGAGCGCAAGCAATTCATCCCGCTTCGCCAGCAATTCCGGCAGCGCCGCAAAATCATCGACCGGCGCAATCGTCGCCATTGCGCGCGCCAGACGTTCGTGGCCGATTTCAGTCATTGCGGGCAGCGCAGTGGCAATCCCGACCATCTCGTCCATCCGCCCCCAGCAATTGAGCGCAACATCGCATCCAGCAGCGACCGCGCCTGCTGCGCGCGAGGGGACGTCACCCTTGAGCGCCTGCATCTCGAGATCGTCGCTCATCAACAGCCCGTCGAAGCCGATGCTGCCACGGATGATGTCGCCGATGATGACCGGCGACAGTGTCGAACAGCGTTCGGTATCCCAGGCGGGAAACATGATATGCCCGGTCATCCCCATCGGCGCGTCATTAAGCTGACGGAACGGGCGCAAATCCGCCTCCAATGTCGCTTCGTCGGCATCCACCACCGGCAGGTCATAATGGCTGTCGACCTTGGCGCGGCCCTGCCCCGGCATGTGTTTCACCACCCCGACCACGCCGCCCGCGCGCAGTCCGTCGATCACGGCCCGGCCTAGCGAGGCCACCCGCAATGGATCGCTACCCAGTGCGCGGTCGCCGATAGCGGAATGCGTCTTGGGCGTCCGCACATCCAGCAACGGCAGGCAATCCACGGTAATGCCGACCTCCGACAGCATCAGGCCGAGCGCCTGTGCATTCACCCGCGCCGCTTCCAACGCAGAGATCGGCGCAACATCGTAAAGCGCATCGAACGCCGCCCCGGCGGGAAATACAGGCCATTCGGGCGGCTGCATCCGCGCTACACGTCCGCCCTCCTGGTCGATCAGGATCGCGACATCCGCGCGCCCCTCTAACGCGCGCAAGCTGTCGGTCAGCGCGCGGAGTTGCACCCGGTCCACGCAATTGCGCTTGAACAATATATAGCCCGCCGGTTTCGCCTCGGCGAAAAACGCGCGCTCGTCATCGGTCAGGACCGGCCCCGACAGGCCGAATATCGCAGGAGTCATGCCAACCGGCATACCCCCGCGTTTTTCCCCGTCAATCAGTAGCTCAATTGACCTGAATGCAGTTCTCGCCAGCTGCCTTCAGCCGCGCGCACACTGCCGCTGCCTGCCCGCCCGCTTCGGCGCGAAGCCGATAGACGGTCGATCCACCCACTTCGGCGGCGACGATCTGGCGCTTGAGCGGCGCGATAAACGCGAATTTGCTTGCCAGCATCGTCCACGCGGTACCCGCTTTTGCTTCGGACCCGAACGCGCCGAGCTGTACCATCGTGCCGCCCGTGCCCGTTCGCACGGGGGCAACCACGACCGGCGTTTTCGCCACGAGCTGCCCACCCGCCTTGGGCACCGCAACAGTCGTATTTGCCGACGGCCTGCCTGCTGCATCGGCGACGGTCACACCTTTGACGCCCTTTACGGGCGCTTCGGGTAGCGCATTGGTGTCGATCTTGCCGGTGGCTTCCGCGCCTTCCGAAGTCGCAAAGGCGCTATCGCCCTTGCCCTCGACCTTCATGCCGCCAGGCGCGTCGGGCTTGACCTTATAGTCGCCCTCCGCAGCAGCGATCAGGGTCGGGTCGGTCGCGTTGGCGGAACCACTGCTCGAACGCATGAGCCACACCCCGCCGATGACGATGCCGAGCGCGATCAGCGCCGCCATGATGAGCGCGACCATCTTGGCCGGCGAAACACCCTCGTCGGCGTCCTCTTCGTCAACCGCCTCGAGCCAGGGCAGACGGTCTTCGTCGGTCGCGGGGTCGCGTTCGATGTCGCTCAACTCAAATCTCCCGGGGTCACATTTCTTCGACGGCTGCCACCCCCATGATCGACAGTCCGTTACGGATAATCTGTCCTATACCATCGACCAGGAAAAGACGCGCCGCACTTAGTTGACGATCGTTAACCATCACAACCCGCCGATCCGCGCGCTCGTGTCCCAAATTGAAATAGCCGTGGAATGCCGCTGCAAGGTCGTAAAGGTAAAACGCGATGCGGTGCGGCTCACGCGCGAGCGCCGCCGATTCGACGATTCGCGGGAATTGCGCGGCGAGTTTGACCAGTTCCAGATCCTCGGCATCGAGCCGCGCGATCGCTGCGCCATCAACCGCAACATCCGCCTCCGCCGCCTTGCGCCCGATCGAGCGGATGCGGGCGTGCGCGTACTGCACATAGAATACCGGATTGTCCTTCGAAGCCTCGACCACCTTGGCAAAGTCGAAATCCATTTGCGCGTCGGCCTTGCGCGTCAGCATCGTAAACCGGACGACGTCCTTGCCGACTTCGTTCACGACATCGGCGAGCGTCACGAAATTGCCCGAGCGTTTCGACATCTTCACCGGCTCGCCGTTGCGGAGCAGACGGACCATCTGGATGAGCTTCACGTCGAAAGGCTTGCCGCCAGTCAGCGCACTGACGGCGGCACGGATACGCTTGACCGTGCCCGCATGGTCCGCGCCCCAGATATCGATCAGCGCGTCGGCGGTTTCCGATTTCTGGAAATGATAAGCCATGTCCGCGCCGAAATAGGTCCAGCTGCCGTCCGACTTGCGGATGGGGCGGTCCTGATCGTCGCCGAACGCAGTGCTGCGGAACAACGGCAGCGTGACGGGTTCCCAATCGGGATCGACCTCGCCCTTGGGCGCTTCGAGCTGGCCATCATAGACAAGGTCCGCCGCGCGCAGCACGGCTTCGGCCGCTTCGGGCTTCTTGGCAGCCTGCACCGCCGCTTCGGACGAAAACAGATCGTGATGGATGCCGAGCAGCGCGAGGTCGCGTTTAATCAGAACCATCATCTCGGCAACCGAACGGGTGCGAAAGTATGGACGCCAAACTTCCGGGGGCGTTGTATCGAACTTGTCGCCCACCTCGCTGAAAATGGCATCTGCTACGGGGCCAAGATACTCGCCAGGATAAACATTTTGATAGTGCGGGTCGTCGGGATTTACCCCAACGCCAAGAACTCCCTGAAAATCACGTGTCCGGTATCGAAGATAAACTGTGTCGGCGAGGACATCGACCTGCCCGCCCGCGTCGTTGACATAATATTCGCGCGTGACCTTGTGCCCCGCCCATTCGAGCAAGGTCGCCAGCGCGTCGCCGACGACCGCTCCCCGGCAATGGCCCATGTGCATCGGTCCGGTCGGATTGGCCGAGACATATTCGATGTTGACCATCGACCCGCCGCCAAGGTTCGACCGGCCATAGCTGTCGCCTGCCGCATGGATAGCGGCCAATTCCTCGCGCCAGATATAGTCGGCCAGCTGCAGGTTGATGAACCCCGGCCCTGCGATCTCAACCGAGGTCACTCCTGGCACCACCGCCAGTTCGGGCTTGAGCAATTCGGCCAGCGCGCGCGGTGCCATACCTGCGCCCTTGGCCAGCACCATTGCAGCATTGGTAGACAAATCACCATGCGATGGGTCGCGCGGTGGCTCGACTGTCACATTGCCGCGCGGCGCATCGGCCACGGCGGGCACCCGGTCGAGCGCAGCGCCAAGCTGCGCGGTGAAATTCTTGTAAAGTGTCATGATGCGGCGCGCTTAGGCGAGTTTGCGGATCGACTCCAGCATCTCGCGGTTATGGTGGATATGAACGCCGGGCAGGGTCGCCCCCACCGCGCGCGCCATTGCCGCCGCGACATCGGCTGCCGCAATCGAGCGATAGCGGTCGAACCGGCGCGGGGTCAGCGCATTGGTCAGCGGACTGATCGCCATGCCCAGCCGTTCCGCCGGGCGCAGATCATCTGTTCTGTTCCCGACGAGCAGTCCGGGTCGGTAGATATCGACGCGGTGGAACCCCAGCGCAATCACATCGGCCTCGGCATGGGCTTTGGTCGCCAGATACAGGCCCAACGTCCGCCCGTCGGCACCGACCGATGATACCATCATGAATTGTCGCGCGCCCGATGCTTTGGCAGCGGCGGCTACCGCTAACACGGCGTCATGATCTATCGCCGCAAAAGCAGCAGCCGATCCGGCTTTGCGGATCGTCGTGCCGAGTGCCGAAATCACAATTTCAGGGCGAAGGTCGGCGATGACCGCTGGCCAGTCCGCGACCGGCGCAACCTGCTCGTTGCCAACCCCGCTGGCGCGACGACCGACGACGGTCAGATCATGGCCGCCGAGCAAAGGGGCCAGCAAACCGCCGACGAGGCCCGATGCTCCAAAAAGCATTATTTTCATTCGACGGGCAATAGCCCCAGATTGCTGCGACATAAAGCGACCGGCTTGGTTGACCTTGTTGGCAAAAAGACGGGTAAGGCTTATGTTCGGCGTGGTGATAATGCTCCAACCTTCATCGGAGACAGTCGACAAGGCTGTTCGCAATGTAGCTGCCCGGATTGCGGCGCGTTATGACGTCGCAACGGCCTTGCTTTATGGAAGCCGCGCCCGTGGCGATAATCGACCGGATAGTGACGCCGACCTTGCCGTCATCCTGAACGGCCCGAAACGATCACTAAGCCCCATACTTACGGATTTTGCCGAGATCGAATTCGATACACTTCTCGAAACCGGGGTGATCGTCGCCCCGATGCCGATCTGGCGCGAAGATTGGGAGCGACCCGACGGCTTCAGCAATCCCTACCTGCTGGCTGCAATTAGGCACGATGGGATCGTCGTTTGAAACTCGACGATGCACTGGGCAGGATGGAACAGTGCCTTGCGAGTGCCCAGCTTTTGCATGTGCAGGCGGATTACGATGGCACCTGCAATCGTGCTTATTATGCGATGTACAACGCGACGCGCGCTGCTCTCATAGCAATTGGCGAGGAGCAAGCCGCTGGAGCGAAGACCCATCACGGCTTGCACACCAGTTTTGCTGGACTCCTCGTGAAGCCGGGCCTGCTGCCAAAGTCGTTGGGAACGCAGCTTACGAATGTTGAACGGCGGCGGCTGATCGCTGATTATGTCGGAGATGGCACTTCCGCGGAGGACGCCGCCGTTTGCATTGAATGTGCTTCCGCCTTTGTCACTGCCTTGAAGAAGTTCATCGAGAGCTTGCCTGCCAGCAAGTGACGTCCACAGAAACTGCTGGTTCAGATTGGCGATCCTTTACGCCGCCACCCAGTCCGCCCGCGTCATCGCCACCGGCACTTTGCCGTCCCAATTGCTGTTGCGCCCGAGAATGTCCGCCAGCGACCCCGTCGCCCTGATCGCGTCCAGCCCCGCCTGCGTAAACGCCGCCACGCTGTTTACCGGATCGCCGAAGATGTGCTGACTAAGCAGCGGATTGGTCATCGCTTGTGAGAATGCATCGACCGCGACCATTTTCAGGATCAATGTGGGCAACGGCGAGTTCGTCAAACGGTCCTCGGCAAACAGCCCGACGTAGAACTCCATGACATCGGGTGAATCGTACAGCGCCGCCAGCGCCCGTTGCCGCCCCTCGTCCTTGGTCACATCGCGGAACGACGCGACGCGGCCCATGCCGACCAGTGCGCGATAGTCGTTGTACGATGCGATCCGGTTGGTCCGCGCCTGCATGATCGCGCTCGCCTCCACTGCGACCAGAAAATCGGCGCTGTTGCCCAACCCCAGCGCCGCCGTCGGCTGCGCGCCAACAAATTCGAACGATTTCGCCAACCCAGCACTCATCAGCGGCGCGTTGTTGAGCTGAAACATCCACGCATCGACCGGCGTCCCGTTCCACACTGTCTTCTCCGGCACCAGCGAGTGCCAGCGATACAACAGGCTGAATTCCGCCGTGATCCAGTTCGGCCGGTTCCACCGCGCCTTCCACGCGCCCGACGGTTCGGCACGCAGCTTCAGCCCCTGCGGACTGATGTGGTTGATATATTCCTCGACCACGATCTTGATGAACATGACGATGCCAATGTTGCGCGCGACCTCGAAAACATGGTCGTCGTCCCAGCCCGGGTGCTGCTTTTCGACCAGCGCCGCCAGCCGGTTATGCTCGCGCAGGAACAGCGTGTTGATCATCGACACCTGCGCGGTCGCATTGGCGCGGTCGCCGCCGACGGCAAACAGGGTCAGCTTCTGTTCGGGCCCGGTGTGGCTGAGGCCCAACGGCGCATCGAGAATCTTAAATGCTTCGACCAATGTCACGCCGTCGCGCTCGTAGAGAAACGGCGGCCATTCCTCGCCACGCTCGTCGGTCTGCGATTTCAGCCGTCCTTTGCGGCCGTCCTCCTCGGACAACAGCCGCAGCGCACGCGTCTGGGCCTCGGTGCGCCCGAACAACGGACTCTGGTCGATCTCGTGGTTCGACGTGGTCTTGCGCCGGTCCTCGGGATCCTGGACGTGCGTGCGGATGAACCCGTCGGTCAGATATTGCGCGAAGGCGGGGAACACACAGGTCGATTTCACGCATTCGCGCTGCACCGGGCCAGTCTTGGCAAAGAGCGCCGCGACCGCTTCGACCGGCGGCAGGTCCGGCAGGTCGCGCGGCGGCAGGTGGCGCGCCGACCAGCTCCGGTCGGTCAGCCCCTTCCAGCTGATATAGTCGCTCGCCGTACTCCACGGATGCGGACGATTGCGCGTGATGTTGACGATACCGTTGATCGCGAAATTATTCACGAAACGCGCAAATCCCGGCCAGCGGTCCCCGAGCCAATTCACGAAACCGATAATGCGGTTCAGAATAGCGGACATGTGCCGACTCCCCTGCGTCAAGTTACGGGGGATTGTAACATTGTTGGAACGGCAACGAAATGCTTTCGCCCGACTTAACGACGTAAAGTTCAGCTGCGGACCAACGCCTCGTTAAACCGTGCGCCCGTCTCGTCGGGGAACAGCGCCGCGCGCACCCGAGCCGGGTCAAGGCCATAATGTTGCGCCAGCGCCGCGCCGATGAACGTGTCGAGGCTGAGCGTCGGTTTGAGGTCACGCCCCTCGAACAGATTTGCCGCCGAAAGCCCTGGCCAGTCCGCGACCACACGGCCACCCGCGACAGACCCGCCGAGCAACATTGCCGCCGACCCCGTGCCATGGTCCGTCCCGCCGGTGCCGTTGACCGCGACCGTCCGGCCGAATTCGGTCGCGACGATAACCAGCGTATTATCCCACTGCAGCCCAAGGCCCGTTTTGAGCGTCGCCAGCAGCGCGTCGAGTCCCCGCAGCTGTGCGTTCAAACGGCCCTGCTGCCCGGCATGGGTGTCCCAGCCACCGGTCTCGATCATCGCGATCCGTGTCGTCGGGCCGGTCAGCAACCGCGCCGCCAGCGCACCCGTCGCCGCCGCATTCTGCCCGCCGGCATCACTCAAATCGCCCGTCGTCGCCCGCGTCGCCATTGCTTGCGCCCACAGTCCGTGGAGCTGCGGGTCACCCGCGTACATCGCCGAAACGCGCATCAGCAGATCGTCGGGGGCATCCGGAAGCGCAGAAGGGGCATAGGACGCGACCTCGACCTTCCCACGCAGCGCCGCCGGAATCGTCGATGCGATCGCAATCGCCTCGCCCTGCGCCTTGGGCAGCAGCGCGAGGAAGCGGTTCAGCCAGCCATCCTTCAGCTGATAGGGCTGCGTCCCGCCCGTCTCGAGCACATTCTGCCCGTCGAAATGCGACCGGTCCCGGTACCGCGAAGCGACGGCGTGCGCGAACAGGGCCTGTTTCGCGCCGAACAGCTTCGCCGTTTCGACCAGTGCCGGGTGCAGGGTGAATAGGCTGTCGAGCTTGACCCCGCCCGGCACCGCGAGCTGCCCGCGCACGCCCGCGAACGCCGGATCGCCAGTCGGCATGACGATGTTCAGCCCATCCGCCGCCCCGCGCTGGATGACGAAGACGAAACGCTTCTCGCCCGGCGCTGCCGCGAACGACATGCCCGGCAGCGCCGCCACACCCGCGCCTGCGAGACCCGAGGCGATCAGCCCGCGACGTCCGATGTTCAGGTCCAGCATCGCCTATCTCCGCATGAATTCTGGAGCGACCAGCATCAGCGCCAGTCCCTCGACCGGGCTTTCTGCCCGCGCAATCGCAGTTAGCGTGGCGGGATTGCCGCCGCCCGGCAATATGTTCGTCGCCAGCTTGGCGACGTCGAACGCCGCCCCGCCCGCGCGCGTCGCGATCCGCGACGCTGCCTCGACCCGGCGCAGCAGCGCATCCGGGCCGGCCCAGCTCGCGTCCCTGTCGTCCCATCCGGCGGGCGATCCGGGCTTCCACACCGGCTGGCCGAGCTGGTTCATCAGCCCCGCCACGGCTTGTCCCTCGACCTGTCGTGTCCCGACGGCGCGCAGTGCGGAGATCGACCAGTCCCACGGCGTCTTGAACTTGCCGGTTCCCGCTGCCGCCACTTCGGGTGCGTCGATCAGAATGCGGTAGAGGCTCGGCAGATCGCCGCCGGTCATGGCGAAACTCGCCGACAGCCGCGCGACGAGCGCAGGCGGCGGTACGTCGCCGGTGAAATGCCGCGCGAGCTTGGTCGCGATATGCGTCGCGGTTGCGGGCGCTGTGGCGAGGTCGGACAACACAGCGCGTGCCTGTGCCTCGCCGAACTGCTCATAGCGTCTTCCCATGATCGTCCGCGGCCCCGGCTCATGCAGCGCGGGCGCGAACAGGAATGCTCCCGGCTGCCCCTCGCTGAACCGCGCAATCGGCCCGCGCGTGATCCCCGCAACCGACCACCCCGTCATCGCGCGCGCGAATTCGGTGACGTCGCCCTGAGTGTAGCCGGTCCGGACCCCGAGCGTGTGCAGTTCCATGATCTCGCGCGCGAGGTTTTCGTTCAGCCCGACCTTGCGCCGCCCTCGCGCGGCGACTGCGCTGCCGATGCGGCTGTTCGGCCCCACCGACTGCGCCTGGTCGAGGTAGAGCAACATCGCGGGGTGCGTCTCGACCGCGAGCAGCATGTCGCCGAAACGCGCAAGCACATGCGGGCGGATCGCCTCGACCTCCAACAAGCCGCCCATCCCGATCACCTGCAATTTCTCGATCGAGATCGCGAAATGGTTCGCCCAGAAGTGCACCAGCCGCTCGACGAACGGCGCAGGCGACATCAGCGCCGCATTGGCCCGCGCGCCCACCAGCGCGATATACTCGCCGCGCGCGACCTGCCCCGCATAGCGGCGCGACGCCCGCAATGCCTGCTGCACCGTCTCCCCCGTCGGCGCGCCGGTTGCGTCCGTCGCCATCGTGTCGGCACGTTCGGCCTTTGCGCCACCCGCCATACCAACCTGTTGGCGATACGCGCGCGTTTCCTCGAGATAGTCAGCCAACCCACCCGCGACCGTGGCGCGCGTGGGTGCGGATGCAAAGGCAGCGGGTTTCGCTTCGAACAGCTCGAACTGGCCTAGCAAATGGCGCTTCACATCGCCGGAGAGCGCATCGTTGGGCCGTGCACCCAGTCCGAAGCGATTGGCAGCAGTGGGGTAATCGATCATGTGCGGACCTCGCTAAGTAGTTCCGGTCACTCAACGCACAAACGGCGGCGGCCCTTCGCTGTTCCCGATCCAACCGGCTGCCTTGAGCCGGATTACAGCGGACCGGGCGACGGGCGCCACCACGCCGTTGGATAAGCGAACGCGCATCGAGCGCGGCGTCCCCTCGATCGCAACAACCGCCTCCTCGGCGACCCACCATGATCGATGGGTCTGCAGGCCTTTTGCCAGGGTGGCTCCAATAGCTTGAGACAACGACATCAAGAGCAGTTCGGACCCGTCGGGTCGATGTACCCGGACATAATGATCCTCCATTTGCAGGGCGATCACGTTCGTTCCCAACGGGGTCGATACCGCTTCCTGCACCGGGAAACGCGCAGTTTGGGGCGTAGACACGGTGGTTCGGCGCAGCCAGAACGCCGCCGCCAGCATTGCCCCAAGGCCGATGGTCGCAGTCTGCACGAACCAGAGCCAAAACGGCAAGGACAGGCGTGCAAGTTCTGGCCACAGCCAGAAGGCTCCGGCCCGTGTCAACAGGGTCTGCGGGATGCTCGCAAGTAGCGCGGCACAGCATAATACTGGCCACCACGCGAACGATCCGACTGGAACGAGCGATTTGCCGATCCGGAATGCCGTGCCGTAAAGCGTAAAGCCGAGTAGCGTCGAGGCTACCCAATAGCCCAGCCGACGACCGGCACCGTCATTCAGATAGGTGCCGAACGGACCCAGTGCCGCAAGTGCCACACCGACAAGCACCGCAATGCCGATCCAGCGCAATGCCGATACCAGGGGTCGGAACGGTGCTCGGTCGTGGGCGGCTGCCTGCGTCACAACGCCGCGTATAGCCCGACCCGGATGCCGCGAGAAGTCCAATCGCCCGCTTACGAACCGCTTCGCCCATTCGCGTAACCGGGCTTTTGCACCCCCACCCGGACGTGCGTAGCTCATGCCTGCAAACAGGAGTTCTATATGCCTCTACGCACCCTCGTCGCGGCGCTGTTCTTTCTGACCGCTACACAAGTCTGTGCCCAAAGCCCGCAAGCGGGCTTCGAGCGCCGCGCCATGCCCGACGGCATCGAAATCGGAATCTGGTATCCCGCTTCGGGTACGCCGACCCGGCAACGTCTGGGTCTTTACGCCCAAGAGGTGGTGGTCGGCAGCAAAATGCCGGAAGGACGTTATCCACTGATCGTGATGTCGCACGGCACAGGCGGCGATTTCGCGAGCCATGTCGACACGGCGACGGCCCTTGCCCGCGCGGGCTTTGTCGTCGCGGCGCTCACCCACCCGGGGGACAACTGGCGCGACAACAGCAAGGCGACCGAGATCGCCGCCCGTCCGGCGGCGCTCAGCGTCTTGATTACCTATATGCTCGGCGACTGGCCGGGGCACGCCGTGATCGATACGGAGCGCATCGGTGCGTTCGGCTTTTCGGCGGGCGGCTTTACGGTGCTGGTCGCCGCAGGCGGACGCCCCGATTTGTCACGCCTTGTCGATCATTGCAGGCAACATCCCGGATTCTTCGACTGCGTGCTGCTCAAGCGACAACGACCGACAGCCTCACCGGCGTCGCCCGCTTCTCGTGATGCCCGCATAAAGGCCGTCATCGTCGCGGCGCCCGCGCTCGGCTTCACCTTCGACCGCGCCGGTCTCGTAAATGTCAGGCTTCCCGTGCAGCTGTGGCGCGCGGACGACGACCAAATCCTTCCTGCGCCCCATTATGCCGACGCCGTCCGCGCCGCGCTCCCGGCCCGACCGGATTTTCACACTGTGCCGGGTGCAGGCCATTTCGATTTTCTGGCACCCTGCGCCGACCCGTCCATCGTTCCGCAAATCTGCGGAAGCGCCGTCGGCTTCGATCGCACCGCGTTTCACGCACGCTTCAATGCCGATGTCGTGCGGTTCTTTGCGGCCAAACTGTCGCGACGGCGGCGATAGATCGGGCGCGCCTCAAAACCCCTCGGGCATCTCCACCGGCCCGACAACCTCCCGATACCGCGCAATCGCATAGCGGTCGGTCATGCCCGCAATGAAGTCGCCGATGTGGCGACTGCGGTCGGGTTCGGCTTCGGGGAGACTGGCGCGCCATTCCTCCGGCAACCGCGCGGGATCGTCGCGGTAGGCGGCGAACAGCCCCGCGATCAGTTCCTGTGCGCGGTCGGCGACTTCGGTCTGGCGGGGGTGGTGGTAGAGTTTGGCGTACATGAACGCCTTGAGCGCGCGTTCCTCCTCGGCCATTACTGGCGAGAAGCCTGACAGCGCGACGCCCGCCACGCGGACATCGGCGACGCTGTGCACCCCTGCCGCCGCCACTCGCGCGCGGGTTTCGTCGATCACGTCGTTGACCATCGTCCCGATCTGCTGCCGGATCAGCTCGGCGCGCAGCCGCCGGTGCGGGACATCGGGGTAGCGGCGCACCACCGCCGCCCAGCCGCGCGCGACCATCGGCAGTGCGGCCAGTTCGTCGAAGTCGAGCAATCCCGCGCGCAGGCCGTCGTCGATGTCGTGGTTATCATAGGCAATGTCATCGGAGACCGCCGCGACCTGCGCCTCCAGCGACGGCTGGCCAGTCAGGTCGAGCGCGAACGATGCGTCCACACTTGCCAGTGCCCAGCCGGGGGACGCGACCGGCCCGTTGTGTTTGGCCAGCCCCTCCAGTGCTTCCCAACTGAGGTTCAGCCCTCGCCAACGCGGGTAGGGGCTGTCGATCACGCTGAGCACCCGCAGCGTATGTCCATTGTGGTCGAACCCGCCGACGTCCTGCATCGCCACCTTGAGCGCGTCTTCGCCCGCATGGCCGAAGGGCGGATGACCGATATCATGGGCCAAGCACAAAGCTTCGGTCAGATCCTCATCGAGGCCGAGCGCGCGGGCAATCGTGCGGCCAATCTGCGCGACTTCGAGACTATGAGTCAGGCGGACGCGGAAATGGTCGCCGTCGGGCGCGACGAACACCTGTGTCTTGTGGCGCAGACGGCGGAAACTGATCGAATGGATGATGCGGTCGCGGTCGCGCTGGAATGCAGTACGGGGGCCGCGCGTCTCGCCGGTCACCTCGAAATGCTGGCGGCCACGGCTCAGTGCCGGGTCGCTTGCGAGCACCGCCAGCGGTTTCATCGTGCGGCGATCTTCTCGACTTCCTCGCCCGCGTCGCTGCTGAATGTCATTGCGTTGACCCCGTTTTTGGCCAGCTTGCCGACCAACTCGCGCGCCGCCGTCGCCGACCGCATCGGACCGACAAGAATGCGATTGGTCGCCTTAAAGGGCGCGGACCAGCCGCCAAGCCCCTTCATCGCCGCTTCGTTGTCGCTGCGAATACGTTTCAGCGTGAGCCCGAGGCCGCTGTCGTTGCGCCCGGTTGCGACCTGTACCCAGATGCGCGGCGGATTGCGTTTGGCAGCGACGGCCTTCTCGGCAGCCTCGCGTTTGGCAGTTTCCTCGGCAGCGGTTTGCGCGGCGAGTTGCGCCACTTTCTTCTTCGCGGCGACGCGTGCTGCGCGCAGTTCGGATACGCCCGGCAGTGCAACGGTCGTCTCGGTCTCGCGCTCGATGCCGTCGAGGAGCCCGGCGAGACGCGAGGCAGGCGTGATCGAAGAGGTCGGGACAGGCGCGGTGACAGGCTGAGGCGCGGTCTCCACCGTGGTAGGGATCGTTACCGGCGGGGTCGCGACTGGCGAAGCGGTGGCCGGGGATGTCGCACTAGGTGAAGTCTCGAATGCGGGCAGCGTCGTCGCCACCGACGACGGGGGCAGTTCGGCTTTAGCGATCTGGACCGGCGCGGCAGCTATGGGTGTCGGCAACGGGGCGGCGGGCGCAGCGACTTTTACCTCTGGAGCTTGAGCGATCTGCGCCACCGTCGGCGGACCGACGAGCGGGCGCGCCGAATCCGGCGGCGGCAACGTGCCAGCGATAATCGGTCCGACTTGGACCGCCTCGCCGCGCGCTTCGGGAGGCAGGCGCGCAGGATCGACCGGGCCGATGCGGGTTTCGATCCGTCCGCCGATACGACCGAACGGGTCACGCGCTGGTGGCGGCGCCGATGTAAAACCGGGGGCCGGTTTGTCCGGTGTTCTCGCGGTGGAAGGCGTCGGCTCGGGCGATATCGGCGTGGCCGCAACGCCGGGCCGACGGCGCGGGTCGGTCGTATCGGCCATGGCCACCCGCACCGGTTTGATATCGACAGGACGCGGTCCCAGCGGTTCGCCTGCTGGGATCAGCCCGGTATCGCCCGACGCCGCCGGGACGGGAACACGGCTGAGCCCTTGCGCCGATACCAACCCCGACGACGAAGGCGTTGCGCCCGGCACCGGCACCGCCCCCAGATACGGGTCGCCACGCTGCACCGCGAGTTGCGTGCCGTCCGATGGCACTGTTCCGAAATTCACGGCATGGGCGCGTTCTGCCGCATTGAGCGAAGCAAGCCGCGAAAGCAGCGGCGACATCGCATTGGCCATTGCGGGCACCATCAGCTGGCGTGCGACACCGTTGGCACCCGAAACATCACCAGTCATCGCCATGATGAACGCCCGTGCCCGCCATGCCCCTTGGTCTTGCTTGCGGAGCAGCGGGTCGAGCATTGCCATCGCCCGGGGCCGGTCGCCCGATATGCCCAGCGACAAGGCATAGCGCCGGACCAGTTCGTCATCGCTATCGCCGTAGCTGCGACGCGACATCGCCAGCGCATAGTCGCGTTGTGCCCGGACGCTGTCGCCGCGCAAGTCATAGGCGAGGCCACGGTCGCGCGCGAGCGCCGCTTCGGGCACACCAAGCGCTACCGCTTCGGCAAACAGGCGCAGCGCATCGTCGGGCCGCTCGATCATGACGAGCGAAGAACCAAGCCCCGCCTTTACCCGACCGTTCGACGGCGAGACTTCCTCGGCGCGGGCATAGAAACCGAGGGCGGCATTGGCATCGCCCACATCGAGCGCGGCTTGTCCTGCTCCGAGCAAGGCGGACAAGTCGCGCGGGCTGCCGGCAAGCACTCGAATATAGCGCCCCAGTCGCTCGACGGGGTCATTGGCGTCGGGGATCGACTGGACGAGCTGCGGTGACTGCGCGGCGACCGGCACGCCAAAGATCGCCGCCGAAGCAAGCAGGAGCGCGGAGAGCAGCCGTCGCGAAACGGCGGGTGAACATGTCATCTTGCTAACCAGCTAATGTCGCGCGACCGGCGCGGCAAGTCGCAACCGGCGCCGCCGCCAATACAGTTGCGCCGGTTCGCCCCCGCAAAGGGACGAAACCGGCGCAACGTGAAACGCGATCTACTGGTTGTTCTGGCGGTTGAGGAAGCGCGGGATATCGAGGGGGTCGGTCTTGCCCTCGGTTTCCTCGGGCTTGATGGCCGTGCGGGCGATGTTAGACATCCGCTCGAACAAGGTCGCACCGACGGGCGCTTGCGGTGCAGCACTTGCGCTGTCGCCCCCCTCCGGCGTCAGCCAGCGGCTGCCGCTGCGCGAAACCGGATTCGCCCCGATCTCGTCGTCGAGCAGCAACTCTTCACCCGCCTGCGGCGCTGTATCGGTGATCGTTTCCATCGCCGTAACCGCTTCGTCCTCGAACGTGACTGGCGCAGCCTCGACAGTGAGTTCAAGCGGCTCTTCCTCTGCCATCACCGGTTCGGCGACGGGTTCCTCGATGGCAACATCGGCCTCGGGCGCTTCAAGCGTGATAACAGGCTCTTCGACCACCGGTTCCGGCGTAGGTGCCATCACCGGCGCCTTGGGCTTCAATCCCGGAAAGGCAAAAACGCGCGCAGGTTCAGGCGCCGTCGCGGCATCGGCCTCGATCCCTGTGGCGACGACCGACACGCGGATCTTGCCTTCGAGGTCGTTGTTAAACGCCGAACCCCAGATGATGTTGGCATCCGGATCGACCAGTTCCTTGATGTGCGACGCGGCCTCGTCGACTTCCATCAGGCGCATGTCTTCACCGCCGACGATGGAAACGATCACGCCCTTCGCGCCGCGCAGCGAAACACCGTCGAGCAGCGGATTGGCGATGGCTTTTTCGGCGGCTTCGATGGCGCGGTTGTCGCCCGAAGCTTCGCCGGTGCCCATCATCGCTTTACCCATTTCGCCCATCACCGAACGCACGTCGGCGAAGTCGAGGTTGATGAGGCCCGGCATGATCATCAGGTCGGTGATGCCGCGCACGCCCTGTTGCAGGACTTCGTCGGCCATCTGGAACGCCTCTTTGAAGGTCGTCGACGGATTGGCGATCAGAAACAGGTTCTGGTTCGGGATGACGATCAGTGTGTCGACGTGCTTTTGCAGCTCGGCGATGCCCGCCTCCGCCGACTTGCCGCGCCGCGACCCTTCGAACGCGAACGGCTTGGTCACGACGCCGACGGTCAAGATGCCCTTGTCGCGCGCCGCTTTCGCAATGACGGGTGCTGCACCCGTACCCGTGCCGCCGCCCATGCCTGCCGCAATGAAGCACATGTGCGCGCCCTCGAGCGCCTTTTCGACGTCCGCGAGCGTCTCTTCAGCAGCTGCCTTGCCGATTTCGGGCCGCGAGCCTGCACCGAGTCCTTGCGTGATCTTGAGGCCCAGCTGGATACGCCGTTCGGCGGCGCTGGTGTTCAGCGCCTGCGCGTCCGTGTTGGCGACGATGAAGTCGACCCCCTGCACGCCCGAGGCGATCATGTTGGCGATGGCGTTGCCGCCCGCACCGCCGACACCGATGACGGAAATACGCGGACGAAGCTCATCGACTTCGGGCGGCATGAATTCGATGCTCATCGACTGGTCCCCTTATATATGGTGGAGGCGTAACGATTTGCCCCCAACCCCTTGTGCTCAACACGATTCCTTCTTGAATCACCAAAAGCGTTAACGCGCAAGCGGGTTTTTTCAGTAGCCATAGCGAAACGCCGCCATCAGCCGCTTGATGAGCCCGCCGCCCGCTGCCCGCGTCACCATCTGGTCCGCCGCAACCGAGCGTAGATCCATCGGATCGGACGCCGCATAGTGAACCAGACCGGCAAGCGTTGCGAAACCCGGCCCGCTGTGCGCTTCGGGCAGGCCGTTCAGCCCGCGCGGTCGGCCGAGGCGGACGGCGCGTCCGAGCGCCCCCTGCATATAGTCGGCAAGCCCCTTCAGTTCGGCGCCGCCGCCGGTCAGCACGACTTGCCGCCCGACGGGACCGCTGAAGCCCAGTTCTTTCAGTTCGCGCGCAATCTCGCCGACGATGTGATCTAGCCGCTGGCGGATCACCGAAATCAGCTGTGCGCGGGTGATCCGCGCGCCCTCGCCCGCATCGTCCTCCGACGACATCGGCGCGACCTCGATCATGTCGTGGTTGTCGCGCGGGCTGGTCGTGGCCGAGCCGTAAAAGCATTTCATCCGTTCGGCCTGTTGCCGCCGCGTGCCGAAGGCGCTGGCGATATCGTCGGTGATGTCGGCGCTGCCGAACGGGATCGACGCCAGCCCGACCAGCATCCCGCCCGCAAACAGCGACACATTGGTCAGCCCCGCGCCGATCTCGACCAGCGCCACACCCAGTTCGCGCTCCTCTTCGCTCAGGCACGCCATGCCGGTCGCGACGGGCGAGGCGATGATCGATTTAACTTCGAGATGTGCCGAACGCACACACAGATCGAGGTTCCGCACCGGCGATCCGTCGGCTGCGACGACATGAATATCGACGCCCAGCGTATCGGCGTGGAGTCCCAGCGGCTTTTTCACGCCCTTCAGCCCGTCCAATGTGTAAAGTGTCGGCTGTGCGTGCAGCACCATCCGCCCCTCGGGGTCGATCGCGTTGCGGCCATGCGTCAGCAGATTGTCGATGTCCGCCTGCTCGACCCGGTGTCCGCCGAGTTCGACCTCGACCGATGCCAGATTGCTGACCAGCCCGCCTGCCGAGAAACTGACCCAGACATCCTCGATATTGGTGCCCGCGATCCGCTCGGCCTGCTCGACTGCCTCGCGTACCGACCGCTCGGTCGCGTCCATGTCGGCGATATAGCCGCGCCGCACGCCCTTGCTCTCGCGCTGGCCGGTGCCCAGCACGTTGATTTCGCCCTCATCCCCGCGTTCGGCGATCAGCGCGGACACTTTCCACGACCCAATATCGAGCGCGGTGATGAGACGGTCGGGACGCGGTTGGGCCATGGTCGTTCCTTAAGTCGCGAGTGCGGGGTCGATGGGTTTGTCGGACGACGTCGATGCGGCGGGTGCAGCCTTCTTCGCCCCCGGCAACACCGCCATCTGGTCGGGGTTCCGCATGTCGAAGCGCGCCATGCCGCGCCCGAGCAGGCGTTGCGCGGCGTCAAGCTCGGCGAATTTCTTGAGCGCTGTTGCCGCCGCCGCTTCACCTTCGGGCAGCAGCAGCGTTTCGCCCGACTGGAACTTCAAATCCCAGCGCCGGTCGCCGATCCACATCGCGCCGTCGAGCACCGGTTTCAGCTGCGGCGCATGATCCATCAGCGCGGTCAGCGCCGTCGCCTGCACATTGGCATCGGGCCCGATGACCAAAGGCAAATTGGGCATCGCGTTCAGGCTGACCTGTTCGAGCGCCACGCCCTTGGCATCGACCAAAGTCAACTGCTGCGAATGCTGCCAAACTGCAGCAGGCTTGCGCTCGACGATCTCGATGGCGAGCGTGTCAGGCAGCCGCCGCGACACGCGCGCATCGGCGATCCAGCCGTATTTCAGCAGTTTCTGGCGGACGCCTTCGAGATCGACGAGCGGCATCGCAATCGACTTCTGGTCGAGCGCGACTGCATAGACACTGGTCCGGTCCATCCGGTCGATGCCGGTGATATCGACATGCTTGACCGAGAAGCCCGCGCGCCCGACCGCATCGCCCGCCGCCATGCCGACCTTGTTCGGCACGTCGAGCATCACCGCAATGGCCGCGACACCGCCGACCACTACGGTCAGGATGATCGCTGTCGTCGCGCGTTCGACCGTCCTCGCGCTGACCGGGATCGCCGCGATTACGCGCGCGAGCATCGACGGTTTGCGCTTGGCCGGTTTCACGGTCTTGATCGTCGGGCGCTTGGTCGCGGCCCCGCGTTTGATCGCTGCGCTCCCGCTCATATTGCGTCCTCCAAAATGGCGGCGACGAGCTCGTCGTACCCCATGCCCAGATGCTTTGCCTGTTCGGGAACGAGGCTCAACGGCGTCATCCCTGGCTGGGTGTTGACCTCCAGCAGATACAGCCCCTCGACACCCTTTTCGTCGTCCCAGCGAAAATCCGAGCGCGACGTGCCCTTGCACCCCAGCACCCGGTGCGCCTTCAGCGCCATATCGAGGCATGCGTGAGCGATTGGCTGGGGGATATTCGCCGGACAGACGTGCTCTGTCATCCCGTCGGTGTATTTCGAGTCATAGTCATAGAAGCCGTTCTTGGGCTTCAACTCGGTCACGGCGAGCGCGCGATCTCCGAGCACCGCCGTGGTCAATTCACGGCCCCGGATGAACGGTTCGGCAAGCAGTTCGTCGAAGTCCTGCCACGGCCCCTCGACGTCGCGCCCGATGGGATCGCCGTAATTGCCCTCTGCGGTGACAATGGCGACGCCGACCGACGACCCTTCGTTGACGGGTTTCAGGACATAGGGGCGCGGCAACGGGTCGCCGAGATAGAGGCTCTCCGACTTGACGACATGGCCCCCCGGCATCCGGATGCCGTGCGGGATCAGCGCCTGTTTCGATAGCTGTTTGTCGATGGCGATGACCGACGTCGCAAGCCCCGAGTGCGTATAGCGGATGCCCATCAGGTCGAGCATCCCCTGCACCGACCCGTCCTCGCCGGGCGTCCCGTGCAGCGCGTTGAACACGACATCGGGTTTGAGTTCGGACAGGCGCAGCGCAACGTCGCGGTCCATGTCGAGCGCGACGGTTTCATGCCCCAGCCGTTCGCACGCCGCGACGACATCCCGCCCGGTGACGAGCGACACCTCGCGCTCGGCGGACCATCCGCCCATGAGGACGACGACTTTCATTTCGAAAATCCTCGCCTTGAGGCGAGGTGGCAGCCCGCAGGGCTGACGGAGCGGTGAAAACAACGGCTACGATAGCAGCCTCGCGTTAGCGAAACGGCGCGATGCGCCGTCCGCGCTACCGCGCGGGTCGTTCGCACCCCACCACCGCCGTCGGCGGTCCCCCTCCCCCTGTGGGGGAGGATTTGCAGCACCTCGCTCATTTCATCCCCACCCGCTGGATTTCCCACTCCAGCTCGACACCCGAATGGGCTTTCACCCGCGCGCGGACTTCCTCGCCCAGCGCCTCGATGTCGGCACTCGTTGCATCACCGGTGTTGATCATGAAATTGGTATGCTTCTCCGAAACCTGCGCGCCGCCGACAGTCAGCCCGCGACAACCCGCCGCATCGACCAGCGCCCAGGCCTTTTCACCGGGCGGGTTCTTGAAGGTCGAACCGCCAGTCTTCGACCGCAGCGGCTGCGACGCCTCGCGTGCGGCAGCGATGCGGTCCATCTCGGCCTGGATCGCAACAGGCTCACCGGACACGCCCCGTAACCGGGCGGCAACGACGATGGCCTGTCCGGGCAACTCCGAATGGCGATAGGTGTACTTTAGTTCAGCAGTCGCCAGCGTCACCAGTTCACCCGAGCGCAACACCACATCGCAGTCGATCAAGATGTCCTTCAGCTCGCGCCCGTAAGCCCCGCCGTTCATCCGCACGAAGCCGCCGACCGTGCCGGGAATCGAGCGCAGAAATTCGAGGCCCGCAATGGCGTGGTCGCGCGCCGTGCTCGAAACGAGGATGCCCGAGGCGCCGCCGCCACAATCGAGCACATTGTCGATCCCGAACCGCCCCTTGGCAACGGTATCGACCCAGGCAAAGGGCTTACCGAGGCGAACAACAACGCCAGAAACGCCGCCGTCACGGACGATCAGATTCGAGCCGAGGCCAAGCGGCATGACCGGGGTTGCCGGATCGAGGTCGCGGAGGAACGCCTGCAGGTCCGCGAGGTCAGCGGGTTCGAACAATACATCGGCGAGACCGCCGCTCTTGAACCAGACGAGCGGCGAGAGCGGCGCACCGTGGGTCAGGCAACCGCGCACGGGGGGCATGGCGTAGCAAACGCTCATCCCCGCACACTCTCTATACCAGCCGCCAGCCCCGCCGCCCATTTCGTAATATCGCCTGCACCCAGACACACGACGAGGTCGCCTGCCACGGCTTCGTCAGCCAGCAGCTTCGCCAGCTCATCCGCACTCCCGACCGTCGCTGCCGCACGATGTCCGCGCGCTTTCAACCGCTCGACCAGCGCCTCCGCAGTCACGCCTTCGACCGGCGCTTCGCCCGCCGCATAGACCGGTGTCACGAGCACCTGATCGGCGTCATTAAAAGCCTGCGCGAACTCGTCCATCAGCCCGCCAAGCCGCGAATAGCGGTGCGGCTGGACAACCGCGATAACCTTCCCCGTCGCAAACTCCCGCGCTGCCGACAGCACCGCGCGGATTTCGACCGGATGATGGCCGTAATCGTCGATGATCGACACGCCGCCGGTTTCGCCGACCTTGGTGAAGCGCCGTTTCACGCCGCCGAACGCCGCAAAACCCTTCTGGATCGTCGCGTCGTCGAGGCCCAGCTCGATTGCCACCGCCACCGCCGCCAGCGCATTCTGGACATTGTGGCGACCGGCCATTGGCAGTGCGATATCCTCGATGCTCCGCACACTGCCATCGCGGCTGCGGATCAGCACTTCGAAGCGGTTGCCCCCTGCGCCCGGCACGACGTTGACGCCGCGCACATCGGCTTGCGCGCTGAACCCATAGGTCACGATCCGCCGGTCGCGGACGCGCGGCAACAGCGCCTGCACTTCGGGATGGTCGAGGCACAGCACCGCCGCACCGTAGAAGGGGACATTCTCGACGAATTCGACGAACGCATCCTTGACCGCGTCGAAGCTGCCATAGTGATCGAGGTGCTCGGGATCGATATTGGTGACGACAGCAATCGTGCCGTCGAGCCGCAGGAAGCTGCCGTCGCTTTCGTCGGCCTCGACCACCATCCAGTCGCTCGCACCCAGTCGCGCGTTGCTGCCGTAGGAATTGATGATCCCGCCGTTGATCACAGTTGGATCGACCCCGCCCGCATCGAGCATCGCCGCGATCATGCTCGTGGTCGTTGTCTTGCCGTGCGTGCCAGCGACCGCGACTGTGGATTTCAACCGCATCAGTTCGGCGAGCATTTCGGCGCGGCGCACCACAGGCACGCGGTTCGCATAGGCCGCTGCCACTTCAGGATTTTCGCGCTTGATTGCGGTCGAAGTCACGACCACCGCCGCGTCGCCCAGATTGTCCGCCGAATGCCCGATGGCGACCGCGATGCCACGTTTCCGCAGCCCCTCGATCACATAGCCCTCTGCGACGTCGGACCCCTGCACCCTGTAGCCGAGGTTGTGCATTACCTCGGCAATGCCCGACATGCCGATGCCGCCGATGCCAACGAAATGGATCGTCCCGATGTCGGTCGCGACCCCCTTCATGCCGCAAACGCCGGTTTGAGTTCGACGGCTTTCGGTGCATCGACGGCGGGCCCGATCCGCTCGATCAGATCGGCCAGATCGCGGACCGCGTTCGGCCGCCCGCAAGTCAGCGCGCGCTTTGCCGCATTGGCGAGACCGCAGCTGTCGAGGCCGAGTTTTTGCATCTGCTTGGCCAACTCGACCGGCGTAAAATCTTCCTCCGCAATCGCCCGCGCGCCGCCCGCGGAGACCATCTCCCGCACATTGGCGGTCTGGTGGTCGTCCATCGCGGAGGGCAAAGGCACGAGGATCGCGGGCCGCCCCGCTGCTGTCAGTTCCGAAATCGTCGACGCGCCCGCGCGCCCGATGACCAGATGCGCCCAGCCTAGCCGTTCGGGCAGGTCGGTCAGATAGGTGTGCACTTCCGCCGGAATTCCGTGCTCGGCATAGGCGGCCCGCACCCGCTCGACATCCTCGGCGCGCGCTTGTTGCACGACCTGTAAGCGGCGGCGCAGCGCGACGGGCAGCATAGCCAGCCCCTCCGGCACCACCCGCGACAGCACCGTCGCGCCCTGGCTGCCGCCCGTCACCAGCACCCGGAAAATGCCGTTCTCGTCAAGCGGCGGGTATTCCTGCGTGCCGAGCTTTACCACGCTTTCGCGCACAGGATTGCCAACAAGGTGCGTCCGCGCTTTCCACGCAGGCTTCATGCGCTCGGTATCGGGATAGGACGTCGCGATCAGATCGACCCGCCCGCCGACCAGCCGGTTGACGCGCCCCAGCACGGCATTCTGCTCATGCACCGCCGTCGCAATGCCCGCGCCGAACGCGGCGAGCAACGCGGGAAACGCCGGATAGCCGCCGAAACCGACCACGACCGACGGTTCGAAACTCTTGTAGAGCTGCTTCGCCATCGACCGGCCTGACAGGATCGCACGAACGCCCGGCACCCAGCTTGTCGGGATTTTCGTCAACCGTCCCGCTGGCAGAATGTGCGTCTGGACGCCGTCGAACAACCCCGGGATCTTCGCGCCGCGCGCATCGGTAATCAGCGCGACATGGTGGCCGCGCGAAATCAATTCCGCTGCCAACGCGTGTGCGGGGACCATATGGCCACCGGTGCCGCCTGCGGCGAGGACGAAGTGCTTCGTAATGCTCAACGCCCGTTCCATTTCACGACATAGGGACTGCGTTTCAGATACGGGTTTCGCCGCGTCAGCGACAGCAGCAATCCAAAGCCGAAGCACAGCGCAATCATCGACGATCCGCCATAGCTGATGAAGGGCAGGGTCATCCCCTTCGACGGCGCGAGGCCGGTGTTGACCGCGATATTGATCATCGCCTGCACGACCAGTTGCACTGCCAGCCCCGCGCTCGCCAGCACGATGAACGGATCATCCTCGTCGAGCAGTTTGACGAACACCCGCACGATAATGGCGACGAACAGCAGCGCAATCGCGATGCACGCGATGAGGCCGAATTCCTCGCCGATCACGCTGAAGATATAGTCGGTCTGCGCCTCGGGCAGGCCAAACTTGCGCTGCCCGCCGCCGGGACCGGTACCGAAAAACCCGCCCGCGGTCATCGTCGCATGGGCATTGTCGATCTGGAACGTATCGCCCGATTTGAACAGGAAATTGTCGATGCGCTGCGTCGCCACCGGGTAGAACAGATAGGCCGCGACGATACCGACCCCGCCTGCGCCTGCCAGCGCGCCCATGATGCGGAACGACACGCCCGACAGCATCAGCAGCGCGAGCCAGACGGTGCAGAACAAGATGGTCTGGCCGAAATCGGGCTGCTTCATCAGGAACAGCACGATCACCCCAACGATCACGCCCGACAGCGGAATGACGGGCAGCGATTTGTCCTGCGCGCGGAGCGACAGCATCCACGCCATCGCAACGACGAAACAGGGTTTCAGGAATTCGGAAGGCTGGAGCCGCGCAAAGCCATAGCCGATCCAACGCTGCGCCCCGTTCGCTTCCGACCCCAGGATCGGCACGAACGCCAGCAACACCGAAAAGAACGCCGCGCCCGCCAGCGCCAGTCGCCGCGCGTCGGTGCGCGGCAACATCGATACGCCGATCATCACCGGCACCCCGACCGCGACCCAGCCAAGCTGTCGCCAGAAATAGCTGAGCGGGGCAATGACGACACTGCCCCCCGAATAACGCGAGGCAGCCGCAGGCGACGCGGCGGCCACCGCGATCAGCCCGACCGCAATCAGGACAAAGGCGAGCACGAGCAGCACGCGGTCGATTTCCCAGAACCACATGCCGAACGACGAATTATCGGTGCGTCCGAGACGGGCACCATTGGTGCGGGCGACGACGGCCATCTTAAAGCCCCTCGCCTTCAGGGGAGGGGTTGGGGTGGGGGTGGGGCAGTCTATTGCCACCAACGCCGCACTCTTGGGTAAGAGCGTTCCCCACCTCAACCCCTCCCCCGAGGGGGAGGGGCTTCAGAATGCGCGAGACCACCATCACAACACCTCCACCAACTTACGAAACTGGTCGCCGCGATCCTCGAAATCGCGGAACTGGTCGAAACTGGCGCAGGCCGGGGACAACAGCACCGCCTCCCCCGCCACCGCGTCGCGTGCGGCATGTTGGACAGCGTTGTCGAGCGTGCCTGATTCTTCGACCTTCATGTGCGGGCGCAGCAGGTCCGCAAACATCTGCGTCGCGTCACCGATGGTATAGGCCGAGCGGACATGACCGAAATGCGGGACGCACGCATCGAGCTCCGCCGTCTTGGCCTGCCCGCCGAGGATCCAGCGGATTGCAGGGTAAGCCGCGAGCGCGGGCGCGGCGCTGTCGGAATTGGTCGCCTTGCTGTCGTTGACGAACAGGACGCCGTTCAGGTCGCGGATGCGCTCCATGCGATGCGGGAGACCGGGAAATGTCCGAAGTCCTTCGCGAATTCGGTCGTGATCGACCCCAAGGCCGTCGCAAGTCACGATGGCAGCGTCCGCGTTCAAAAGGTTGTGATTTCCGCGAAGAGCGGGCCACTCCTCTTGATCGGCAAGCACATCGCCGACAAGTGACTTCGTGGAATCAAAAACAAATTCATCGCCGCCACGCGCAGATAGAACCGCTGCCCGAAACGATTCCTTCTGATCGACGACTGCTATGCTCGGGTCGACCTGCATCTCGAACAACCGCGCCTTCGCCGCCGCATAAGCGTCGAAGCCATCATACCGATCAAGATGATCCGGCGTCACGTTCAGCAGCACCGCGACGTCGCAATCGAGGGTGAAGGTCAGGTCGATCTGGTAGCTCGACAGTTCGAGGACATAGACGCCTCCGGCTGGCAGCGGTTCCTGCCCCAGAATCGGCAGGCCGATGTTGCCGCCCATCGTCGTCGGCACGCCGGCGGTCTTCAGGATGTGGTGGACCAGCGCGGTTGTCGTCGATTTGCCGTTGGTGCCGGTGATGCCGACGACCTTGTGTGGGGGGAGTTCAGCGCGGGCCTGGGCGAACAGCTCGATGTCGCCGATGACGGGGACGCCGTATTTCGCCGCGCGCGTCGCAATCGGATGGCGGTTGAGCGGGACGCCGGGGGAGACGATAACGGCGGTGAAACCAGTGAGGTCCGTCTGGAGAATGTCCGCCATGACAAGAGTGCCGTCACCCTGAACTTGTTTCAGGGTCCTCTCCGATTGCGAAGGCTTCCCGGGTTGAGGGGTGGATGCTGAAACAAGTTCAGCATGATGGCGGAATGAAGAGCGGCCCTCCTCCTTCTCATCCCACGCAACAACCTCAGCCCCGCTCGCCAGCAGCGCGTGCACCGTTGCCGCCCCCGAGCGCGCCAACCCCAGCACCGCATAGCGTTGGCCGCGCCAGAGCGACGACGTGATCACCGCAGCTTCAACGTGCTGAGGCCCGCCAGCGCGAGCACGAAGCTGATGATCCAGAACCGGATCACAACCGTCGCCTCGGCCCAACCCTTTTGTTCGAAATGGTGGTGGATCGGCGCCATGCGGAACACGCGTTTGCCGGTGCGTTTGTACCAGAACACCTGCACGATGACGCTGACGGCTTCGAGCACGAACAGCCCGCCGATAATCGCAAGCACGATCTCGTGGTGCGCGGTCACCGCAATCGCGCCAAGGGCACCGCCGAGCGCCAGGCTCCCGGTGTCGCCCATGAACACGGCCGCCGGCGGTGCGTTGAACCACAGGAACGCCAACCCGCCGCCGACTATGGCCCCGCAGAAAATCGCGAGATCGCCCGCGCCCGGGACATGCGGAATGCCCAGATACGCCGCATATTTCGCATTGCCCGCGAGGTAGACGATCAGCATGAACGCGACCGAGGCAATGATGACTGGCATCGTCGCCAGTCCGTCGAGACCGTCGGTCAGGTTCACCGCATTGCCCGAACCTACGATCACGAACGCCGCGAACAAGATATACGCCGGACCCAGATCGAGGAAATACCCCGACACGAACGGCATGTAGAGCCCGGTGCCGTTGTGATAAGTAATGAGCCATGCCGCGAGCCCCGCAATGGCGAACTCTGCAAGCAGGCGGACCTTGCCCGACACGCCCTTGTGGCTGTTCTTCTTCACCTTGTCGTAATCGTCGAGGAACCCGATCAGGCCGAAACCGAAAGTGACGGCAAGACACGCCCAGACATAGGGGTTGGTCAGGTCCATCCAGAGCAGACTTGAGACCCCGAGCGAGGTCAGAATCATCAGCCCGCCCATCGTCGGGGTGCCGCGCTTGGCGAGATGCGACTGCGGCCCGTCTTCGCGGATCGGCTGCCCCTTGCCCTGCCGCACGCGCAGCCATCCGATGAAACGCGGCCCGATCAACATGCCGAGGAACAGCGCCGTCGCAACCGCCCCGCCGGTACGAAACGACAGATAGCGCAGCAGATTGAAGACACCGGGGAAGCCGAGGTAATCGGCGAGGAGGTAAAGCATCGGCTAGGCCGTCCTTGATTTCAACGACGCGACCAGCGCCGACAGCCCGACCGAATTCGATCCCTTGACGAGGATCGCGTCACCGGGGGCGATGAACGTGACAAGGGCGGCGTCCGCGGTCGCGGCGTCGGCCACATGGCGCACTTCGGTTCGTCCCTCAAGCGCCCCGGCGAGCGGCGTCATTGCCGCGCCGACCAACAGTGCAATTTCAACGCCCGCTGCTACGACATCATTGGCCAGACCCGCATGAAGCGCGTCGCTGTCGGCCCCCAGTTCGCCCATTGCGCCCAGCACGGCGACCTTGCGCCCATGTTCGCGGGCCAGCACCGCCAGTGTCGCGCGCATCGACGTCGGGTTCGCATTATAGCTTTCGTCGAGGACCAGCGCCGTGCCGTTCCCGACGCGGATGTCGTGCCGCGCGCCACGACCGGGAAGCGATTCGAGGTCGGCAAGCGCCAGCGCCGCGACGCCGAGATCGGCACCGAGCGCATGGACCGCGGCCAGCACGGCCAGCCCGTTCGATACCCAATGTGCGCCCGGCTGTCCGATGGTCAGGCACAGTTCGACCCCGGGCAATGCCGCCGTCACCGTGCTGCTGTCGCCATTATCAATCACGTCGCGCGCCCGGACGTCGGCCCCGGCGCCCGATCCGAAAGTCAGGATATGCGCGGCATAGGGCTTGGCGGCGGCGATCAGCCTGTCGCGATACGGGCTGTCGAACGGAATGATGGCAGTGCCACCCGGCTCCAGCCCTTCGAAAATCTCGCCCTTGGCGTCGGCGATCCCTTCGACCGAGGCGAAAAACTCCAGGTGGACGGCAGCCACCGCAGTCACGAGCGCGACATGCGGACGCACCAGCTGCGTCAGCGCGCCAATCTCGCCCGCATGGTTCATGCCCATTTCAAACACCGCATAGTCGCTGTCCACGGGCATCCGCGCGAGGCTGAGCGGCACACCGGTGTGGTTATTGTAGCTCTTGACCGAACGATGCACCCGCACATCCGGCGTGCGCGCAAGGGCAGCAGCGAGGGCCTCCTTCGTGCCGGTCTTGCCGACCGATCCCGTGATCCCGGCGACCCTCGCCGTCGTCCGCTCTCGGCTTGCGACCCCGAGGGCATTCAGTGCAGCCGCCGTGTCGGCGACCAATATGTTCGGATGCGCGATAGGCTGCGACACGATGGCACCCGCCGCACCCTTGGCGAACGCGCCATCGACGAAGCGGTGACCGTCATATTCGGTCCCGGGCATTGCCACGAACAAATCCCCCGCGCCGATCTCGCGGCTGTCGAAGGCGACACCGTTGACTACGAAGTCACCGGATACCGTACCACCAGCGGCAGCCGCTATGGCAGCGGAAGTCCAAAGCGCGCTCACAACGCGCAGGCCCGTGCCACTTCGACATCGTCGAACGGCAGCACCAGATCGCCGACTTTCTGCCCGGTCTCATGCCCCTTGCCCGCGATGAGGACGATGTCCTCCGCCCCCGCCTCGGCAATCGCGGCGGCGATCGCGGTGCGGCGGTCAGGGATTTCGGTCGCTTCGGGCGCTTTCGACAGGATCGCGGCACGGATAAGGGCAGGGTCTTCGTTGCGCGGATTATCGTCGGTCACGATCACGCGGTCCGCCATCGCTTCGGCAATCAGGCCCATCTCGGGTCGCTTGCCCGCGTCGCGGTCACCGCCTGCACCCATCACCAGGATCAACCGCCCGAGGGCATGGGGTTTCAGCGCCGAAATCGCCGCCGCCAGCGCGTCGGGGGTATGCGCGTAATCGACATAGACCGGCGCACCCTTGGGCGTGATGCATGCACGCTCGAGCCGCCCGCGCACCCCCTGCACCCGCGACAGATTGGCGAGCGTCTGGCCCGCATCGCCGCCGGTCGCGATCACCAGCCCCGCCGCCATCAGCGCATTTGCTGCCTGATATGCCCCGATCAGCGGCAGCGAGACTTTCAGTTCATTGCCCTCGTAACACAGGGTCAGCGTCTGCCCGAGCCGCGCCGGGGTCCGGTCGATCAGCTTGATCGTCGCGCCCCGCGCCCCGACACCGATGAGTTTCAATCCGCGTGCGTGCGCCAGGTCGATCACACGGTCCGATGCTTCGTCGTCCTGCCACACCACCGCCGTGCCGTCGCCATCGACGACTTCGCTGAACAGCCGCAGCTTCGCCGTCAGATACGCCGCCATATCGCCGTGATAGTCGAGGTGGTCGCGGCTGAGATTGGTAAAGCCCGCTGCGCGCACGGGCAGTCCTTCGGTGCGATACTGGTCGAGGCCGTGGCTTGATGCCTCGAACGCGGCATGGGTCACGCCTTCGCGCGCCAGACCCGCCATGTTCGACAGGAACGTCACGACATCGGGTGTGGTCAGGCCCGTCGTCACCGTTTCGCCTGCCGTGGTCACGCCCAGTGTGCCGATGCTCGCGGCATGATGCCCCGCCATCCGCCACAACTGGCGGGTCAGTTCGACCGTCGATGTTTTGCCATTGGTGCCGGTGACCGCAACCGTCGTCGCCGGAAACGGCGTGAAAAATTGCCCCGCCAGCAGCGCGAAACGGCGGCGCGGCTCGTCGGCATAGATCGCCGTCGCACCCTCTACCCACACACCGGAGCGCGTTACGACAGCAATCGCGCCCGCCGCTATTGCCGCCGGAATAAAGTCCTCGCCGTTGAAGCGCGCGCCTTGGAATGCGCCGAACACCGTGCCCGGCGCGACTTTGCGGTGGTCGATGGCAAAGCCCGTCACTTGTCCCGACGCATCATTGCCGAGGAGCGCGCCAAGTTGCATCACTCCTCGCCCCGGGCTTTCCAGAGCAGCGGTTTCAGTTCGGCCACATCGATGTCACGGTCGGTATCGGGGACGACACCGAGCATCGGTCCGATCCGTGCGATGATCCGTCCAGCGGCGGGGGCGACTGTCCAGCCCGCCGTGCGCTGGCCGTGGCTGAGCGCCGACCCTTTAGGCTCGTCGATCATCGCGATGACGACATAGCGCGGTGCATCCATCGGGAAGGCCGCCGCAAAGGTCGAGACGGTCGAGTGCTTGATATAGCCGCCTTCGCCGGCCTTCTCGGCAGTGCCGGTCTTTCCACCGATCCGCATACCCGCGATATCGGCGTTCTTGCCGGTACCGTCGGTGACAATCATCCGGAGCAACTGGCGGATCCGGTCACTGGTGGCCTGGGCGAACACACGCTTGCCATGCGGTGCCTTGCCGGGTGCAATCTTCATCAGTGTCGAGGGCCGCCAGATGCCGCCGTTGACGAGCGCTGCATAGGCTGTCGCCAGATGCAGCGGCGTCACCGACATGCCATGGCCATATCCCACCGTCATGACGGTCGTCCGGCCCCAGTATTTCGGCCAGATCGGGCGGCCGCGTTCGATCAGTTCGATGTCGGGGCGGGCATCGAAATGTAGTTTCTTGTAAAGCGTCGTCATACGCGCCTGCCCCATCTGGTCGGCAACGCGTGCGGTGACGATGTTCGACGAGTGCACCAGCATTTCGGGGATGTTCAACCATCGACCCATCGGATGGTCGTCGTGAATCGTATAGCCACCAACCTTGACCGGTGCCGTCGCATCATAGCGCTTGGACATCGATGTGACGACGCCGGTCTCGATCGCTTCGGCCACCGTGATCGGTTTGAAGGTCGAACCCAGTTCGTACACGCTCTGCGTCATCGCATTGCGCCACAACGAGTCGTTACGTTGTCCCTGGGGCTTGTTGGGATTGAATACCGGCAGCGAGACCATCGCGACGATCTCGCCCGTATGGACGTCGAGCACGATACCGCCCGCTCCCGCCGCGCGCTGGTCGACCATCACGCCGTAGAGCTCGCTTTCCATCACCGCTTGGACGCGGGTGTCGATGGCCAGCGCCGCCGGGGTGCCCCGCGTTGCAGCATTCGACAAGCGCTCGTCGAGAACGCGCTCCATGCCCGTAACGCCGTTCCCCGCAAGGTCGGTATAGCCCAGCACATGCGCGGCCAATGTCGTCTGCGGATAAAGCCGCTCGGGCTCGCGTGCATAGCCAAAGCCCGGCTCACCGAGCGCATTCACCGCCGCGACCAATTCGGGCATTGCGCGGCGGCGCAGATAGGTGAACGGCGTTTTCGACGCCTGGCGCGTGCGGATCATCGCTAGATATTCCGCTGCGGTCTTCTCTGGCATTAGAATCGCGAGCTTGTCGGCGAGCACTTCCGGTGGGGTGAGCAGACGGTCGGTGTGGATACCGATCGACCATGCTTCGATCGTCCGCGCCAGCACCCGCCCGTTGCGGTCGACGATATCGCCCCGCGCCATGGCGCGGTCGGCCAAGCGCGCTTGAGCCTCGCCAGCAAACGCCCCCATCCAGACGATCTTGGCGACGACGACGAGCGCGCCCGCCGCGAACAACAGCATCAGCAGCATCAGCCGCTGGTGCGTGGTGGCAAGCGCAAGCGTCTTCGAGCCAGGGTCGCGGGTGCGGGCGGGCTGGGCGACGAGTGTGGTCACGGGCGTTTACGGCGCTCCTGATCGGCGGTGCGGACCAATTCGCCCAGCGTCCCGCGCCCGAGCACGCTGCGGTCGATCATCGCCACGCGCTCGATACGCGGGGCGGCGCGCTCCGATGTGTCAGGGACGTAATTCGCACGGCGCAGCGGTGATACGGCTGGGGTCGGCGCAGGGTCAACGCGGGCGACGCGGACCGGCGCCGGGATCGGCAGCGGTACGGCACGCGGCACGGCTGCCACGAGCACGGCAGCAGGCGCGCCGACGCGGTCGGGCTTGGTCGTGATGCCGGGTTCGAGACCCGCGAGCTGGCTTTCGCTCGTCAGATATTGCGCGGCCTGCGGCGTGGCGAGCGACAGCACGTCCTCGTTCCATTTCTGCAACTGGCGCATGTTGGCGCGGGTACCGAGTTCGGTATGCAGCGCGCGCATATCGCGCTGCGCGGCGGCAATGCGACGGTCGACATCTTCCAGCTTGGCGCGTTCGGCGGCAACTTGCAGCGAGATGAGGTAAAGCCCGCAAGCGGCGGACGCGATGCCCGCGACCCAGCCGAGCGCACGGAAACGCTGTGCGATCATGACATTGCCCTTTCGTCGGAAACCCATGCCGGATTGGATGTACGGTGTGCGCTGCGGAGCGTGGCCGAGCGGGCGCGGGGGTTGCGCGCAACTTCTTCGGCCGACGGCTTCACCGGCTTCGCCACCCGCTCGAACGTCGGCAGCGGCCCTGCCGCGACCTGCGGCAAATGCCGCGATCCGGACGGCGTCGCGCCCGAACGGCGGCGCAGGAACGTCTTGACGATGCGGTCCTCAAGACTGTGGAAGGTCACCACCGCGAGCCGCCCGCCGGGCTTCAGAATACGTTCGGCGGCCGCAAGACCGTCTTCGAGCTCGCCGAGTTCGCGGTTCACATGCATCCGGATCGCCTGGAACGTCCGCGTCGCCGGGTCTTTCTTCTCGCCGGGCTTGGCACCCACCGCACGGCGCACCGCGCGCGACAGGTCCATCGTCGTCGCCAACGGGCGCGCAGCGACAATGGCGTGCGCGATGCGGCGCGACTTGGGCTCGTCGCCGAGTGCATAGATGGTATCGGCGATGTCGCCCTCGCCCGCCGTATTCAGAAAATCAGCTGCATTGGGCCGCGTGCGCTCCATCGTCATGTCGAGCGGCCCGTCCACCTGAAACGAAAATCCGCGCTCCGGACGGTCGATCTGCATCGAAGACACGCCGAGGTCGAGCGTGACGCCGTCTGCCGCTTCCACCCGATCCATTGTCGAAAAGCGGTCGGCGATCAGGGTCAAACCTTCTGCGGGCGTCGCCGCAACCACAGCATCGGGATCGCGGTCGAACGCCACGACCTGCGCGCCCTGCGACAGGATTGCGGCGGTATAGCCGCCCGCGCCATAGGTGCCATCGACATGCGTTTCGCCGGGCGCAGGGGACAGCGCGGCGATCACTTCGTCGATCAGGACGGGCGTATGCGTGGCGTTCAAAGCAACGCACCCTTCTTCTTCATTTCAAACAGGCAACGCTTGCGCGTCCCCTCGGGCACATTGGGGTCGGCGATCAGGCGGCGCGGGTTCCAGATGTGGAATACCTCATCGCCGCCGGTGAAGAACGCATAGTCGGTCAGGCCAAGATCGTCGGCAACATAGTCGGGCAGAATGAAGCGCCCCGCTTCGTCGAACGCGACCGAATCGACATTGCCGAAATTCTTGAGCCGGTCGGTCGCGCGTTCGAACGCCCTGCCCTGGTCGCGCGCGAACTTCTGGTCCTCGGCAACCTGCGCCTTCAATTCGGCGGACCAGCCCCGGTCATAGGCGACCATGCACGGCAGGTCAGCCTCGTCGGCGATCATCAGGATGCGTTCGCTGGAGTTTTCGAGCAGCGCCTCGCGCAGGCATGCGGGGATCGCCAGCCGACCCTTTTTGTCGACCGCCTGCAGCGCATAGCCCTGATACAAAACCCGTTCGCCGCTCACTTAACGTCCTCTTGGCCGTCCCCTTGGATGGGCCACCGACATAGCCGTGACGTCCCCGGAAACGGCCATCGCCGCCTCCGGGTTCGACTCGACTCGCGTCAGGTGAACCCCGCCCTTGTGGGGCAAGACGTATCAAGTCAGCGAGTGGGCAGCAATGGGCAATTTTGGGTAAAATTGGGCGTTAAACCAAAAACTCACACAATGTTCTGTAGATGTTCTGTGAATTTCGCAGCGATTGCCCGTCTCGTGCGGCTCTACCACATTCGCGCGGACGCCGATTCGGATGCCCGCGACTCACTTTATTGTTCCGTTGGCAGGAATGCCGGCATCGGGCGCACCACCTGGTGCCGCGCCGAGTTGGGCCAGCGGTTCGGCATTTGGGTCAACCGTCCCCGCTCCGTTCGACGGTGCGACCGTCGCTACAACCGGCGGCGGTGCAACGCCCGGTGCCGTTTCGGTCGCGCTACGCCGGACGCTGCTGGCAATCGCTGTCGCCAGCAGGACGATAAGCAGGATCGCAGCAAGCCCCGTCACCCCGACACGCAGGCGTTGCATCCGCTGCCCCGGTGCTTCGGGCGGCATGCGTTCGCTGGTGGCTGGATCGACCATAGCTTCGAATCTAATACGGAAGGGCGGCGACGCCAAGGGGTGGCCTCGCCCCTAGGCCAGCCACGGAAACACCGGCAAACCTTTCGCCCGCAGCCACTCGGCATTGTAGAGCGACGACAGATAGCGAAACCCCGTGTCGCACAGGATCGTCACCACCGTCTTGCCCGGCCCCAGTTCGCGCGCCAGATGCATCGCGCCCACGACATTGATACCGCTCGATAGGCCAAGACACAGCCCTTCGTCGCGCAGCAAGGCAGCAACCTGTTCGAGACCCTCTTCGTCGGACACGCGGAACTGGGTGTCGATCGGTGCGCCCTCAAGATTGCCGGTGATCCGCCCCTGCCCGATCCCTTCGGCGACCGAATTGCCCTCGGCTTTCAACTCGCCCGAGGCATAGAAATTATACAGCGCGGCCCCGTGCGGATCGGTCAGCGCGATGCGGATGTTTTCGTCCTTGGCCTTCAGCCCGAGACCCACCCCCGCCAGCGTGCCGCCAGTACCGACCGAACAAGTAAAGCCGTCAATCCGGCCACCTGTCTGTGCCCAGATTTCCTCCGCCGTGCCGATAATGTGTGCGCGGCGGTTGGCGATATTGTCGAACTGGTTGGCCCAGATTGCGCCGGGCGTTTCTTCGGCAACGCGGCGCGACTGGTGGACGAAATGGCACGGGTTCGAATAGGGCGCGGCGGGCACCGTGATCAGCTCGGCCCCCAGCGCACGCAGCGTGTCCATCTTCTCGCGGCTTTGCGTTTCGGGCATGACGATAATCGTCTTGTAGCCCTTGGCATTGGCGACGAGCGCGAGGCCGATCCCGGTATTGCCCGCCGTCCCCTCGACAATCGTGCCGCCGGGTTTCAGCGTGCCGTTCCGCTCGGCATCCTCGACGATATAGAGCGCGGCGCGGTCCTTGATCGACGCACCCGGATTTTCGAACTCGCACTTGCCGAGAATCTCGCAGCCAGTGGCCGCGCTCGGCCCCTTCAACCGGACGAGGCGGGTATTGCCGATGAGCGCGAGCGGGTCGGAGATAATGGTCATAGTCCAAGGGGTAGGCAGCCGCGCGCGACAGGGCAAGCAAGACAATGTTGTCCGAACTACGACGATTGATAAGGACGACAAGTGTCGGATCACTTACACAAAGCAGCAGTGTGAATCTGTGTGGTTTGCCGACACGGCAAGGAAATACTCACCAATTTGGTGCTAACCCGCTCGCGTGGGGTAAGAACAATGTCCCGATGTGAAGGCTGGATGCAGCGGGCGGTGGCCGCGCTGGTGATGATCGGTGTCCTGTCGGCACCGCTTGCACCCGCGCGTGCCGATCTCCGCAGTGCGCCGGTTTGGTACGACCAGAACGCCGTGACGGCTGCGCCAGATTGGCATTATCGCGTGCCGGTGACGATCGGTGCCGGGAACGCCATCGACTCGACGGTCAAGGTCGATATCGATTTCGCGGCGCTGCTAACCACCATGAATGTGTCGGGCGTGTTCGACGTGAATTCGCCGCGGGTGGTCCGTTCGACCGGGGCGCTGGCCACGACGCAGGAATACACCGACCGCATTTTTGCCGCAGCGACCGACGCGGCGGCAAATAGTCGCGGCGAAATCAGGTTCATTTTGCAAGATGCCGGACCGGTCACTTATTATATCTACTTCGACGTCACCGCGAACGGCGCAAAGCCCGCCAATCCGCAAACCCCGATCAACGGCAATTTCGAACGCGGCGCGACCGGCACCGCCCAACCGACGGGCTGGAACGCGCCGACCAAATCGAATGTCAGTTTCAATGCGGAGGTTCGACCGTCCGAAACGGTCAGCATCACTGCCAACCCCGCGCCCGCTGTCGATGGCGTCAACACGCGCAACACGAACGGCACACCCAATACCGGCGATTTCTCGTATGTGATCGGCTGGCGCAATTCGACCGCAGCACAGGTCAATGCGAACCCAGGTGTGACATTTACCCGGACCGTCGTCGTTCCCGCCACCAACCCCGGCAGCCTGTCGTTTCGCTACCGGGTGGAGGGGTGGGACAGCTACGATCTGGGTACCGGCTATGATTTCCTGCGCGCGGATATCGTGGGCGGCGCAACGACAGAAATGGTCGGGCCCACGGCAGGAAACTACAATACGCGTCCGTTCAGCCCGAACTATGGTGCCAATGTCGCCAGCAACACCAATTCGGGGTACCGCCGCTACAACGGCTACGACTGTAATCTGCTCGGCGGGCGGACCAACGGCGGCACGATCCCATGCGGCAGCGAGACATGGGTCACGGTCACCCAAAGCCTCGCCGCCTATGCCGGGCAAACCGTCACCCTGCGCTTCCGTGCTTTCACCGAAACGCAGGACATCAGCTGGTACCATCTCGACGATGTCGAATGGTCGGTATCGACCGGTACGCTCGGCATCCCGCAGGCGTTTGGCGTCAACATCGTCACGCCGCCCGCAGGTACGAGTTTTGCGCCGGGACAGGCGATCCCGGTGACTGCACAGGTCGATGCGGCACCGACAGCATCGACAAACCCGGTGTTTGCCCAGCTCTATGACGCGACCGGGACACTGGTCGCAGGCGGTCCCTATCTGCTCTACAACGACGGCTCGCACGGCGACGTCACGGCGGGCGATGCAGTCTGGTCGAATGACAATAGTATGCCCGCGCAACCCGCGCCCACTGTACCCTCGTCGGCGGCGAGCGCCACCGGCTGGACACTAAGGGTGTGGGCGAGCGACACGACGACGAACACGAGCGGTGGCACCAACGGCATCGCCCGCATCGGCGGTCAGCCCGCGCCCGAAATTCAAGCGAATTACTGGAACATCGACGACAGCGGGTTCAACGTCGCGGGTGCGAACATTGTCGTCACCAAATCGAGCGGCGTCGTGAGCGACCCGGTCAACGGGACCACCAATCCCAAAGCGATTCCGGGTGCTACGGTTCGGTATTGCATCCTTGTCGCCAACACCGGACCGGCTGCGGCGGGCACCATCGTCGCCACCGATAGCTTGCCTGCGAATGTGGCGTTCGTACCGGGATCGATGCGCTCGGGCACGAGCTGCGCCGGTGCCGCCACGGTCGAGGATGACGACAACGGTGGCGGCGACGAAAGCGATCCTGTGGGAGCGAGTTATGCCTCGGGTACGCTGATTACCGTCACGGCAACATTGCCGAATGCTGCGTCGATTGCCCTGACGTTCGACGTGGTCGTGCTATAGGCGGCTTTCGTGGACAGTTTTGTTCTGTTATTGTTCTCATACCCCGTGAGTCGATGACATGAACCTTCCACCCCGTCCCCTGCGCTGGTTGTTTCTCGACCTGAACGCCTATTTCGCCAGCGTCGAACAGCAGGTTAGGCCCGAACTGCGTGGGCAGCCGGTGATCATCGCACCCGCTGGCGTCGAGACGACGGTCGCCATTGCCGCGAGTTACGAGGCCAAGGCGTTCGGCATCTCGACGCTGACCCCGGTGTGGCAAGCCAAACAGCGCTGCCCCGGCATCCACATCATCTCGCCGCGCCACGAGCTTTACGTCGATTATCACAACCGCATCATCGCCGAGATCGAGCGGCACGTCCCCGTCACCAAAGTCTGTTCGATCGATGAGGTCGCCTGCCGCTTGCTCGACAACGAGAACGACGAGCTTGGGGTCCGCGCGCTCAGCAGCCGGATCAAGGCGGGCATCCGCGGCAATGTCGGCGATTGGCTGCGCTGTTCGATCGGCATTGCGCCGAACCGCGTGCTGGCCAAACTTGCTTCCGACATGATGAAGCCCGACGGGCTGGTCGTTTTGCAGGCGCACGAATTGCCGCAGCGGCTGTTCGCGCTACCGCTCACTGCGATTGCCGGGATCGGCGAGAAGATGAAGGCGCGGCTGGCGAGGGGCGGCGTCAACGACATCGAGCAACTCTGCGCGCGCCGCCCGATCGACGCGGGGTCCGCGTGGGGCGGCCGCGACGGCGACCGGCTTTGGTTCGCGCTGCACGGTGTCGATCTGCCTGACAAGCCGACGCAGGAACGCACTATCGGCCACAGCCATGTGCTGGCACCCCGCAATCGCGGGCAGGAAGCGGCGCGGCTGGTGGCGCGGCGGCTGGTTATGAAGGCAGCATCGCGGTTGCGCGCCAAGAGTATGACGGCAATGCTGCTGATCCTGCACGTCCGCTTCGAACCTGACGCGGGGGGCGTGCGCGGTAAATGGAACACGAGCATCAAGCTGCCCGCAACGCAGGATTCGTTCCGGATCGTCGCCGCGCTCGACGCGATCTGGCCGCGCCTCGTCGCGGTGGGTGCCGCGCGGGCGGGCGGATTCCGTCTGCGGATGGTCGGCGTGACGCTCGCCAACATTGCCGCGTTCGAGGGCGAACAAGGCTCGCTGTTCGAACGCCTCGACCCCGATCACGAACTGGCGCGGGGGCTGCGTACCGAGGCGTTGAGCCATGCCATGGACCGGATCAATACGCGCTTCGGACGCAACGCGGTGATGCTCGGCCCCCAGACCGGCGGCCGCGCCGACCGTATCGGGACAAGCATCGCCTTTGGCCGCATCCCCGACGCAGCTGAGTTCACGGCGTAGGTTGAAACGGCACATCGGACCCTATGCAGGTCATATGTCGTCGAGACTTATCGCTCCGTCACGAAGGTAACTGTAGTTTATCAAATGCAGTCCTCGTCGAGCCGCTTCGAGGTGGAGCGGCAAGTCGTCGCTTAGAAGTGTCAACCGTTCATCGGAAGCAAGCATCAACAAGACCGCATCTGTGAGGCCAAGCCGAGTAAACGCATGATCTTCAATTGAAATTACGGCCTCTGCTGATCGCTCGCTGGCTTGCTTCACAACCTCTCCCAGCGATCTGTGCCAATCAGATGACTGTTGGGCTGTTTGCCGATAAGCTAGCAAGTTCGATGTTTCGGCAAGAACGTGTGGACACAACACCAAATCGGCAAAACGATCTAGGACGGAGAGCAGCTTGGCGAGATCGGTCTCGTCAAATGCGCGAAGCCGGGGATGCTTCGTCACGTCGGCAGATGTCCTACCAACAGCAAGTAAGCACAGTAAGTTGGAGTCGAGCAGGAGGCCTTTAGTCACGCGGCCAATGATCGATGGGTTACTTCGATAACACGACCATCCGACTCAGCAATCTCGACGACCTTAAAGATGCGAGGCCAAGGCTCGCCGTTCTTCTGCACCCAGCGCGAAACGCCTTGCGGTCCCTCCCACGACCGACTGAAGCCGATTGTGACCAACCAGTGGTCCGTTGCATCATCGAATCGCAGCTCCTCAAGGCCGATGTTCATGGCACCATCGGGAGCAAAGAGATCAGCAACATAGCGCTTCGCTACATCCACGGCTTCTTTCGGCGTCATAGTCGGTTCCTTATGCCGGTTTGTTATCGCCACCTGCCCAACGAGTCGATGCATAGTTGGTTGATGACGCGCCTTGCATGTCGGGCTACGGGCCGTTTCATGACCGCGATCACCCCCGAAATCGTCGCCGAACACGGCCTGTCTCCGCAAGAATACGAGCGCGTCCTGCACGCGATGGGGCGCGAACCGAACATCACCGAGCTCGGGATTTTCTCGGTGATGTGGTCCGAGCATTGCTCGTATAAATCATCGCGCCTTCACCTGAAGAAGCTCCCCACCACCGGCCCGCAAGTCATCTGCGGACCCGGCGAGAATGCGGGGGTCATCGATATCGGTGATGGACAAGCGGCGATCTTCAAAATGGAGTCGCACAACCACCCGTCATACATCGAACCGTATCAGGGCGCGGCGACCGGCGTCGGGGGCATTTTGCGCGATGTGTTCACCATGGGCGCGCGGCCGATTGCCAATATGAACGCGCTGCGCTTCGGGCGGCCCGACCATCCCAAGATGAAGCACCTGATCGCGGGCGTGGTGCGCGGCATCGGCGGCTATGGCAATTGCGTCGGCGTGCCGACGGTTGGCGGCGAAGTGAATTTTCACCCCGCCTATGACGGCAACATCCTCGTCAACGCGATGACAGTGGGCATCGCCGACACCGACAAGATATTTTACTCGGCGGCATCGGGTGTCGGCAATTCCATCGTCTATGTCGGCAGCAAGACCGGCCGCGATGGCATCCACGGCGCGACGATGGCGAGCGCGGACTTCGGCGAGGATGCCGATGCGAAGCGGCCGACAGTACAGGTTGGCGACCCGTTCACCGAGAAACTGCTGATCGAAGCCTGTCTCGAGCTCATGGCTTCGGACGCCATTGTCGCCATTCAGGATATGGGCGCAGCGGGACTAACGTCGTCGAGTGTCGAAATGGCGTCGAAGGGCGGCGTCGGCATCCGGCTGAACATGGACGCGGTGCCGCAGCGCGAAGCCGGCATGACCGCGTACGAGATGATGCTTTCGGAATCGCAGGAACGCATGCTGATGGTCCTGAAGCCGGGCCGCGAGGATTTCGCCGAAGCCATTTTCAGGAAATGGGAACTGGACTTCGCGGTGATCGGCGAAGTGACTGAAACAGGCAGGATGGTGCTGGAGCATCACGGCGCGGTCGTCGCCGACATTCCACTTGGACCGCTCGCTGACGACGCCCCGCTCTACGACCGCCCGCATGTGAAGGCACCCCCCCCTGCCCCACTGACCAACATTCCGCATGGCACGGACATCGTGGGCGATCTGCTCAAATTGATGGCCTCGCCCGACCTCGCCTCGCGCCGCTGGATCTGGGAGCAATACGACCAGAAAGTCGGCGGCGACACTGTCCAGCCCCCTGGCGGCGACGCTGCCGTCGTCCGCATTCACGGCACCCAAAAGGCGCTGGCGATCACCACCGATTGCACCCCACGCTATTGCTTCGCCGACCCGTACGAGGGCGGCAAGCAGGCTATTGCCGAAGCCTATCGCAACCTGTGCGCGGTCGGTGCAAGGCCGCTGGCGGTCACCAATTGCCTGAACTTCGCGAACCCGCAGCGGCCCGAAATCATGGGCCAGATCATCGGCTGTCTTGAGGGGATGAGCGAGGCGTGCATCGCGCTCGACACGCCCATCGTCAGCGGCAACGTGTCGCTTTACAACGAGAGCAAGGCCGCCAAAGATTCGGGGGGCGTCGGCGGCAGCGCCATCCTGCCTACGCCCGCCATCGGTGCGGTCGGGCTGCTTGCCGATTGGTCGAAGTCGGCAACCATCGCGTTCAAGGCGGCGGGCGAGGATATTGTGCTGATCGGCCATAGCATCGGCCATGTCGGTCAGTCGCTGTGGCTCCGCGAAATCCATGGTCGGGAGGAAGGGCCGCCGCCGCCGGTCGCTCTCGACGTCGAACGCCGCGCAGGCGAACTCATTCGCAACCTCATCGCCGAAGGACTAGTCACTGCCGTGCACGATTGTTCGGACGGCGGCGCGGCAGTCGCGGTCGCTGAAATGGCACTGGCCGGAAATATCGGCATGACCATGCCGGTCGTCCCGCAAATCCCGAACCCGTGCGCGCTGCTCTTCGGCGAGGATCAGGGGCGCTATGTCGTGACCGCGCGCGACGGGGCCGCCGTCCGTGCCCGCGCAGCAGCAGCTAATCTGTTCTCAATTCCTATCGGGACGACCGGCGGCGACACGTTGACCTTCGACCTGATCGACAGAGGCGGACCGCAACAGATCACGCTCACCAACCTGCGCGCCGCGCATGAAGGGTTTTTCCCGGCGCTGATGTCCTGACGGACGACTACGCCATCAACGGCGCACGGGCGATCCGTCAAACCTGTCTTTCCCCGGCGGAAAAGAAATGGTGCTGCCGGTGAGGATTGAACTCACGACCTCAGCCTTACCAAGGATGCGCTCTACCACTGAGCTACGGCAGCATACCGGCGGGTGTCTCGCCGGTAGGCGCGGGGCTATGAAGAAAGCGTGTGGACGCGTCAAGGCGCGCGGGACTAATGTCGGCAAATGGCCAAATCCGACCCCGAAGCCCTTGCCGCCGCGCTGCGCGAGAATCTGAAAAAGCGCAAAGAGCGGATGCGTGCCGCACAGGCGTCGGGAGCAGCGGTCGAAAGCTTCGGTTCGGACGAGGAAGGCGATGTGCCCATGCCCGAGGACGGGTCGCGGCCGGGGGCATGGGTGAACATCGGGTCGAAGAAGACCTAGCCGACTTAACGCGGTGCCATCCGGATCGCGCCGTCGAGCCGCACATCCTCGCCATTGAAGTAGCTGTTTTCGAGCATCGTCAGCGCCAGATGCGCGTACTCTTCCGGCTTGCCGAGGCGTTTGGGGAACGGCACCGACGCAGCGAGCGCATCCTTCACGGCTTGCGGCGCGCCCAGCATCAACGGCGTTTCGAAAATGCCCGGCAAGATGGTGTTGATGCGAATGCCCTCACTCATCAGGTCGCGGGCGATGGGGAGCGTCATGCCAATCACACCCGCCTTCGACGCAGAATAAGCGACTTGACCCATCTGGCCGTCCTCGCCAGCGACCGACGCCGTGTTGACGATGGCACCGCGCTCGCCGTCATCATTCTGCGGGTCGAGCGTCATCATGCCCGCCGCCGACAGCGCCACGCAGCGGAAAGTGCCGACGAGGTTGATCTGGATCAGCCAGTTGAACGCATCTGCCGGGTAATGCTTGATGCTGCCGTCCTGCTTGCTGCGGCTCGCGGTCTTCATTGCAGCGCCAGTGCCCGCGCAGCAGACGAGAACGCGCTCCTGCCCATGCGCGGCACGCGCCTTTTCAAAGCCTGCGACGACGCTTTCGTCGCTGGTCACATTAACTTCGCAGAACACGCCGCCGATCTCGGCAGCCATGGCTTCGCCCTTTTCGGTTTGCAGGTCGAAGATGGCGACCTTGACGCCCTTGGCCGCGAGCGCGCGGGCGGTGGCGGCACCAAGGCCGGATGCGCCGCCGGTGATGACGGCGGAAACGGTGTTGTCGAGGATCATGTTGTTGGGTCTCCCAAATTGAAGGCCGTCACCGTGAACTTGTTTCAGGGTCCACCCATCCGCCTGAACAGCCGCTCGCGCAGAGAGGTCGACCCCGGATCAAGTCCGGGGTGACGACATGATAAGAATTAAAGTCGTTCGATGATCGTGACGTTGGCAATCCCGCCGCCTTCGCACATCGTCTGCAGGCCATACCGCCCGCCCCTCGCTTTCAGCGCGTGCACCAATGTTGCCATCAGCTTCGTCCCTGACGCACCTAGCGGATGCCCGAGCGCAATCGCGCCGCCGTTGACGTTGAGTTTGGCGTGATCGGCCCCCGTGTGTTTCATCCATGCCATCGGCACGGGTGCGAACGCCTCGTTGACTTCGTACAGGTCAATATCGCCGATCTTCATGCCCGCCCGCTTCAACGCACGGTCGGTCGCAAACAGCGGTTCTTCGAGCATGATGACCGGGTCGCCCGCCGTCACCGTCACATTGTGAATGCGCGCCAGCGGTGTCAGGCCATGCGCCTTTAACGCGGCTTCGCTCACAATCAGGACGGCGGAGACGCCATCGCAAATCTGGCTGGCGTTGGCGGCTGTGATGCTACCACCCTCCTGCAATAGCTTCACGCCCGCCAAACTCTCGGCCGAGGCGTCGTATCGAATGCCTTCGTCGCGGCGATGGCTCTCGACACCTTCGGGTGTCTCGATGTCGAGCGGCACGATTTCCTTGTCGAACGCACCCGATTGAGTCGCCGCCGCCGCACGCCGGTGCGATTCGAGCGCGAACGCATCCAGCATTGCGCGGTCGAAACCGTGCTTCGCGACCATCATTTCGGCACCGACGAACTGGCTGAACATGATGCCGGGATATTTCTCTTCGAGGCGCGGGCTTTTGTAATTGCCCATGCCCTCCTTCATATGGAGCATCATCGTCGACCCCATCGGCACCCGCGTCATGCTCTCGACGCCCGCCGCGATGACCATGTCCTGCGTACCCGACATTATGGCTTGAGCGGCGAATTGCATCGATTGCTGCGACGAGCCGCACTGGCGGTCGATACTGACGGCAGGCACGCTGTCGGGCAGATTGCGCGCGGCGAGCACGGCGTTGCGGCCGACCTGTCCGGCCTGCTGCCCGCCCTGCATGACGCACCCCATGATAACATCCTCGACCGCGCCGCCATCGATACCCGTACGCGCAACGATGGCGTCGAGTGTTGCCGCCGCCATATCGACCGGGTGCCAACCGGCGAGCTTGCCACCGCGTTTGCCGCCGGCAGTCCGTACCGCATCGACGATATAGGCCTGTGCCATCCTCTTTGTCCTTTCCGTAAACGTAAGCTTGCGCCATCATTCGCGCGTTCGCCTGCCAAGGGCAAGGCTGATTTGGAGGGATTCGATGGAAGTACGCGAAGCCGTAGCGGCAAGGCGGTCGGTGCGCGGGTTCCTCGACACACCGGTAGAGCTTGCCCTAGTCGAGCGGCTGGTTGCCGAGGCGTCACACGCGCCATCCGGCGGCAATCTTCAGCCATGGCATATCGATATTGTCGCGGGCGAGGCGATGAACCGGCTGAAACAGACGATGATGGCCAAGCTCGCTAGTGGACCGGAGACGCCGGAGTACGACATCTATCCCAAAGAGTTGCTTAGCCCCTACCGCGACCGGCGCTTTGCTGTTGGTGAGGCGATGTACGAGCGCATCGGTATCCCGCGCGACGACAAGATCGCGCGGCGGATGTGGTTCGCGCGCAATTTCGCGTTCTTCGGCGCGCCTGTCGCGCTGTTCATGACCATCGACCGCCGCATGGGCCCGCCGCAATGGAGCGATATGGGTATGTTCCTGCAAAGCTTCATGCTGCTCGCGGTCGAGGAAGGGCTGGCGACCTGCGCGCAGGAATGCTGGGCGGTTTATCCCGAAACGGTGAAGGCGTTCCTCGGCACCCCCGACGACCGGATGCTGTTTTGCGGAATGGCGCTGGGGTATGAAGACACCGCTGAACCGGCGAACACACTTCGGACCGAACGGGCAGAGTCAAGCGAATGGATGCGGGTACTCGACTGACAGGCAAATCAGAGGGTGCCATCGACGACCGCCAAACACTTCATGCCAACCGCGCCCCATGCCACCGCACATGCTCGGCCATGAAGGTCGAGATAAAGTAATAGCTATGGTCGTAGCCCGGCTGCATCCGCAAGATCAGCGGAATGCCCGCCGCCGCGCACGCCGCCGCCAGCAGGTCGGGGCGAAGTTGCTCGGTAAGGAAATTGTCCGCCTCACCCTGATCGACGAGCAAATCGGGGAGGCGCGCGCCGTCCTCGATCAACGCCACCGCGTCATACTCACGCCATGCGGCGCGATCCTCGCCGAGATAGCCGCCGAGTGCCTTTTGGCCCCAGGGTACCTGCGACGGCGCGACGATAGGGGCGAAGGCGCTGACACTTTTGAAACGACCGGGGTTGCGGAGCGCGATGGTCAGGGCGCCATGGCCACCCATCGAATGGCCAGTGATCCCCTGACGCGCCCTATCGACGGGAAAGTGCGCGGCGACCAGCGCGGGGAGTTCGTCCTCGATGTACGACCGCATCCGGAAATGCGGTGCCCATAGTGCCTGCGTCGCATCGACGTAGAACCCCGCGCCCTGCCCCATGTCATAGGCATCGTCGTTGGCGACTCCCTCTCCGCGCGGACTGGTGTCCGGCACGACGAAGATCAGGCCGCGTTCGGCGCACGCGGCGCGATACTCGCCCTTTTCGGTGACATTGGCGTGGGTGCAGGTCAGGCCTGACAGGAACCACACGACGGGGAGCTTGGTGCCGGGGGCGTGATCCGGCACGAAGACCGAAAACGTCATGCGTGTGCCGGTGTTGGCGGAGGCGTGGGCATAGACGCCCTGCACGCCGCCGTGGCTGCGAACGGTAGAGACAGTCTCCAGCGTCAACCGATCAAGCCGCCAACCGGTGCAGCGCGCACAGCTTGTTACCGTCCGGATCGCGCAGATAGGCGAGGTACATTTTCATGCCGCCGCCTTCGCGCACGCCCGGCGCATCCTCGATTGCAGTGCCACCGTTGGCGATGCCCGCCGCGTGCCACGCATCGGCCTGTTCGGGCGTCATCGCAAAGCCGATGGTGCAGCCATTGCCATGCGTCGCAGGCTCCCCGTCGATGGGCGGTGTGACGAGGAACATGCCGCCGTTGTGGATATAGATCAGCCGCCCGCGCGGATCCTTGCTGCCCGCACGACCGCCGACTGCGATGAACAGCGCGTCATAGAATGTTTTCGAACGGTCGATGTCGTTGCTGCCGACCATCATGTGGCTGTACATTTGTTCTTCCTCTCTCAGTTGCCCGTCATTGCGAGCGCAGCGAAGCAATCCAGTAACACTGTCAGCGTTGGATTGCTTCGCTGCGCTCGCAATGACGGATTAATACACCACCACCGACCTGATGCTCTCGCCTGCGTGCATCAGGTCGAAGCCCTTGTTGATCTCGTCGAGCGTCAGCGTATGCGTGATCATCGGGTCGATCTCGATCTTGCCGTTCATGTACCAGTCGACGATCTTGGGCACATCGGTGCGCCCCTTCGCGCCGCCGAACGCGGTGCCACGCCAATTGCGGCCGGTGACGAGCTGGAAGGGGCGCGTGCTGATTTCCTTGCCGGCTTCGGCGACGCCGATGATGATGCTGGTGCCCCAGCCGCGGTGGCAGCATTCGAGTGCCTGGCGCATGGCTGTTGTGTTGCCTGTGCAGTCGAAGGTATAGTCCGCGCCACCGTCGGTCAGCGCGACCAGATGCGCGACGATGTCGGTCACGTCCTTCGGATTGACGAAATGGGTCATGCCGAATTTGCGACCCCATGCCTCGCGGTCGGGGTTGATGTCGACGCCGACGATCATGTTCGCGCCCGCCATCCGCGCGCCCTGCAGGACGTTCAGGCCGATGCCGCCCAGCCCGAAGACAATCACATTGTCGCCTGGCGCGACCTTG
>JANNVL010000019.1:0-128082 GCA_031408195.1 Sphingomonadales bacterium | reverse complement strand
CTGCTCGACAAGTTCGTCCAGCATGGACTTAGCCTCGTCGTCCCAGGGCAGATCGTCGAAATGACGGGCTGGTGTCGGGTCAACTTTGTCGAGTTCTGTGCCGAGCGGCAAAATGTGGAACAGCGCATCAAACAGCGCGTTGCAAACTTCCTGGATCAGATAGGTTGCGCCCGCATAGCCCATGAACGGCGTGCCGGTGTGGCGGCGAATGACCGCGCCGGGGAAGGATGCTGGCACGAACATGCTGCGCCCGCCTGCTTCGGCGGAATACATCCGCTCGTTGAAACTGCCGAACAGGATCAGCGGGCCGTTGGTGTGGATGGCGGTGCGAACCGCGGCATTGTCCGACTTGGTCCCCGCTGTCCGTGCAATCGCGAAATTGCAGGGCATGCCCATATCGTCCTCAAGGAACGACCGGATGCCGCGCGCATAGGTCTCGCCCGCGACGATGCCGAAGCTCGCGGTGCCGTAGAAGTCCTGCGTGACCGACCGCCACAGATCCCACAGCGGTTTGATCGTCGTGTGTTTCTCGGACTGGATGAACCGCTCCGGATCGACGCCCGTCAGTTCACCCAGCTTGCGGAGGAACAGTGTCGTGCTCTCCAGCCCGATGGGGGCTTGCAGATACGGCCGCTCAAGCGTTTCGCACAGCCCGCGTCCGAACTCGCGATACAGACATACGTTGACGCTGGCGTCAGCGAGCTTGCGGACGTCGGCGATATGGCTGCCGAGCGGGAAAGCCATGTTGACCTCACACCCGATGCCTTCGATCAGCCGTCGGATTTCGGCGAGGTCGCTCGGGCAATTGAACTGCCCATATTGCGCGCCGATGATATTGACGCGTGGGCGCGCGCCCTCGGGCAGGATGCGTGGTCCCGGCACTTTCTTCGGTCCGAACTGCGTCCACAACCAGGTCAGCGCGCGGTCGGCGGCCTGCCATTGATCCTCGTCGATGGTGCGCGGCAGGAAGCGGACGATGTTCGTCCCCTCGGGCGTGACGCCGCCACCGATCATTTCGGAAATGCTACCGGTCACGACGACAGCGGGCAGATCGGGATCGAGCGTCTTCCACGCCCGCTTCATCGCGCCCTCGGTACCGTCGCGGCCGAGTTCCTGCTCACCAAGACCGGTGACGACGATGGGGAGTTCATGCGGCGGGAGCGCGTCGGTGTAGTGGAGCACCGATGTGACCGGCAGGTTCTCGCAACCGACCGGGCCGTCGATGATGACCTGCAAACCCTTGATCGCGGTAAATGCGTAGACCGCGCCCCAGTAACCGCCTGCGCGGTCATGATCGAGAATGAGCGTCATACGCCCACCGCCTCTTCGGCTTTCGCCGCAGCAATGCGCTTGGCGGCGAACTTCGCCTTGAACTCGGGCCGGTCGACCGGCGGCTTTTCCCAGACGCCTGCGCTGTAACCTTCACCGACGCCTGCGAAGAACGCTTTCATCTTGTCGAAGCGTGCCTGATTGCCGAGCGCGGCGTTTACAACCTGCGCGAGGCTACCTGCCCCGGCGACACCCATCAAAGGACGCGCCGAAATCAGGTTAGTGAAATACAGCGCCGGGATCGCTTTCGACTTGGCGTGCTGCACGACCGGCGTGGTGCCGATGGCCAGATCGGGTTCGAACGCATCGACCGCCTGCAAATCCTTTTCGAGACTTGCGCGATATTCGACGTGCACACCGCGCGCGACGAGCCAGTCGCGGTCGGGATCGCTCCACACAGTGCGCGGGGCGGCGGTGCCGACATAGGGCACGTCCGCGCCGCTTTCGATCAACAGACGCGCAACCAACAGCTCGGAACCTTCATAGCCCGACACCGTAATCCGTCCCGAAATCGGTTTGGCGGCGAGCGCGGCGCGGATGGCGGGCACGAAGCGGTTCTTCGCGTCATCGACTTTGGCTTGCGAAATGCCGCACGCGCTGCCGACTGCATCGAGCCACGCCGCCGTCCCGTCCGCGCCTACGGGGGCCGATCCGATGACGGTGCGTCCGGCGGCTTCGAATTCGCGGACGCTGGCGGTGTAGAAGGGGTGGATGGCGGCGACCGCAGCGCAGTCGAGCGCCGTATAGAGCTCGCGCCATTCACGCGTCGGGACGACCGGTCCGGCCGCAAGGCCCAGAGGTTCGAGCATCTGCCCGATACCGACCGGGTCGACCGGAAACATCTCACCCAGGAGCGTTACCGTCGGCAGGGCCGATCGTTCTTTGGGCGCGGCGACAGGACCGGCTTCGGCTTCCATGCGCGCATAGTTGAGCATTGCGCCCGCCAGCACATCCTTCGCCTCGGCATGGGTCGGAATACCGAAGCCCGGCACGTCGATGCCAATGATGCGGACGCCATTGATCGATTTAGGCAGCAATTGCAGCGGCACGCCGCTCGCGGTCGGCACGCAGAGGTTGGTGACGATAATGCTGTCGTAGAGCGCCGGATCGGCAAGCCCCTCAACCGCTTCCTTGATATCCTCGAACAGCTTGCCCGTGACGAGCGTCTCCGACGAGAACGGGACGTACCCGACCGACCGCTTTGCGCCATAGAAATGCGAAGTGAAGGTCAGGCCGTAAACGCAGCACGCCGAACCCGAGAGCACGGTCGCGGTGCGGCGCATCCGAAGGCCGACGCGCAACGATCCGAACGCCGGGCACATCGACTGCGGCTGGTCGTGCGGCCCTTGCGGATAGTCGGCTGCATAGCGCGCCAGCACATCCGACTTGCCGGCCTGCACCGCTGCCGCGCGCAGTGTGTCCGCACTGCTGCAACCGCCTTCAGGCAAAGGAGTTGCGAGCTCAGACAGTGTCGTACACCACTTCGAGGCTGGGCTTGGCGACGAATTCGACGCCGCGCATATCGGCCTGGCTCGCGGGCTTCAGCGAGTAGTCCGCGCCGGTAATGTCGGCACTGAACAGGCCGAGCAGCCCATCTTGGTCGAGCGGCGTCGGGCGCAGCGGCGGTGCCTCGGCGACATTGACCGCGAGTTCTTCGAACAGCGACGCCCATTGGCCGCCGGGCTTACCGATGATCTGGTAGTTCGCGCTTTTCTTGCGGATATCCTCGTTCGCCGGGATCGCGCATAGCACCGGTATACCTACGGCTTCGGCAAACGCATTGGCTTCGCCCGTCCCGTCGTCCTTGTTCAGGATCATCCCCGCGACGCCGACGTTGCCGCCCATTTTGCGAAAATACTCGACCGCCTTGCAGACGTTGTTCGCAACGTACAGCGACTGGAGGTCGTTCGAAGCCACGACGATGACCTTTTGGCACATGTCGCGCGCGATCGGCAGGCCGAAGCCGCCGCAGACCACGTCGCCGAGGAAATCGAGCAGGACGTAGTCGAAGCCCCATTCGTGAAAGCCGAGTTTTTCGAGCGTTTCGAAGCCGTGGATAATGCCGCGCCCGCCGCAGCCGCGCCCGACTTCTGGCCCGCCGAGTTCCATCGCGAACACGCCGTCACGCTGGAAGCAGACATCGCCGATGGTGATTTCCTCGCCCGCGAGCTTTTTCTTCGAGCTGGTCTCGATGATCGTCGGCGTCGATTTGCCGCCGAACAAAAGGCTGGTCGTGTCGGACTTCGGGTCGCAGCCGATCAGCAAAACCCGCTTGCCCTGCTGCGCCATCATATAGCTGAGGTTGGCGAGTGCGAACGACTTGCCGCTGCCGCCCTTGCCGTAAATCGCGATGATCTGCGTTTCTTTGGTCACCGGCCCCGTGTGGACGGGGTCGGGTTCGTGGCTGGCTTCTTCGCGCAGGTCGGCGGGGTCGAACATACTCATAGCGAACTCCAGTCGAGCACCATTTTGAGGCACGCGGGGTCGGTGAACGCCTGCGGGTATGCGGTGTCGAATTCGCCGACGGGGCGGACATCGGTGATAAGGCCGTCGAGATCGAGCGCGCCGCTGTCGAGCATCACCGAGACTGCGGCCATGTCAGCGGGCAGAAACTCGGACGCGATGCGGATGCGGGCTTCGCGCATGAACGCGGGCGGAAAGGTGAAACTGATCGGCTGCGTATAAAAGCCCGCGAGCACCAGCTCGCCACCGCGCGCCAGCCGCATAATCAGGCTGTCGGTCAGCCCTTCGGCGCCGCTCGCGTCATAAATCGCGCGATAGTCGCGGCGCTCGTCATGTTCAGCGTCGGTGACCATATAGCCCTGCGCGCCGTCGCGGCGGACAGGGTTGGTTTCCCAAACGGTCGGCGCGGGCGCGCCGGAGGCGATGGTCACGCGAGCCAGCAAGCGTCCGAGAACGCCGTGTCCGACAATCAGGTCGGGGGCGACATGGCCAGCAATGGCGTGCTGCGCGGTCGCGGCCAGCGCACAAAGAATGCCGCGCGCGCCAAGGCTCTCCGCCACCGGAATAACCCGCGCCGACGGCACCACGACGCGGCTCGACGCCCCGCCGAACAGCCCGCGTGCGCCTTCGTAGCAATTGGCACCGGGGACGAAGACCCATTCGCCGATCCGCCCGCGCGCATCGGTTCCGGCATCGACGATCCGACCGACCGATTCGTAACCGGGAACCAGCGGATAGCCCATGCCGGGGAAGCTGGGCATCCGCCCCTCCCACAACAGGCGCTCGGTGCCGGAACTGATCCCGCTCCAAGCGATATCGACGACAACATCTGAATTCTGGGTGGGAGCGAGCGAGAGGGTGCGAAGCGACAAAGCGCCCGGTGCCTCTAAAATGATCGCCGAAGCGCTCAAAACCGTCTCCCCCGGATGCTTGGCGGTGCGTTATCCGCTGCAACCTGACTGTCACTCTAGGTTGACGAAATTCATTGTCAATTAATTCTGACACTCGAAAGTGTCAGGCGTCTGCGACGATGATTTGAGCGATCAGCGGGAGCGACGTGGCGACCATGCGGATACGCGAAAATTCGCAGTTTTGCAGGGCTGCGCGCAGTTCCTGCGGGGTGCGCGCGCGCCCCGATCCCATCGCGAGCAGGTACATACCGAAATAGGCATCGCCCATTGCTTCGTCGCCGCGCAGGCCCGCCATTGGCTCGACAATCAGCAAGCGCCCGCGCGAATCGAGCGCCGCTTTTGCTGCACGCAAAATCCGCAGCATCGAGTCGTCGTCATGGTCGTGAAGTATGCGGACCAGCGTGATCAGGTCGTGACCGCGCGGCAGCGGGTCGGTCAAGAAACTGCCGCCATGTTTTTCGACCGCGGGGTCGGCGATTCGCGCCACAACATCGGGCAAGTCGAACACAGCGCGATGCAAGTCCGGCGCGACTTTGCCTACCGCCGCAACAAACGCCCCCTGCCCCCCGCCGACGTCGAGCATCTGCTGGTGCCGCGCAAAATCATAGGCATCGGTTGCCTGCGCTGCGACCATCGGCTGCGACGCGGCCATCAGCGCGGAATAGTCTGATACCCCGCCCGCCTGCCCCTCGGCATAGGGCCAGAATTCCGACAGCGCACCGCCGCCGCCCTCCCGCCGGAGCAATGCCAGCGGATCGGCCAGATCGGTATAAAGCAGATGATGGTGCCGGATCATCGCAACGATGCCGGGATCGGCACGGATTGCCGCGCCGACGCGCCCGAGCATATAGTGCCCCTTCCCGACGTCCTCTGCTAGATGCAGCGAGGCTGCGGCGCGGAGCAATCGTTGCGCGGCGGCGGGCGATATCTCGCACTTTGCTGCCACATCTTCAGCGGATGCTGGCCTGTCCGCCAGCAGGTCGAGAACACCCCCCTCGACGCACGCCGACAGCACTTGCGAATAAACGAACCCCGCAACCAGCGCGAACGTCTCTCGCGCGCGCACCTTCGCCACCGGACGGGTCAGCGGAAACCGCGCGGCCCAGCGGCGGAATTTGTCGCTCGCCAGAATTGCGTTGCGCCATCCGACCCAACGCACTTTCATGTCCGAACGAAGTGACGTAGCCATATGTCCAGTTGACTGGACGCTAGGGTGCGCCCGGTCAAGGAGACCAGATGGCAGAACGCGTCGTCATCGTCGGAGCCGGAGTCGGCGGACTGGTGTCCGCTGCGCTGCTTGCGTCGCGCGGGCTGGATGTGACGGTGCTCGAGTCGGAACCGACGCCAGGCGGCAAACTCCGTGCCATCGACGGCATTGATGCGGGGCCGACCGTCTTCACGATGCGCGATGTGTTTGACCAGATATTCGATGATTGCGGCGCCAACCTCAACGACCACCTCAAGTTGACCCCCGCCTCAACGCTCGCCCGCCATGCTTGGGGCGATGGCTCGACCCTCGACCTCTTTGCCGACCCGCAAGCCAGCGAAGCTGCTATCGCCGATTTCGCCGGTGCCGGTGCAGCGCAAGGCTATCGCCGGTTTCGCGCCGAGGCCAAACGCATCCGCACCGCGCTCGACCGCCCGTTCCTCCGCGCCTCGAAGACCGACCCCCTGACTCTCGGCTGGCGGATGGGCCTGTCGGGCTTTGCCGATTATTGCACCCTGCGCCCCTACACCTCGCTGTGGCGCGCATTGGGTCAGTACTTCCCCGACCCGCGCCTGCGCCAGTTGTTCGGGCGCTACACGACCTATTGCGGCTCCTCACCTTTCAGAACGCCCGCCACGCTGATGCTGATCGCCGATGTGGAGGCGCAGGGCGTGTGGCTGGTCGAGGGCGGGATGCACCGGCTGGGTTCGGCTTTGGCCGCTCTCGCCGAACGAGCAGGCGCAAAACTGCGTTACGGCGAACGCGTCGCTGAAATACTGTCCGAAGGCGGGCGGGCGGCGGGTATCCTGACCGCGAATGGCGAGTGCATCACCGCTGACAAGGTCATCGTCAATGCCGACCCCGCCGCGCTGGGTTCGGGACGTTTCGGGGCAGCAGCGGCGCGCGCCGTGGGTGCGATGCCCGTTGCCGCCCGCTCGCTGTCGGCACTGGTCTGGCTGGCGAAGGGGACCACGTCCAGCCTGCCGCTGACCAGCCACAATGTGTTCTTCTCCGACGATTACCGCGCCGAATTCGACGCCATCGCGCGCGGCGAAGTGCCCGCCGTCCCCAGCGTTTATCTGCACCTCGCCGAGCGCCAGCGAGGTGGCCCGCCGAGCGCCAGCGAGGTTCCTGCCGGGGTTCTCGCTGACGCTCCAACGAGCACCTCGCTGACGCTCGGCGAAGAGCAGTCATTCCAGATCATCGTCAACGCGCCGCCCAACGGCGACGCCCACATCTACACCCCACAGGAGATCGAGACATGCCAATCGCAGATGCTGGCGACACTGGGACGCTGCGGGCTGACACTGCCGCCCACATCCCTTTCGGTGCTGACGCCGAACGATTTCGAGCGGCTCAATCCCTCGACGGGTGGAGCCCTGTATGGACGGGCCTCGCACGGGTGGGCGGCCTCCTTCCGCCGCCAGGGGTCGCGCACCCGGATGCCTGGGCTCTACTGCGTGGGCGGGAGCACCCATCCGGGGGCGGGCGTGCCGATGGCCGCACTTTCGGGACGGCTGGCATCCGAAGCCCTGCTCTCGGACCGCGCTTCGACCGCGATGTTCCGGCGGGGGGTTACAGTTGGTGGTACGTCGACGCGATCTCCGACGACGGCAAATACGGGCTGACGATCATCGCCTTCATTGGCAGCGTTTTCTCGCCCTATTACAAGGCGAGCGGACGCGGGAACCCGCTCGACCATTGCTCAATCAACGTCGCCTTGACCGGTCCGAGAGGGAACCGCTGGGCCATGACAGAGCGCGGCGAAGCCAGCGTTGCGCGCGACGCGACAAGCTTTTCGGTCGGGCCGAGCGCATTTCGGTGGGACGGCGACGCGCTGGTCATCGATATCGACGAACGCTGCGCGCTCATGCCGTTCGACGTAAAGGGCCGTGCCCGTGTGATCCCGCAGGTCATGGGCACCACCGCGTTCGATTTGGGCGGCGGCCATATGTGGCACCCCATTTCGCCCCGCGCGCGGGTCGAGGCGGACTTTGGCACCCCCGGCGTGCGCTGGTCGGGCAATGGCTATTTCGACTCGAACCAGGGCAGCGAACCGCTCGAAGACGGCTTTCGCGACTGGCAGTGGTCGCGCGCGCATGTCGGACCGGACGTCGGCGTCATCTACGAAGGCGTGCGGCGCGATGGCAGCGACTTCGCAATGGCACTGCGTTGCGACAAGACCGGACATTGGGCCGACGAACCCCTGCCCCCGCGCCAGCGCCTGATGCCGACGCCGTTCGCCATAGGGCGCAGCACGCGAGCTGACGCGGGATACCGGGCGCGGGTCGTAAAGACTTGGCTCGATGCGCCCTTTTATGCCCGCTCGGCGCTGCGAACAAAAATGTTCGGGCATGAGGGCGAAGGCGTGCATGAAAGCCTGTCGCTCGACCGGTTGGTCAACCCAGTGGTGCAACGGATGCTGCCGTACCGGATGCCGCGCGTTCCTTAGGCGTCGTCATCCTTTTTGGCCTTGTCCTCGGTCTCCATTTTCTTCAGAGACCTCAATTGCCAAAAGCCCCATCCGAAGACGAGCGCCAGTGTCAGCCCCGCCTCGATGATCCCGAAATAGCCGGTCATGCAACCTCTCCCTCGGTCGCCAAGATAGCGTGCGCGCGCGCAAAATGCAGAATGTGATCGACCGCCAGTTGTGGCGCTTCCTCATGCGCCAGGTGACCGAGACCGGGCAGGATCTCGAGCGCACAATCGGGAATCAGCGCCACAGATTCGAGCGCGCCCGACACCGGAATCGCTGCATCTTTTTCACCGTGCAGCACGAGCATGGGCGCGGTTAGTTTGGGGAGGTCGCGCTTGAGCGGGACCAGATCCCAGTCAGCCATCATCCCGATAGCGCCGGCGCAATGCGCCGACGTCCCGAACAACCGTGCATAGCCCGCAATCCCCGCCGCATCGATTTTCGACCCTGTGCTACGCGACAGGAACCGTTCGACCGACCCCGGCCCCCGCGCGACCGAGGCGAAGATGTGCGGCGCGAACGGATTGACGAACAGCAGTTTCGCCATCGTCGGAAACAGGTGCTGGGCGATACCGGGAAACGGCAACAACGCGGGCGCAATCCCGACGATGCCTGCCGGTCGGGCAAGGCCATCGAGCGCCATGCGGATGGCGATTGCGGCACCTGCCGAATGGCCCACGATCAGCGCAGGTTCGGCATCGAGTTCGCCCAGCAATCCCGCCAGTGCGCGGGCGACGCCGGGCATCGTCAACCCGTTCGGCGGACGTCCCTTGGTAAACCCGTGCCCCGGCAAATCAGGGGCAATCATCCGAAAATGCTGCGCTAAAGGGTGCAGCATTTCACGCCAACTATGCGTCGCCGAGCCGGTGCCGTGAAGCAGCAAAAGCACGGGTCCATCGCCCGCCTCTTGCACATGCCAGTCGATGCCACCGACACGCACCGAACGGCTGTCGGCGGCGTTCGGCCAGTCTGGCGGCGGCAAGCTCATTGCGCGGCTTTCACGGCATTGCTCAAGGTCGCGGCATCGGCGCGGGGCAATGGCAAATAGCGTGCGCGCATGGCAGCTGCGAGATCGGCACCCTCGGGGCGCGGACGGCTCGATATATCAACGAACACTGCGCCCAACCCGCTTGCGCCGAACGCCTTCGCCGCAGGCATCGTGGCTTCGGCCCCGACATTGCCGCGTCCGTCGCTGAGCAGCACGACAAACGGCGTCCGTCCCTTGGCTTTTACCGCATCGCCCAGCAGCCGCGCCGCGTCGATTCCGGCCGCCAGTGGTGTCCCGCCCCCTCCCGGCAGATCGGCAAGCGAGCGCCGCGCTCGGGTTAACGACCGCGTCGGCGGCAACAGCACTTCGGCGCTATCCCCGCGAAACGAGATCAGCGCAACTTCGGTGCGCTTCACATAGGCCTCGGCCAGCAACAGCTCGACTGCCCCCTTCGCCTCGCCCAGCCGCGCCACCGCCGCCGATCCCGAGGCATCGACCGCGAAGATCGTTGTGGCGTCGGCGCGTGTCTCGAACCGCTTGATCCGCAAATCGTCGCGGCGGATGGCGATGCGGTCGCCGCTAGCCAGATCGGCCCCGCGCATCTTCTGCCAAGGTGCTGCCGCGCGCAACGTATCGATCAGTGCCAGCCGCGCACCGCCCCTCGGTAGCCCCGTGCGAGCACCCAGCGGCCGCCCGCGCGTCGGCGACTTGCGCCGCTCGCCACCGCCACTTCCGTTCAAGGTGCGACGCCCGGCGCCGGCGGCAATGGCTGCGAGAACATCGGGTGGGAGCGCAGCCGTGACCGCCGCCAAAACGACATCGTCGAGTGTGTCGCCGATCTCGGGCTCGCCTTGATCCGCTGAAGGCGGCGGCGGGGGCACCGAATCGTCCTCTGTTGCGCTCGGCATCCGCGTTGCGCGGTGGGCGAGAACGAGGCGTGCGGCGGTCGCGATGTCAGCTTCGCCGGGTTCGGCATCTCCCGAGATTCTGCGCGCGACCCGATAGGCCAAAATCGGTCCCCGTGTGGAATCGATACCCAGCACGAGCGCCATTGCTGCCAGCGCACCGATCGCGTCGCACGGGCGGCGGCCTCGGCCGCCCGCAACGAGAACGCTCTCTATTGTCTGCGAACGTGCTGGTAACCCCACATCGGTCAGATCGAACCGGAACGCCAACCGCTCCGCCAACCGGTCCGGCACCCGCTCATCACCCTGCCCGTCATCGAGCAGCACCAGCCCGAAGGGTGCCTGATGCCGCGCCGTCGCCCCATCGCGCTCAATCACGACTTCACCAGTGTCCATCACCGACGCGATCCTCGCGGCGACCGCATCGCTCATCCGTTCGGCCATCGAGACCAGCAGGAGTCCGCCATCGGCCCGCGCGAGCAATCCGGGACGAACGGCACCGCCCTGCCCCGCCAGCGTCGCCGCCAGATCGCGCCCGCCGATCAGCGCCTCGTCATCGATCCCGACCGGCAGTCGCTGCATCGGGCCGAGTTCGGCCAGCACCGCATCGCGCGCTGGTCCTGCCCCTCGCAGGATCATCCCGCCCAGCCCCGCCGGGTCGCGCAACAGCAACCGCACGGCGAGCATCGCATCGCCGAACAGGTCCATCAGTCGAACAATTCCGTGAGCGCCCGCTCGATCCGTACCGTCGAGCCGGTCTCGTCGAGCACGCTGCGCCGCAGCCGGTGCCGCAGCGCCATCGGCGCGACCGCGCGCAGCTGTGTAAGCCCGACCACATCCTTGCCATCGAGCGCCGCCGCCGCCCGCGCCGCACGCATCAGCGTCAATTCACCGCGTAAGCCATCCGCGCCCACCGCAATGCAAAGCTCCGAAGCGCTTCGCAAAATGGCATCGGGCACCGCCAATTCGGGCAACAGCTTCTTGGCCTTCGTGATGCGGTTAAGCGTCTTCTTCTCGGCCTTGGCCCAATCGGCCGCAAATACCTCAGGCGTCCGCTCGAACGCATCGCAGCGGCGCAGGATTTCAACGCGCGTATCCAGATCCTGCGACGTCCGCACTTCGAGCGACAGCCCGAACCGGTCGAGCAATTGCGGACGCAACTCGCCTTCCTCGGGATTGCCGCTACCGATCAGCACGAACCGCGCCGAATGCCGCACGCTCAGCCCCTCGCGCTCGACGACATTTTCGCCCGACGCGGCCACATCGAGCAGCAGATCGACAATGTGGTCCTCAAGCAGATTGATTTCGTCGATATAGAGAAAGCCCTGATCGGCCTTGGCGAGCAGCCCCGGCTCAAACGCCTTTTCACCTTTGCCCAGTGCGCGTTCGATATCGAGCGCACCAACCACGCGGTCCTCGGTTGCACCAAGCGGCAGGTCGACGAACGGCACCGGTTGCCCCTTGGCGAGCGGCGGCAACAGCGCCGCCAAGGCCCGCGCGGCGGTCGATTTCCCCGTCCCCCGGTCGCCGAACACCATCACGCCGCCGATCTTCGGATCGACCGCCGCAATCAGCAGCGCGCGCTTCATCTCGTCCTGACCGACGATCGCCGAAAATGGAAAAGCCACCCGCATTGCGGCGGTTTGTAACACGCGTTGGACAGTCGGCAAGTCGGCTTGTCCTTGCCGCCTTGCAAATCCAGACCAGAGGCGTAGCTTTCTCCCACGTCCAGCGAGGAGTGCGACCATGTCGGCCACCGTTTCGACACCCAAAGACAGTGCCGTCCTGCCCGTCCGAAAAATTACCTCCGCCGATCTCGACTGGGCATTGCGCGAGGGCTGGAGCGATTTTCAGGCCAAACGCGGCGACCTGATTTTTGTCGCGTTGCTCTATCCAGCGATCGGCCTGATCGCCGCCGCCTTCGCGCTTAACGATGCCGCGCTGCCGCTGGTCTTCCCCTTTGCAGCGGGCCTGTCGATCTTCGGCCCTGCTGCAGCATCGGGCTTTTACGAACTGGCGCGGCGGCGCGAGGCGGCGCTCGAATCGAGCTGGCGGCATTTCTTCGATCCGATGCGCGGGAAGCAGGGATCGACGATCCTGATGCTCACAATCGGCCTTGGCGTGCTGTTTTTGGTATGGCTCGGCGCTGCTTACGCCATTTATGCGGTCACCATGGGACCAGACTTTCCCACCGGCGTCGCTGCCTTCCTGCGCCGCGTGTTCACGACGCCCGAGGGCTGGATGCTTATCATCATCGGCAATCTGGCGGGCGCGGTGTTCGCGGTCATCACGCTAATGACAACGCTCGTGTCCTTCCCGATGGCGGTCGACCGCGATGTCGATCCGGGCCACGCGGTCGAGACGTCGCTGCGCGCGGTCTCGGCCAACCCGGGTCCGGTTGCAGGGTGGGGCTTGCGGGTCGGCGTGCTGCTCGTGCTCGGCGCGCTGCCGGCCTTTATCGGGCTGGCGGTAGTGCTGCCGACGCTCGGCTATGCGACATGGCATCTTTATACGCGGATGGTGGAGCGGTAGGCGAGGCCGGTTGCCCCTCGCTTCGCTCGCGGATTTTTCGGGGAAATCGTCCCCCGAACGATTTCTCTTCCCGAAAAATGGTGGAGCCTAGCGGGATCGAACCGCTGACCTCCACACTGCCAGTGTGGCGCTCTCCCAGCTGAGCTAAGGCCCCAATTCCAAGGACGCGCTCCCTATGTCAGGCAGCACGTCCTTGCAAGCGCAGTTTAGACGTCTTCGTTACCCTGTCCGGTATCGACACCCAGATCGTCGTCGCCGCCCAGATCGACTTCGTCGTCCGGCGATTTCTCGGCATCCTCGTCGACCACGTCCAGGTCAATGTCAGCGACTTCCAGATCGGCGTCGTCCTTGACCATATCCTTCTTGGGCGCATCGAACGGTAGCGGCTGTTTCGATTTCAGGATCGACTCAGGCGTCCATTGATTGCCGCAGCTGATGCAGACGACCGGATCTTCCTTGGTCAAATCGTAAAAGCGCGTCGCACATTTCGGACAGGTGCGCTTCGTGCCCCATTCAGGCTTTACCATCTGATTTCGATGCTCCGGAAAATCTGGTTTCGTGCTGGCGACTGTGAGCCGCACCGACGTAAGGCGCGCGCCCTTGCCATAGCATGGGGCCACTGTCAAAGCCGCGCGCCATGGCGACACCGGCATCTTTTGCGGCCTCGGGCCCGCTTCGCGGCACGATCACCGTCCCTGGCGACAAGTCGATCTCGCACCGCGCGTTGATGCTGTCGGCACTGGCAGTCGGCGAGTCGGTGATCGAGGGACTGCTCGAGGGCGAGGATGTGCTTGCCACCGCCGCCGCCATGCGAGCAATGGGTGCAACCATAGAGAAGCGCGGCGAGAAATGGCATGTCTGGGGCGTCGGCGTCGGCGGGTTGCTCCAGCCGCAGGGCGCGCTCGACATGGGCAATTCGGGGACGTCGACGCGGCTGTTGATGGGGCTTGTCACCAGCCATCCGATTACGGCGACATTTACCGGCGACGCCTCGCTCAGCGGGCGGCCGATGAACCGCATCATCGATCCGTTATCGACGATGGGGGCGGAATTCACCGCCAGTCCGGGAGGCCGGTTGCCCCTGATGGTGCGCGGTATGTGCCCTGCTATCCCCATCGAATACCGTTTGCCCGTCGCTTCGGCGCAGGTGAAATCGGCTATCCTGCTCGCGGGGCTGAACACCCCGGGTATCACCCGCGTGATCGAACCTGTCCCCACCCGCGACCATAGCGAGCGGATGCTGGCGGGGTTCGGCGCAGAGGTGACGCGCGACGGCGACGTCATTTCGATACGCGGCGAGGCCGAGTTGAAACCGCAGAATATCGTCGTGCCCGGGGATCCGTCGTCGGCCGCATTTCTGACCGTTGCGGCACTCCTCGTGCCGGGCTCTGAAGTTCGCATCGAAAATGTCGGGATGAACACGACGCGTAACGGCCTGTTTCGCGTTTTGTCGGTGATGGGTGCTGACTTCACTTTCGAAAACGACCGCGTTGTGGGCGGCGAACCCGTGTCCGACCTGATCGTGCGCCATTCGTCGCTGAACGCCGTCGAACCCGATCCGTCGATAGTCCCGCGCATGGTCGACGAATTTCCGATCGCGTTCGTTGCAGCCGCGCTTGCCAGCGGGCGAAGCACGTTTCGCGGTCTCGAAGAACTACGCGTCAAGGAGTCGGACCGGATTGCGGTCATGGCCAAGGCACTCACCGACTGCGGTGCGCGGGTCGAGGAACTGCCCGACGGCCTCATCATCGACGGCACCGGCGGCGATCTACTGGCAGGTGGCACAACCGTCGCCACCCACCTCGACCATCGCATCGCGATGAGCATGACGGTGGCGGGGCTTGTGAGCCGCGCGTCGATAACAGTCGATGACATCGGGCCGGTCGCAACAAGTTATCCAGCATTTTTTGACCAGCTTGGATCATTGTTGGAAGCGTCCGAGTGAGCTCAAAGGGATATAGTTCAGAACTTGCCCGCGTACTGGCACGGCCTGATATCGACGAGCTGAGGCATGTTGTCGAAGTGTACCGGAACTGGGATGCATCGGTTGTTGGTGACGACTATCCCGACGAGTGCGACCGTTTCATGGATTCTTACCATCGCGAACCCGAGGTCGGGATTGCTTTCGTCATGATCGCCGCAGCAGAATATGACGACGTGCAGTTTTTAGGTCTTGTCTCAGCGGGCCTACTGGAAAACCTCCTTTGCGAAGGCTCAGCCGAGATTACCCAGCGCATTCTGTTGGAAGCCCGTAAAACGCCACGTCTTCGCTGGATGCTGTCCGGCGTTTGGTATTACAGTGTCCCCTCAAAGACTGCGGCAGAAGCAAAGAAATTGGTTGGTAGCATGAAGTTTGAGGACGCACTTCCACCACGACCAGAAGCATGACGCCGCTGATGGCCGACATCATCGGCCTGTGCGGCAGCGCGCTGTTCATTGGCGGCTTTGCCTATGCCAATGTCTCGCCGTCGATGGACAAAGTGCTATTCAATATCCTCAATCTGGCCGGCGCGATCCTGTTGCTCGTCTCGCTATCGGTGCATTTCAATCTGGCGGCGGTCGTGCTCGAAGTTGCCTGGGCATGTATCGCGCTGGCAGGGCTGGTCACTGCCCTCAACGCGCGTAGAAGGCGCGCATGATTATCGCCGTCGACGGACCTGCGGCCTCGGGAAAAGGCACGATTGCCCGGGCGCTCGCAGACCATTTCGGCCTGCCCCATCTCGACACCGGGCTGCTCTACCGCGCCGTTGGACTAGCGGTGCTACGCCACGGTGGCGATCCAGGGCACGAGATCGATGCGCTGCGTGCCTGCGGGTTCAGCGATGCAATGCTCCACGATCCCGATATCCGGTGCGAGGCAGCCTCGCGCGCCGCTTCCGTCGTCTCCGCCCATCCGGCGGTGCGAACCGCGTTGCTGGAGCGACAACTGGCGTTTGCGGCACAACCCGTCGGTGCGGTTCTCGACGGACGTGACATCGGCACCGTCATCGCGCCGGACGCCCATGCAAAGCTGTTCGTCACGGCAACACCCGAAGTCCGTGCCAAACGCCGCTTCGCGCAGCTGGTCGGCGAGGGCAGCCATGTCGAATACGCCCACGTCCTGACCGACATTCTCGACCGTGACGCCCGCGACTCGGGGCGAAGTGCCGCACCCCTGCGGCAGGCCGCCGATGCCGCGCTGATCGACACGACCGACATGGGTATCAGTGACGCGAAGGCAGCAGCGATCCAGCTCGTCGAGGCACGCCGGACCTGATAGTCAGTGCCCATGCCGGGCTTTGCTTCTGTCTTGCGCGCAACCGTTACAACCGTCGTTGCAACGCTTTGCATCGGTGCTGCGCCGCAGCGGACTGACCCGCGCAGACTGCCCCCCGCCCCAATGCCACCGCTGATCCCGGCTGAACACGATTCCGCACTCAGCATCGCGGGTAAAGAAGTGGCCGCCCGCAAAGTCGCCACGCGGATGACCGTCGCCGTGCAGATCAACGACACCGGGCCGTACCGCTTCGTCGTTGACAGCGGCGCCGACACTTCGGTCGTCGGACAGCGCATCGCCAAAGCGCTCGCTCTACCGCCCGGACGTCCGGCGATCCTCAACAGCATGACTTCAACGTCGCGCGTCGAACGTGTCCTTGTCGATACACTAACGGTCGGCGACACCCGTGTTACCAGTTTGGAACTTCCCGTCCTGCTCGAACGCGATCTCGGCGGCGAGGGGATGATCGGCATCGATGCGCTGGCGGACCAGCGCCTGATGCTCGATTTCGAGAAGCGGCTCATCAAGATCGAGGATGCGAGCCGCCCCGCGCCGCGTTACGATGGCGAAATCGTCGTCACTGCGCGGCTGCGGCGGGGGCAGCTCATCCTGACGCAGGCGCGCGCCAACGGAAAGCCGGTCAGCGCGGTCATCGACACGGGGTCCGAAATCACCATCGGCAACAGCGTGCTGCGCGACCAGCTGTTGCGGCGCGGGACCAAATTCACCGAAGTCGAGGCGACCGGTGTCACCGGCGTGACAATGAAGCTCAAGATCGCGCGCGTCCGCGAATTGCGGCTGGGTCCGGTGGTGCTCGGCGACGTCCCGCTCGCCTTTGCCGATGTGCCGCCGTTTGCAGTCTTCGGCATGAAGGACCAGCCCGCGCTGCTGCTCGGCACCGACATGATGGATGCGTTCCGCCGGGTCTCGCTCGATTTCCGCGCCCGCAAGGTGCGCTTCCAGTTGCGGCGCTGCGGATCGACCGGCATCACTGTTGCGACCGAGCGGTCCTCGTCACTCTCGCGGATATCGATGGACGACGGCAGCAGCGCGGCCTGCCTTCGTTAACACGCACACAGCTCCACCCTTGCCAATTGCGGCCCTCTTCGCTAGGGGCGCGACGTCCAGCGGGCGTCAGATGCTCGCGGAGGAAGGCGCAGGGAGCAATCCATGCGCCGTTTTCGCTTTAGCGTTGTCCTCCGTATGAAAGCATCTGCCGTGTGCGGGACACCGTGTGTGACATGGGGTCTGCGCGGTCGTTCTGGTCAAAAGACCGGCGGAACCAACCGCCTGGCCGGAAAAATATCGATACAGGAATTCAACTTTTATGGCGACAGCCGCACTCCCGACCCGCGACGATTTCGCGGCCCTCCTTGAAGAAACCCTTGGTGTCGATGGCACCTTCGAAGGGAAAGTGGTCAAGGGCATCGTTACCGCGATCGAAAACGACCTCGCGGTCATCGACGTCGGCCTGAAGTCCGAAGGCCGCGTCCGGTTGAGCGAATTTGCCGCTCCCGGTCAAAAAGCAGATTTGAAAGTCGGCGATGAAGTCGAAGTGTTCGTCGACCGCGTCGAGAACATGCACGGCGAAGCCATGCTGTCGCGTGACCGCGCCCGCCGCGAAGCTGCATGGGACAAGCTGGAGCAGGAATTCACCAAGTCGGCGCGCGTCGACGGCGTGATCTTCGGTCGCGTAAAGGGCGGTTTCACCGTCGACCTCGACGGCGCCGTGGCCTTCCTGCCCGGTTCGCAGGTCGATATCCGTCCGGTGCGCGACGTGCAGCCGCTGATGGACATTCCGCAGCCGTTCCAGATCCTCAAGATGGACCGCAAGCGCGGCAACATCGTGGTTTCTCGCAGAGCCATCCTCGAGGAAAGCCGTGCCGAAGCGCGCACCGGCCTCATCTCGACGCTCAGCGAAGGCCAGATCATCGACGGTATCGTCAAGAACATCACCGATTACGGGGCGTTCGTGGATCTGGGCGGAATCGACGGCCTGCTCCATGTCACCGACATGAGCTACAAGCGCGTCAATCACCCGAGCGAAGTCATCAACATCGGTGACACGGTGAAGGTGCAGATCGTCCGCATCAACAAGGATACGCAGCGCATCTCGCTCGGCATGAAGCAGCTCGAGAGCGATCCGTGGGAAGGCGCAGAAGCCAAATACGCAATCGGCACCAAGCTGTCGGGCCGCGTCACCAACATCACCGAATATGGTGCGTTCGTCGAGCTGGAGCCAGGCATCGAAGGCCTGGTCCATGTCAGCGAAATGTCGTGGACGAAGAAGAACGTCCACCCCGGCAAGATCGTTTCGACTTCGCAGGAAGTCGAAGTCATCGTGCTCGAGGTCGATAGCGAGAAGCGCCGCGTATCGCTTGGTCTCAAGCAGGCGATCAGCAATCCGTGGGAGCAGTTCGAAGCCGATCATCCCGTGGGCTCGACCGTCGAGGGCGAAGTCAAGAACTCGACCGAATTCGGCCTGTTCATCGGGCTCGACGGCGACGTCGACGGCATGGTCCATATGTCGGACATCGCCTGGGGTATTTCGGGCGAAGACGCGCTTAACCTGCACCGCAAGGGCGAGATGGTCCAGGCCATCGTGCTGGCCATCGAAGCCGACAAGGAGCGTATCTCGCTCGGCATGAAGCAGCTCGAAAAGGGTGCGCCGGCCATGGCCGGTTCGGCCGCCGCCGCAAGCAGCAGCGCGAGCGTTGCCAAGAACGCCATCGTGACCGTGACGGTCCTCGAAGTCCGCGATGGCGGCCTCGAAGTCCAGATCGGCGACGACGGCGCAACCGGCTTTATCAAGCGCAGCGACCTCGGCCGCGACCGCGACGAGCAGCGCGCCGAACGTTTCCAGACCGGACAAAAGTTCGACGCGATGGTTACCGGGTTCGACCGTTCGAAAAAGCCGACCTTCTCGATCAAGGCCATGCAGATGGCCGAAGAGAAGCAGGCTGTGGCACAGTACGGCTCGTCCGATTCGGGCGCGTCGCTGGGCGACATTCTCGGCGAGGCTCTAAAGGCACGCGAACCCAAGGCGTAACTGTCTGATTAGGTTCGTGAACGTAACGAAGTGACGCAAAGGTGGCACCCGGCTTGCGCTGGGGGCCACCTTCGCTAGATTGCCGCGCGCAACGGCCACCGCGTGATCAGTTTGGGCCATGCACGCACCTGTGCCCAGTTCCGGGGCAGGCAAGCGGGGAAATGCCTTGATCCGATCCGAACTCGTTACCAAACTCGCAGCCGAAAATCCGGGCCTGACCGTCCGCGATGTCGAATGTATCGTGGAAACTTTCTTCGACGACATCATCACGCAACTGGCCGAAAATGGGCGCGTCGAGCTGCGTGGCTTCGGCACGTTTTCGACCCGCGCGCGCGACAGCCGCACCGGGCGCAACCCGCGCACCGGCGACTCGGTCGATATCGCCTCGAAACGGGTGCCCTATTTCAAGCCCGGCAAAGAAATGCGCGACCGTTTGAACGTCTGACGCTAGAGCTTGCATCCTCGTGCGGACGTGGCGAAACTGGTAGACGCAACGGACTTAAAAATGGCTGCTCCCTTGGCTTGGACTGCCGCACCGGTTAGGTGCCTGATTGGATTTGCGGGCGTGGCGGAACTGGTAGACGCAACGGACTTAAGTCGGATTGAGTGCTCGCGGGGAAACTCACGATGCAGAACTGCTCAAATTCGGGGAACCCTGTTAGATGGCGATCCCGAGCCAAGCCTTGTCGCGAAAGCGCCCAGGAAGGTGTAGAGACTAGACGGGCAGCACCTAACCTTTGGGTTTCCGAAGCACGGTGAAGGGATAGTCCAGACCACAAACCTCCCCTTCCCTATCACGGGCGGCGGACGGCGGCGAAAGCCGTAGTTGGTATGAAAATCCGTTGGGCTTATGCCCGTGTGGGTTCGATTCCCACCGCCCGCACCAGTGCTGCCGAGTAGCAAAATTCCCGAAATACGAACCGGGATCGAATGCCAGTTACCCGCCCCGAACCCGATGGAAAGCCGCCCCTCGACGTGGCGTCGGCAGCGGGGCCGGGGGCGGACGCGGTGGAGACCCTTTTGCTACATGTCGCCTGTCGAGCTTCGTGCTTTTTGCAGCCCCCGTAGGGCGCAGCCTGCGAAGTGTAAGGAAATAATGCCCATATAAGATAAATGCTTATACGCGCCGTGTTTCGCTTTTTCGGATCAACGACTCTTGTGGTGGCGTCGATATCAATCTTACCCTGGGCTGCTTCTTGCCGAAAAGAAGTGCCAGTTTCGTTTGTCCGCCATGTTGAAGACTTCGGGGGTATTTGCTGCAATGATCGAGCACCGTGAAGAGCGGATTGCCGTAACGACGATCATGAGTTTCCCGAAAGCCGGTGGCGCCACCACAAGTGATCGGCTATCGAAGACTGCTTCATATTGGCTGCGTCACCCGAGCCGGGTGTTAGTAACCTAGACTCGCGCACAGGTGCTGCCTCCTTTGGGCAGAGCCTTGGACATGCGCGACAGCCACCCGGCCTGAAAACTGACCGGTCGCGAGGTTCCGAGGTTGCTAAGCCTCGCAGTCGGGTTTGACCACGCTGCACTGCAACTTTGACGGTTGCTGTCCAAAAGTTCAATAGCTCTGGCGACTGCCAGTTTTAGTTTGAGAGTAAACAGAAACGAAGACGCGATCTCATCTCAAGCATTTTAGCGTCAAATTCCAATCTGATGGCTGCTAATTTCGCACCAGCTATAGCTTCACCCGGTTCAGCCGTAACGCGTTGGCCACCACAGTGAATGATGAAAGCGCCATCGCGGCCCCTGCGAACATCGGCGACATCAGCAATCCCGTCACGGGGTAGAGCACGCCTGCCGCTATCGGCACACCGATGCCGTTGAAGAGGAACGAGAAGAACAGGTTTTGGCGGATGTTCGCCATTGTCGCTTTGGCCAGCGTCCGTGCGCGGACTACGGCGGCGAGGTCGCCCTTGGTCAGCGTGATCCCAGCACTTTCGATGGCGACATCGGTGCCGGTGCCCATCGCAAGCCCTACATCGGCGGCGGCGAGCGCCGGCGCGTCGTTTATACCGTCGCCTGCCATCGCGACCTTTGCGCCCTTAGCCTTTAGCTCGCCGACGATGCGCGCCTTGTCCTCGGGCTTGAGTTCAGCGTGAACGCCGTCAAGACCACCGACCGCATCGGCTACGTTTTGCGCGGTCGTCGGGTTGTCGCCCGTCAGCATGATGACGCGCAGCCCCTGCTTCCGCAGCGCGGATATCGACTCCTTGGCGTTCGCCCGGATTGGGTCGGAGATCGCGATGAATCCGACCAGCGCGCCATCGACGGCAACCAGCATTACGCCAGCGCCTTCGCGCCGCTTGGCTTCCGACGCGTCGAATATCGGTTGCGGATCGATGCCAATGCTTTGCATTTGCGCGGTGTTGCCGATGACGACGGTGCGACTGTCAACCTTGGCGCTGATGCCAGCACCCACCTGGACCTCGAATCCTTGGGGTTCGGCTAGCTCTAAATTGCGCTCTTTGGCGGCGGTCACGATAGCATGGGCGAGCGGGTGTTCGGATCGTGCTTCGACAGAGGCAACGAGCCGCAGCAGATCGTCTTCGGCAAGTTCGCCGACAGTTTCGATCCCAACAAGCTTGGGTTTGCCTTCGGTGAGCGTGCCGGTCTTGTCGATCAGCAGCGTGTCGACGCGCTCGAAGGCTTGCAGGGCCTCGGCGCTTTTGACGAGCACGCCTGCTTGCGCGCCGCGCCCGGTGCCGACCATGATCGACATCGGCGTGGCGAGTCCCAGCGCGCAGGGGCAGGCGATGATGAGCACAGCTATCGCGTTGAGCAGCGCATGGCCGATGCGCGGTTCGGGGCCGACAAGGCTCCAGACAATGAAGGTGGCAATCGCAATCGCGATGACCAAAGGCACGAACCAGCCCGAGATGCGGTCGGCCACCGCCTGGATCGGCGCGCGGCTGCGTTGCGCTTCGGCAACCATCTTGACGATGCGCGCGAGCATCGTGTCGCTGCCAACGGTCCGCGCTTCCATGACGAGGCTGCCGGTTCCGTTGACCGTGCCGCCTGTGAGTGCGCTCGCCGCCAGCTTCGCAACGGGCAGTGGTTCGCCGGTCAGCATCGATTCATCGACCGAAGACTTGCCATCGACGACGACGCCATCGACGGGCACGGCTTCACCGGGACGGATGCGGAGACGATCGCCCGCGATCACTTCGGCGAGCGGCACTTCGGTCTCGGTGCCGTCCGCCGCAATCCGCCTTGCGGTTTTGGGGGCAAGATTGAGAAGCGCACGAATTGCCTTACCGGTCGAAGCGCGCGCGCGGAGTTCGAGCACCTGACCGAGAAGGACCAGCGCGACGACGACCCCCGCCGCTTCGTAGTAGACCGGCACCATCCCATGCATCTTGAACGTCGGCGGGAACAGCCCCAGCGCAAGCGTGGCGACGAGACTGTAAAGGAATGCCGCCCCGACGCCGATCGAGATCAGCGTGAACATGTTGAGATGACGCGTCTTCAGCGACATCCATCCACGCACGAAGAACGGCGCACCCGCCCACAGCACGATTGGCGCGGCAAGTGCGAGCTGGAGCCATGGCGAGATTGCCGGACTGACTAGCCGTAAGCCGAACAGATCAGCACCCATCGTCAGAACGAGAAGCGGAACCGACAGCACCGCCGACACCCACCAGCGCCGCGTGAAATCGACGAGTTCGGGGTTGGGCGCATCTTCGAGAGAGGGTGCTTCGGGTTCGAGCGCCATCCCGCAGATCGGGCAATTCCCTGGTCCCGGCTGGCGGATTTGCGGGTGCATCGGGCAGGTCCACATCGCGCCGGGTGCGGCCTCGGGCGCAGCGCGTGGCGTTTTCGTCAGATATGACCCCGGATCGGCGACAAACTTCGTCCGGCATTCCACCGAACAAAAATGGTAATCATTCCCTTTATGCGCGGCGTGATGCGCGGTCTTTTCGGGATCGACGGTCATGCCGCAGACGGGGTCTTTGATTGAGGCAGCTCCACTTTCGGCTAGATCTGCCAAGCGGCTTTTAGCGTCCTGACTGTTAGCGAGCATGTCCGCCATCTGAAGTCCTATTACGAGTGCGGGGTTTGGCTTGAGCGTCTCGTCGCGCCCGCGTTTCGTCTCCAAAGACGACCTGCTAGCCGTCTCCGCTATCAGGAGTGTTACGGATAGCCGTGGCGGCCCGAGCTCGGGCATTCGGCGGATAGACGGGCTGCCCCAAAACCGGGGTTTTCCGTGTCGAAGCCACAAAGGATGCCGACATGGCCAATACCATTCTCCAGCCCGACGCGCGCGGGCTTGCCGAAGAACATGATGCCCAGCCCGTCATCCATCACGATCCCGATGGCTTTTCAGACCGCTTCGCGCTCGGCTTCACCAAGCTGCTGCGCTTCACGGCGGACACGTTTTTTGCCAAACGCTATGGCCACCGCGCGATCGTTCTCGAAACCGTCGCTGCCGTGCCGGGCATGGTCGGGGGCATGTTTACGCACCTGACCTCGCTGCGGCGGATGCGCGACGACGAGGGATGGATTCGAACCCTGCTCGAGGAAGCCGAAAACGAGCGCATGCACCTGATGACGTTCATCGAGATCGCCAAGCCGACGCTGTTCGAGCGGCTGGTGATCTTGGGGGCGCAGTGGGTATTCCTGCTCCTCTACTCGGTCCTGTACCTCGTCTCGGCGCGCACCGCGCACCGCGTCGTCGGCTATTTCGAGGAAGAAGCGGTGATCAGCTATACACTCTATCTGAAGGAACTCGACGAGGGCCGGTCGGAGAATGTGCCGGCGCCGGCCATTGCGACCCATTACTGGAAAATGGCACCCGATGCGACGCTGCGCGATGTCATCCTGATCGTGCGCGCTGATGAGGCGCATCACCGCGATATCAATCACGGCTATTCCTCGAAGCTCGGCGGTCAGGTCGTCGATCGGTCGGTCGCGGCACCCTATCCCGAGCATGCGACCGAAGTTCGGCTCAATGCCTGATCGCTCGCCATCGTTGCTTGTGCGAAAGGCGCTGGCGCGTTGGGAGAACGAGGGTGGCGCACGCGCGCATGTTGACACCGTGCTGCCCAGACCTGTTCTCGACCTGGCGAAGCGGTCGGGCGTCGAGAACGGATCGAGCGCGCGTCGGGTGACGCTGACCCAATCGGGCGATATGCGCCTCGGCAAGGGAACACGTCGGTCACGGTTCCATGCTCGACAGACGATAGAGGTCGCTGAGACGGGCTTCGAGTGGCGCGCATCGTTCGGGCCGTTCGATGCGATTTCGGTCACCGACGCCTATCGCGATGGCGCAGGCTCGCTCGATGTCCGCGTGTTCGGCTTTATCACCCTCGCGCACATGAACGGCCCCGCGTTCGCGAAGGGCGAGATCATGCGTTATCTCGCCGAAATCGCCTTGGTGCCTGACGCGATTTTGCAGAACCGCTCGCTCGTCTGGACGGTCCTCGATGACCGCACCTTGAATGTCGCCGCTGGTTCCGGCGCGGGATATGGCTGTGTCCGGATCGACCTTGACGAAGAGGGGCGTATCGGCGGTATCTTCGCACCTGACCGGCCGTATTCCGATGGCAAGATCGTCAAGGAGCGGCCGTGTCGGGACGCTTTTTCGACTACCGCCGCCATGCGGGCCGCTGGCTACCGTTCGGGGCCGAGGTCGGCTGGACGATTGATGGGCAAGTCGTGAATTATTGGCGCGGCACGATGACCAGCTGGACGGTTGCGTGACCCGCGCGCTCGATGCTGCCGATACCGCTCGACTTCACGAACTGCGGGCACGACGCGCCGCCGATCGCAAGACGCCCCCCAATGATCGGCCGCAACAGCTGACCGTTGGTCAACGTGTCGCCGATCAGGTCGCCGTCACGATGGGGTCATGGTGGTTCATCATCATCCAGTCGGCGGTATTGGCTATCTGGATCGCGCTGAACGTCACCGCTTACATCGCGCGCTGGGATCCCTATCCATTCATCCTGCTCAATCTCGTGCTTTCGTTCCAGGCCGCCTACGCCGCGCCCGTCATCATGATGAGCCAGAACCGGCAACAGGACATCGACCGCCGCGAGGCCGCCAGCGATTACCGTATCAACGTGAAGGCTGAGCTCGAAATCGAACTGCTTCACGACAAGATCGACGCGCTTCGCGAGCAGGAAGTGCTCGCATTGACGCAAGCCGTTCATGAGCTGACGCTGCTACTCAAAGCGCGTGGACCGATGCCCGAAACGCCAGCGGCCTGATTTCTATGACTGACACCGGCATCATAGATCACATCCCGGTCGTATTGCGGCCCGATCCGGCGCGCGTAGTCATCCGGCCGTTCGTCCCCGCCGACGATCCTGCCCCCCGCGATCGTCCGCGCGCGCAACGCATCGCCGACCGGGTCCGGGCACTGACCAAGCCAGAGCTGACTGAGGAACTCGTGCGGGTAACAGCCGGACTGTCCGAGCGGCATAGCGACGTCGAAGCCGTCCTCCTGCGCCGATACCACGAAGTAAACGGGCTTTTGATCGACGCCTGCACAATTGATCGCGAGCAGTCGCTCCTGATCGGGGCTTATTTTAGCGAGGAATATGCCTTTGAGGGTGCAGCGTTGCTCAACCCGAGTATCGTCATCCACCCCGACCAATCGGGTGTCGCAAAAGGCGATATGCGGTTCGTGCTGTCGCTACGCGGCGTTGGCGAAGGGCATGTGTCATCGGTTACGTTCCGCACCGGAACATGTAGTGCGGACGGAACAATCGTGCTCGACACGCCCGGCTTGCAGGCGGTCGCGCCGCGCATCGAACTGATCCCCGGCGGCGCTCCGGATGATCCCGGCGTACGCCTTTCATGCGACGGCGCGAATGACTTGTCGCAAACCGTCATCTTCCCAGTCACCGAGCGTCAGCGCCACGGCATCGAAGATCTGCGGCTCGTGCGCTTCGCCGACGATGACGGCAATATCACTTATTTCGGAACCTACACGGCGTTCAGCGGCGCCGCGATCCGGCAAGAAATCTTGCGAACAACCGATTTTAGAACCTTCGAGCTAACCGCGCTGCGCGGCAAGGCTGCGGTAGGGAAAGGCATGGCGCTGTTCCCGCGAAGAATCGACGGACGTTATGCCATGCTCGGCCGTCAAGATCACGAGAACATCTCGCTCCTGACATCGTCAGATTTGTACGATTGGCAGGATGGAGCGGTCATCGTATCGCCGCGCTGGCCTTGGGAGTATGTTCAGATCGGCAACTGCGGGTCGCCGATCGAGATCGACGAGGGATGGCTCGTCATCACACACGGCGTCGGAACCGTGCGAAACTATTGCATCGGCGCGTGCTTGCTCGATCGCGACGATCCATCGAAGCTGTTGGCCAGGACGACGCAGCCGCTGATCCGCCCCAGCCCCGAAGAGCGCTACGGCTATGTGCCGAACATCGCCTATACCTGCGGCGCGATGGTACACGGTCGGACACTCATCCTTCCCTATGCGCTCGCCGACAGTTTCACGACCTTTGCGACCGTGCCGCTCGACCGACTGCTGGCGGCAATGGCTTAGAAGTTAGCCTACGATACGCGCGGGGCGGCGTGCCGAGAATGGCAGGTTAGTACCATGCCCGAACCGCATCACGATGTCGGGGCGGCGGCCCGGCAGTCCGACGAGGTCCGCCAATTCGGGACGCAACGCGGGCACTTCGACCGGCTGGTTCACGAATGCGTGCTTCAGGCCGAGCGCGGTCGCCTGCAAGGCAAAGCGCTGGCAGGCGCGACCGACACGCACCCAGTGCTCACGGTCCTCTTGCACTCCGACGAAAACGGCCACGCCAGACGACGATTGCAACTGTCGTGCGTACTTCTCGCCTTCTGATTTCGCGGTGAGGAAAAGGTCAAGTACGCGCGGAGCCAGCCACGACGGCAAAGTCGGACTGCCACTCGCAGCGCTGTAGAGGCCATCGCTAGTTTCGGCAGCTTGGCGCGGATTAAAGCGCAGCCAGGATTTCAGCTCGCGCATGAAAGCTGCGTCGGCCATCTGGGTATCGTTTCCCGACACGATCAAATCGCGCACGCGGTCGATCTGCGGTCGGTCGGTGATCAGGATGAGTTCGACCCCCGGCACTGCGGCAGCAGAGGCTAGTGTACGGAGATCGGTGGCGCTTACCGGGCGACCGTCATAGTCCCCGCGCGTCGATTGCCGCTTAGGGATAGCGTCGAACAATGCGCTGGCATCGGCCGGTCCAGCAGCAAAGTCGAACGCGATTGACCCATTGGCTGCGTGGTCGAAAATTAGCGTGCCGGGATGGCCCCGCGCCGCCGAGGCCAAGGCCAGATTTTCGGCAGCACAACCGAGGCTGACAAAGAGGTGGTGGTCGTCAGGATCGACGACCGGTGTGCGGCGCGCGAAATCGGGCAGGATTTCGATCCGCTTCTGGCTCGCGCGGAACAGCCAAGGTTGCGCGTTGTGACCGTTTGGCGCGAGCGTCGCATAGCGAATGAGGTCGCGCGTCGCGGCTTGCTCCGGCAACGGCGCGCGCATCGCAGCCATTGCGGCATCATAGTTGGACGCCGAGCCCATTTGCTCGTCGGTGATGACGGTTGCGCCCGCCGCTACGGCAGCAAGCGCACCAGCGCCGATCAAGACGTCGCGACGCTTCAAGATACCATGTCCTGCGGCTTGTGCGCGACGCTCATCAGTCTAGCGCAGGTTGCGTCTGCGAATTGCGTGACGCGGAAAAGCTCTTCGCGGACAGCCTGATCGTTCATGCCTTCGACGACATTCGAAACATGGAGATGATCGGTCGATGCCAGCGCAAAGGCATTGGCAAGATAGGTGTCGAACACGGTCTTGAGCGACTGCCACGCACCTTGCCCGTCGAGCCACTGGATGCTGTTGCCCGACGTGGTAATGCTGACCAGATGTTTGCCGGCAACAGCCGGACCTTTGCCCTCCTCGCGCATTTGCCGGTGGCCGAAGCCTGCGCCCATCACCCGTTCGACATAGCCCTTCAGCATGGCAGGCGGCGTGCCGAACCAGATCGGGTAGACGAACACGATGACATCGGCATCCTTGAGCGCTGCCAATTCGGCGGCGACATCGTCCGACGGCGCGAATGCCAGTGACGACGGCTGCTCGTTCGCCCTCAACACCGGGTCGAAGCCAAGGCTGTAAAGGTCGCGAATGTTGCATTCACGATGTCGGGCGCGGACAGCGTCGCAATAGGTCTTGGCGATGGTGGCGTTGAAGCTTTGCTGGTCGGGATGGCACAGTATCACGACATGGTTTGGCCCATTTGCGGCGTGATCGTCTGTATGCTGGCCCATGCTCGCCTGTCCTCGGTCTACCGTTTCCCTGTTTTACCAGTCCTGCAGCCGACGCTGCATCCGCATTACCCCTTAGTTACGCAGCCCTCACGCTCGCTTAATCGCCTTCCGACATACAGGAGGTGGCGATGAAATCGGTTCTGCTGCACATAAACGACGACGCGGGTCAGGACGCCCGGCTGCATGCCGCATTGGCCATTGTGCGCCAGTTCAAAGCACAGCTGACCTGCATACAAGTTACACCAGTGGCAGACTTTGTTGCGACCGATCCGTTCGGTGGCATGTACGAAGTAAAGACGCTGTTCGAGACGCTCGCGAAGCAAGCCGTCGAAGCGCGGACGCGCATCGAAGCGCGTCTTGCGGACGAAGGGATCGAGTGGGAATGGTCGGTTCATGACGGCGATGTGGCGGGAACGATCGTTCGGCGGTCGCAACTGTCCGACCTGATTGTGCTCAGCCAGCCCGAAAAAGCAGGGAATACTCGCTCGCATCCGTTGTCGCTGGTTGCTGACGTGACAGTCCATGCGCGCACCCCCGTGCTTGCGGTCCCGATCAAGGGACCGGCGTTCGAACCGGACGGTGTGGCGCTGGTTGCGTGGAACGGGTCGCCCGAAGCAGCGCATGCCGTGCGCGCCGCTTTGCCGATGCTGAAACAGGCGAGCGCAGTGCACGTCATCACGTTCGACGAGGACATGGACTTTCCGATGGATAAGGTCCGGCGGTATATGGAGATTCACGGAGTCGCGGCCGAATGCGCCGAGCATGGTCTCGATGGAAAATCAATAGGCGAAGCGCTTTGCCTCGCCGCAGCGGAGCATAAAGCCGCCTATATCGTTATGGGCGCTTATGGCCATTCGCGCTTCCGAGAGGCCGTCCTCGGCGGCGTCTCGCGTCATATGCTCGCCCGCAGCGCAGTCCCGCTGCTGCTGGCGCACTAGCACTGGATGCGCTGCGGCACACGGGGTAGTCTATGCTATATGGCGCGCCTGCAATTCACCGGAGCGCGGATTTGACCGAACGGACCGAACGCGCTGCAAGTGAAGCGCTGCTGCTTTCGATACTCGCGACCGTGCCTGACGCGATGATCGTCATCGACGAGGCGGGGATAATCCTGTCGTTCAGCGCAACGGCAGAACGTCTGTTCGGGCTTGCCGAGGACGAGGCTATCGGTCGGAGCGTCAACATCCTGATGCCCGAATCCGATAGGCGCCAGCACGACGACTACATCCTTCGTTATCTGACGACGGGCCAGAAGCGCATCATTGGCATCGGTCGCATCACCATCGGCCAGCGGCGCGACGGATCGACGTTCCCGATGGAACTTTCGGTAGGCGAGGCGCGGACAGCGCACAGCCGCGTGTTTACCGGTTTCATCCGCGATCTGACGCGACGACAGGCGACCGAAGTGCGGCTTGAGGAAATGCAGGCCGAACTAGCCCATGCTTCGCGGGTGAGTGCGATGGGAACGATGGCCTCGTCGCTGGCGCACGAACTCAACCAGCCGCTGACGGCAGTGGCAAATTATGTCGAGGCGGCGCGCGACCTGCTTGAGCTGCCCAATACTGAAAACGTCGCCATCGTCCGCGAAGCGCTCGGCGACGCCGCGACGCAAGCCGTCCGTGCCGGACAGATTGTGCGACGCCTGCGCGACTTTATCGCGCGTGGCGACACCGACAAGCGCGTCGAGAACCTGCGCGGTCTGATCAACGAGGCCAATGCGCTCGCGCTGATTGGTGTGGCCGAATTGGGCATCGATATCCGCCTCGATATCGACGACCGGATAAACGGCGTGCTCGTCGACAAAGTTCAGGTCCAGCAGGTACTCGTCAACTTGATCCGCAATGCCGTCGAGGCACTGACCGGCGCACCCGAGCGACGCTTGACGATCTCGGCGGTCCCAACCGAAGACCGGATGGTGCAAGTCAGCGTGGTCGATACCGGACCCGGCCTCGATGCCGAGGTCGAAAGCAAATTGTTCCGGCCCTTCGTCAGCACAAAGGATGCCGGAATGGGGCTCGGTCTGTCGATCTGTCAGACCATCATCGAGGCGCACAACGGCACGATCTGGCTCGATAAGCCAGCGGGAGGCGGAACTGCATTTCGCTTCACGCTTGCGGCCGCCGAGGACGAACAATGACGGGTGAACGACATGTGTATCTTGTGGACGATGATGACGCGATCCGACGTTCGGCAAGCTTCATGCTCAAAACATCGGGTTTCACCGTCGCGACCTTCGCATCCGGCATCGATTTTCTGAATGAGGCCCGCGACCTCGACGCTGGGTGCGTACTGCTCGACGTGCGGATGCCCGACATTGACGGACTGACCGTTCAGTCTGAGCTGAAAGCGCGCGGAATCGCGTTGCCGGTGATCGTCATGACAGGGCACGGCGACGTCACGGTCGCCGTCGCCGCGATGAAAGCCGGCGCGGTCGATTTCCTCGAAAAGCCGTTCGAAAAGGCCGAACTGGTCGCCGCATTGGAAGACGGCTTTGCGCGCATCGACCAGAGTGGGCATCGCGCCGAACGTGCCGCGTTCGCGGTCATCCGGCTCGAGGCGCTAACGCCGCGCGAGCGCGACGTGCTGCGCGGGCTGGTCAACGGCCTGCCGAACAAGACCATCGGCTACGATCTCGGCATTAGTCCCCGCACGGTCGAGATCCACCGCGCCCATCTGATGACTAAACTCGAGGTTCGCAGCCTTGCCGAGGCGCTTCGCATCGCGTTTGCGGCAGGCTGGAGCGAGATATCCGGCGACAGGGTCGGGACTACTACTTAGCGCGCCGCCCCATCTTTCCTGCCAAGACCTCTGCGGATGGGAGCTTAGGACAGGCAAATGCATTTGGTTTTAGTCGACGATGACGCGGCGGTAAGAAAGTCTCTGAAACTGTTGCTGACGGCGCGCGGCTATGACGTCGATCTTTATGCGGGCGGCGAGGCGGTGCTCGGGGCAAAGCTAGGCGGCGGCTCGCGGACCTGTTTGATTGCCGATTATTTAATGCCCGATATCGACGGACTGAATTTGCTCGAGCGCCTGCGACAGCAGGGATGGTCGGGACCGGCGCTCCTGATAACCGGGCATTTCAATGCCACGCTGGAGCAGCGCGCCCTTGCTGTCGGCTATGCACAGGTGTTCGAAAAACCGTTGAACCACGAACGATTGCTCGACGCAGTTGCGCGTCTGAAGGCCTTGTTTTGAACGTGCGATACTTCATCGCGGTGGCAACGCTCGCGATCACGTCGACAAGCATGGCTGCTGTGCCTGCGCCACCGCGCTGGTCGCCGACCGACCTACGCGAACTGGTCGAAGCGATCGAGGAAGCGCCTGCCGACGGTCTCGACCCGGCAGATTACGATCTGCCCGCGCTCAATGCGGCGATAGCGTCGGGCGACGCGTTGTGGATAGACGCCACTGCCTCCCTACATTTCCGGCATCTCGCCGGCGACCGCTGGGAAGGGCATGTTCGCGGAAAGCGGCGCATCGACTGGCACATTGTCGGACCCATTGCCGATGCTGCGGCGCTCGCAGAACTTGAGGCCGCCGCTTTGAAAGGCCGCATGGTTGGCGCAACGCTCGACGCGCTGTTGCCGACCAGTCCCGAATATCTTCGGCTGAAGCTGGCGCTGGCCAAGACTCCTGCTTCGGACCGAGCCACGCGCATCGCGCTTCGCGCCAACATGGAGCGCTGGCGGTGGGTGCCGCGCAATCCCGGCGCGCGCTACCTTCTCGTAAATGTCGCGGGTTACACGGCGGAACTTGTCGATAATGGCCAGATCGCGTCGATGCACCGCATTGTTATCGGCAAACCTGCCAAATCGACGCCGCAGTTTTCGACGGCAGTCGAGGGCGTCATCATCAATCCGTGGTGGGAATTGCCCAAGAGCATCGTCGCTGAGGGCATCGGCTCGCTGCTGGTCAAAAGCCCCGCAAAGGCGAAAGCGCAAGGCTATGTGCGCGTGAAGACATCGGGCGGCGGCACGCGCGTCCGGCAAGCGCCGGGTCCGCGCAACGCGCTGGGCCAGATGAAGCTCGTGATGCCCAACCCCTACACGGTCTATCTGCACGACACGCCGTCTAAGGCACTGTTCGACGAAACTGCCCGCGCGTTCAGTCATGGTTGCATGCGCGTCGATCGCCCGTTCGATTTGGCGACGGCGTTGCTTGCCGGAACGTCGGGCTGGGACCGTGCGCGGATCGATGCCGCACTCGCGAGTGGTAAAACGATCAGGGCAGATCTGGCCACGCCGGTGCCGATCTATGTCGTGTACTTCACTGTCCGAGCCGGTGCCGATGGCAGCATCACGAAGTATCCCGACGTTTATGGCCGCGACGCCGTCGTCGTTGCCGCATTAACCGACCGCGAACCCGCTCTACCCCGACGGTGAGCCTGCAGCTGCGCTGCTGGAAGCAATGGAATACGGGTGTTTACGGATAGCGGCATAGACTGCCCGCGCGCCATTCGTTGCTCCTTAGCGGTGAAGGATAGGCGCAATGACGACCCAGACAATTGACCAACATGGAACGACATTGACCACGCGTTCGAATTTTGCGTTTCAGGTGCGTGCTGCCGAGAGTGCTGACCAAGCCGCGCTCGCCGAGTTTTTCACGCACGTCGAGAAAGACGACCTGCGCTTCCGCTTTCTCAGCCCGATCAACAAGGTCGGACCGCATTTGATCGCGACGCTCGCCAATGTCGATCACCAGCGCACAGAGAATATTCTCGCGATCGACGCGGATGGAACAACCGTCATCGCATCCGCCATGCTTGCTGCCGATCCCGATGGGAAGCGTGCGGAGGTCGCGTTGGCCATCCGCGCCGATTACAAGCGCAAGGGCATCAGCTGGACCCTACTCGAACACGTCGCGCGTCTGGCGGAGGCTAAAGGCATTGCGACGCTGGAGTCTATCGAAGCACGCGACCATCACGAAGCCATCGAGATGGAGCGCGAGATGGGCTTCACCGCATCGGCATGTCCCGATGACCCCACTCTGGTCTTGCTCCAGGTCAAACTCGGCCAGAAGTAGCGCCATGATCGGCTGGCCTGTTTCGGGGCGGAGCATGCAATGCTGATCCAATTGAGCTTGGCAACAGTGATGGTGGTGACCACGATCCTGATCCACGGCGCGGGGATCACAGCACTCGCGCGCGGGATGCGACTCGAGGTCGATGCTGCCGAGGCGCATCATCATTTCTCGCTGAAGCGAGCTTTAGCGATCCTCGTCATTGTGCTGGCGCTGTTCACACTACACGGGATCGAAATCTGGCTGTATGCGGCGGTCTATCTCGTCATTGGCGCGGTCCAGAACCTTGAAGCGGCTGTTTATTACTCGACGATAACCTATGCCAGCATCGGATTCGGTGATTCCGAAATGGCGCGGCCTTGGCGGCTGGTCGGCGCGATCGAAGGGATTAACGGCGTCCTCCTGCTCGGCTGGTCTACGGCGTTCTTCGTGACCGTCGTGGCGCGGCTGCCGAAATGACGGCGGGATTATCATCGACCGAGGCATCGGCACGTTTCGCGGTCGACGGGCCGAACGAACTGCCCAAGGCCGGTCGCCGTTCGGCGTTGCGGATCGTCGGGGAAGTAGTGCGCGAGCCGATGCTCGCGCTCCTGTTGGTCGGCGGCATCGCCTATCTGTTGCTCGGCGACTTGGCCGAGGCGCTCATCCTCCTCGGCTTCGCGACTTTCTCGGTGGCTGTCACCGTCATTCAGGAAACGCGGACCGAACACGTTCTCGAAGCGCTGCGCGACCTTTCGGCCCCGCGTGCCCTCGTCATCCGGGATGGCGCGCGTGTCCGGATTGCCGGGCGCGAGGTCGTGCGCGGTGACATGCTGGTTATCGAGCAAGGCGACCGCATCGCCGCCGATGCTGTTCTGACCGAAGCAAGCGACCTGCAAGCCGATGAGTCATTGCTCACCGGAGAGTCGCTTCCAGTCAGCAAGATTGCCAAGGCTGAGGATGAAGCGACGGGTGACCATCGCCCCGGCGGCGACGATCAGCCCTTCATCTACTCGGGATCGCTCGTCGCGCGTGGGAGCGGGATGGCGCTCGTTATCGCGACTGGCGCGTCCAGCGAGATCGGCAAGATCGGGCGATTGCTTGCCGCCCTCGATAGCGAAGCTCCGCGTCTGCGTACGGAAACGGCGCGGATTGTGCGGATGTGCGCCATTGGCGGTGGGGTCGTCGCCGGGCTCGTCGTGCTTCTCTACGGGTTCCTGCGCGGCGGCTGGATCGATGCGGTACTGGCAGGAATCGCCATTGGGATGGCCATGCTTCCCGAAGAGTTCCCGGTTGTGCTGACGATTTTCCTCGCAATGGGCGCATGGCGCATCGGGCAGGCCGGTGTGCTGACTCGCCGTGCCGCCGCAATCGAGACGCTCGGCTCAGCGACGGTTCTTTGCACCGACAAGACCGGCACGCTGACCGAAAACCGCATGGCTGTCGCCGAGTTCTGGGTTGCGGCTGGCGGAGGGACTGAGGCCGACGTCCTCGAAACGAGCATCCTTGCCAGCGCCGCCGAACCGGTCGACCCGATGGAAGTCGCGATCCATGCTGCGGGGACGCCCGACCGTCCGTCGAGCGGAGTTCTAGCGCACAGCTACGGTCTGCGGCCCGACCTGTTGGCGATTACGAAAGTCTGGCAACACGGCGACGTTTTCATGGTAGCAGCAAAGGGCGCACCCGAAGCGATTGCCGAACTTTGCCGACTGGCACCAGCCGCGCGGGACGCGATGATGGCCGCCGTCGATGCAATGGCGGCGCGCGGTATTCGCGTTCTGGGTGTCGCCCGTGCCGAAACTGCGGACGACAACTGGCCCGAGACGCCGCGCGACTTCGCCTTTTCGCTCGTCGGCCTCATCGGCCTAGCCGATCCGCTGCGCCCAAGTGTAAAGGCAGCCGTTGCCGAATGCCGGTCGGCGGGCATCCGCGTCGTGATGATCACCGGCGATTATGCGGCCACTGCCCGCGCCATCGCGTCGCAGGCGGGCATTGCCGACGGCGACATATTAACGGGCGAAGACCTGACCGCGCTCGACGATGCCCAGCTTGCCGAGCGCCTGAAGACCGTCACGGTCTTCGCACGGATCATGCCCGAGCAAAAGCTCCGGATCGTCGAGGCTTTCAAGGTCGATGGCGAGATCGTCGCGATGACCGGCGATGGCGTCAACGATGCGCCCTCTCTCAAATCGGCGCACATCGGCATTGCGATGGGCAAGCGCGGCACCGATGTTGCGCGCGAGGCATCGGCCATTGTTTTGCTCGACGACGATTTCGGGTCGATCGTCACAGCCATCGCGCTCGGGCGCCGCATTTATGACAATATCCGCAAGGCTATGGCGTTCATTTTCGCTGTCCATGTGCCTATCGCGGGGCTCGCGCTGCTGCCGCTCGTGCTGGGCTTGCCGATCCTGTTCGGCCCAATCCACATCGCGCTGCTCGAAATGGTGATCGATCCGGTCTGCGCGCTCGTCTTCGAAGCCGAGCGCAAGGAAGCCGACATCATGAAGCGCCGCCCGCGCCCGCCGACCGAGCCGCTGTTTTCATGGCGAATGATCGCCTGGAGCGTCCTTCAGGGCGGCGTTGCGTTCGTGCTGCTGGCAGCGACGTTCTTGGTCGCGACGTATCAAGGCATGCCCGCAGTCGAAGTGCGTGCACTGACCTTCTTCGGCCTGATCGCTGCGATCTTGGCGTTGATCCTCGTCAATCGTTCATTCAGCACATCGCTGCTGCAAGCGCTTGATCGCGGCAACGTAGCGCTCCGCTATGTGTTCGCCGCTGTCCTCGCAATCTCGGCGCTCATTGCGTTCGTGCCGCAAATCCAGATCCTGCTGCGCTTCGGGCACCTTCGGCCGACCGATTTCGGCATCGCGCTAGCTCTCGGGGTCATATTGTTCATTGTCCTCGAACTGTTGAAGCCGTTCGCAAAGCGCGCGATCCTCGACAGCACCGAGCAACGTCCGAGCATCCCTGCAGTCGCTTCGGCGTGACCCGCTATGACAAGCGTGTTCAGGCGCTGGCGATCGGGCTGTCCGCTCTCGCAGGCTATGTCGACGCGATCGGCTTCATCGAACTCGGCGGCTTTTTCGTGTCGTTCATGAGCGGCAATTCGACGCGGCTCGGCGTCGGGCTGATGGAGCGTTCGCGCGATGCCACAATCGCGGGCGGGCTGATTGCGATGTTTGTGGTCGGCGTCATTGCGGGGTCGCTAACCGGCAGGGTTGCAGGACCGCATCGCCGCCCTGTGGTGCTGATGCTCGTCGCAGCGTTGCTGGCTGCCGCAGCGGCTTGCTCGGCAATCGACGCGACACCGATCGCCGTCGTCGCAATGGTTCTGGCAATGGGCGCGGAGAATTCCGTGTTCGAACAGGGCGACGACGTCCACATCGGCCTGACCTATATGACCGGCGCGCTGGTTAAGTTCGGACAACGAGCGGCAGCTGCGCTTTTGGGCGGGGACCGCTTTGCCTGGGCACCATATATTCTTCTTTGGGCCGGGCTTGTTGTCGGTGCCGTTGTCGGGGCAGCCACCCACTACTGGATTGGCCTTGCTGGGCTTTGGATCGCTGCGGCCTTCGCCGCGACTTTCGCCATGATCGCTCGAAGGATATGATACCGCATCAAGACCACGATCATATCGCGATCATCGGCGCGGGGCACGTTGGAAGCATGGCCGCTCATGCCCTAATCTTTCGCGTGCTACTCCGTAAAATAGTTCTGTGTGATAGATAGCGCATGCCCGCCAGGGGGCCGCCAAAGGGCAATAATCAAACCGACGGCCAGCGAGAGGATCACAAAAGTGACGAACGGGTCGTAATATGACCCGGCAATTGGAAACAAGGTCCACGAGAGATTGATCATGGTGTGAAAGACCACTGCGACCAAAATGCTCATGCCAGTATTTTCAAACAGCCAAACGATGATGATCCGCAACGCGACTGCACTCAGGCTGTGCCAGAGGATCCACTCGGGGGTGCGCCCCAGCTGGGCGAACGGGATTACATGCCAGAGCGCCCAGACGGCGCTGAGCACCGTTGCCGATTGCAATACGCCTAGGCGGCGGCGGAGCGCAGGGTAAGCGTAGCCTTGCCATCCGAGTTCTTCCCCGATGGCACCGATAAAAAAGGCCACGAAAAGGAACACGGCGTAGCTTGGCACGATGTCTGGCAGCGGCACCGCGTTTCCGGTAAAGCGAAGGACGCCAAATTCCAGAAGGCAGACCATCGGCATGAACAACAGCGCGGTCAGCAACCAGCCCGGATGACGAAGGCCGCGCAGCTCCAGGACTCGCTTGAGCAGTTCTACAACGCTGGCAATACCGTGCTGCCGGTAAACAAGGATCAGTGCGACGGTCATCGGAACGAACGTCATCAGCGCACTCGATGGCAAGATCGACAGGCCCGCGAGCCGATCACCCGTGGCCCCCAGCGCGTAGAACGGCAGCGAAAACACGAGCACCAGCGCAAAATAGTGCGAAGCTGACGCTCCCACCGCGTCCGGTGCAGGTGTGGGCGCATCAATGACGCGGGAGGGGTCTGTCATTTGCTCATTCGTTCAGCGGTTTGGAACGAGTAGTTCCGCGATTGCGCTCATCACTTCGTCATCGTGCCCAACCCATGTGTGTCCGCCCTGCGTGAAACCGATGAATCTGGAATTGGCGATGTGAGCGGCGGTGTATTCGGCGCTGGCATACGTCCCATATCGGTCGTCGCGCGCACTGATTACCAGTGTCGGTGCGCGGACTGACCCCAAGGGGGCCAACGCCAGGTGCTTGCTTGCGGCGGTGTCGCTCCGCAGCCCTGCGGCACGGGCCGAGACCGGCAGGATGGTGTCGAGCATTGCATTGACCCGCGCCTGTTCGGTCGAACTCGCGCTTGCGACGATGTCGGGGGGCGTTGCCAGAACCGAGCCGATCATCGGGTCGCGTGCCACATGCAGCGCCGACCAGAAGAGAAAATCGGACCCGATCACTGACATCATCGCCGTTTCGACCCACGACGGCATCGCTGGAGCCGATGCTGCTTTTGTTGGCGGTTTGTAGGCAAGCGGCACGAGCAGGATGAGCGCGCGCGTCCGACCGGGGTAACGGATCGCCATTTCGAGCGCCGACGGTGCGCCCGCTGACCCGCCCAGGACGGCAGCTTTGGCAATTCCGAGCGCATCGAGCAGGCAGACATGTGCGTCGGCCTGCGCCGCTGCCGACGCGTTCGCGGGCATTGGCGTCCGCAAATAGCCGAAGCGCGACATTGCGATGACCCGAATACCCCGCCGCGTGAGCGGACGGGCAAAGGCCATGCCTTGGTCATAACCGCCCCCGCTTCCATGAACCGACAGCAGCGGAACTCCCGCGCCAACTTCTTGATACTCAATCGGGCCGCAGCGCGTTTGCACCAAGACACTTCCACGCGCGACACGCGCATTGGCGTCAGAGATATCGGATGTGAAGCGCCACCATATGATCATTGCGGTGAGGCCAAGCACTATGAAGGCGCAGGCCAACACGCGATGTCGTCGCAACCACGATTGGCCCGTCATGGCCGCGTGCCCCGCGCGTCAACGACGAAACGATGGTTGCGCGCGAGATAGCGACCCTCGATCCGGATGGGGATTGGCGCGCCGGAGAATGGCGCGCCGGGTGTTCCGGGCCTTTGCGCGTTGATATGCAAATGCGGTTCGCTTGTGTTCCCGGTATTTCCCACCTGGGCGATAGGGTCGCCGACTTTCAACTGCTGGCCGACGCGCACGCGCAGCGAACCTTTTCGAAAATGGCCGAGAAGGATATCGGCTTTCGTACAGCGCAAGATGACGTGGTTGCCGGCTAGATGATCTCTATCGACTTTTGGAACCGGCATGTCGGGCAGGCCATCGACGGCAGCGATGACCTCTCCGGCGCACGGCGCGATGACCGGCATGCCGAAGATAATATAGCGGCGCGGATCGGCGGGCATCACGCCATCGGCGCGCAAACCCCAGCGATCGAGCGCGACAAAATCGACGCCGTGCGCCGTGCCCCAATATTGTCGGTGAGCAGCGACCGATTGATCGAGCAATGTCGCATGGGCGTTGACCGAAGGTGCGGCTCCACCATTGGCAACGAGATAGGTACCGGGACCGAGGGGTGAAGCCAGATCAACGGTGTGCTCCGCTGGCACATTTTCGGCAGCGTAAGCGATGCGGGTTTTGTCAGCCGCATACATCCCCAACGCGGCAAAACCGACAAGCCCGATCCAAGCGATTATCCCTTGCGGCCAACGCGTTGAAACACGCCGCCGCGCCAACCCTACCCCTGCTGCCCCAACCAAGAGCGCGCCGAAAGCATAGACCGCCCACCACGGCGGGAAGGTCCAGATACCGACATAGCTCAGTGCCAGCAGCTGCAAGCCGATCGCAATTGTCTGAACCCAGAAGCCGACGCTGCTCTGCGGCGGAGCAAGGGCCAGCGAGGCGATAAGAACAATCGGCAGGATTGTCTGGAGAAAGTAGAGGATCAGCATGGCAGACGCTTTCCTGATTCTGGCATCAGCAACGCCGCCAGCCCGATTGCGATCACAAGTGCCATGACCAGCGAATAAATCTGCGTGCTGCCGTCCTTTGGCATCACGGGAAGCACCATCGACCACCAGTTAATTGCAGTGTGCAGCAAAATCGCGGGGACAACGCTGAAGCCTGTGTTCACCGACAGCCGCGCGAAGGCGACCGACAGGGCAACAGTACTGGCTAGGAACAGCGCCATGGGCAGATCGGCCTGTGCGGTGTTCGCCATGTAAAACAGCGGCACATGCCACAGTCCCCAGATCACGCCGATGACAAGGCTAGCTTTTCGCCAGCCGATCCGCGCCGACAGCACGGGGAGCGCATAGCCGCGCCAACCGAACTCCTCGCCCAGCGGACCGCCCAAGAGCGCAATGAGCGGGATTTGCGCGATGGCGATGAAAACATGGCCAGCCACAGGCGAAGGCGGAATTACGCCGCCGAAAGCAGCGTGAACGATCAGCGCGCCGAGCATGACGACCGGCGGTGCGATCAGGACAAGCGCATACCAGCGCCAGCCGATACGCCAGCTCGCGCATTGTCCAAGCCAATCACGCAGGGAGCGACCACCACCGAAAACCAGTGTTACGACGATGGCGGCAACACTCGGGCCGAACGCCGAAGCGAGGAAGAGCGCCGTGCTTACACTGGGTGCCAGCCGCCCCGTGGAAGTTATCGCCCAGAGACCCCAAGTCCAGACAATGGCCAGAACAAAGAAGGCGATAATGGCTGGCATTGAGCTGGCGCGGGAAAGTTCCAAGCGATTGCTTGGGTCCGCGCAGCTGTGCGCCGACTGGTCGGTGGTGCGTGCAGTCATGGAAACTGCCCTAACGAATGCAGCTCCTTCTTGGGTGGGCGAGCGCGCGCGAGAACCAGCAGCAGCAGAAAGCCTGCGACCGGCAGAGCAAAATCCTCGAACATGCCGAGCTGCAACGCCGCCGCAAGACCGATCGCCGACCACAGGACCGGAACGACCGAGAGCCAGACCACCCACCGGCCGTGTGCCAGCAGCAGCAGCATGCCGATCGTGAATATCGTGGTCGGGCAAGGCGCAACGCCGAACATCGGACCGGCCATGAAACCGTGCCCCGTCCAAAGCCCAAGTGCGGGATAGATGATCATCGCATAAATGATCGACGCGAACCCGACTCCCGTCCGTAAGTCGCGCCCGATGCAGAACGACAGCTTGCGCGGTGCAACAGCACATGCTGCGAACAGCACGGCCTGCATCACGAAGAACCCGGCAAAGAGCGGTGCCGCTGGATTGATCGAGGCAAAGAACAGGTAATGATAGCCGATGCCGGTCCCCAGCCACATGAGCGCAAGGATCGCTAGGATGAGCCTGAGTTGCTTCAGCCACAGTGCCGCGACAGCGACCACCCCGAGCAGATAGGCCACTATCTGTGCGGGCCATATCGCAGCGTTGTAAGCGACGAAGACGCCGAGGAACTCGGCAATCGTGTATGGGGCGGTCATGTCGCCATCGCGCACGCCGTCGTCGCAACAGGCGTCAGGTAAGTCAGCTTCATACAGCCGTTCCGACCAACAGTCCGATGCCAGCCGTGAGCGCCATCGCCAAAGCGCCCCAGAAGGTGACTCGTAGCGTTGCGGCCCAAACCGGTGCGCCGCCCGCGCGCGCGCCGACTGCGCCAAGCAGCGCCAAGAACGCAAGCGACGCAATCGCTACCGCCGTTATCAGCCATGCGCCGGGTATGACGACCACGATTGCCAGCGGCAAAGCGGCACCGGCGGTAAACGTCGCCGCCGAAGTAAAAGCCGCTTGGACCGGCCGCGCGGTCGTTATCTCCGAAATGCCAAGCTCTTCACGCGCGTGCGCCGCTAGCGCGTCTTTCGCCATGAGCTGGCGCGCAACCACCGACGCCGTCGATAAGTCGACACCACGGGTAACATAGATCTGAGTAAGCTCATCGATCTCGGCATCGACGTCGCTCGTCAACTCGTCTTTCTCGCGGGCGAGATCGGCATGTTCGGTATCGGACTGCGAACTGTCCGACACATATTCGCCTGCCGCCATCGACATCGCGCCTGCAACCAGGCCTGCTGCGCCCGAAACAACGATTTCGCTTGGTTTCGAGGCTGCTGCCGCAACTCCGATAATGAGACTAGCGGTCGAGACGATTCCGTCATTCGCTCCGAGCACGGCGGCGCGCAACCAGCCAACTCGTGACACGAGATGGCGCTCGGAATGGAGGTGCAACCTAGTCAATGTGGGGCTCACCCGTCCCGGTTTCGTCGCCGCCGATGTCGCCCGATTCGACATGTGCGCCCGGACGAAAGGCGCTCGGATCGATGACCGTTGCACCATAGGCGGCAGCACCGATCGCAATGACCGCAATGGGGGTTGCCAGTGAAGCGGGCGACTGTGCGTCGGACACCCCCGGGTGGCGGTCGGCGCGTTTGTTGCCTGTCACGAACGCGCCGATCAGATTGTCTTTCGTCAGGAGCGACGTGGCAATGACCGCGACGACGTGGAGCGCGATCAAACCGAGCAATATGTTTGCCAGCGTCTCGTGCAGGTCTTCGCCGCCGGTGCCGTTGACTGTGACGCCGGACCAGACGATGCCGCCGATGGTGCCGAGCAACGCAACGATGGCGACCCCACCCAGCGCGTTGTGGCCGATCGACCGCTCGGGGCGGCGGGAGAACAGACTCCGCAAATGATGGGCAATCTCGCCGGGCTTCAGAAAGTCAGCAAAACGGGCGTGCTCGCCGCCGATAAAGCCCCACAGGACGCGAAACGCGATCAACATGGCGGCGACCCAACCTGACGGAATATGCCACGCCGACAGTGGACTTTTTTCCTCGGCCGACAGGAATGCGAACAGGATCGTTGCGACCAGCAGCCAGTGGAACAGCCGCACGGGCAAATCCCACACGCGGATCGTCTTGGCAGACTGTGTGGACGGGTTCGACGAAACGGGCATGATCAACCTCATGATTGAGCTGACCCATCAATGGCACTGCGGCTCATCCGCTGACGATAAGTAGAGTTCCTGAGCGAAAGTCCCGACAGCGGCGCTGAGCGCGAGCCGATCCGTCGTCGTTTGCGAACGTACCAGCGCGTCCAATCGGTAACACGCGCACAGCTAGGTAGTTTTCCGCGCTGTTTGCCACGGTCGATCGGCGCAGTGTCTCCAAACGCCCCTCAAACCGGAGACGCACTATGTCACATGACGTTAAGCTACAGAAAGCCGTGCTGGCCGAACTCAGCTGGGAACCCAGCATCACCGCCGCTCACATCGGCGTCACCGCCGACCACGGCACGGTCACGTTGACCGGTCACGTCGAGAGTTACGGGCAGAAACATGCTGCCGAAATGGCGACCGGGCGCGTGAAGGGCGTCAAGGCGATTGCCGAGGAAATCGAAGTCAGGCTGCCTTTCGAGATCAAGCGAGACGATGCCGACATCGCGACCGCAGCGGTCGGTCGCCTTGCATGGGACACCGGCACGCCGCGCAATGCGGTCAAGGTCAAGGTCGAAAAAGCCTGGCTGACGCTCACCGGAGAACTCGATTGGCATTTCCAAAAGGAAGCCGCCGAACGTGAAGTCCGCAATCTGATGGGCGTACTCGGCGTTTCGAACAATATTTCGATCAAGCCGCACGTCGATACTGTGAACCTGCGCGACGACATTCAGCATGCGCTGCACCGTTCGATTTTCTTCCAGCCCGAAAATGTCCACGTCTCTGCCGAGGGCGGACGTATCAAGCTAACCGGGACGGTCGGCTCTTGGCAGGAGCGGCGCACTGCCGGCTCGACCGCTTGGGCTGCGCGCGGAGCAACTTCGGTAGAGAACGATCTTATCGTTGCTTAGCTGATGAACGCCTGGCTACCGACCGAAAGGACAGCATCGGTAGCCGGGCATTCGTCTCTTGAAAAATAGGGCTTGTGACGTCGTTGTTTGTACAGGCTAAAGCAGCCTCATGCCGCTTCGACGGTGTCTGGCTGATGGCGTCGGATCAAAAACGGGAAGAGCGTGTTAACCTGCGTCGAAGTGATGCATCGGATGCCGATGCAGAGGTCCCGCTTGCACAATCGCACCTCGATATCGGTGACCTGGGCATCTGGCGATCACTGTCGGCCAACGGCGCGCTCGATGCATGAACCGCTTTGCCATCCAGTCAGGCTAAATGCGGTTTCCCAGCACCAGAGCAGCGACAATATGCGCGATCTCTTCCTGCTCGCCCGAGGGCAGGACATATATTCTGGCAGTGGAACCCGCAGCATCGATGCGACCGGCCTCGTTGTCGTTCAGCTTCGGATCGACCGCTAACCCGGACCAGGCCAAGTGCCCGACGACAGTCCTGCGTATCACTGCATCGTTCTCGCCTACGCCGCCCGTGAAAACGAGCGCATCGACCCCGCCGAGCGAGACCATCATCGCCGCAATCTGCTTTGCGGCGGAGACGGCGAACATGGTGATTGCCAGCCGCGCGCTCGGTTGCGAAGCCGCGACAGCATGAAGCTCGCGAAGGTCGCCGCTGATACCGGACACGCCGAGCAAACCTGATCTATGTTCGACCAGATCCTGAATCTCGGCCGCGCCGAAGCCGCGTTCGCGCATCAGGAACAGGAGTGCCCCGGGGTCGAGATCACCGCTGCGCGTCGCCATCATCATGCCCCCCGTCGGCGTCACGCCCATGCTGGTATCGACCGAGCGGCCATGCTGGATCGCCGTCACGCTCGCGCCGCTACCGAGATGGGCAACGATCAGGCGATCAGGAAGTTCTGCGCCGAGCTGACGTACGATCGATGCACACGACAGCCCGTGAAATCCCGATCGTTCGATGCCGCCACTCAATCCTGCGTCGATCGGCAGCGTTCGCGCTTGTCTGGTGAGCGTCGAATGGAACGCTGTGTCGAGGCACGCGACATGCGGGATATCTGGAAAGGCCGCACGCGCGGCGGCGATAATCTTGAGTGTCTCGACAGTGTGGAGGGGGGCGAGGTCTTTGCCCTGTACGATCTGGCCCAAAGTTTCGTCGTCGATCACGAAATGATTTCGGTGCTGCGGTCCTCCATGAACGATCCGGTGGCCTACAGCGTGCGGGGCGGGAAGTTGACGCTCGACGATGACACGCTGGATCGTCGCAAGGTCGATCTCGGGCGGCAACGTATCGCTCCGCAGCAGCGGCTCAATGCGGTCGGCACGCCATCGGAAAAGCCCGAATTTCAGCGATGACGAACCGCTATTCAGCGCGAGGACGATCAGTTCGTCCATTGCCAGTCGCGGACCTCGGGCATGTCGTCGCCGTGTTCGGCGATATACGCCTTGTGACGCTGCATTGTCGTCCAATAGCGGGCCGTTTCCGCGTCGATACGGTCGGTGTAACGCGGGATGCGCTGGATGGCGTCGAGCGCGAGCTGGTAGCGGTCGAGATTATTCAGCACGGCCATATCGAACGGCGTCGTGGTCGTGCCTTCGCCCTTGAATCCACGCACATGGATGTTGCCGTGATTATGTCGGCGATACGTCAATTTGTGGACCAGTGCCGGGTAACTGTGGAACGCAAAGATGACCGGACGATCAGTGGTGAACAGGGCATCGAAATCGTGATCGCTCAGGCCGTGCGGATGCTCGGTCGGCGGCTGTAGTGCCAAAAGGTCGACGACGTTGACCACGCGAATGCGGATATCGGGCGCATAGATGCGTAAAAGCGAAACAGCCGCCAGCGTTTCGAGCGTCGGCACGTCCCCGGCACACGCCATGACCACATCGGGTTCGGCATCGTCACCGGCCCATAACCAGATGCCCGCACCCGCCGCACAATGCGCCGCTGCCGCATCGATATCGAGCCATTGCCACTCGCTCTGCTTTCCGGCGACGATGACGTTGATGTAGCCACGGCTGCGAAGGCAATGGTCGGCAACCGACAACAGGCAATTTGCATCGGGCGGCAGATAAATGCGCGCGACGTCGGACGTCTTGTTAGCCACATGATCGAGAAAACCCGGATCCTGATGCGACAAGCCGTTATGGTCCTGTCGCCACACATGCGATGTCAACAAATAGTTGAGCGAGGCAATCGGCTTGCGCCACGCGACCTGGCTGCTTTTCCGCAGCCATTTCGCGTGCTGGTTGACCATCGAATCGACGATCTGGATGAACGCTTCGTAGCACGAGAAAAAGCCGTGCCGTCCGGTCAGCAGATAGCCCTCCAGCCAGCCTTGGCAGAGGTGCTCGCTCAGCACTTCCATGACACGACCGTCGCGCGACAGATCGGTGTCGTCGTCCGTGATTTCTGCCATCCAGGCCTTGTCCGAGACTTCATAAACCGCATCGAGACGGTTCGACGCGGTTTCGTCGGGCCCAAACAGCCGGAAGTTTTTGGTTTCGAGATTGAGGCGCATGACTTCGCGCAGGAAGCGCCCGAGCACCCGGGTCGCCTCGCCGCGTATCGTGCCCGGCTGCGCGACCGCGATGGCATGGTCGCGAATGCCGGGCATAACGAGCGACTTCAACAACAGGCCGCCATTGGCGTGCGGGTTCGCACCCATGCGACGGTGACCGGTCGGCGCGAGGTCGGCCAGTACGGCGCAGAGCTGCCCGTCGGCATCGAACAATTCTTCGGGCCGGTAGCTATGCAACCATGCCTCGAGTTCGGCCAAGTTTCCGGGCTTGCTCAAATCGGCGATCGGCACCTGATGCGAACGCCAGTTTCCTTCCACGGGTTTGCCGTTGAGGATCTTGGGTCCGGTCCAGCCCTTCGGGGTTCGCAGCACGATCATCGGCCAGCGCGGCAGGGTCGTTGTGTCGTTTCCGAAGCTTGCTTTGATCTCGCGGATTTCGTCCAAGACCCGATCAAGCGTGTCGGCCATCGCGCGGTGCATCGTGTCAGGATGGTCGCCCTCGACGAAATGCGGTTCATGCCCATAGCCGCGCAGCAGATTGGTCAGATCGTCGCGGTTTATCCGGGCTAGGATCGTCGGGTTGGCGATCTTGAACCCGTTCAGATGCAGGATTGGGAGCACGGTTCCGTCGCGCGCCGGATTGACGAACTTGTTGGCATGCCAGCTTGCGGCCAGCGGTCCGGTTTCGGCTTCGCCATCGCCAACGACACAGGCGACGATGAGGTCCGGGTTGTCGAACGCAGCACCATAAGCATGGGCCAGCGAGTAGCCGAGCTCGCCACCTTCGTGGATCGATCCGGGTGTCTCAGCCGCGACATGACTCGATATGCCGCCCGGCCACGAGAACTGCCGGAACAAGCGGTGCAGCCCATGCCGATCCCGCTCGATTGCCGGAAAGAACTCGGTGTAGGAACCTTCGAGATAGGTGTTGGCTACGAGCCCGGGTCCGCCGTGCCCCGGCCCCGTCACGAAGATCATGTCGAGGTCGTTCGCCGTGATCAACCGATTGAGATGCGCGTAGACGAAATTCAGCCCCGGGGTCGTTCCCCAATGGCCGAGCAGGCGCGGCTTGATGTGTTCGATCGCCAGCGGCTCTTCTGGGAGCGCGTTATCCCTCAGATAAATCTGCCCAACCGAAAGATAGTTCGCGGCGCGCCAATAAGCGTCGATCTGTTGCAGCAAGCTCGGGTTGGTGGCGTCCATCGAAGTGCTCGTCGTCGCTGCGTTCATATCAAGCGCGTAGCGTCGGGCAGCGGTCGCGACGATCCGTATATCTCCCTAGATACCCATGTCTCCGCGGTGTGTAGTCCCGTCGACAATTGCTCCGCTCGAGTGCTTTCACTGATTGCGGCAACCGCCCGCCGTCAGCATCGGATATCGCTATGCCGTTCAAGAATATTCTGCTGCAGCTTTCGACATACCCGGACCCTACGCCCGACAATGTCGTGTCGGCCTCGCTTGCGATCGCAAAGATGTTAGGCGGCGATGTGACGGCTGCGATCTGTCAGGTCGAATTGCCCGAAACGTCCAGCCGGCTGGTGAGCTTGCTTACCGATGTCACGAGCGTCATCGCTGCCGCGCAGCACGATGGCGCAGCTGCGGCGGCTGACTTAAAACGTAAGCTCACAGAAGCCGGGAAAGCTGGCTATCCCAGCGTCACTATTCTCGATCTCGCCTGTTCGGCCAGTCGCACTGGATCGCAATTGATGGGGAGCGCTCGCTTGAGCGACCTCGTCATCATTCCGAACTCGGACTATCCCGCGTATCGCGAGATCGCCGAAGAAATGATCTTTGGAAGTGGGCGGCCTGTTCTGCTGCTGCCCGACAAAGTCGCTGCGGAACTCAAACTTGCCGTGGTTGTCGTGGCTTGGGACGGGAGCCGGGTCGCGGCACGCGCTATTTCGGACGCCTTGCCTTTCCTGAAATTCGCTCAAACCGTTCGGCTTGTCGAGATGACGGGTGAGAAGCCCCTCGAAGGCGCGAGCAGTATCGCGGCATTGCAAAACCAGCTTGAGTCGCACGACGTAACGGCAAGCGTCGACACGATCGAGGTCGGCGACGCGAGCGCTGGCGAAGTTCTGACCGATTATTGCGCCCGCCAGCATGCCGACCTGCTCGTAATGGGCGCCTATGGCCACACGCGGATGAGGGACTTCGTGATGGGCGGGGTGACCAAATTCATCGTCCATCACACACCGCTGCCGGTCCTACTGTCACACTGATCGATTGACGTTAGTTCTGTGTGAGTCCTGACACGCGACGTATCGACAAACGTCGGCAGCGCCAAAGGAAGCCAAGTCCATATGCGAATGCCGCTGTCCCAAAGTACGGTTCACCGGTTCGTTGGAGAAATTGTGGGGAAGCAGACATGAAACGCGCACTCCTGGCAGCGACCGCCTTTTTCATAGCGCTATTTGCCTTGGGCTTTGTCTTGGGCACGATCCGGGTGCTTTTCGTCGCGCCACAGGTCGGATCGCTAATCGCGGTTCTGATGGAAGTGCCCGTGATGCTGTTTGCGGCGCTTTACGCATGCCGCTTGACGGTGCGGCGGTGGCGAGTGCCAGATGCGCTAGCGATACGGGGAGCGATGGTGGTTTGGTTTTTGATGCTATTGGCCGTTTTCGAAGCCACACTTGGCAAGCTCCTTTTCGAACGAACCTTGGCCGAGCAAATGGCAGCCTTGGCGACATCAGCAGGACTGATCGGCATATCCGCTCAGATCGCCGCCGCGCTCCTGCCCCTGTTTATCGGTCGGCGTGTTCGTTGATCATTCTGTTTGGACAGGCCATCGATATACTCAGAATGCAGTGATCTCGATCAACGGTCGCGTCATCCGTCGTTAAACGTGCATTATCAGTTTTTGACCGTTTTAATGGACATTAAACGGCTTTGTGGCTAGAGTAACGGTCAAGGAGGTTCCTGTGCGTATTACACCGCCCATGCCGCTGCCCGTCAAGCGCGCTTTGGCCAAGCTCGGCGCTGACATTAAGGCTGCGCGCCTGCGCCGTCGGATCACCATGACGTTGATGGCGGAGCGCGCGTTCGTGGCGCGTAGCACCTTGCAGAAGGTCGAACAGGGCGACCCCGGCGTGTCGTTGGGCGTATACGCCACTGTGCTCTTCATTCTGGGCTTGAGCGACCGAATTGCCGAGCTCGCAGATGCCGTGACCGACAGCGTCGGCTTGCAACTCGAGGATGAGCGACTGCCGAAGCGCGTGCGTACCAGTAAGCGCCGCCAGATGGGCCAACCGTGAGCGATCGCCAACTCTTGGTTTATGTCGACTTGGCGAGTGCCGCGCACTTTGTGGGACGCCTGTGGTCCCGCCGCGCCCGCAACCGCGACAGCGCCACATTCGAATACGACCCAGATTGGCTGGCGGACCCAGCGCGCTTCGCGCTGGAGCCAGCCTTGATACTCGGCGGCGGTCCCCAACACACTAGGCAGGGCCGCGCATTGTTCGGTGCGTTCGGCGATTCAGCCCCCGACCGCTGGGGTCGCCATCTGATCCAGCGCGAGGAACGCCGCCGCGCGCAGGTAGAGGGTCGCGCTCCGCGCAGCTTGGGCGAAGTCGATTACCTGTTGGGCGTCGGCGACATCGCACGTCAGGGCGCGCTACGTTTCAAGGAAGCGCTCGATGGCCCATTCTTGGCAAGCGGCAACGGCGCAAACATCCCTCCCCTCATTCGCCTTGGCGAATTGTTGAACGCCGCAATGCGTTTTGCGGCCGACAGGGACGACGACGCCGATCTCCGCCTTATCCTTGCGCCGGGATCGTCACTGGGTGGCGCGCGCGCCAAGGCGTCGGTGCTTGATCTCCAAGGGCAACTGTCCATCGCCAAATTTCCGCAGGCCGATGACCCCTACCCTGTCATGCAATGGGAGGCCGTCGCGCTCGACCTTGCCCGCCGCGCGGGGATCAGCGTGCCGACATGGCGGCTGGAAAAGGTGGCCGACCGCACCGCTTTGCTGCTGCGCCGCTTCGACCGCGGTGGCGACATTCGCATCCCATTCTTGTCGGCGATGTCGATGCTTGGTGCGGCCGACAACGAGGATCACAGCTATCTGGAAATAGTCGATGCGCTGCGTCAATTCGGCTCTCGGCCCGAACAGGATTGCGCCCAACTCTGGCGGCGCATCGTGTTCAATATCCTTATTTCCAACACCGACGATCACCTACGCAATCACGGCTTCCTGCACGAAGCCAAAGGCTGGCGCTTGTCGCCTGCCTACGACATGAACCCGACGCCCGTTGACGTGAAGGCGCGTGTATTGAGTCTCGCGATCGACGAAGCCGACGACACCGCGTCCCTCGACGTGGCGCTCGGCATGGCGCGCCAGTGCGGATTGAAGCCGCCTGCGGCCCGAGAAATCGTCGCAGAAGTCCAAGCTGCTGTCAGGCAATGGAGACAGTGTGCGTCTTCTCACGGGCTAAAGGCGCGCGACCTAGAGCGTATGGCTTCGGCATTCGAGCACGAAGGGACAGGCGCATGACCAAGCTTTTTCACACCTTCGCGGCTCGACTAGCGCATTATGCTAACGCATCTCTTCATAAAATCGACGTTTTATCTTTGTTTTACAATAGCAAAACCGGTAAACGCAACGGACTTAAAATCCGTTTCCCGTAGGGAGTGTGGGTTCGAGTCCCACCGTCCGCACCACGCTTGCTGCTGTGGCCCCGACTGACGCATAAGCGGGCCATGCACGCGCGCCGCCTGATCCTCCTTGCGTTACCCGCGTTGCTTGCGTCGTGCAGCGACCCGCGCGACGATGGTGTGATCGACGTCAGTGTCATCGGCCCGCGTCCGGCCATGACCGACCCTGATCGTGCACCGCTGTCCCCTGCCGATGCACTGCTTGCCGGATCGACGGCGATGGGACTCGTTGCGCTTGACGGCAACGGTCAGATCGCGCCCGCGCTGGCCGAAAGCTGGATCGTCACCGGCGACGGCCTCAGCACCATCTTCCGCATCCGTCAGGCAAAATGGCCCGACGGCAGCGACGTGACCGGCGAAGACGTGGCGCGCAGCCTCAACCGCGCCGTCGCGCCCGACAGCCGCAACCCGGTGAAGCCCCTGCTCACCGCCGTCGACGCTTTTATCGGGATGACCGGCCGCGTCGTCGAGGTCCGCATGAAAGTACCTCGTCCCAATTTATTGCAATTGCTTGCCCAGCCCGAACTCGGCATCCGGCGCGAAGGACGCGGCACCGGACCATTCAAAATCATACGGATGCGCGGATCGACCGTTCGGCTTGGGCCATTGGTGCGCGAGAACGATCCAGCCAGCGCACGACCCGATTCAGTCCTACTGCACCATGAACGTGCCGCAATGACAATTTCAAGGTTCAACGCCGGTCGCGCCGACCTGGCGACGGGTGGCACGCTGGCCGATTGGCCAGTCGTGCGGATGGCACGAATGCGGCCGGGCATCATCCGGTTCGGCGCAGGCCAAGGGTTGTTCGGGTTGGCCATAACCGGCAAATCGACGTTCCTGTCGACGAGCACGGTGCGCCACGCGCTGTCGATGGCAATCGACCGCAATGCTTTACCCACGACGCTCGATATTCAGGGCTGGACCGTCGCCAACACGGTCCTGCCGGCTCAACTCGACAGCGCGCGCGCACCCGAGGCACCCGAATGGGCGCGCAATACCCTTGCCCAGCGCCGCGCTGCCGCCGCCGAACGCATCGCCGACTGGCGCAGCGGCGGGCGGACGCCGCCGGTGTTGCGTGTGGCGCTGCCCGCCGGTCCCGGGATGCGGCTGATCTTTGCACGGATCGCGGCGGACTGGCGGCGGATCGGCGTGCGCGCAGTGGTGGTGCCGCTACGCGACGCCAGCGCCGACCTGCGCCTGATCGATGCCGTCGCGCCGAACATCAGCGCCAATTGGTATCTGACGCGCCTGTCCTGCGCGTCGGGTCTCGTTTGCGATGCAAAGGGCGACGCTGCGCTGGTCAATTCGCGCAATGCCCCGACGCTCGAAGCGCGGTCGGCCTTTATTGCAGAAGCCGATGCCGACCTGACCGCGCGCGCCAGCTACATCCCGCTCGGTGTGCCGGTGCGCTGGTCGCTGGTCGATCCATCGCTGACTGGCTGGAAAGAGAACGCGCTCGGCGTGCATCCACTCGACCAGCTCCGCCCGCCTCGCACAGGGACCAACTGAGCTTCGGCTCTGGCAATCACAGGCGGCCTTCCCATATTCGACTCGACAAGGAGTTCGGACCCGATGCCCGATACGATCGATTTCGACACGCTGACTGCGAAGGCAGGCCTTGGTGGCACGCATCCCGCAGCGGTGCGCCGCCGCATCGAGGGGATGGAAAAGCTGCTTGAGGGATTGTTCGTCATTCCCGGCACAAAGCAGCGCGTCGGCCTCGATGTGATCTTCGACTTTATTCCCGTCGGCGGCAGCGTGATCGCGGCGGTCATGGGCAGCTATCTGGCGTGGGAAGCGCGCAATCTGGGAATGCCCAAGCACGCCTATCTGCGGATTGCGGGGAACATCGGTGTCGATGCTCTGCTCGGCGCAATCCCGCTGATCGGCGCAGTGCCCGATTTTTTCTTCCGGTCGAACACGCGCAACCTAAAGATCATCAAGCGGCATCTCGACAAGCATCATCCGGGCACGGCGGTGATCGACGGTTAGCGTTCGTCGCGCCAGATCCTGAGCCGGGTCGTCGCCGCCGCAGTACCGTCGTTCGTACGGGTGCAACGCGCCGGGCGAAAGTCGAGGCCGTGGCAAAGCCAGACCTCGTCGAGCCAGCCGCCGCGCGTCAGGCGCACCCGGACCATTGCGGGCGCAATCCCCGGATTGGCGCGCGCCACGGCGGCCGTCAGTGCCCCGACCGTCAATCCACTGCGCCGCGACAGCGCATCCATATCGGGATAGCACACCCGCCCGAACAGCGCGGTCGCACGGCGGAAATACTCGTCGGCAGTGCCCGCCATGCAGCTGCCATGCTTGGCCCATTCGTGTTGGAGTAGCTGGGCCGACGGTGTTGCACACAGGTTCGCGCGGATCGTAGCGTCGGACAGCAGCTCGACCGGGCGGCAATATTGCGGCCAGTCGCGCCCCGCCCCTTCGGGCCACAGGCCGTGGAGAATGAAGCCGAAACGGTTATCCGTCCCACATTGAAAGCCCGTCGCCCCCCGTTCCCGGCAATATTGCGGTGCCCAGCTGAGTGCGAGCGTATAGCTCGCAGTCGGCAGGATGCGGCGTGGCTGTTGCGTGTCGGGCGCATCAGGGCGCGGGCGTTCGATCTGGGCGGGGACAGCGCAGGTGAGCGGCTGGGCTTGAGCCTGACCCGCAAGAGCTGCCACTAAAACCAAACCCCGCCATCTCATGAAAACACGTCCGAAAACTCGGGGTCGCGCGTGAACCAGCGCTGCGCGCCGGGCGCGAATAACAGAGCATTGGCGACAAGCCCGACGACTACAGCGACATTTTCAAGCACCTGCCAGCCAAGAGCGCGGGTATCCGGATCGATGCTACCGCTGAGATACGGTTCGGCCACAGCCACCACAACCAGGATTGCCCCGATCACCGACAGCACCGTCGCAATCGTCCGCGCCGTCGACGACCGCCGACGCATGACGAGCCACCACAGCAACAGCGAGACACCGACCGAAACCGCATAGGCAAACGCGATGCCGTAAGTCGTTGCGCTGCTAATATCATCCTTGGGCAAATCCTTCATCAGGTCGTCCCAAGTCGCGACGACAACCACGAGACTGGCCATGGTGCTGCCGATCCACAATCGCGAGAACCACAGGATGGGTGCTGGCGTCTGCATAGCGTCCTTCTGTCCGACCGCTTGATTAAGCCGCTGCACCGCCCCCAAACCACGATTTGGTATCGGGCCGGAACAACATGAACACCGCCCCAGCCTGAAGCGCGAGCACGACAGAGCCGATGATTGTGCTGCTTCCCGTCGTCGCACCCGACACCATAGTCTGCACGACACCGAGCAGCCCAAGCACGAAGAACACGACCACGATCCATTTGGCGACTACCGACCCGCGCATCGCCACAAAATACCAGAGCAACAGGTTAATCCCGATACCAATCGCGATCGTCGCGCTCATGAACCAGCTCGGCAGCATCTCGCTGTTCGGCGTCGCCGCGACCTGTTCCTGAATCGACGACCAGTTGAAAACGGTGTTGGCCAGCCCGACGGCAACCCCGCCGAGATAGAGGCGTTCGAACCAGATGATCGATTGCGGACGGTCCATGTTGTCGCTCCCCTTATGGTTTGTCGCCCCAGCCTAGTCAGGCCAGCGCGAAATCCAAGCCGATATCGGCAGCGGGCGCACTTTGGGTCAGGCGGCCGACCGAGATATAGGTCACACCGGTCTCTGCCTTGGCGCGGATCGTCTCCAGCGTAACGCCGCCCGACGCCTCGGTCAGCACGCGGCCCGCGACGAGCGCGACCGCCTCGCGCAGGGTCGCGGCGTCCATGTTGTCGAGCAGCAGATGCGTCGCCCCTGCTGCCAGCGCGGGCGCGATCTGGTCGATCCGGTCGACCTCGACGATGATGTGTTCGACCCCTGCCGCCTTGGCGCGCCGGGTTGCCTCGCCCACCGACCCCGCGACCGCAACATGATTGTCCTTGATCATCGCCGCGTCCCACAGGCCCATCCGGTGATTGGTCGCCCCGCCCATGCGCGTCGCGTATTTCTCCAGCACGCGCAGCCCGGGAATGGTCTTGCGCGTGTCGAGCAAGATGCAGCCGGTGCCTGCAATGGCATCGACATAGGCGCGCGTCAGCGTGGCAATGCCCGACAGATGCTGCACCGTATTCAGCGCCGACCGCTCGCCGGTCAGCAGCGCGCGGGCATTGCCCGACAGGCGCATCAGGTCGGTGCCGGGCGCGGCGGCGTCGCCCTCCCCGACCAGCAACTCGATCTCGACCATAGGATCGAGCGCGCGGAAGAACGCCTCGGCAATTGGCAGCCCCGCGACCACAATCGCATCGCGGCTGTCCATCACCCCGGTAAACCGCGCATCGGCGGGAATGACACTCTCCGACGTCACATCGCGCGGCGGGCTGCCGAGGTCTTCGGCAAGCGTTGCGGCGACGAAAGCGTCGAGGTCGAATCGGTCGAGCGCGAAGGTCACGAAAGTCCCACGACGTTGTCGCAAAATTCGGTTGAGACGGTCCTATTCCGCGATGGATTTTGGCCGGTTTCAAAGGGCGTGCACATAACAATAACCTAGCCATATGTTCGATGTGTAGGACAGCGAAAATTGGTGGTCGCCATAGCATCGGGGCGGTACGGCACCGGAATGCCAAGACTAAATGACAAAATCGCCGTCGTTACCGGTGCTGCTCGCGGCATCGGAGCCGCTATCGCCACCGCCTTTGCCCGCGAAGGCGCAACCGTATGGGTGACCGATATCGATACCGACGCCGGACAGGCGCTCGCCGATACCCTTGGCCAAACGCATCACTTCCATGCGCTCGACGTCGGTGACGAGGCGCAATGGGAAACTGCGCTGGCCGAAGTCCTCGCCGCGCATGGACGGCTCGACGTGCTCGTCAACAATGCGGGCATCACCGGCTTCGGCCCCGACAGCGGTCCGCACGATCCGGAGAACGTGTCCCTCGCCGAATGGCACGCCGTCCATCGCGTCAATCTCGACGGCACGATGCTCGGTTGCAAACACGCGATCCGCGCCATGCGTCCCGCGAAATCGGGCGCGATCATCAACATTTCGTCGCGGTCGAGGCTGGTCGGCATTCCAGGTGCGGCGGCCTATGCCTCGTCGAAAGCCGCCGTCCGCAACCACAGCAAGACGGTGGCCTTGTGGTGCGCGCAGCAGCGGCTCAACATCCGCTGTAATTCAGTGCACCCCGCCGCAATCCTGACGCCCATTTGGGAAGCGATGATCGGCGACGGCCCCGACCATGCCGAGAAGATGGCGGCGCTGGTCAAGGACACACCACTGCAACGCTTCGGCACCGTCGAGGAAGTCGCCGCGCTGTGCGTCTTCCTCGCATCCGATGAAGCGCCGTACATCACAGGGAGCGAACTCGACATCGACGGCGGGTTGCTCGCCGGTTCGGCGGCGTCTCCGGGCTAGACGAACGGTCGGTTGAGCCGCACCGTCATGTAATTGAGGCACGCGGCAAAGCTGACCCAGACTAAATAGGGCACGATCAGCCAGCTCGCAGTCGCCGAAAACTGCCGCAGTCCCACGCATAACGCCAGCACCGATCCCCACAGGAACACGACCTCGACCAGCGCCCAGTCGGGCCGCTTCAGCTTGAAGAACAGGGGCGACCACGCGAAATGCGCGACGAAATTGACGGCGTAGAGGATGATGACGGCTGTGCGCCCCGCATCGTCGCGCGCACCATAATATGCAATCACCCCTGCCCATGCAGCCAGCCCGAGGATCAACGTCCAGGCTGGCCCGAACAACCAGTCGGGCGGCTGCCATGCGGGTTTCTTGAGGTTGCGATACCACGGCCCGACATCGGTCAGCACACCCCCGACGCCGCCGAGAATGACAGCCCATGCGATGGCGGCAATGACGGGAAGATCGGGCACATTTATCCAGACGCTAGGGTAACGCCACGGCCCTAGGCGGGATGTCACCCCTTGGGAATGGCGCAAGCGCATTGCGCGACCGAACACGCATGTTAGAGTGCGGAAATATTGTTGGGGGCATCTATGAAAATCCTGAAAGCTGCGCTCGTCGTCACCGCGATTGCTCAAGCAAGCCCGTCGGAGGCCCGGCGCGAAACCTTCGCAGCCTCAATCGTCCGTACGACTTACGGCATCCCCCACATCACGGCGCGGAGCTGGAGCGGCGCGGGGTACGGCGTCGGTTATGCCTATGCCCAGGACAATCTGTGCATGATTGCCGAAGAGTTCGCGACGGTCGCGGGCGAGCGATCCTTGCATTTCGGGCCAAAGGGCACGGCGGTGCTGGGCTTCGGGCCCGTGGATAACCTGACCTCGGACATTTATTTTCGCGGTGTCGTCGATCTGCCCAAATTGCGCGCCGGTGTGCGGCGCATGGATGCGCGGTCGCAGGCGTTGGTGACGGGCTATGTCGCCGGGTACAATCGCCTGCTCCGCGACATCGGCCCCAATGGCGTGCCCGAGGGATGTCGGGGCAAAGCATGGGTCCGCCCGATTGGCGTCGATGACATGCTGCGGCTCAATGAAAAGGGCATGATCCTTGCCGGTTCGCTGGCCTTCGCCCCGTTCGTTGCCGGTGCTGCACCGCCAAAGGCACGCGCTGCTGCGCTAGCCCCTAGCCATGATCCGCTCCCGAAGCAGGAAGACATAAGATACGGCAGCAATGGCTGGGCATTCGGCGGCGATGCGACGCGCGACGGGCGCGGCTTGCTGGTCGGCAACCCGCATTTCCCGTGGGAGGGGCCAAGCCGGTTCTGGCAAATGCACGTCACGATCCCGGGGCAATATGACGCAATGGGCGCATCGATTGCGGGCGCACCCATCGTCACGCTCGGTTTCAACCGCGACATCGCCTGGACGCACACTGTCACCGCCGCTCAGCATTTTACGGTATTCGAATTGAAACTCGATCCGAACGACCCACTCGCTTATCTAGTCGACGGCAAACGCGAGCGGATGCGCGAAACGACGGTGTCGGTACCGATGCCGGACGGCGCGGCACCGGTGCAACGCAAACTCTATTCGACGCGCTACGGCCCGGTCATCGTCAGCCCCTTCATCGGGACTGTCTGGAACGCGGAAAAGGCCTATGCCCTGCGCGATGCCAATGCCGGGAACCAGCGGTCGCTGGCGACCTGGGTCGATATCGGTCGGGCGCGCAATGTCGGCGACGTGCGGCGCGCCGTCTCGGCCTCGCTCGCCATCCCCTGGGTCAACACAATCGTTGCTGACCGCAGCGGCAATGCGATGCTCGCCGATGTCACTGGCGTGCCCGGCGTTTCGGCGGCAAAGATTGCGGCATGTGCGACACCGCTGAGTGCCAAAATGGCGGGGCGGCTGGTCATCCTCGACGGCAGCCGCGCCACATGCGACTGGACGCAAACACCCGGAACGGCGGTCCCCGGGCTAATGCCCGCACGCGACCAGGCGGTGCTTGTGCGCCGCGATTATGTCGCCAATTCAAACGACAGCTATTGGCTGACCAACCCAAAGGCACCGATTGCCGCGCTGTCACCGATCCTCGGCGCGCACGCGACCGAACGCTCGCTGCGGACGCGGTCGGGGCTGACCGAAATCCAGCGACAACTCGACAGCGCGGGCGGCAAGATCGACCCGGCAGCGGCGCGGTCAATGGCGTTTGCCAACAAAAGCCTCGCCGCCGAGCTGGTCGCCGAACCGTTGATCCAATTGTGCCGGGGCACCCCCGACCTGAGCGAAGCGTGCGGTGTCCTGTCGCGCTGGGACCGGCGTTTCGAGGTCGACAGCCGCGGTGCCTATCTCTTTGCGACGTTCTGGGACGCGGCGCGGACATTGCCGAAGCTTTGGGCCGTCCCGTTCGATGCCGCCGATCCGGTGAACACGCCGCGCACCCTCTTAACGACGGGCGACAACGGGGCGAAATTGCTCGCGGCCCTGCGCGGCGCGGTCGAAAAGGCCAAAAAGGACGGCATTGCGCTCGACGCGCGCTGGGGCGATGTGCAGTTCGCGGTGCGCGGCAAGGATCGCATTCCCGTCCACGGCGGGAACCACCCGCTGGGCGTGCTCAACATGCAGCGGACGAAAGCGGTCCCCGGCGGCCTCGTTCCTGAACATGGCACGAGCTATATTCAGGTCGTGAGCTTCGACGAGAACGGTCCGGTCGCCGACGCGCTACTCAGCTACTCGCAATCCACCGACCCCGCGTCGCCGCACTACGCCGACCAGACCCGCGCGTTTTCGACCAAAAGCTGGCACCGCCTGCCGTTCACAGCGGCGGAGATCGAGCGCCAGAAGACGGGTGTGGTGGTGCGGATTGCGGAGTGAGCTTTATGCAGCCCGCCGAAACTCCGGACTGACTTCCCACCCCTTGCACGCCAGCAGAATCGCGCGCGGAATCGCCCGTTCGCCGTTGGAATAATAAGCCACGCTGCGCCGCGAGATACCGAGGGCTTCGGCAGCCTTGGCGAGCGACAGGCCGTTGTGCAGCCGCCATTCGAGGAACTGCCGCACATCGTCGCGGCCCGTCGCCGACAAGGTTTCAAGCCACAGCGCATCCGCGCCTATGTCGATACCGCCCTGCCATTCGAGGCTGTGACCCCAGTCGCCGACCTGCACGGTGGCAAAAATGGTGGCATCGCGCAGCGGGGCAAAGGTTTTAGCTTTCAGCGTGGCCGTCAGATCGACATCGGCAGTCGTGCCGTCAGACCAGACAAGGTGCAGCCGCGCGTCACCCAACGCCGTCACGCCGGTGATGATGCGGGGCTTGTCGATGCTGCTCATCCGTTCAACTCCTGCCATGTCGCCATCAACTGCGCCGTATTCGCGCGCGCCCATAAGCGTGCCGCCCGCAGCACCGGCGCAGGTGCGTTGCCGACGATCAACTCCAGCGACCGGATCGCCACCGAGCACCGGAAATCCGGCCCCTCGATATGAAAATGCGGCACGCCATGGTCGCGCCCGTAAACCGCGATTTTCCAGTTCGGGCCGCGTGTCAGGGTGACCATCGAAATACGGGATAGTGCATTCAGTGCACTAGTGCAAGTTTGCGTAGCTGGCTGACGCCCCCACGCCGTCATGCTGAACTTGTTTCAGCATCCACCCTTCATCGCTTGGCCCGTTCGGGCGGAGGGGTGGACCCTGAAACAAGTTCAGAGTGACGGGTCATTTTTCGCATTCTGCAACTGCCACCACAGCAGAAAAGGTGGAAGTACCAGCTCCGTCGCTGCAAGAAATTGAATGGCAGGGGAAGGCGCACCGTGGAGCCAATATGATAAAACTCGTGTCAACCCGCCAATAAAGAACAGGATCATGACAACCCGAAAAACATCGGCGTATTTTTGCCGATTAGATGCAAACATGCATATCAGCACACCGTAAAGCATGAATGCCGCACCGTAGAAGCGATTTTGACTGTTTAGCGACGGATCACTGAGCGTTTCATGCGAGACGTTCGCTCCCAATAGTGCCTCCGCACCAACTCCTAGAAGTACATGCGAAAACCCTGCCAATACGAACAAGACACCAAGGAGTTTTAGGGATGTTGTCATTTTCCTTGCTCACACATCACCGCGCCCCCAAATCCCCCTGCCCGACCGTGCTCCCCGCCATCTCCAGCATCCGGTCCAGACTCCGCTTCGCGCGTAGCCGCAGCCCTTCCTCGATCTCGATGCGCGGCTGGAGGTCGCGCAGCGCCACATAGAGTTTCTCGAGCGTATTCAGCGCCATATACGGGCAGATGTTGCAGTTGCAGTTCCCGTCCGCGCCCGGTGCGCCGATGAAATGCTTCTCCGGCAGCGCTTTTTCCATCTGGTGCATGATGTGCGGCTCGGTCGCGACGATCAGCGTGTCGCCGGGGAAGTCCTTCGCGAACGCGAGGATTCCGCTGGTCGAGCCGACATAATCGGCATGGTCGAGGATGTGCGCGGGGCATTCGGGGTGCGCGGCGACCGGCGCGCCGGGGTGTTGCGCCTTCAGCTTCACCAACTCGGTCTCGCTGAACGCCTCGTGCACGATGCACACCCCCGGCCAGAGCAGCATGTCGCGCCCGGTCTTGCGCGCGAGATAGCCGCCGAGATGCTTGTCGGGGCCGAAGATGATCTTCTGATCCTTCGGTATCTGCGACAAAATCTTGTCCGCCGACGACGAGGTCACAATGATGTCGCTGAGCGCCTTCACCTCGGTCGAACAGTTGATGTAGGTCAGCGCGATATGGTCCGGGTGCGCCGCACGGAACGCCGCGAATTTGTCGGGCGGGCATGAGTCCTCGAGGGAGCACCCCGCGTCCATATCGGGCAGCACCACGATCTTGTCGGGCGACAGGATTTTGGCGGTATCGGCCATGAACTTGACCCCGCAGAACGCGATGACATCGGCATCGGTCGCGGCCGCTTTGCGCGAAAGATCAAGGCTGTCGCCGACGAAATCGGCCAAATCCTGAATCTCGGGCTTCTGGTAATAATGCGCGAGGATAACGGCGTTGCGTTCCTTCCGTAGCCGGTCGATCTCTTCGCGGATGTCCACGCCCTGCAATTTGCCCGATTGAAAGCTCATGTCCGCTCCATGCGCCCCGGCGGGGGCTGGCACGCGATATAGGCCGATTGCGGCGCGATTACAGCCCGGGTGGCAGCGGGCCGAACGCCATGCCGGGCAGCGCTGCGCCGGGCGAACCTGCGACGACACTTGCATAGATTGCGTCGCCGATGGGCGTCGGGGCAATGACCCGTGCCACGATCAAAACGCTGAACACCGTCCCGATGCCCCACCACCACGCCGGATGGACCCGCCCGTCGCGTCGATAATCGCGGATCATCGGTGGCACGAGGAACAACAGGCCGACAAGCACCGGCACCTCGAACGCATAGGGCATCAGGAACGGCGACGGCAGCAGCCGCCCGAACCCCGGACCCATGAGGGTTGCAAAAGCGCAAATCTGCAGCCGCCGGTGCCAGTCTGTCTGACGCCGCAACCGGACGGCCGCGAACGTCAGCCCCGCAAAGCTCAAAAGCCCAAGCGGATTGGCGATCAGGAAATGTTGCGGCTGAAAGAAAAACGGTGCCGTCCCGCGCCGGATCGTCGCGACCGTGATCGCAATGCCCATCACCACCATCAGCACCACCCAGAACGTCGCGAGCCAGCCCAGCCGCCGGTGAAACGCCATCGGCCCGCGCGTCGCGAACCACGTCTGGGCAAGGAAAATTCCGACCCAGCTGACGAACACGACGGCATGGACGTGCCAGACCATCGGCACGGCAAAGGTCGAGCGGCCCGTCGCCAAATTCAGGCCGAAGCCCGCGACCAGGACCGCCGCCATCGCCAGCGCGAGGCCGAAATAGAAACGGTCGTTGTCCGCCAAACGCGGCGCGTGCGGTGCCAGTGTCGCCATTGTTCATGCCCCCTGCGGCAATGGATGTGGCGAATGTAAACTCGTCACGGGCCCGAGTCCAATCTCTCAAGGCCGCAAAACCTCGTCGACGGCGCGGCTTTCGTCCCACGGGATTGCCGCACCTTCGCTGCCCGTTTCCCAAGGATAGCGGATCGCGACCTTGACCTCGCCCAGCCCCGCCGCGCGTAGGGGGCGCGCGACCAGCGCCGTCATCGCTTCCTTTGCGCTGGCACGGGCACGGTTCATATGGTCGAGCTTGGCCGCCGATTCCGCCGCACGCTGCGCTGCCCGCGCCGCGACTTGCGTGTTCAGCCGCTGCGCCGCGTCGCGTGACATGAACACGCCGCTGGTGTCGATACGCTCGGCGCGCGCCGCATCCACATTGGGCCTGGCGGCGGCAATATCGGGCAGCCGGACGGTCATCGTCCGCGTCGCCGCGTCCCAGCGATAGGCGGCTGGGTCCACGCGCTTCAGGTCGAGGAAGTAGTCCACGCTATAGGGATAGCGCACCGTCATGCTGGTCGGCAGCAGCCGTGCGAAACCCGGATCGGTACCCCGCGCGATGACTTCGCCGCTGAGTGTCGCTACGCGCAGATCGCGCGCCTTAGCGAAGGTTTCGGACAGCGTGCGCGCCGCGTCCAGCCCCAGTTGCCGTTCCGCCCGGTCGGCGCGGATGCTCTCTCGCCAGAGCACCACCCCTGCGATGACCAGCAGCAGCGCAACCCCGACCGCGAGCCATTTCAGGCGGGGTGCCATTGCCCCTCCGCCTCGCGCACCAGCGCCCGGTCGCGCAAATCGATGAGATGCGCCAGCACCGAGCGTCCCGCTGCCGGATACAGCCGCTCGTCGACACCCTTGTACATGCGCGGCACCATCGCCTCGATCACGCCGACGCCCTCGCCGACCAGCTTCAGGATTTGCCGCTCGCGCTGTTTGCGGTGACCGCCGAGCCCGCGCACGAACTGCTGCGGGTTGGTCACCGGCTCGCCGTGCGCGGGATAATAGACCGCGTCGCTGCGCGCGCCCAGCTTGTCGAGGCTCCGCATATAATCCGCCATATCGCCATCGGGCGGCGAGACGACGGTGGTCGACCAACCCATGACATGGTCGCCGGTGAACAGCGCATTGTCCTCGACCAGATGATAGCACAGATGGTTCGAGGTATGCCCCGGCGTGGCCACGGCCTCCAAGGTCCAGTCGGAACCCGACAGCCGATCGCCGTCCGCCAGCACCCGGTCGGGCGCATAGGTCGAGTCGAACGCGGCATCGGCGCGCGGGCCGCTGTCGTCGAGCACCAACGGCGCACAACCCACGATTTCTGCTCCAGTTGCGGCCTTAAGCGGCGCGGCGGCGGGCGAATGGTCACGATGCGTATGGGTGCAGACGATAGCGACGATCCGCTCGCCCGCCGTCGCGCGCAATATGCCGTCGATGTGAGCGAGATCAGCCGGGCCGGGGTCGATCACCGCGACCTCACCGGTGCCGATGATATAGGTTTGCGTGCCGGTGTAGGTGAAGGGCGAGGGGTTAGCCGCGAGCACCCGCCGGACACGCGGAGTTAGCACCTGGGCGATGTCGGACATCTGGTCGGTGACGGGCGCTTCCATGCTGCCCATGTGGCGATACTGCCGCTTACGCGCAATGCGATGTCGGAAATCCTTACACCCGACAGCGCCGGTAACCCTTCGCTAACCATCGTGCGCCTAGGAAAACCTACAAAGTGGCGAGTTGGCACGCGCGCTGCATAGTGTTGTGTGTCCCAATGGCGGTGTCCCCCGCCTGAGCGGCGGGTCGGTTGCAGCTTTCTGGTCTCGCGCACCGACCCGCCCTCGCCCGCACAGCGCGGGCACAATTTAATGAATTTAAATTGCCCACGCGCAAGCGCGGCCGGCGTTGCGAAGCAAACGACCGACGGCGCGGCTTTGCCGCGACGGGCCTCTGTTTGAGGCCAATCTCTCGTGGAAAGCCCCCACCCCAACCCCTCCCCTAAAGGAGGAGGGGCTTCGGATCGTCCTACTTCACGCCCATTTCCTGCAAAAGCCGCCCCGCCCCATCGACCTTGTCCATCGTCCACAGCATAAACCGCGAATCCGCGTGGATCGTGGTCAGCAGCGATGGCTCGACCGCCCAGTCGGCAATCACGCCATCCAATGTCCCGTCAAAGGCGAGGCCGACGAACTCACCCTTCGCGTTCAACGTCGACGACCCAGAATTGCCGTTGGTGATGTCTACATTGGACAGGAAATTGACGGGCAGCGTCTTGAGCGACGGGTGCGCGTACGGCCCCCAGTCCTTGGCCTTCAACGCGGCGATGAACGGCGCAGGCGCATTGAAGTCGCCGCGACCGGTCTGTTTGGCAATAATACCCTCCGCCGTCGTGAACGGCGTCCAGACCTGTCCGTCCTTCGCCTTGCCGCCGACCTTGCCATAGGTGAAGCGCAGCGAGCCATTCGCGTCCGGATAAAGCGGCTTGCCCGTCGCATCGCCCCAGGCGCGCATGCCGCCGAGATAGACCGAGCGCGCCGCCTGCATCCTGCCCTGACGGTCCTTCGACTTCGCCTCCGCCGCGATGTCGCCGGGGTACATGGCAACGGCGAGGCGGATGAAGGGGTCGGTCGAGGCTTCGAATTCGGCAGGTGATTTGTCGAGCCAGCCGATCCGCGTCGCGGTGTCGCCCAGCTTGGTATCGGCATAGAGCCGGTCGAGGCCGATTTCCTTGACCTTAGCCTCGAACGCAGCATTGCGCGCGGTGGGGCTGGCCTTGGCATATTCCCCCAGTGCCTGCTCGAACACCGCACGGTCCACGCGCGCCACAAAGCGCCGCTCGATTCCGGTCAGCCGCGCAACCGTCGCGGCGCGGTCGCGGTCCTGATAGCCACCCTCGCGGCTTCCATCGGGCTTGGCGCGCTCTTGCGCCCAGCGATAGGCATTACGCGCCGCACCCAGCAATTGCGCGCGGCCGACTGCCGCCATCCGCAGCGCATCGAGTCGCGCGGCCTGATCCTCGGCCACCACGGCGTCGAGTGCCGTCACCGACGCACCATAAAGCTTCGTCCGCGCCGCATCGCCCGCAACCCAGCCACGATACGCCGCCTCCGCCGCGGCCTTGCGGCCGTTCAGGTCGATGGCATCGGCCCCCGCAATTTCGCCCAGGATCTTCTTTTTGTAGTTATCGACCCCACGCACGATCGACGCGTAGCGGATGTTGGCTTCCTTATCGCTGGCCGTTTCGCGCTCGATCAGCTCGGCATAGTCCGAGCGCATTTTCTGATCCGTCGGCGCAAAGGTCGCATAGTTGAACTTCGCCTCCGCCGCCGTCGCCAGCCGGTTAGTGACGCCGGGGAAGCCCGCGACCATCACGAAATCGCCGTCCTGTACGCCTTCGCGCGCGACGGTCAGTTTGGCGGGGTTGCGATAGGGGACATTGTCCTTGCTGTACGCCGCCGACGACCCGTCGGGCGCGACATAGGCGCGGTAGAACCCCCAGTCGCCGGTGTGGCGCGGCCACATCCAGTTGTCGGTCTCGCCGCCATAATTGCCGACGCCTGACGGCGGGGCATAGACGAGGCGGACGTCCTTGATCTCGAGCTGTTGCTGCAACAGGTACAGCGCGCCGCCGTAGTACGGCCGCACGTCACAGCGGCGGCTGGGCTGCTTCTCGCACGCCGCGATCAGGCCTTTGCGGTTGGCATCGAGCCGGTCGTAGCGCGCACGTCCCGACATCGATGCGGTCAGCCCCGCATTCATCGCCTTGGTCACATCGCGCAAATCCTCGATGGCATAGATGCGCGCGCCGGGATCGGCAGGCAGTTCTTCGGCGAGTGTCTTCGCCGTGAACCCGTCGGTCAGGTAATCCTGCCCCGCCTTCGAATTATACTGGATCGACCCGTAAACGCAGTGGTGGTTGGTCGCGACCAGCCCCTGATTGCTGAGAAACGCCGCCGAACAGCCGCCGAGCGAGACGATGGCGTTGAGCGGCGCGGCCTTGAAATCGCCGAGCTTGGCCGGGTCCATCTGCAGCCCCGCCGCACGCATTTTCTCGCCGATGGCGGGGGTCTGATTGGGAAGCCACATGCCTTCCTCGGCAATGGCGGCAGCGGGGATGAGCGGGAGGGCAAGCAGGGCAAGCGAACGGAACATGGGGCATCCTCGATATTCTTGTGATGCGCGGGGGTTATCGAGGGCGGACGTGGTCGGCAAGGGGGACAAAGCGGCACCCGGGTAGCAAAAGTGTTTGACACTTTTTCCTGGTTTTGCCCGCAGACATAGGGGGCGGAGGGCGCCGCGTAGCGCTATGCCCCCGCAACAACCCCCTTGTCGCGCATCAGCTCGGCCAGCTCACCCTCCTCGTACATTTCCATCATGATGTCGCTGCCGCCGACGAATTCGCCCTTTACATAGAGCTGCGGGATGGTCGGCCAGTCGCTGAATTCCTTGATGCCTTGTCGCACGCCCATGTCCTGCAGCACGTCGACGCTGCCGAATTCGACGCCGAGATGTTCGAGGATCGCGACCGCCTTCGACGAAAAGCCGCACTGCGGAAACAGCGGCGTTCCCTTCATGAACAGCAGGACGTCGTTCTTGGCAACGAGGTCGGCGATGCGGGTCTGGCTGTCGTCCATGTTCAAATCCTTAGTCGGGGGTGCCGCAGGTCAATTGCAGCGCATGAAGTTCGCCGCCCATCCGCCCGCCGAGCGCGGCATAGACTGCCTTGGTTCGGGCAATGCGCGACTGGCCTGTAAAGCTCGCCGCCGTCACCTTTGCGGCATAGTGATTGCCGTCGCCTGCCAGATCGGTGATCTCGACAGCGGCATCGGGGATGCCCGCGACGATCAGCGCCTGTATGTCGGCGGCGGCCATTGCCATTACTGCGATTCCATCAATTGGCGGCGCGCCTCGACCGATTTGTCGGCCAGCGCCTGACGGATCGCAGCTTCGTCGGTATCGACCGCTGCCGCCGTCAGATCGCCCAGCACCTTGCGGATCACATCGTCGTCGCCCGCTTCCTCGAAATCGGCCTGCACCACCGATGTCGCATAGGCCGTCGTTTCCTCCGGTGTGAGCCCCATCAGGCCCGCCGCCCATTGCCCGAGCAGCTTGTTGCGCCGCGCGGTGACGCGGAACGCCATGTCCTCGTCGCGGGCATATTTGGTTTCGAATGCGCGCTCGCGGTCGTTGAAATCGCTCAAAATGGCCTCCGGAATTGCTGGACGTAACTTAGGGTCAGGCGAGCGTCACGACAACCTTGCCGATGGCTTTGCGGCTGGCGAGATGCGCGATGGCGTCGCCGCCGCGTTCGAACGGGAAGGTTTCGGTGACCTTCGGCGCGATTTTTCCTTCCGCCCACAGCCGGAACAAGCGAGTGACATGGTCGGCGTTCTTTTGCGGATCGCGCGCCGCGAATGCACCCCAGAACACGCCGCAGACGTCGCAGCTCTTGAGCAGGGTCAGGTTGAGCGGGAGTTTCGGGATGCCCGCCGGGAAACCGACAACGAGGTAGCGCCCCTCCCACGCAATCGAGCGCAGCGCCGGTTCGCAATAATCGCCGCCGACCGCGTCATAGACGACGTCCGCGCCCTTGGGGCCGAGTGCCGCCTTGAATGTGTCGGCCAGCGCCTTCGACTGGTCGCGGTCGAACGGCGCGGAGCCATAGAGCACCACATCGGACGCGCCCGCCGCGCGCACCGCCGCCGCTTTCTCCTCGGTCGATACCGCACCGATCACCCGCGCGCCGAAGGCAACGCCTAGTTCGACTGCCGCCAGCCCGACGCCGCCCGCGGCACCCAGCACCAGCAACGTCTCGCCCTCGACCAGCCGCCCGCGGTCGACCAGCGCATGGATCGACGTTGCGTAGGTCAGCAGCAGCGCCGCGCCATCAGCAAAGCTGCGCCCTTCGGGCAAATGATAAGCCGAAGCCGCCGGAATCGCGACCTTTTCGACCAGTCCGCCATGGCCAGTCACTGCGATCACGCGGTCGCCGACCTTGAACCCGGTCACGCCCTCGCCCACTGCCTCGACGATGCCTGCAATCTCGCCGCCCGGCGCGAAGGGGCGCGGCGGCTTGATCTGGTATTTGTCCTCGATGATGAGCACATCGGGAAAATTAATCGCGCAGGCCTTGACCGCGACAAGCAACTGGCCTGCACCCGCGACAGGTTCGGCGATGTCCTGCATCACCAATGTTTCGGGGCCGCCCACCGCTGTCGAAAGTAATGCCTTCACGCAGCCATCTCCGGTTTCAGCCAAGGCCGCGCCCCGGCCATGCGGCCTTCGTAGTTTCCGATTGCGGCGTCGCTGGCAAGCGTCAATCCGATCTCGTCGGTACCGTTCAACAAACATGACTTGCGGAACGGATCGATCTCGAACGCAAACCGGTCCTGAAACCGCGTCGTGACGGTCTGTTGTTCGAGGTCGATATGGATCGGATCGCCTGCCGCCGAAACTTCCATCAACCGGTCGATAGCGGGCTGCGGCAGGACCACGGTCAGGATGCCGTTCTTATAAGCATTGCCCGAAAAAATGTCGGAGAAGCTGGGCGCGATCACCGCCTTCACCCCCATGTCGTCGAGCGCCCACGCTGCATGCTCGCGGCTCGATCCGCACCCGAAATTATCGCCCGCGATCAGCACCGGTGCACCCGCATAGGCGGGATCGTCGAACACATTCCCGTCCTCAGCCCGCACCGTCTCGAACGCGCCCTTGGCCAGCCCCGCCCGCGTAATCGTCTTCAACCACCGCGCCGGGATAATGACATCGGTGTCGACGTTCTTGCGCCCGAACGGATAGGCGCGGCCTTCGATGGTGGTGAAGGGGGTCATGCTTCTAGAATTCCTACTGCCGCACCAAAACGCAGCCCAAATGTTGTAGGGCGGCATATACCTTTTTTTATTTCTACCGAGCTTCCAGCGGCACCTGCCTTTTCAGCAAGGATAACATGCTGGGGATGGGTGGCAGCCCAATCGTATGCGCCTTCGCGCCGAAGCGTATGCGTCCAATCCAACTCAACTAATCCTAATCGGAACCGGTTATTGAACGTTGTCCCGAGTTCAGGAATATAAATCTGTGAATTATCTTTACGATCAACTGAATTTGTTAGCAGTGGCTCTTCAAGGGTCAACCCGCCATCCGTGTGCTTTATCATCAGGCGTACAATTGGAATAATACTATCGTCCTTTATTATTTCCTTCAAAAATCGCGCTTCACTGGATTTCAATTGCTTAATTACATCAACAAATGCGGGGTGTGCAAGTTCTCTTCTTCGAGAATCAACTGCCGAAGAAAGTAAATTTAAATATAAATCCTTAAGTTCAGGTTCTTCAATTGAAAAGGAAAGACCTTGAAGCGCTGGTCCAGCTAATGATGGCTTGGGTTCCACAAGAAATTCTTCAGGAATTTCCTTTGTTTTATCGTGAAATTCATCTGCAAAATTGTTACCGAAATACTCTCTAGCTTTCTGAATTCCGTAATTAACGGCAGCAAGAGGAAGCAAGGCATGGTCTATCGTGGCAGCGATTGTAGCGACAGCGCGTCCCATTGAGCGACCCGCTTTTTGCATTTCGGGTGAGCCGACTGCTGCCCCTAAAACTTCCTTTAGCACGATAGACTTCATCGACTCGTTTGAAACGTCCTCGCTCACCCCATCAACTCCCGCACGTCCGTCAACCGCCCCGTCACCGCCGCTGCCGCCGCCATGGCGGGGCTGAGTAGATGCGTCCGCGCGCCCGGCCCTTGCCGCCCAACGAAATTGCGGTTGCTGGTACTCGCACAGCGTTCGCCCGACGGTACCTTGTCGGGGTTCATGCCGAGGCACGCCGAGCAGCCGGGTTCGCGCCATTCGAGGCCCGCTTCGGTGAAGATGCGGTCGAGGCCTTCGGCTTCGGCTTGGGCTTTCACGAGGCCCGAGCCGGGAACGACGATGGCCCATTTCACGCCCGCTGCCTTGTGCCGCCCCTTGAGGACCGCCGCCGCGGCGCGGAGGTCTTCGATACGGCTGTTCGTGCAACTCCCGATAAAGATGTTCTCGACCGCGACATCCGCCATCCGCATCCCCGGCGTCAGGCCCATGTACGCGAGCGACTTGGCGGCGGCCTCCTGTTTGCCCGGATCGGCAAAGCTCATCGGATCGGGCACGATGCCCGTGATCGCCACCACATCCTCGGGACTGGTTCCCCAGGTCACGTTCGGCCCGATCTCAGCCGCATTGAGCACCACCGTCTTGTCGTAGACCGCGCCCGCATCGGTCGGCAGTGTGCGCCAATACGCGACCGCGGCGTCCCAGTCCGCGCCCTGTGGGGCCATCGGGCGGCCCTTCAGATAGGCAAAAGTCTTGTCATCCGGCGCGATCAGGCCCGAGCGCGCACCGCCCTCGATCGCCATATTGCTGACGGTCAACCGCCCCTCGATGCTCAAGTCGCGGATGACCGAACCGGTGAATTCGATGACATAGCCGGTCCCACCCGCAGCGCCGATCCGCCCGATGATCGCGAGCACGACATCCTTGGCACTGACCCCGAAACCGAGCGTGCCGTCGACACGCACTTCCATCGTTTTCGAAGGAGATAGCTGCAACGTCTGCGTCGCCAGCACATGTTCGACTTCGCTCGTCCCGATCCCGAACGCGAGCGCGCCGAGTGCACCGTGCGCCGCCGTATGGCTGTCGCCGCAGACCAGCGTCGTTCCGGGAAGTGTAAACCCCTGTTCCGGTCCTACGACATGGACGATCCCCTGCCGCGCCGCTGTCGCGTCGATATAGGGCACACCGAACGCCGCGACATTCGTCTCTAGCGCGGCCAACTGCTGCGCGCTTTCAGGGTCGGCAATCGGCAGCCGCTTGCCGTCCGCCCCGACACGCGGCGTCGTCGGCAGATTATGGTCAGGCACGGCAAGCGTCAGGTCGGGCCGCCGCACGGTGCGCCCCTCGCGCCGCAACCCCTCGAACGCCTGCGGGCTGGTTACCTCGTGGACGAGGTGCCGGTCGATATAAATCAGGCAGGTGCCGTCATCCCGCCGTTCGACGACATGGTCGTCCCAAATTTTCTCGTAAAGCGTGCGCGGTTTGCTAGCCATGCGCTGCCTATTGCGCGGGGGGAGCAGCCTTCGCAAGGTGCACGTTCAGGAAGCGTGCGGTATCTTCGAGGACCGGAGATTTCCGCCGGAACGGCAGCGACAGCGCCATCGCAATGTCCTCATGCCCTTGTCCTGCATATTCCTTCAACTCGACCGGCGCGCCGAGTGACTTCAGCTTCGCCGCCAGATTGCGCGCATTCTTCGGGCGCACGGTAGTATCGGTCGTCCCAGTCACCAGCATCATCGGTGGCGCGTCTTTGCGGGCATAGGCAAGCGGCTGCGTCTCCTGCGGGCGTGGCCACTGCCCCATCGCCTCGACCGACCGGCCCGTAAACGGGAAGAAGTCATACGGTCCGGACAGCCCGACGGCGGCTTTCACGGCGCCGGGCGCTCCCGCCTTGGCCAGCCATTGCGGGTCGAGCGCCAGCATCGCCACAGTATGCGCGCCCGCCGAATGTCCCGCGATGGCAATCCGCGAGGGGTCGCCCCCGAACCGCGCGATGTTATCCCTCGTCCAGCGCACCGCATCCGCCCCGTCTTCGACGAACGCAGGGAAAACCGCCTTCGGCACTTTGCGATAGTCCGGCACGACAACAACGAACCCCTTCGAGGCAAGCCCCCGCGCTGCCCAGCCATATTCGCCGCGCGATCCCTTGACCCAGCCGCCGCCGTAGAAAAATACGATCACCGGCGCGCCACCTTCGACCGCCTTGCCGCTGCGCCACACGTCGAGCGCCTGTGCATGGCTACCGAACGCGATGCTCGCGCCGACCTTAGTCGCGCCCGCCCCCGGCGTTGCCTTGTCGAGCGTATCGACCAGCCCCGGCGGCGAACACGCGCTAAGCAGCGCGGCAAAAGCAACGGCGAAAAATCTCATGCGGCACTCCCGGGCGAATCTACGCCCCCGCGCGGCCTTTCGTTCATCGCATTGGCAACCGCAACCAGCGACATCAGCTGGCCGATGGTTTCGTCCATCAGCGCGCGGTCGCGGTCGGCGTCGAGCGAACCGCTTTCGAACAGCGCCTCGGTCTCGACGGCAATCACGATCTGTCCCTGATGGAACAGCGCGCGCAGATTCTGCCCCGCAAATCGCGTTTCCAGATCGAGCAATCGCTCGGCATAGGCGGGATGCACGATCATGCGCCCCTCCACGGGGTCGGTCGTCCACAAGGCAAACGCATCGTCGATGCGCGGATCGACCATCCGCATTTTTTCGAGTTCCAGCCCGCCGCGCGTGACGCTGTCTCGACCAAACAGCCCGCTCCACCCGCCGCTGCGCTCGATCAGGACCGTGCCGAAAAACGACCGCCCATATTCGACCGACATGACGACGCCCTGAAATACTGTCACGGTGCGGCGGTCCTTGCCCGATCCGCGCTCTTCGGTCAGCCGCACTTCGTGCAGGGTGAACGCCACGCCCGACAATATGCCGTTCCAGAAATCCTCGAAATAGCCGTCGTCGTACGACGGCATCAGCGCGAATTCTTTTGCCATCGCAAAGGCCATGCCGGGCTCGCCCTCGATCGCGAACGACAGGCCGAGCGCGCCCGCGATACGCGCGTTCATCTCCTGCTTGATCGCGCGCTCGACCGGCTTGGTCGCCATTTGCGCCCAGATCACCCCGCCGCAGAACAGCGCGAACGCCAGAAATCCCGCCACTTCGAACGGCAACAGTCCAATCAGCCCGGTGAACCCGGCAACCCCCGCCGCTGCCACGCCGCACAGCGTCCTGAACCGCCCGTCGGCCTTTGCCTTGATCCTCACCGCCCGCTGGCTGTCGAGCCAGTCGGACAGCCCGCCCGCCATCAGCGCATCGACATCAGGCATTATGGCTGGTGTCGTCACCACCGGATTTTGCACTCCCCCATCGCCCCGCTATACCTGCCATCGCGCGATTGCGCGAACGGGGGATGGATTATGGCGATGCTGGTCGGACTGGGCCTTGTGGCGGTGCTGTTGCTCGTCGTCATTGGCATCTACAACGGCCTCGTCAGCCGCCGCCAGAATTGCAACCAAGGCATGACCGATATCGACGCGCAGCTGCGCCAGCGCCACGACCTAATCCCCAATCTGGTCAGCACGGTGCAGGGCTATGCCGCGCACGAGAAATCAACTCTCGACGCGGTGATTTCGGCGCGCGGCGCGACGCTGTCGGCACAATCGGGCGCGGCGGCGACCAGCGCGGAGAACGCACTGTCGGGCGCACTCGGCAAATTATTCGCCATTGCCGAGGCCTATCCCGACCTCAAAGCCAATGCCAATTTCCAGTCGCTGCAAAACGAACTTGCCGATGTCGAGGACAAGCTGGCCGCCTCCCGCCGCGCCTATAATGCGGCGGCGGCGGACTATAACGGCGCGATCGAGGCATTTCCGGCGGTGCTGGTCGCGCGCAGCATGGGCTTTCCGCCGCGCGCCTTCTGGGAAATCGACAGCGGCGAACGCGCACTGGTCAGCGCGGTGCCTGAGGCGAAATTCTAGTCTTCGAGCGGGGTCGTGACCGTCTGACCCACCGAAACCGAAGTCTGCACCTTGTCGAGCCCCAACCAGTCGCGGCGCGGCAAATTATAGAGCCGGTCGAGCAACTCAAGCTGCAACGGCACCGGTTTGCCCGACTGCGAATTCCACAACATCGCAATGCCTGAACGCCGCACCGGGTCGAACAACACCGTCGCGCGGTATCCCATGACCGCGCCCTGATGGCCGATCAACCGGTGGCCGAGGTAGTTATAGTCGCGCCAGCCGAGGGCATATTGCGACGATCCCATCGCCTGGTTGAACGTGCCGCGATGACGGTTGGTATCGATGCGCGGCGCATGGATGACGTCGAGGACACGGTTCGGCACCACTTCGGGGGCAGCGCCCATCTGCGCCTGCATCCAGCGCGCGAGATCGAGGATCGACGAGTTCACCCCGCCTGCGGCAGGCACGCGATAGTAATTGTCGTTGACCGTCACTGTGCGCCGCCCGACGTGCGGACGCGCCCAGCTTTTCGCCGAGACGAGACCCGCCCGGCTCAGACTCGCATCGACCATGCCGAGCGGCCCGAACAGGCGCTGCTGCACGGCTGACTGATAAGTCCGGCCGGTCAGATTCTGGACGATTTCCGCCGAGGCGTCGAACGCGACATTCTGATAAGCGTGGCAGGCACCCGGCGCGCACACTGCTTTCAGAGCGGCCAGTTGCGGACGGAGGATGCGCGGGTCCATCCCCGCCTCCAGCTTATTGTCGAGCGCATTGCGCGTGATGCCTAGCCGGTGCGACAGCAGATCGTCGACGGTCGCGCGCGTCTCCGCCCCCATCGGCAACCGCAACGTCGTGGCGTAAGCCGAAACCGGCGCGTCGAGCGACACTTTGCCCTCCGCCGCAAGTTCACCGACCATCGTCGCGGCAACGCCCTTCGACAGTGAGGCCCAGCGGAATACGGTGCGGTTATCGACCGCCATCCCGCCAACGGCCTGCGTCGTGCCATAGCCCTTGGCAAAACTGATGCGCCCGTCCTCGATCACTGCGACCGACAGACCAACCATCGACGGATCGGCCATAATCGCATTCACACGGGTATCGAAATCGCGGTAGTCGATGCGCCCGCGATAGCGCGTATCGACGCTCGGCGGGATGAACGCCGTCGTCGGCTGACCCCATGTCCGGTAGGCCTGAACCGCGCCCGGTACCTGCGCCTGCCCCCAGGCACCGCACATAACCGCGACCCCGGCGATACCGCCCCATGCAAGCAAACGTCCGAATCGGTTTGAAGCCATGCTTCGCCTATTACCCACCCAATTATTAACCCCACTAGAATCAGCGATTTGATTGTCGCGCAAGATTAAAATGTCACGGACCATGTTACTTTTCAGGATAACGCCGGTTTGGCGGCATCAACCGTGGCGGTAATCGGACAAAACGTCTCCGCAGGCGTGCAGTTCCGCTTCATGCGCTGCCTCGCGCCACGTCTCGCCCAGCGCTTCGGCTTCCCATTGCTGCATCGCAAGGTGGGCGAGGATGTGATCAACCCACGCCTGTCCAGCCCCGACGTCGAGGCCATAGGTGCGGATGCGATAGGCGACCGGTGCATAGAACGCATCGGCTGCGGTAAATTCGCGCCCCGCCAGACACGGACCGCCAAAGCGGTCGAGTCCCTCGGCAAACAATGCGGCGATCCGCGCGACATCGATCTTCAACGCATCCGACATCTGTTTTGGCCGCACCCGCACGCCGACATTCATCGTACATTCGTTCCGCAGCGCACCGAACCCGCTGTGCATTTCGGCGACGGCGCTCATTGCCCACGCCCGCGCATCGGGATCGACCGGCCAAACGCCGTCATGCCGCTCGGCAAGATACAGCGCGATCGCGAACGAGTCATAAATGACCCGCGCGCCATCAATCAGCACCGGCACCGTCGCGGTCGGCGAGAACGACAGGAACTGCGGGTTAACGGGTGCAGTGAACGGCTCGACCCGGTCTTTGAAGGGAATACCGAGCGCCTTCATCAACAGCCACGGCCGCAAGCTCCAGCTCGAATAATTCCGGTTCGCCGTGACGAGCGTGTAGGTCACGCAGCGACCGGCTCATGCGCTCGTCGCACCTGCCTGAACGTGATTACGACGAACAGCAGAAACAGCGCCTGTAGTCCCAGAAAAGGCAATAACTCACGAAAGCCCGCCGCAAAAACCGTCCAGCTGTTCACCAGCACATCGGCAACCATGATGGTCAGGCCGAGCCATGCGCCGATGCTGGGGCGCAGCCGAACCAATGCCGCCGCGCTCAAGTCCAAAGGCAATAATGCCGTCCAAAACACATTAAATGGCATCGACATGAAATTGTAGGGTAGCCAGCCATAAATCCACAGATCTCGGGCGTGGTTCGCTGCGCCGACAAGGAAGCACACAGTCCAGATCAGACGAATGGCATCCAGCCTAGCCAATGTAGGTCGCCGTCGTCTTAGCACTCACCTCGTCCGCCGTCACGCCCGGCGCCATCTCGATCAGCTTGAACGGGCTACTATGATGGGGCCGCTGGAACACCGCCAGATCAGTGACGATCATATCGACGACGTTCTTGCCGGTCAGCGGCAGCGTGCAGGCCGGGATGAATTTCGGGCTGCCATCCTTGGCATTGTGCTCCATCACCACGATGATGCGCTTGACGCCCGCGACCAAATCCATCGCGCCGCCCATGCCCTTGATCATCTTGCCCGGAATCATCCAGTTGGCGATGTCGCCGTTCTCCGCGACTTCCATCGCGCCCAGAACGGTCAGATCGATATGCCCGCCGCGGATCATCGCAAAGCTCTGCTCCGACCCGAAATAGCTCGACGAGGGCAGTTCGCTGATCGTCTGCTTGCCCGCGTTGATCAAATCGGGATCGACCTCGTCGTCATAGGGAAACGGCCCGATTCCCAGCATCCCGTTTTCGGATTGCAGCGTGACCGTCATGCCGTCGGGGATGTTGTTTGCCACCAAGGTCGGAATGCCGATGCCGAGGTTGACATAGTATCCGTCCTTCAGCTCCTGCGCGGCGCGGGCCGCCATTTCGTCGCGGGTCCAAGGCATCAATGACTTCCCTTGATTGATAGGTTGGACCAGGCCTGCCAGGTGCCGAGCGCGAAGCATGCGCCCATGACGAGGCAAATCGCGGCCGACCAGAATTTGAAAGCAATCGAGGGGATAGGCAGAAATACAGGTGTGAACCCGACCACGCCTCTGACGAGCAATACGGCGGCGATCGCGACCAGCGCGACGCGCATCAGCGGCAACCGACCGATCAGCCCCGCTGCCGCAAACGCATAGGCTGCCCAAGTCGCAAGGATCGCCGCGATGATCACCGTCAGGATCAACGGCATTACCGCACCGCGCTCGACCATCCGCGCCATGCGTTCGCCTGCCCCCATTGCGCGGAACCAGTCCGGACCACCGATAATACATGCCAGATGCGCGACCGACGCAGCGATGCTCCCGGCGCCTGCCAGCAGCAGGAACGTCCGTCCCGATCCGCTCATGCCGCCTCCCGCTCGCGCACGGTGCGAAACTCGATCCGCTTCTCATAGGGCGCGCCGCAGATCAGGCGCTTGATGTAGATGCCGGGCACATGGATGGCGTCGGGGTCGAGGCTGCCCACCGGCACGATCTCCTCGACTTCGGCCACCGTCATATGACTTGCCGTCGCCATCGGTTGGTTGAAATTGCGCGCGGTCTTGCGGAAAATCAGGTTACCGCTCGCGTCGGCCTTCCACCCCTTGATGATCGACAGATCGGCGCGGATGCCGCGTTCGAGGATATAGTCCTCCCCGTCGAACGACTTCACTTCCTTGCCCTCGGCGACCAATGTCCCGACCCCGGTCTTGGTGTAGAACCCCGGTATCCCCGCCCCGCCCGCGCGGCAGCGTTCGGCGAGCGTCCCCTGCGGACAGAATTCGACCTCGAGCTCGCCCGCCAGATACTGCCGCTCGAATTCCTTGTTTTCGCCGACATAGGACGAGATCATCTTTTTCACCTGCCGCGAGCGCAACAACTTGCCGAGGCCCACGCCGTCGATGCCGGCATTGTTGCTGGCGATAGTCAGGTCTTTGACCCCCGACGCCTCGAGCGCGTCGATCAGGCGTTCGGGCATCCCCGACAGGCCGAAGCCACCGCAACAGATCGTCATGCCGTCGCGAAGCAATCCGTCGAGCGCGGCAGTTGCATCGGGGAAGATCTTCTTCATCGGCAAACGGGCCTCCTGTTGCACCGCCGCATAGGCCAGCGGGGGCTAGACTTGCAATCGCCTAGACCCGCCACCTGAAACGGCCGGTCAGCCGGTGCGCGAACAGCGCATCCTCCTCGCGCGCGCCGCCGCCGATATTGTGAATGACGAGAGGGTGGCCGCGCGCCGAGCGGCGGTCGGAGACGATCCCGATGTGCGGCAGCGATCCGTTGATGATACTCGTGAAAATATCGCCAGCCTGCCAGTCGCCGACCGGTAATGCCGCTCCGGCGCGGGTCAGGAACGTCTGGAGGTTCGGCACGCGGCGATGGTCGATATTGCGGTCGGTCGTCCGCAATCCCCAGCGCTTTGGATAGGAACCGAATGCGCCCCGCATATCGGCATTGACCAGTGCTTGCAGGTCGAGCGCGAATGCATCGCGATAGGCACGGATAACAACATCGGTGCACACCCCCTTGGCGCGCGGCACATCGCCGCCAGGAAAGGTAAGGCGCGTATAGGCAGAGTCATACGACAGCGTCACCCCGACCTGCCGTCGCGCCGCCGCAATAAGTTGCAGCGCGCGCAGTGTCGGTGCGGCAAGCAGCGCCGCAGGACAAACGGCAACCCCCGCCAGTCCGGCCATCGCCATCCGGCGCGAGACAGCCTCAGCCATGCAGCCGCAACCCCGACCGCGCCCATTGTCGCTTCACCAGCCGCCCGGTGCCCGACAGCGTAACATAGGCGGTCATCATATCCTCCCCACCCCAGCAGATGTTGGTCGTGAACGGATCGTCGGTCGCGACGAATTCGACGAACTCGCCCGCAGGCGACACGACGCTGATCCCGCACTCGCCGATCGTCGCCACACAGATATTGCCGCCCGCCTCGACGCCGAGCGAGTCGAAAAACTTGTATCCTGCCGGTCTATAAAGCGGGATGCCCGCGCCGCCGAGGCCGACGCTCAGGTCGACTTTACCGGGCGCTGTCACCGCAAAGGCCATCAGGCGACAGGTATAAGTCTCCGCCGCATAGAGCATATTGCCGTCGGGCGAGAGGCCGACGCCATTGGGGTTCTCGCTCGGCCAGACGACTTCCTCCATGAAGCTACCATCGGCCTTTGCATAAAATATCCCGGTGATGTCGCGGGTGCGCGCCGCCATGTCGTTTTTGCCATGGTCGGTGAACCAGAAGCCGCCATATGCGTCGAACACGATATCATTGGGTCCGCGCAGCGTGCAGCCGAAATCGCCCGATTTATACAGCACCTCGACCTTGCCGGTGGCGACATCGATGCGCTCGATGCGCCCGCCGGAATAATCCGACGCGATGCCGTGCGGGATCAGTAACCCGCCCGCCTCGACATAATCGAAACCGCCGTTGTTACAGCAATATAACATGCCATCCGGCCCGAACGCGAGGCCGTTCGGCCCGCCGCCGGTGTCCGCGACAACCTGCGTCGATCCATCGGGCAGGCACCGCGTCACGCGCCCTGCCGCAATCTCGGTCACGATCACGCTGCCATCGGCGCACGCGACCGGCCCTTCGGGAAAGCGCAACCCTGTGGCCATGGTTGTCCAGTCGTTCATCCGGCGCGTTCCTCCGTCAAAAAGTGCGAAGCGGTGCGCCAGAACACGATACCGCCAAGCGCGGACAGCAGCGCACCGAGCATGAACGGCGCGCCCGGAAAATACAGTCCAGCCTTGTCCGAAAACGCGGCAAACACCGGCGGCATGACCAGCGGTCCGAGCACGGCAGCGATGCTGATCGTGCTCGCCACTGCGCCCTGCAGCTCGCCCTGCGCGTCGGCATCGACCTTGGCGCTCATCAGCCCCTGCAAGGCCGGAAACGCGAGGCCACCGAGCGCGCCGATCACGATACCGAAATACAGCATCGGTCCCGACGGCGCGATGGCAAGAATGGCGAAGGCGGGCACCGCTGCCATAATGCCGATGGTCGCCGTCCGCACCGGGCCGAACCGGGCGATTGCGTGTCCGGTCAGCACACCCTGTGTCGCCGCCAGCAAAATGCCGTAAACCGCGACCGACAGCCCGATGTAGAGCGGCGACCAGCCGAACCGTTCGATCAGCGAAAACGCCCAGACCGTCATAGTCGCCTGACTGCCGAGGCTGAACAGGAGCAGCGCGGCCAAAATGCCCGCCACTACCGGCACCCGCATCATCCGCTGCAGCGTGCCGAGCGGATTTGCCCGGGCAAAGGTGAAGGCGCGCCGCCTTTCAAGGACCAAAGTTTCGGGGAAGAAAAGCCAGCCGAGAACGACGCCCGCCAGCGCCAGCGTGCCCGCCGCGACGAACGGCAACCTTATGCCGATTTCGCCGAGCACGCCGCCGATCGCGGGACCAAGGACAAAGCCCGCCGCGCCCGCGCCGCCGAGCAAGCCAAATTTGGCCCCGCGTTCCTCGGGCGGAAACAGGTCGGCGATGCAGCTGTTTGCCGCTGCCCAGGTGGCACCCGTGATCCCAGAAATCGTCCGCCCGACGAACAGCCACAACAACGTGGGCGCCCAGGCCATGACGAAATAATCGATGCCCATCGCGGCGAGCGTCACCAGCAGCACCGGCCGTCGCCCGTACCGGTCGCTCAAGCCCCCGATGACTGGCGCGCACAGAAACAGCATGAACGCATAGACGAACAACAGCGCCCCGCCGATCAGCGCAGCTTCGTTCAGCCCGCGTCCCGACACTTGTTCGATCAGTCCCGGCAGAACCGGCGCGATCAGGCCCACGCCCGCCATGTCGAGAAAGACGATGGCGGCGACAAACCCCAATGCACTGTTCGGCGAACGCTCCAATTCGGCCCCTCTCTCAGCCGCCCGGGTCACGGGAAGGCTTGCGTTGCTACAAGCCTAGGGCGAAAGCGCGCGGTAACTCAAGCATCAGCCGAACGGACCCAGTGATGACCGACTACACCACCAATTATTCTGGCGACCTCGCCCTGTTCGTCGATGGCAGTTGGCGGATCGGCGAAGGCCGCGACGCCCATGCGGTCGTCAACCCCGCGACGGGCGGCACGATTGGCGAACTGCCACTCGCCAGTGCTGCCGATCTCGACGAGGCGCTCGCCGCTGCCGACAAGGGCTTCAAACTGTGGCGCGCAACCGACGTCGAGACGCGCGGGGGCATTCTTCGCAAGGCAGCGTCGCTGCTCCGCGAACGCGCCGACAGCATTGCGACGATGCTGACGCTCGAACAGGGCAAGCTGATTGCCGAGGCGCGCGGCGAAGTGCTGAGCAGCGCCGCGATGTTTGACTGGTATGCCGAGGAAGCCAAACGCAATTACGGGCGCGTCCTCGTCCGGCCCGCCGGACAGCGCAGCATCGTCGTCAAGCAACCGGTCGGCCCGGTCGCGGTGTTCAGCCCGTGGAATTTCCCCGTCTATCTGATGGCCAAAAAGCTTGCGCCTGCGCTTGCCGCCGGCTGTTCGGTGATCGCCAAGCCGCCGGAGGAAACACCGGGGTGCACGACCGCGCTGATGCGCTGTCTGGCCGATGCCGGACTTCCCGCAGGCGTCGCGCAACTGGTGTTCGGCGTCCCCGATACAGTCAGTCGTCACCTGATCGGGTCATCCGTCATTCGCAAGATCAGCTTCACCGGATCGGTGCCGGTCGGACGCCACCTGATGCACCTCGCCGCCGACGGCATAAAACGCATGACGATGGAACTCGGCGGCCATGCGCCCGTGCTGGTGTTCGACGACTGCGACCTTGAAAAGACGCTCGACATGGTTGTGCCGCAGAAGTTCAGGAACGCCGGTCAAGTCTGTGTGTCGCCGACGCGTTTCTACGTTCAGTCAGGGATTTACGAGGCGTTCCTCGATGGCTTCGCCAAGCGCACCGCATCAGTCACCACCGGCAACGGCCTCGACGCGGCGACGAAAATGGGACCGCTCGCCAATGTCCGCCGCCCGTCGGCCATCGGTGCGCTGGTCGAGGATGCGCGGGCCAAGGGCGCGCGCGTCATGGCGGGCGGCGAACGCGGTGAGGGCGGGTTCTTCTTCGAACCGACGCTGCTCGCCGATGTTCCCGACAGTGCCGACATCATGTCAAACGAACCCTTCGGCCCCGTCGCGGTCACTGCGCGGTTCGACACGCTCGACGAGGGTATCGAGAAGGCCAACCGCCTGCCCTATGGTTTGGCAGCGTTCGCCTTCACCGAAAACGGTCGCCGCGCCAATTTGCTCGGCGATGCCATCGAAAGCGGCATGGTCGGCATCAACACCTTCGCGATTTCGGGCCACGACACGCCGTTCGGCGGGGTCAAGGATTCAGGCTTCGGCAGCGAGGGCGGACCGGAAGGGCTGGACAGTTACATGGTGGTGAAGGCAATCCATCAGGCCTAGCGGCGAGAGGACTAAGAAAGTGGACATAGCGGCTGGTTTAGCTGCAGCTACCCAAGCTGTTTCAATTGCACGCGTAATGCGTGATGTCGAAAAGGCCTACGATGCGGTTGCGCTGAAAGGGCAGATTATCGACTTGATGGACAAGTTAAATGATGTCCGGTCCGCACTCCAAGATGCCCGCGATGCGCTGGACGAGAAGGATGGACAACTGATTCAATTGCGTAGCGCAATGGTATTACGGACAGCAACCGTCCTCGATCGAGGTTTCAGATATACTGCGGATCCCAATGATCCAGCTCAACCAGTCGGCGATCCGTTCTGTTCGCGCTGCGACACGGTCGACGGAAGACTAATACTGACTGTCAGAGGACAAGGTCGCGGAACCGTGTGTCCCCAGTGCAAGACAAACTTCGACGGAGTCCGCAGATATCTCTGGCCACAAGACCGCGAGCAACCGACGTCAGAGGCACAGCGGTGATAATGATGAACTCGCTTCCCCGCACCGGTGGCCGGATTCTCGTCGATCAACTCCTGCTTCAGGGCTGCGACCGCATTTTCCATGTTCCGGGTGAGAGCTTTCTCGCGGTGCTCGACGCGCTGCATGACACGCCGTCGATCCAGACCGTCACCTGCCGACAGGAGGGCGGCGTCGCGTTCATGGCGTGCGCTGATGGTGCGATGACGGGGAGGCCGGGCGTTGCCTTCGTCACGCGCGGCCCCGGCGCGACCAATGCCAGCATCGGCGTGCATGTCGCGATGCAGGATTCGCAACCGATGATCCTGTTTATCGGCGATGTCGACCGCGCGATGCGCGACCGCGAGGGGTTTCAGGAGGTCGATTTCGCTGCGATGTTTGCGCCGCTTTGCAAATGGGCGGCGCGGATCGACGATGCCGCCCGCATCCCCGAATATGTCGCGCGCGCCTATGCCACCGCCATGGCCGGACGCCCCGGCCCGGTGGTGCTCGCGCTCCCCGAAGACATGTTGTGCGACATCGTCGAGGCGCGCGACCGTCCGCGCATCACCCCGCCGGAACAAGACCCCGACGGCGCGGCGATGGAACAGGTGATGGCGTTGCTGAAGGACGCGGTCGCGCCCGTCGCCATCGTCGGCGGCGGCGGCTGGGATGTCGGCTGCGGGCATTATTTCGCCGAGTTCGCGACGCGGATCGGCTTGCCGGTGGTGGCGGCGTTCCGGCGGCAGGACGCCATCGACAACGCGTGTCCGGTCTATGCCGGGAATTTGGGCTATGGGCCGAATCCCAAGCTGGTCGAGCGCATCAAGAATGCCGACCTCGTCCTCGTCCTCGGCGCGCGACTAGGCGAGGCGACGACCGATGGCTACACGCTGATTACGCCCGATCACCCCGACCAGATCCTGATCCACGTCCACCCCGATCCGACCGAGCTCAACCGCGTCTATCGCACCGACCTGCCGATCTGCGCCTATCCGCACGAATTTGCCGAAATGGCGGCGCTGTGGGACGACGACATCATCCGTTTCAAGGATGGCGACGAAGCCAATGAGGAATGGAAAGCATGGAGCACGCCCGCCCCGTTCGACACCAAACTCGACTTGGGCATGTGCGTCGCGGCGATGCGCGAGCGGCTGCCAACCGACACCTTCATCTGCAATGGCGCGGGGAATTTCAGCGGCTGGTGGCACCGTTACTGGCGCTATGCGGGGCAATCATGTCAGCTCGCCCCGACGGCGGGCGCAATGGGTTACGGTGTGCCAGCGGCGGTCGCTGCCTCGCTGCGCCACCCGCAGCGCAAGGTGGTCGCGCTCGCGGGCGACGGCGATTTCCTGATGAACGGACAGGAACTGGCAACCGCCGTCCAGCACGGCGCAGATATGCTGGTGCTGGTCATCAACAACAGCGGCTACGGCACGATCCGTATGCATCAGGAGCGCGAATACCCCTCAAGAGTCAGCGGCACGACGCTGAAAAACCCTGACTTCGCCGCGCTAGGACGCGCCTATGGCGCCTGGGCCGAAACCGTCGAGGCAACCGCCGGTTTCGCCCCCGCGCTCGACCGCGCGCTGGCGCAAAGGGGCGTGAAGTTGCTGCACCTGAAAACCGACATAGAACGCATTTCTGCGGGCACGACGATCAGCAACATCCGCGCGCGTTGACGCAAAAAAGGGCCGCACCGGTTGCCCGGTACGGCCCTTTGTGCGTCCGCTCGTGCGGAAACTCTAAAGCCTAGATATCGTCGCCGAGCGCGCCCTTGACGCTGCCCGCGATGTTCTGTGCCGTGCCCTTGGCCTGCTGCGCTTTGCCTTCGGCTTCGAGCCGCTGGTTGTCGGTCGCGTCGCCGACGGCTTCTTTGACGTTCCCGGCCAACTTGTTGCCAGCGGCTTTCGTCTTGTCGATGAATTCACCCATCTCAACTCTCCTTGCGACGACATAAGTGTCGGAGGAATAACGAAATGAAGTGCGTGAAGTTCCCTCAGATAAGTCCGGCCAAGGGCGACGACGGGTCGGCGTAACGCCGCAGCCCCATCCGCCCGCTGCGATACGCCAGCCGCCCGCTTTCGACCGCCAGCTTCATCGCGCGGGCCATGCGGATCGGGTCTTTCGCTTCGGCAATCGCGGTGTTCATCAGCACCCCGTCGCAGCCGAGTTCCATCGCCACTGCCGCGTCCGACGCCGTACCGACCCCGGCATCGACCAGCACGGGCACCCCTGCCCCCTCGACGATCAGCCTGATCGTGACGCGGTTCTGGATCCCCAGCCCCGACCCGATCGGCGCGCCCAGCGGCATGATCGCGACCGCACCCAATTCTTCCAGTTGTTTCGCGGCAATGGGGTCGTCGACGCAATACACCATCGGCCTAAACCCTTCCGCGACCAGCACTTCGGTCGCCTTCAGCGTCTCGCGCATGTCGGGATAGAGCGTCTTGGCCTCGCCCAGCACCTCGAGTTTGACCAAGTCCCAGCCGCCCGCCTCGCGCGCAAGCCGCAAGGTGCGGATCGCATCGTCGGCGGTGAAGCAACCTGCCGTATTCGGTAGATAAGTAATCTTTTTCGGGTCGATATAATCCATCAGCAGCGGCGCATTGCGGTCGCTGACGTTCACCCGCCGCACCGCCACAGTGACGATCTCTGCGCCCGAAGCCGCAACCGCCGCCGCGTTCTCTTCGAACGATTTGTACTTGCCTGTGCCAACGATCAGCCGCGACGTGAACGTCCGGCCCGCCACCGTCCAGCTATCCTCAGCCTCATGATCCCCCCCTCCAACAAACGTCACGATCTCGATCTCGTCGCCATCCTCGACCAGCACCTGCGCGAGCGTCGAACGCGGCACGATTTCCAGATTGCGCTCCACCGCCACCCGCGTCGGCTCAAGCCCCAGTTCGTTGGCCAGATCGGCAAAACTGATGCCGCCCGTCACGCGGCGATGCTCGCCATTTACCTGGATGCTGATCGTGCCGTCTGCGCTCATCGTCTGCCTTTGCGTGTGTGTTGCAGCGCATATAGGGAGTGGCTTCGACGACGGGCAACCGATTAAGGAGAAACGCATGGCGGGAGCAGCACTGATCGTCGGCGCGGGCGACGCCACCGGTGGCGCGATTGCCCGGGCGTTCGCGCGCGAAGGGCTGACCGCTTGTGTCAACCGCCGCGCGACCAATGCGGACAAGCTTGAGGCGCTGGCCCAGTCGATCCGCGACGACGGCTTGTCCGCCCGCGCCTATCCCGGCGATGCCCGCGAGGAGGACGACGTCGTGGCAATGGTCGCGGCCATCGAACGCGATATCGGGCCCATCGAAGTCGCGGTGTTCAACATCGGCGCGAACGTCAATTTCCCAATCACCGAAATGACCGCGCGGGTTTATCGCAAGGTATGGGAAATGGCGTGCTTCGGCGGCTTCCTTATGGGACGCGAAGCGGCCCGCGTCATGATCCCGCGAGAACGCGGCACGATCATCTTCACCGGCGCAACCGCGTCGTTGCGCGGCGGCAGCGGCTATGCGGCATTCGCGGGCGCAAAGGCGAGCTTGCGAATGCTCGCGCAAAGCATGGCGCGCGAACTCGGCCCCAAAAACATCCATGTCGCACATTCGATCATCGACGGCCCCATCGACACCGATTTCATCGCCACCCGCGTGCCCGACATCGACGACATGCGCGCCCGCGACGCAGTGCTCAGCCCCGACGCCATCGCGGCGGCCTATGTCATGCTGCACAAGCAGCACCGCAGCGCCTGGACGCACGAACTCGACCTGCGCCCCTGGACGGAGAGTTTCTGATGACGAACACTCTGGAATTCGTGTTCGATCCCGGTGGCCCGAACAGCTACCTCGCGTGGAAGGCGCTGCCGCCGATCCTCGAACACACCGACGCTCGCCTCGTCTACCGCCCGGTGTCGCTCGGCGGCCTGTTCAAGCTGACCGGCAACCGCCCCCCGCTGGTCCGCTATGCCGACAGCCCGGCCAAATGGGCGTATGAGCAGCTCGAATTCCAGCGTTTCATCGCCGCGCACCGAATCCCGTTCCGGATGAACCCGGTGTTCCCGCAAAACACGCTGACCCTGATGCGCGTCGCGGTTGCGTGCGAGGCAGCAGGCAGCCTCGACACTTTCGTCCCCGCCGCGATGGCCGCGATGTGGGAACAGGAACGCGACCTCGGCGACGCTGCTGTTATCGCCGCAATGCTCGACGAGGCCGGCCTCGACGGCCCCGCCCTTCTCGCCCGCGCTGCCGAGCAAGACACCAAGGACACCCTCGTCGCCCACACCGAAACCGCCGCCGCGCGCGGCGTGTTCGGCGTGCCGACGTTCTTTGTAGGTGAGGAGATGTTCTGGGGGAAGGAGCGCCTCGCGCAGGTCGAGACGGCATTGATTTAATCCTCCCTCTCCCTCTGGGGAGAGGGCGACACGCGCTCCAGCGCGGCGGGGAGAGGGATGGACCGCTGGTCGAGCGAAAGAACAGAAGTTCCCTCACCAACTCCGACTAACCCTTGCCAAGCGGCAAGGCTAAGTCTCCGTATCCTCTCCCCAGAGGGAGAGGAGGAAGCTACAGGACCGTATGCTCATGCCCATAATCTTCGTCCTCAACGGCCCCAACCTGAACCTGCTCGGCACGCGCGAACCCGAGATCTACGGGCATGACACGCTCGACGATATCGCCGCACGGCTCGAGGATCAGGCGCGCCCGCTGGGTCTCACCATCGACATGCGCCAGTCGAACCAAGAGGGGCATCTGATCGACTGGCTGCACGAGGCGAACGCGGTCGGCGCGAAGGCCGTGCTGCTCAACGCGGGCGGCTACACCCACACTTCGATTGCGATCCATGACGCGATCAAATCCATCAAAGTGCCGGTGATCGAGGTCCATCTGTCCGACCCGCACCAGCGCGAGGAATTCCGGCATCTGAGCTATGTCGGAATGGCCGCCGTCGCCTGTTTCGCCGGGCATGGCGCGGCGTCTTACACGCTGGCGCTGGACGCGGCGGCCAAGCTCTGACAATTGGGCACAAACGCTAAACAGGGGTCCACATGACCGAAAAATCAGGCGCGATGCAGGTCGATGCTGCGCTCGTCCGCCAGCTTGCCGAGTTGCTCGACGAGACGAAACTCACCGAAATCGAAGTGCAGGACGGTGAACGCCGCATCAAGGTCGCACGCAAGGCCGCTTCGGTCGTCGCATCTGCGCCTGCAGCCGCCCCGGTCGCGGCACCCGTCGCGGTTGCCGCAGCTGCCCCCGCCGCCGCACCGGTCGCCGACACCGCCAACGCGCTCAAATCGCCGATGGTCGGCACCGTTTACCTCTTCCCCGAACCCGGTGCGAAACCGTTCGTCAACGTTGGCGACACGGTAAAGGAGGGGCAGACGCTTGTCATTATCGAGGCGATGAAGGTCATGAATCCCATCGCCGCGATCAAGGCCGGCAAGATCACGCGCATCTGCGTCGATAATGGCCAGCCGGTCGAATATGACCAGCCCCTCGTCGTGATCGATTGACCATGCAACGCTTAACTCTGTGCTCCTGCGAAAGCAGGAGCCTTGGCGGCCAGCAATGCACGTCGAACGCAGGGCTCCTGCTTTCGCAGGAGCACAATAACTTCGTGATCCAACACTGATGCCCGCAATCGAAAAACTCCTTATCGCCAACCGCGGCGAAATCGCGTTGCGTATCCACCGCGCGGCGCACGAACTGGGGATCAAGACCGTTGCTGTGCACTCCACCGCCGATGCCGACGCGATGCACGTTCGCCTCGCCGACGAAGCGGTGTGCATCGGCCCGCCGCCCGCGACCGACAGCTATCTGAATGTTCCCGCGATCATCTCCGCCGCCGAAATCTCGGGCGCGGACGCGATCCATCCGGGCTATGGCTTCCTCAGCGAAAACGCGCGGTTCGCCGACATCATCGAGGAACACGGGCTGATCTTCGTCGGGCCGAAACCCGAACATATCCGCACGATGGGCGACAAGATCGAGGCGAAACGCACTGCAGGCGCCCTCGGCCTGCCGCTGGTGCCCGGCTCCGACGGACCGATCAGCGACCTCGCCGAAGCCAAGGCCATCGCCGCCGAAGCAGGCTATCCCGTCATCATCAAGGCCGCATCGGGCGGCGGCGGGCGCGGCATGAAAGTGTGCACGTCCGAAGACCAGCTCGAAACCCTAATGCAACAGGCCGGCTCCGAAGCCAAAGCCGCGTTCGGCGATGCGACGGTCTATCTCGAAAAATACCTCGGCAACCCGCGCCATATCGAATTCCAGATCTTCGGCGACGGACAGGGCAATGCCGTGCATCTCGGCGAGCGCGATTGCAGCCTGCAACGCCGCCACCAGAAAGTCCTCGAAGAAGCACCCTCCCCCGCCATTTCCGCCAGCGAACGCGCGCGGATGGGCGGTATCGTCTCCAAAGCCATGGCCGACATGGGCTATCGCGGCGCGGGGACGATCGAGTTCCTGTGGGAAGACGGCGAGTTCTACTTCATCGAAATGAACACCCGGCTGCAGGTCGAACATCCCGTCACCGAGATGATCACCGGCCTCGACCTCGTCCGCGAACAAATCCGCGTTGCCGAAGGACTGCCGCTGAGCGTTACACAGGAAGAGGTCGAGTTCACCGGCCATTCGATCGAGTGCCGCATCAACGCCGAAGACCCGAAAACCTTCGCGCCCTCGCCGGGCCTGGTAAAGGCATTCCATGCGCCGGGCGGGATGCACGTCCGCTTCGACAGCGGCCTCTACGCGGGCTACCGCATCCCGCCTTACTACGACAGCATGATCGGCAAGCTGATCGTCTATGGCAAGACCCGCGAAGCCGCGATGATGCGCCTGCGCCGCGCGCTCGAGGAAACCGTGATCGAGGGCGTGAAGACGACGATCCCGCTGCATCAGGCGCTGCTCAACGAGCCCGATATCCAGAACGGCGACTATACGATCAAATGGCTCGAAGAATGGCTGGCGAAGTCGGTTTGACCCTGTCGCGGCGCAGTGTCGTCGGCGTGCTGGGCGCGTCGCTGGTCCTGCCTGCATTTGCCGCGACGCGCGATCCGATGCGCGCCGCCCTCGCCGCGCTCGAAGCCAAATCCGGCGGACGGCTCGGCGTCGCGATTCTCGACACCGCGACGGGCCGCGTCACCGGCCACCGCCTCGACGAACGCTTCGGCATGTATTCGACGTTCAAGCTCCCCCTTGCCGCCGTGGTCTTGCGCGAAATCGATGCCGGACGGCTGCGCGCCGACCGCTGGGTGCCCTATAGCGCCGACGATCTGCTGAGTTATGCCCCGGTCGCACGCGCCAATCTGGCCAAGGGCGGTATGACGCTGCTTGCGCTTGCCGAAGCGACACAGACGACCAGCGACAACACGGCGGCCAATCTGCTTGTTCGCCTATTGGGTGGGCCTGCGGCATTCACGACAAAGCTGCGCGCACTCGGCGATCCGGTCAGCCGGCTCGACCGTTACGAGCCTGCGATGAACCTCGTCCTCCCCGGCGAAGTCCACGACACCACGACCCCGCGCGGCATGGCAATGGGGATGCGCGCCTATCTGCTCGGCCGTGCCCTCAAGCCTGCCACCCGTGACCTCCTGACCGGCTGGATGATCGACACCAGAACCGGCGCGCGCCGCCTCCGCGCGGGCCTGCCGCCCGAATGGCGCGAGGGCGACAAGACCGGCAGTTCGTGGAATGAAACGGCCATGGTCGACAAGGTCAACGACGTCGCGATCATCTGGCCCCCGCGCCGAGCGCCGATCATCGTTACGGCCTATCTCGACGGCGCGACCATGTCGAAATCGATCCGTCCGGAAGACGAAACAATTCTCGCCGAAGTGGGGCGTATCGTGGCAGGAGCCTTTGCATGATCATCGTCACCGGCACCGTCCTCGCCCGCGAAGGCACGCTGGACAACGTGCTCGCCATTGCCACCGAACATGTGCTGCGCTCACGCGCCGAGCCGGGGTGCATCAGTCACGCCGTCTACCGCGACACCGAAGAGCCGCTGCGGTTGCAATTCGTCGAGCGCTGGACCGATATGGCCGCGCTCAAGGTGCATTTCGCGGTTCCCGCGTCGGGCGAGACCGTCCGCGCGATGGCCGCGCTGTGCACCGAGCCGCCGTCGATGACGCTGTATGAGGCAAGCGAGGTCGCGGCGCGCTGAGAATGCCTGCCATCCGCCCCGCCCTGCCCGCCGATGCCCCTGCCATTGCCACGATCTACGCGCACCATGTCCGCCACGGCACCGCGAGTTTCGAGATCGATCCGCCGACGGTCGACTTCTGGACCGACAAGATCGCCATAGTCACCGCACGCGGCTGGCCGTTTCTTGTTGCCGAAGATGCGGGCGACGTCGCCGGTTACGCCTATGCCACCCAATTCCGCGACCGTCCCGCCTATGCGCGCACCTGCGAGAACAGCATCTACATCCGCTCCGGCATGATCGGGCGCGGCATCGGCACTGTCCTGATCGACGCCCTTATCGAAGCCGCCGCCACCTGCGGCTTCCGCGAGATGATCGCCGTCATCGGCGGCGGCGAACCCGCCTCGGTCGCGCTCCACGCCAAAGCGGGGTTCCGCCACGCCGGCCGCATGGAGCGCGTCGGCGAGAAGTTCGGGCGGCTACTCGACACCGTCTATATGCAGAAATCGCTTTAGAACTTCGCCGCCCTAAAACTTCACCGCCACCGTCAGCCGCGCGTTGACCGGGGCGCCGGTCGAGATGTTATTGTCGTTGTGCGCCACCGGAAAATAGGTCGCGTCGGTCAGATTCTCGACGTTCAACTGCGCCTCGATCCGGTCGGTCAACTTGACGAACAGCGCCGCGTCGAGCCGCGTATAGGCAGGCAGCTCGGTGAAATTGCTGATCGTCGCGAACTGTTTCGACTGGTGATACAGCCCGAGGCCGACCCCAAACCGCTCGCTGATGTCATAACGGTTCCACAGCGACAGTTGGTGCTTCGGCACCTGCGCTACAGGGCGTCCGGCGGGGGCCGCTGCCGTGTCCTGCGTGATCTTCGCATCGGTATAGCCATAGCCGACACTCGTCTGCCACTGCGGCGTGATCCGCCCGGTCAGGCCGAGTTCGAAGCCGATCGTGCGCTGTTTTCCGGTCGGAACCGTCGTCCCGGCAATTGGCCCCGCCGCGCGCGTGTTGGTGCGGTCGAGCCGATAAGCGGCCACGGTCAGCGACAGGTCGGGCCTGATGTCCCACTTCGCACCGATTTCGTAATTGTCGAACGCTTCGGGGGCGAGTCCCGAGCCGACCAGATCGAGCGACAGGAACTGGTCGCCCGATTGCGGCAGGAACGATTTCGAATAGCTGACATAGACCGACGCTTGCGGAATCGGCTTGAACACGACGCCCACACGCGGCGACCACAGACTATCGACGCGCGCGAATGTCTGGGCGGTGAAGGTGTTCGTGAACCCCAGATCGAAGCGGTCGTAACGCAGCCCCGCGATCAGATCGATCTTGTCGCCGAGGCCAATCTGGTCCTGAAGGTAGAACGATGTCTGTTTCAGCTTGGTCGCGACCGCGCGGTTGCTGTTGCCTGTCGCCCCGCGAACAAACGTGACCGGCGGGATCGTGACGGGGTTGGTCAGCGCCACCGGCCGTCGTCGGCTTGCCGCAGACAGATCCAGCGGATTGAAAAATCCATTGATCCGCTCGTTGGTCGTGTCCTGCTTGGTATATTCGCCACCGACGAGGATGATATGGTCGATGCCGCCGGTCGCGACGCGCCATTCGAGATTGGCCTGCGCGATGAAGCTCGTGCGCTTGGTCGGGTCGCTATACGCCTCGACCCCGACCGTCAGCCCCGTCATGCCGAGTGTTACCGGCGTCACCGCGTACACATTGGTGTAGACCTTGTCGTAATCGCCATAAAGCGCCTGTGTCGTGAACGTCAGCCCCTCTGCCAGCTTCGCTTCAGTCCGTAGCCGCAGCATATGCGCCTCGAAATCGGCGTCGTTCACGCCGCGCACGCCAAAGAACACATCGCGGAATCCGGTCAGCGGCCCCGCCGGTGTCGCCAGCGTTCCGGCGAATGCCGACGGAATCCCGCGATCGACGACCCGGTCATCACGCGCATATTCATAGCCGAGCTGCACCTTGAAGCTCTCGCCCAGTTGCGCGCCGACCGTCGGGTTAATCCCGAACCTCTTGCCGCCAAACGCATCGCGGTGGTTGCCGAAGCTTTCAGCGAACGCATTCAACCGCAATGCCGCTTGCCCGAACCCGACATTGGCATCGCCCGCGACATAGGCGCTGCCGAAACTGTCGACCGAGGCGGTCACGCTGCCCGTCGTCTGCCCGATCATCGCGCCCTTGGTCACGCGGTTCAAAATCCCGCCGCCGCCGCCGCGACCGAAAATCATCGCGTTCGGCCCCTTGTGCACCTCGACACGGTCGATGTTGTAGAAACCGCGAAAATACTGGACGTCGTCGCGCAGGCCATCGACGAAGAAGTCCGCCGTCGAATTATTGCCGCGCAGGGTAATCTGGTCGCGGTGCCCCTCGCCCTGCCCCGACGACACGCCAGGGATCAGGCGAACGAGATCGGCAATCGAACGGATCGCCTGATCCGACAATTGCTGCTGCGTCACCACTGTGATCGACTGCGGCACGTCGAGGATCGGCACCGCGGTTTTGGTGCCGCTGGTGGTTTCGACGGTGCGATAGCCGTCGGTGCGGCCGGTAACGATGATCGTGTCCCGATCGGCGGCCTCTTCGGCAAACGCCGCGACCGGCGACATAAGAACCAACGCCATTGCAATCGAACTTACCGGTACACGCATCTGAACCACTCCAGTTGAGCCTCAGCCGCTATCGATAATCATTCGCAAGTGCAACGCCTGTCAGTAATAAAATGCCAGTTGACTTCAATTCGATATTTCGACATTTATCGAATCATGGAAGCGACTCACACCATTACCGCGCTCGCCGCGCTCGCGCAGGAGCACCGGCTACAGGCGTTCCGCTACCTCGTGCAGCAGGGCGCGGACGGTGCGGCGGCGGGCGCAATTGCCGAGCACCTCGGCATCCCCGCCTCGTCGCTGTCGTTCCATCTGGCACAGCTCGAACGCGCGGGTCTGGTCACGCGCGTGCGGCAGAGTCGTTCGCTGATCTATGCTGCCGACTTCGCCACGATGAACGCGCTGGTCGGCTATCTCATGGAAAACTGCTGCGGCGGGACGACCGTCTGCGCGCCCGCTTGTGAAACATTAGAAGAAAGGAACGCCGCATGAAACGGATGCACCTGCACGTCGGGGTCAGCGACCTCGACACCTCGATCGCCTTTTACACTGGCTTGTTCGGCGCACAGCCAACCGTGACCAAGCCCGATTATGCCAAATGGATGCTCGACGACCCGCGCGTGAACTTCGCGATCTCGTCGGCGGACCATACCGAAAAGGGCATCGAGCACATCGGCATTCAGGCCGAAACGCTCGACGAGCTCGGCGAAATCTATGGCCGGTTGAAAGCCGCCGGACGTCCGGTGCTGGAGGAAGGGGCAACCACTTGCTGCTACGCCCAATCCGAAAAGAACTGGATCACCGATCCCGACGGAGTGGTGTGGGAAGCGTTCCTGACCAATGGCGAGGCCACGGTGTACGGCGACAAGCTGCAAGTCGCTAACGCCCACGCGAACCTCAACGCGCTCGAAAGTGCCAACGCCTCGGCCACCACCTGCTGCGCCCCGAAAATCGCGTGAAGCGGACTCTTGTTGCCGAGGGGGTCGGCACGACGCTGCTCGTCGCGACCGTCATCGGCTCGGGCATCATGGCCGAGCGGTTGGCGGGCGGGAATGATGCGGTCGCGCTGCTCGGCAATACCGCAGCGACGGGGGCAATGCTCTATGTGCTCATCACGCTGCTCGGCCCCGTGTCGGGCGCGCAGTTCAATCCGGCAGTGACCTTGCTGCTCGGCGCGCGGTCACGGGTGGCGGTCATCGCCGTCCAGATCGCCGCCGCCGTTGCGGGTACCATCCTCGCGCACCTGATGTTCGGCCACACCGCCCTCGAAATCGGCGCAAAGGCCCGCACCGGCCCCGCGATCTGGCTCGGCGAGTTCGTCGCCACTTTCGGGTTGCTCATGACCATCCGCCTCGGCCTGCGCTACCGGCCCGACGCGGTTCCGGCACTCGTTGCGGCCTGGATCGTTGCCGGATACTGGTTCACCTCGTCGACCAGCTTCGCCAACCCTGCTGTAACGCTCGCCCGCGCCTTAACCGATAGTTTCGCCGGGATACGGATGATCGACGTCCCCGCCTTTGTCGTCGCCCAACTGGCAGGCGCGTTCGCCGGCTATCATCTTAGCGGCTGGCTAAGCGCCGAACCGGAGCAACCCGCATGAAAGCCACCATCTATCACAACCCCACCTGCGGCACGTCGCGCAAGACGCTGGCGATCCTGCAGGAAACCCCCGGTATCGAGATCGAGGTCATTGAGTATCTCAAGAACCCACCGACGCGCGAACGCCTGACCGCGCTTTATGCGGCAGCGGGTATCACCGCGCGACAGGGTCTCCGCACGCACAATTCACCTGCCGCCGATTTGAACGCCGAACTCGGGCTGGCCGATGCCGACGACGCGGCGATCCTCGACGCGATGATGGCGCATCCGGTGCTCATCAACCGGCCGTTGGTCGAAACCCCCAAAGGCGTCCGCCTGTGCCGCCCGCAGGATGTGGTGCGTGAAATTTTGTAGCAGCGACATCCCCGACTTCCCTGAGCTTGTCGAAGGGTCTTCTCCTTTGGCTATCTCGACGAGAAGAAGGGGGCTTCGACAAGCTCAGCCAAGTCGTTTCGGACTTCTTTCCAAAGGAAACAGGCTATACGCGCCCGCCAATGCGCGTCCCCCTTCCCCCCATGCTGGTCCCCAAAACCCCGGCCCAGCGGCGCGCGACCGCATTCGTCCTCGCGCTGCTGTTCGAAGTGCTGTTCCTGCTCGCGTTCTTCGCGCCGTTCAGCCCGTTCGCGCGCAAGACCACGCCCGCGCTGAACACCATCGCGTTCCTGCCCGAATCCACCACCACCGCCTCGACCAAATCACAGCCCAAGGCCGCGACCAAGGCGCAGAAAATCCCGCCGCCGCCGCGCCCCGTGCCGCCCCCACCGGTCGTCCCGCCGCTGCCGACCAAACCGGCCTGGGTCGAGCTCAGCCGCGAAGAACTGAGCAAGGGCGACATATCCAAAGTCCCCAACCGCCGCGGTGAGGGCGAAACCGGCCTTGCCGACAGCGGCACCAGCATGGGCCCGGGCGAAGGACCCAACGGCGCGCCGCTCTACAACGCCGAATGGTACCGGGAACCGACACCGGGCGAACTCGCGCTCTATCTGCCGCAGGGCGGACCGAAACCCGGCTGGGCACTCATCATGTGCCAGACCGCGCCCGATTACCGCGTCGAGAATTGCCGGTCCTTAAGCGAATCCCCCCCCGGCTCGCGCCTCGCCAACGCACTGCGCCAGGCGGCATGGCAGTTCAAAGTCCGCCCGCCCCGGCGCGGCGGACAGGCGATGATCGGGGCATGGGTGCGGATCAGGTTTGACTGGATCGAGCGGGGAGTCAGGTAAAGGCGAAAAGCATCAAGGGTGCATGTAATGTCTGGAATGTTGGGGGATTGCTGACAGGCAGGTTTTGGCTCGCGCAAGCTAAATACGGACCATTTGTCGGGCTGCGTTTGCTCAATCGTTCGCGTATCTCAAATTCTAGTGCGCTAGATTTTCAATTCGCACCATCGCTTCGGGAGGACCATCTCCGCGAGCAAAATAATCGAGCCGGATGATGTTACCTGCGGCGTTTCGAATGGGTACAAAATAGCTGAGTTCGTCAGGAAGGAAGTGCATCTGCCCGTTGGTTGTCATCTGTAATGGGATTTCATTGCTATTGCCGCGCCTAAAAAAGACTTTGCCGTCTTTTACGGATAGCTGCTGCACAACGTGCCCTAGCTGATATGAGCCAGTCAGCGCCTGCAAATCGGCTGGAGGAATAGGAATGCTCGCGACGGCAGGATAGGGTTTGCCAAGGGCGATTCCAGCCAACCGGCGGCCGAAGGTATGTGCGTCAAAATTATCGTCATTGCTAAGCGCAACGATAGTGATGTCCTGTGCGGGCAGATACGCCAATACTGATGCGAAACCATTGATCTGGCCGGTATGCCCAATCATTTGCTCACCCCGCACTCTCCAAATATTCATGCCGAAACCATATGGGTTGGAGGTAGCGAGGCCTGCGGGTGCCGCGGGTGTGATCATTTGTTGGTAACTTGCGCTGTCGATAACTTTCCCAGTGGAGAGCGCGCGCATCCAGACGCGCAAGTCGTGCACCGTCGACACGAGTGCCCCAGCGGAGGACGGAATCGTCATGCTGATGAATGGAGCGTTGCTGAAGGCGCTGTTTGGGCCATCGCGCGTATAGCCCGCGACACGTTCGGGAATGACGGACGAGGCAATGCCATAGGCGGTGTTTTTCAATCCCAACGGAGCGAGGAGCTGCTCTTGCATTGCCACATGCCAAAGCTTGCCAGTAACCTTCTCAATCACTGCGCCCAGAAGAATATATCCCGAATTGGAATAGGCCTGGTCCGTGTCCGGTGCGAAGGAAGGCGGGCGTTTCGCAATCTCCGCGATCAATGTTGCCATGCCCACGTCCCGTCTTGAAAATCCGGGTTGGATGTCCGCTGGTAAGGTCTTGTCGGAAATACCGGCAGTATGACCGAGCAATTGGCGGATACTGATCCCAGCGGCATTCGGAAAATCGGGGACGTAGCGCGCCAGCGGATCATCCAAGGACAATTTTCTTTCCTGAGCCAGTTTCAGGACCATCGCTGATGTGAACATCTTTGTTACCGAAGCGATATGAAAAACGTTCTGGTCCGTCAGGGGAACGGCCAGCTGCATATCGGCAGCGCCTCGGGCATCGCGATAAATCAACTTATCGCCTTGCGTGATCAATACCGCAACACCTGGACCCGATTTGGTCGTGGCTGTTTCAATGGTTGCTTTGACTTGGCTGGCAATTGCTGAATCTGTTACCGAAGGCGCTGACCTTGGATTTGTATTTCCGATGAGGCAAAGTGACGCAAAGCCCAAAGCCAGCGACAATGTCGTAAATCGCATCGGTAACTTCCTCGTATCCTGTGATCCAGATTGAATGGATCGAACAGCAGCGATCGACGACAGCTGCGGAGGGTGACAATCACACCCTCTTGATACCAATGTCGCGAATTCCGGACAATGTCTGCCTTTAAGACGCCGATGTTTGCCGAGGAATGTCCGAAAAGTCGTCGGAACCGGCCAATGGGTCGCGTTAAAAAACTGCTTTCCTACATTTTTTGTTTTTTATATGTTCCAATCGTGATTCGTTTACCTGCTCTTTGAGATCGTTTAAGCCCTACACAAATGCCTTCCCGAGGCACAGCGCCCTGCGTGCCGTCAAATGCCCACTCCCGGCGACATATTTCAGGTGTGACCTTTGTGACCTTTGGCTGATTTTCGCCATTTTCGCTGATGCCGTACCCACCCGAGCTCGCTTGATCGGGCGGCATCGTGATGACCGAGGGACTGTCCCGCGACTCAATTTCCTGCAAGACTGACCGGCGTGATGAAATGTCCGTCGATGGTAGGGGAGGAATAACAGGGTCATGCGGTTTCTGAAATGGACGCTCGGCCTGCTGCTCGTCGCCATCATCGGCCTCGGCATCGCTTATTGGACGCCCGACACCGATCCCGCCGCGATGCGCGCCAAATACGGCGGACCTACGTCGCAATATGTCGATCTCGGTGGCGGGCTGACGGTGCATGTGCGCGACGAGGGGCCGCGTGGTGCCCCGGTTATCGTCCTGCTCCACGGTGCCAACGCCTCGCTGCACACTTGGAATGCGTGGGCCGCGCGGCTCGGCAAGACGCGTCGCATAGTCCGGTTCGACCAGATCGGCCACGGCCTCACCGGCCCCGCGCCCGACCGCAACTATGCGATGGCGGCGTTCGTCGACACCGTCGAGCGCGTCACGACGAAGCTCGGCATTGCGAAGTTTGCGCTCGCTGGCGGATCGATGGGCGGGGGCGTCGCGTGGAATTATGCGCTGGCTCATCCCGAACGGCTGAGCGCGCTCATTCTCGTCGATGCATCGGGCGCGCCCTACCCGAGCGAGCCGCCGCCGCCCTTGGTGTTCCGCATCGTCCAGACCCCCGCCTTCACCCCGGTGCTGCTCCGCATCACGCCGCGCGCCATTGTTGCTGCCGCTGCGCGAAGTGCAGTCGCCGATCCGGCCACATATAGCGAGGCGTCGATCGACCGGACATGGGAATTGCTGCGCTATCCCGGCAATCGCGCGGCGACCGTCGACCGGCAAAAGGTCGCGCGTGTTGCCGCCACGCCCGCGCAGATGGCGGCGATTGCGGTGCCGACGCTGATCCTGTGGGGCGAGCGCGACCCTCAGTTACCGGTATGGGGGGCGCGCTGGTTCGCGCAAAACATTCGCGGCAGTGAGTTGATCGTCTATCCCGGCGTCGGCCATTTGCCGAACGAGGAAGTACCGCAGAAAAGCGCCGACGATATGGCCGACTGGCTGGCGAAAACGAGAGACGCAAAACAATGATCCGCTTTCTGAAATGGGCATTCGGCCTGCTGCTCGTTGCGGTGATCGGCCTCGGCTTTGCCTATTGGACCTCCGATACCGACAAGGCGGCGATGCGTGCCAAATACGGATCGCCCGCCTCGCAATATATCAACATGGGCGATGCCTTTATCGTGCACTTGCGCGATGAGGGGCCGCGCGATGCGCCGGTGATCGTGCTCGTGCATGGCTCGAACAGCTTCCTCCAGACATGGGACAAATGGACCGCGGCGCTGACCGCGACCCACCGCGTTATCCGGCTCGACCTGCCCGGCCACGGCATGACCGGCGAGGTGCGCGACCGCAGCTATACCCGCAGCGACTATGTCGATGTCGTCGATGCCGTGACCAAGAAACTCCGGGTCAGCCGCTTTGTCCTCGGCGGCAACTCGATGGGCGGCGGCGTGGCATGGGCTTACGCGCACAAATATCCGTATAAGCTGACTGGCCTACTGCTCGTCGATGCCAGCGGCGCGCCGCAACCCGCCGACGCCAAACCCCCGCTCGGTTTCCGCTTGGCACGCATCCCGGTGCTCAGCGGTTTGATGGCGTCGATCACGCCGCGCGCGCTGGTCGCCGACGGGCTGCGGTCGTCGGTCGCCGATCCGTCGAAAGTCACCGACGCCGATATCGACCGCTATTGGGAACTGCTGCGCTACCCCGGTAACCGCACCGCGACCGTCCACCGCTTTGGCTATGGCCGCGAGCCGTCGCTGCCCGGCCCGCTGCCACAGCCCATCCCGACGCTGGTCATGTGGGGCGCGGAGGACAAGCTCATTCCGGTGTCGTCAGCCGCGTGGTTCAAGGCGCAGGTTCCCGACGCGCAGGTCACAATCTACCCCGGCGTCGGCCATATCCCGATGGAGGAAATCCCGGAACGGAGCGCCGCCGATCTCAAACTCTGGCTCGCAAAGCTTCCGGTCGCACGCTAGCTTGCGGGCATGGCAACCATCGCAGTCTATTCGCTGAAGGGGGGCGTCGGGAAAACGACGCTGGCAGTCAATCTGGCGTGGAGTGCCGCCACGCAATCGTCGCGGCGCACCCTGTTGTGGGACTTGGATCCACAGGCCGCCTCGAGTTGGCTGCTCGACACCGGGGCGAAGGCCAAGGACGCAGCACAGGCGGTGTTCGCGCGCGACGTCTCGCCCGAAAAGCTGATTACCCCGACCGCGATCCCCGGCCTCGACCTGCTCCGCGCCGACACCAGCTTGCGCGGGCTCGACCAGTTCTTTTTCGAACTGGGCAAGCGCAAGCGGCTCGCCAAACTGCTCGGCGATCTCGACAAAACCTATGACCGCATTATCCTCGACTGCCCGCCAGGGCTGACCGAAACCAGCGAACAGGTGATGCGCGCCGCCGACCTGATCCTCGTCCCCGTCATCCCCTCCCCCCTGTCGCGCCGTGCACTCGACGAAGTCATTGCCTATCTCGCCCGTGAACATGGCAAGCACGCGCCGATCCTGCCGGTCTATTCGATGGTCGACCGCCGCCGCCTGCTCCACCGCGAAGCCGTGGAGCGCGACGCCGCATGGCCGGTCATCCCGATGGCGAGCGCGGTCGAACAGATGACGGTAAAACGCGCACCGGTGGGTGAATTCGCGGCGGGTTCTCCGGCAGGCCTTGCGTTCTCGCAGCTCTGGACCGGGGTGGAACGCAAACTGTCACGGGTGCGCGCAAAATGAGCGGGCGCATTCCGCCGCTCGATCCTGAACTCCTGCTCCGCGCCTATACCGTCGGCGTCTTCCCGATGGCGGACAGCCGCGATGCGCCATCGGTCTATTGGGTCGAGCCCAAGACCCGGGCAATCCTGCCGCTCGACGGGTTCCATCTGTCGAAATCGCTCAAGAAGACTTTATTGTCGGGTCGCTATGAGACGACAGCAAACCGCGACTTTGCCGGTATCGTAAAGCTCTGCGCCGAACACGCCGCCAACCGGCCCGACACCTGGATCAATGCCCAGATCGAAGCCGCCGTGCAGGTGCTCCACGCACAGGGCCATGCCCATTCGATCGAAACTTGGGAAGACGGGCAGCTGGTCGGCGGCCTTTACGGCATCTCGCTGGGCCGGGCGTTTTTCGGTGAGTCGATGGTGAGCCGCGCGACCGACGCGTCGAAAGTGGCGCTTGCCCATCTCGTAGCGCGCTTGCGGGCCGGAGACTTCAGCTTGCTCGACTGCCAGTTCATGACCGACCACCTCGCTTCGCTCGGCGCTGTGGTAGTCAGCCGCGCTGCCTATATGGCGTTGCTCGACACCGCCGTATCGGCAGCAGGCGTCGCTGGAGATTCTGCCGCATCGGGCGATCTCGGCGCACTCGACCGCTTGCCCGACGCGGACGGACTCTCGCCGCCTGCTTCGCCCGACAGTGTCACCGTATCCGGCCCGGTTTCGGCATGGCGCATCGTGCAGGCCTTGGTCCAGACATCGTAGACCGGATGCTCGACGACGTTGAGCGACGGCGATTCCTTGAACAGCCAGCCCGAAAACACCTTGCGCCAGTTCTCGCCGCTGGTATTTTTGACGAACACCTGCACGAACGATCCAGTTAAATGGTCGGCTTCCCAGTCGGCGGTCGACTCACACGCCTTGAGCTTGACGACGAGGTCGCCGATGCGGACGCCCTGCCCGGGCTTGAGCTGCAAGTCGCGCGACAGGCCGTTGCGCTTGTTGAGGATACCGAGCGTCGCCACCCGCTGGGCCATCGGGGTGTCGCCCTTTTGCGGCTGCACCAAGGTTTCAACCAGCGCGTCCGCTTTCGGCGCAGGGTCGGCAGGTCCGGCAAGATTGCCGACCATCGGGGCGGCGACCGCCACACCGACGGCGGCGAGCACGACGCCGATGACTGCCGCGCGCTTCATGCGGCGTCCGGGGTCCAGGCTTCATAGTCGCCGGTCGCAGGCGCGCGTTTGCCACCCGACTCGATCGCCCCGGCAGGACGATAAGCCGCAGCAGTTCCCGTCAGATTGGGCTTGGGTTCCTTTTCCCAGCGGCGCGGCGGCGGCAGGCTGGCATCGGGCAGTTCGTCGATCTGGTGGTGCAGCCAGCCATGCCATTCGGGCGGTACCCGGCTGGCATCATTGGCCCCTTCATAACGGACAAAGCGGCGGCGACGTCCGTCGGGCAGCGCCTTCCCCTCGAAATACACCCCGCCCAGCGCGTCCTCACCGACCCGCTTCGCCCGCATCAGGCCGAGCGACGTGCCGATCGTGGCACCGTCCCACCAGGTGAATATCTTGCCGAGGATTCCCATGCGCCGCGCTTAGACGCCTAGCGCTTGTCCGTCCACACCACCGTGTCGTCTTCGTTGATCCCAAGCTCCGCCGCGCGACCGCCGGCGATTTCGAGCACAGCGGCAACAGGCTCCCCGGAAGTTTCGGCCTTCAACGAATAAGGAACAGCCGTTACGATCCGCGCGATACTGCCGTCGGCGCGGATGAAGATCATGTCGAGCGGATGCGGACAATCCTTCATCCAGAAGCTGGCCACGCGCGGCGTGTCGAACGGAAACACCATCCCCGCATCGGGCGCGAGTTTGGCACGGAACATCATGCCGCGTGCCTGCTCGGCTTCGGTCCGCGCAACCTCGACGCGGAACCGGTGGGGTTTGCTGGCAGCGGTGCCAGCAGAGGTGATCGTCAACGCCACTGTCGATGCCGACGCAACCCGTGCCGTCGCCTCGCCTCCCGTCTGGCTACACCCGGCAACAGCCGTAAATGCCAGCACGGTTGCCAGTACGATACGCATTATCCGGGCTCCACCTCGACGACCAATGGCCCCTTTTGCCCTGCGGCGATGCGCGCGCGCAAGGGCTGTTCGGGCAGTACGTCGCCAAAACCCGCGCGGCGCAAGGTTTCCATGTGGAGGAAGATATCCTCATCGGAACCCGGCCGGACAACAAACCCATAGCCCTTGAGCCTGTTGAACCACTTGACGGTAACGTCTTCGAGCGGTCCCGCCGACTCGATCAGCGCCTGCGGATCGCCGCGCACCCGGCGTTCTGCCGCGCGTGCATCGGCGTCAGGACCGGTCGCTGTCGACAGATCGATGGAAACGACCTTCGATGCCTGCCACCCGCGCCCTGTCTGGACGGCGTCGAGCACCACCCCCGCGCCATCGGGCAATGTCCGCCGGTCATGATCGCGCAACAGCGAGAAATGGATCAGAACATCGCCGATGTCAGTGACGGCGAAACCGAAACCACGCGTCGAGTCGAACCATTTGACGGGACCGGAACAGCGTTCAGCACTGGCGTCGGACTCGTCCGGCACCCCCTGCTCGTCTGGACCCGCTGGGCCTGTCTCCATCACGCTTCAACCCCCGCGCCGGTATACGGACGCTCGCTCCGTGTAACAATATACTGCAATTGCTAAAATTCGTCGTCGACGTCCGTAGCGGGGACAGTCCGGACGAAATATCCGGCAAGGTCAACGCTATGACCGGCGCGGATCATCGCTGCAAACTGGCGGCGGGCCACCATCGCATCGGGCGGTGCTGCGCCGAATTTTCCGATCCGCCGCTTGCGCGCAAAGATTTCGGCGCTTTCAAATGCCGAGTCGGCATCGGGCCGCAGTTCTTCGGTCATGTCGCGCGCGATTCCCGACTGGTGCAACGCCGATGCTACGCGGCGGTGTCCATAGCCTCGCCGCGCCAGCGAGCGGGACTTGGTTTCGGCATAGGTCCGGTCGTCGACATAGCCTGCCGCAACGCAGTGATCGACAATGGCGGTTACCGGCGGTCGGCTGTCATCGGTCCAGCCACGCTCTTTGATTTTGCGCGCCAGATAATCGGTCAACTTAGCCTGCGTCGTGGCGTAGCGCCCGACATAACGGATCGCGAGTGCCCTTAGTTGCGACGGATCGAGCAGGCGCGGACGCCGGGTGGATCGAGAGGCGGATCGGGTCTGCGACACTGCGCCGTTTTTGTGCCACAGTCGAACCGGAATGAGAATGGTTCGTTTAGCAGTTCTGTGACAGTCGCAACCGGAGCGAAAATTTGCCCGACACCGCCGAAGCGCCGACATCGATAACGCGCGCGCCGACGCCAAGTGACGACGGTCGTCTGCGGCGGTTCGCTGATTTCGCCACATTGGGCGATGCGCTCGATTTCGCCGCCACAGGTGTATGCGGCCTGAATTTTCACGATCCGCGCGGCAATCTGTCGCGGGCCTATCCTTATCGAGAGCTGCGCGACGACGCGCGGGCAATGGCAGCGCTTCTGGTTGCACAGGGTTTCAAACCCCGCGACCGGGTTGCGCTGATTGCCGAGACCGGTCCTGAATTTGCCGCATTGTTCTTCGGCTGCATCTATATGGGCGCATGGCCGGTGCCCTTGCCGCTGCCGACCTCGTTCGGCGGACGCGATGCTTTTGTCGACCAGCTCGCGGTCCAGATGAAAAGCGCCGATCCGGTTGCGCTGTTTTACCCGCCCGAGCTCGACGCGATGGCGAGCGATGCGGCGCGCGCAGCAGGTACATCGGCCATCGACTGGGCCGGGTTTGCAGCACTGTCTGCCCCTTCGTTCGTCGCGCATGTCGCAACACCCGACGACATTGCGTATCTTCAATACTCTTCCGGCTCGACCCGCTTCCCGCACGGCGTGGTCATCACCCACCGCGCATTGCTCAATAATCTGGCGGCGCATTCGCACGGCATGGAGGTCATTCCCGGCGACCGCTGCGTCTCGTGGCTGCCATGGTATCACGACATGGGGCTTGTCGGGTGCCTGTTGTCGCCGGTCGCCAACCAGGTTTCGGCGGATTACCTCAAGACCGAGGATTTTGCACGGCGTCCGCTGGCGTGGCTCGACCTCATCAGCCGCAATCCCGGCACCACGCTCAGCTACTCGCCGACGTTTGGCTATGATATCTGCGCGCGGCGCATTTCGTCGCAGTCGCACATCGCCGATCGTCTCGACCTGTCGCGCTGGCGGGTCGCGGGCAATGGTGCCGACATGATCCGGCCTGACGTCATGCAGGCATTCGTCGATGCGTTTGCACCCGCCGGGTTCAAGGCTTCAGCCTTTCTGCCGAGCTATGGGCTCGCCGAAGCGACGCTTGCCGTATCGATCATGCCACCGGGAGAGGGTATCGTCGTCGAACTGGTCGAAGAAACCGACCTGTCGGGCGTCCCCGAGGACGGCAAGCGACCCAAGCGCTACCGTGCCATCGTCAATTGCGGCAAGCCGGCGCGCGACATGGCGATCGAAATCCGCGAGGAGGACGGATCGCCACTCCCCGAACGCGCCGTCGGCAAAGTGTGGTGCGCGGGTCCGTCGATCATGCAGGGCTATTTCCGTGACGATGTTTCGACAATTGCCTGCATGAAGGATGGTTGGCTCGATACCGGCGACATGGGCTATATGTCCGACGGCTATATCTACATCGTCGGTCGCGCCAAGGACATGATCATCGTCAATGGCAAAAACCATTGGCCGCAGGATATCGAATGGGCGGTCGAACAATTGCCCGGCTTCAAGCCCGGTGACATCGCCGCTTTCGCCATTACGACTCCCGGCGGCGAAGAGACACCCGCCGTGCTGGTCCAGTGCCGGACCACCGACGACGCGGAACGCACGCGGTTGCGCGACGCCATCCGCGAGAAGGTGCGCGGGATCACCGGTATGAATTGCGTGGTCGAGCTGGTGCCGCCGCGCACACTGCCGCGCACCAGTTCGGGCAAGCTCAGCCGCGCCAAGGCACGCAACCTGTATCTGTCGGGCGAGATACAGCCCTACGCCCTTGCGGCCTAGCACCGGATACCGAGCGTTGGATAAAAAGCGCAGCGCCGCAGTTACCGAAAGCTAAGAGTTGGCAACTACACGTTGCTGCGTGACCAAAAAAACACCTCCACTCCCCGAATCGGCACCGCAGCCGGTTGCCTGGATGACCGTGCTCGGCCTTGCCGAACCATCGATCGGTGACTGGGGTCGCGTGCGCGGATCCCAGCTCAATGTGATCCATACGCTGGCGGCGGCGCGTCTGGTAGTCTCGCTGGCGGCCATCGCGACCGTCGTGTTTGCGATCATGGGCCACGCGCCGATGCTTTATGTCTACGTCTGGTCGCTGGTCAGCGGCACGATCGTCGCCATGTCCGGTTATCCCAAACTGCGCCAGCGCGGCATTAGCGTGCAAACCGCAACGCGCGCCGAGCTCCAGTACGAGACGATATGGTCGACGCTGATGGGCCTGTGCTGGGGTGCCGGCTTCATCCTGTTCGCGCCCTATGCCACGCCGCCGCAATTGCTCATTTTATGGGCTGTAATGACCGCCCTGATGGCGGGATGCGCCTTCGCCCTGTCGGCAATTCCGCTGGCGACATCGGCTTTCCTGCTGATTGTCGGCAGCGCGGTCGCCTATGCGATGTGGCAACTCGATCTGAAGATCGTCAGCGGCATCGCAGCCATATTTGCAGGCGGCTTTGTCGGTGCGTGCCTCCAGGCCGGCCGGACCTTCGTCGTTCACGAATCCGCCGAACTGGCGCTCGCCGAAAAGGACGAGGTCGTTAGCTTGCTGCTCCGCGAATTCGACGATTCGGGCGGCGACTGGATGTGGCAGACCGATGCTGGAAAATGCCTGACCCACGTCTCGCCGCGCTTTGCTTATGCAATCGGTGTCGAGAGCGAGGCGCTGGAGGCGAAGCCGCTGCTCCAGATCCTTGCCGGCGAGACTTGGGAGGCCGGTAATTTCTCGGCCGGTCTGCGCGAACTCGCCGAAAAACTTAAGCGGCGCGAGAGCTTTTCCGATTTGATCATGCCCGTCACCATCGGCGGCGAATCGCATTTCTGGGAGATGTCGGCCTCGCCGCGCTACGACGAACGCGGATCGTTTCTCGGGTTTCGCGGTGTCGGATCGGACGTGACGGCACAGCGCCGCTCTGCTGACAAGATCAACCATATGGCCCGGTTCGACACGCTGACCGGGCTGCCCAACCGCCTGCAAGTGACCGAGGCACTGGGCGAGGCGATGGCGGAATCGGAACGCTGGCGCGGGCGTTGTGCATTTATGATGATCGATCTCGACCGCTTCAAACAGGTCAACGATACATTGGGTCACCCGATCGGCGACCGTTTGCTGACGCGCGTCGCCGAACGGCTCCAAAGTCTGATGACCGATAAAAACATGTGCGGACGTCTGGGCGGCGACGAATTCGGTGTCGTCGTCCGCGACGCCAGCGATAGTGCCAAGATGACGCGGCTGGCGCGCAACATCATCGAAACATTGTCGAAACCCTATGAGGTCGACCAGCACACGCTTTACATCGGTGCGTCGGTCGGCACCGCGATCGGCCCCCGCGACGGGCGTTCGGTCGAAATGCTGATCCGGTCCGCCGACCTCGCGCTTTACCGGTCGAAGGACGAGGGTGGCGGCGCGCACAATGCGTATGAGCCGCAACTCCATGCCCATGCCGAGGAACGCCGTGTCCTCGAAATCGCGCTGCGTCAGGCGCTCGAAAAGAACCAGTTCCATATCCACTATCAGCCCGTCGTCAGTGCGGACGGCGGCGTGATCGAAGGGTTCGAGGCACTGTTGCGCTGGCAGCATCCCGAGCTCGGCAATATCAGCCCCGCGCGCTTTGTTCCCGTCGCCGAGGAAGCACGCCTGATCGCCCCCATCGGCGAATGGGTGCTGCGTTCGGCCTGCGAAGAGGCGATGCGCTGGCCCGACACCGTTCGTATCGCCGTCAATGTGTCCGCCGAACAGCTCACCGATCCGAACTTTGTTACCGCCGTCGTCTCGTCGTTGGCGCACAGCCGCCTGCCGGCGCAGCGGCTTGAGCTCGAAGTCACCGAAAGTGTGTTCATGCGCGAAGGGACCGGCGCGGTTGCGGTGCTCGAACAGTTGCTAAAGCTCGGTATCCGCCTCGCGCTCGACGATTTCGGCACCGGCTATTCGTCGCTTGGCTATCTGTCGAAAACCAAATTTTCGACGATCAAAATCGATCGCAGCTTTGTTCAGGGCGCGGCCAAGAACGTCCCCGAAGCGTTGGCGATCATCCGCGCTGTTGTCGCGATGGCTGACAGCCTGGGCATGTCGACGACAGCAGAGGGAGTCGAGACCGACAGCGAGTACCAGCTCGTCCGGCGGCTGGGCTGCCGCAAGGTGCAGGGGTATCTGTTCGGACGTCCGATGTCGGCAACCGATGCCCGCGACCTGTTCGAAACCGCTAAGCGCCAGGTCGCCTGAAGCGCGAAGCCCGGGATTGCACGTTTTCATCCGCGCGCGTATTGCGCGGCTTCCGGTTGCAGGGGTGTAGCTCAGCTGGTTAGAGCGTCGGTCTCCAAAACCGAAGGCCCTCGGTTCGAGTCCGAGCTCCCCTGCCAAGCCGGAGGCGGCAGAAAATAGCGAAGCTATTTTCTGACTCGCCGAACGGCCGGATGGCGCGCAGCGACCGACGACGACACGGGCTTTGCCCGTGCCCTAACCACCGCTAGCGTGGTGCAAATTCCGGAGCACCCAACCACATGATTCGCGCCGCCGCGTTTACCCTTCCCTTCATCGCTCTCTCCATCCCCGCCATCGCGGGCGAAAAACCGCTCTATGCGCCCGCCCCCGGCTGGGTCACCCCGGCTCCGCCGCTCGACCCTGCGAAACTGGGCAATGACGCCCCCGTCGGCCTTGTGCTCGACGTCCAGCAGCGCCTCGAGGGCGGACAAGTCTGGAGCTACCGCGAAACGGTCGAGCGCGCCGCCTCGACACAGGTGCTCGGTCGCATCGGCACCATCTCGATCCCGTGGCAACCGCAGCACGGTGACCTTATCGTCCACAAAGTCGAGATCGTGCGCGGCGCGGAACGCATCGATCTGGTCAAGGGCGGCACGCCGTTCACTGTGCTGCGCCGCGAACAGCAGCTGAACCAGCGCATCCTCGACGGTGTGCTGACCGCAACGATGCCCGTCGAAGGGCTGCGGGTCGGCGATTTGCTGCGCGTTGTTGTGTCGACCACGCTCAAGGACGCGACGCTGAAAGGCCGCATCCAGAGTGCGGCACCGCTCATCTTCCTCCCGGCCCGCACCGGCTATGCCCGTGCCCGCGTAATGTGGCCAAAGGGCAGCGATATCCGCTGGCAGGCGGGCGACGGCGCGGCGCGCACCCCGGTCGAAGCGGGCGGGTATAAGGAACTCAGCATCGTCGGACCGCTGCCCAAACTTCCCGAAATTCCGAACGACGCGCCGCAACGCTTCCGCCCGATCCCGATTGTCGAAACCTCGAGCTTCACCGGCTGGGCCGATGTCGCCACTGTCATGGCCCCGCTCTACGTCACCGACGGCCTGATCGCGCCGGGCAGCGCACTCGACGTTGAAGTCGCCAAGATCGCTGCTGGCGACACCGACCCGCTGCGCCGCACCGCTGCCGCGCTCCGGCTCGTGCAGGACAAGTTGCGCTATCAGCTCGTGGCGCTCGGCGCGGGCAATTACGTCCCGCAGACTCCGGCGGAAAGCTGGTCGCTGCGCTATGGCGATTGCAAGGCGAAGACGCTGATGCTGCTCGCCATACTCCGCAAGCTCGGCATCGAGGCCGAGGCGGTGATGGCAAGCCTGTCGGCAGGCGATGTTGTCATCAAGCGCCTGCCCGCCGCCGCCGCGTTCGACCATGTCCTTGTGAAGGCGACGGTGGGCGGCGAAACATTGTGGCTCGACGGCACCGGCGCGGGCGCACGCTACGAGGATATCCGCGATACGCCGCCGCTCGGCTGGGTATTGCCCGTCCGTGCGACCGGTGCCGAACTGCTGAAGGTCGAAACCCGCGCACCCGCGCGCTCCGCTTTCGAAGTCGCGCTCGACCTCGACCAGCGTGCTGGGTTTCGTCTGCCGGCGCCGTTTAGCGTCGTCGTCACCGTGCGCGGCGGCTTCGGCGAAGCGATCCGGTCGATGTCCGAACAGGCTGACAAAGACCAGCTTGAGACGCTCGTCGCGCGCACGATCGGCCCGTTTGTCGCCAGTCCGGCGATTGCCAATTACACTTTCAAGTTCGACGAGGCCGCCGGAACCGCGCTGATCGAAGCGACTGGTCTCAGCTACACGAGTTGGGAACGCGACAACGAGCGGTGGAAACTGTCGCTCGACAAAGTCCTGTCGGGCAATAATTTCTCGCCTGACCGGACCCGTCCGGCGTGGCGCGAGATTCCGGTCTCGACCGGGCGTCCGGGCAGCACATCGGTTACGACGCGCCTGACCCTGCCCGATGGTGCCAGCGGCTATACCGTCGAGGGCAAGGGCGCGCTGGACGAAACCGTTGCCGGTGGCCGGATCGTACGGACATCGGCACTGACGGGCGGGGTATGGACAGTCGTCACCCATGTCGCCGGATCGGGTGCCGAAATTCCGGCGAGCGCCATTCCCGCCGAACGCCGCCGTCTCGCCGATTTGAAGGCGCAACCGTTGCGCGTCGTCGCGCCCGATCCCGCGCCTGCCTATTGGCAACAGGCCGAGGATGCGAAGCGCCGCAAACTGACCGCGCCGATGCTCGCCGTCCTGACCAAACGCATCGCCGACAAACCTGACAAAGCCGAACGCTACGCCGCCCGCGCCTGGTTCCACGCCAGCATCTACGACCGCACTGCCGCGATTGCCGACCTGACTAAGGCCATCGAAATCGAACCGACCGCGAATCTGCATTTGCGCCGTTCATCGCTGTATTACGCACTGTCGGACACGAAGAAAGCACAAGCCGATGCCGCCGCCGCGCGCGATCTCGACCCCGAATCGGTCGAGGCGATCACGCGGCTGGCCGAAACCCAGGCTGAAGGCGGTGACCGCGACGGGGCACTCGCCCTGTTGCAGGATCGCATCGATGTCGGCGGCGACAACAAGCCCGAGCTGATCGGGGCGAAGGCGCAGGTTCAAGCCGACGGCGGCGACCGCGACGGCGCCTTTTCGACGCTCGATGCGGGAATCGTAGAATATCCCGGAAATCCGTCACTGCTCAACGCACGCTGCTGGATACGCGGCCTGACCAACACCGCACTCGACGGCGCGCTGAAGGATTGCACCAAAGCAATCGAGCTCAGTTCAACGCCCACAGCCGCCCTCGACAGCCGCGCGCTCGCTTATTTCCGCATGGGCCGCACGGAAGAGGCGCTGACCGATCTTGAAGCGGTATTGAAGCAATCGCCCGACAAAGCAGAGAGCCTTTACCTGCGCGCGCTCATCCGCCAGCGCACCGGCAACGCAGCGGGCGCAGCATTGGACATGAAGGGCGCAAAGATAATCTGGCCGCGTGTCGCGGAACCCTATGCGAAATACGGGGTGGGAGGCTAATTCTCCCTCCTCCCCCTTGTGGGGAGGATTAAGGTGGGGGCCAGCGGCGTCTGCCGCTGAAAAAAACGGCGATCTTCGTGCAAGTAAGGCAGATTCTTTTGAGCCGCAGACGCGGCCCGCCCCCCACTTAACCTCCCCCACAAGGGGGGAGGAGCTTCACCACCCCCGTCTTGCTATCCCCTCCCCCCCTCGCTATGCGAATGACTTCGCGACATCGGCGAGCCTACCCTTTCCGCAACCCAGCGGGGCCGGGCGGCTGTCCGAAGGCGCATGAAAAGGACTGAAGCAGTGGCACGCACATCCCCCGGTGAATTCGTCCGCCAGGTACAGGCAGAGACCCGCAAGGTCGTGTGGCCGACCGGGCGCGAGACGATGATGACGACGATGATGGTCGTCATCATGTGTGTCCTGCTCGCGCTGTTCTTCTTCGCGCTCGACAGCGCGTTCAGCGGGATCGTCCAGTTCCTGCTCGGCTTCGTTTCGAAGGCCTAGTGGGCCAAATAACCGATCGATAACACAGGACTTTTCATGTCGCGCTGGTACATCATTCACGCCTATTCGGGTTTCGAGAACAAAGTCCGCGACGCCATATTGGCCGATGCGACGCGCCTGGGCCTCGAACCGTTTGTCGAGTCCGTCGAAGTCCCGACCGAGACGATCACCGAGGTCCGCCGCGGCAAGAAAGTGCAGTCCGAACGCAAGTTCTTCCCCGGCTATGTGCTGGCCAAGCTCAGCATGAGCGACGACGTCTATCACCTCATCAAGAACCAGCCGAAGGTCACCGGATTCCTGGGCAGCAGCGGCAAACCGCAGGCGATCAGCGAAGCCGAAGCCGCGCGCATCCTGAACACCAAGGAAGAAGCCGCCGCTGCGCCGAAGCAGAAGATCAAGGTCGATTACGAGATCGGCGACTCGGTCAAGGTTCTCGAGGGTCCGTTCGCGAGCTTCAACGGCATCGTCGAGGAACTCGACTTCGACCGCAGCCGGGTGAAGGTCAGCGTGTCGATCTTCGGGCGCGCGACGCCGGTCGAGCTGGAGTTCGAGCAAGTCGAGCGATCGAAGTAATTAGAGCGTGATGACGTTAGGTTGATCCCAATCTTCCTCCTCCCCCTTGTGGGGAGAATTGAGGTGGGGGCCAGCGGTGTCTGCCGCTGAAAAAAACGGCGATCTCAAGCCATGCGCTACGGATTCTTTTGAGCCGCAGACGCGGCTCGCCCCCCACCTGACCTCCCCCACAAGGGGGGAGGAAACGTGAATCAATCTGACTTCATCCCACTCTAGCGGCAGCTAATCCTGACACGGCGAAGACCGGACGGCGGGCGCGCAGCGACCCGACCGACGAGTCAGCGGATTTACGCCGCTGACGCTTCTTTTTCTTTCGCCTTCGCGACCCGCCGATTCTTCGCAATCCCGACACGCTCCAGCGGATTCACCAGCGCCTCATAGCGACCGAACAGATGCTCCACCCGGTCGCGGTCGCTGGCGAAGGGGGCGGGTCGGTAGAGCTTGTCGACCGCGCTATCGAGCGCGGCATGGGCGCGGCGCAGGTCGGCGGGCATGGTGTCGGGGTCGTACAGATCGGCAAGCGACGCCGTCGGATGCGCGGCGCGGGCATCGAGCACGGCTTGGGCGAGGGTTTCGATCTTGCTGCGCTGGGCGGGGATGGCGTCGGGCCAGGGGAAGGTGTTGTAGACGAGGCCGATCGAGTAGCGGAAATCGGACTTCAAACGCCCGCCCATATGACCGAGCCACGCCATGTGTGCGCGACTGGTGAGGATCGCGAAGTCGTAGAGTGTCGCGTCCGGCTGAACGAAAAGGAGATCGCTTGCGATGGTTGGTGGCGAAAGCCATCCCATCGGGACATATTCTCTGCGTTCGGAACTGACTTTCGGGATTACAAGGTATGGCTTGTCCGGAACGACGGTTACATGAAACTTGGTAGGCGTGTTTGCCAACGCCCTCGTCCCTGCACTGCTGCTTTGTAATCGCATCTCGCGAACCGCAGCCACTCGCTGCCGCACCTTGAACATAGCCCGCAACTCATCGGGTGCCGCGTCTGCAAGATGCAGGATTGAGCGATCACCTCCGTTGATAAATTCATATGCGCCGACGTAGGGATGCATGAATCTAGCAGCGCGAGGCTCGGCCTCAATGAACTCGGCGCGCTCAAATCCCTCAAAAATGTAGAGGCCGCCATCGATGGGCTTCGAGCCGATGACGACTTTGCTGGCCCCATTGATCGGCCTCCCCTCCTCCTTCACCACCAAATGCCGGTTCGCCACCCCGCGCGCATCGAACAGATAAGCGGTCAGCGCGCCGTGGCGGCTTTCGACCGGATCGCCCTTGATATCGGGATAGCTGAACAGCCGCTTTTCCTCGGGCTCGTTGTCCGCGTGCGTCAGGCCGATGATGACGACATGGACATGCGCCTTCCCCCGTGCCTCGCTGCCCCAGCTGAACGTGCGGTGCGCGAACGCGATTTCGAGGTGGTAGCGGTCGAACAGGATCGGCCACAGCTGCGCCACCTGTTCGCCCTGGGTGATCGAATTGGTCGAGACGAAGGCAATGCGGATGCGTTTATTCCCTAAATCCTCCCCCACAGGGGGAGGGGAACCGCGCCCCCGCGGTGGAGGGGTGCGAACATCGGACGCGGTAGCGTCCTCGGCGCTTCGCGCCGAACCTGCTGTCGCAGGTGTTACCTGCACCGCCCCACCGCCGTCGGCGGTCCCCCCCGCCTCAAGGCGGGGATTTGACGCATTCACATACGCCCCCGCCTTCAGAAACCACGCCGCGACATAATCGAGCGTCCCGCCGCTCCCGCCCAGACCCGCGATCCGCCGCACCTGTGCACGTTGCAACTCGCTCTGGAACTTCGCCCCCACGAACGGCGGATTGCCCATTACATAGCTGCACTTCGCGGGTGGCAGCACATCGCCCCAGTCGACCTCCAGCGCGTCGCCGTGGCGGATGTGCGCCGAATCGCGCAACGGAATCCGCGCATAGTTCAGCCGGAACGCCTCGTTCAGTTCGTTGTTCGCCAGATGGTCGGCCATCCACATCGCGACCTCGGCAATGCGCGCCGGGAATTCCTCATATTCGATGCCATAGAATTGATCGACGGTAACGCGGCTGAGCAGCGACACATCGGTCATCTGGTCGCCGTAGAGCGCCTTCAGGCATTCCAGTTCCAGCCGCCGGATTTCGCGATAGGCGACGACCAGAAAATTGCCGCAGCCGCACGCCGGATCGAAGAAGGTCAGCCGCGCGAGTTTGTGCTGAAACTCGATCAGCGTGGGATTGCGCCCGGTCTTGCGCGTCACCAGCCGCGCCAGTTCGGCCTGCAACTCGTCGAGGAACAGCGGGCCGATGACTTTCAGGATATTGGCTTCCGACGTGTAATGCGCGCCCTTCGCCCGGCGTTCCTTCGCGTCCATCACCGACTGGAACAGCGACCCGAAGATGGCGGGGGATACGCCCGACCAGTCATGCCGCGCGGCATCGAGCAACAGCGCGCGCATATCCTTGTCGAACACCGGCGTCCGGACATGCCCCGTGAACAGCGCGCCGTTGACATAGGGAAAGGCGTTGAGCTCGCCCGACAGGCCAGTCAGCCTTTTGTCCTCCGGCGTATCGAGCACGTCGAACAATTCGCCCAGCATCCGCCCAACATTGCGCCCGTCGGAGTCGGTGTCGTTATCGATCAGCTGGAGGAAAATATCCTTCGGCTGGAAAATGCCAGTATCGTCGGCGAACAGGCAGAACAGCAGCCGGACCAGCAGCATTTCGAGATCGTGGCCGGTATAGCCGCTCTCCTCCAGCGCATCGTGGAGCTTGCCCATAAGCTCGGCGGCCTTGATCGTGACCGAGGCTTGGGTGGTGAAGGTCGTGCGCCGCCCGAGCATGAAATCGAACGCTTCGATATGTTCGTGCAGGTCGGGCAGCGCGAAAGACAACTCCTCCCGCGTTTCGAGATCGAGCAGCCGCCAGCGCTGAAAGTCGCAGGTCAGGACATAGCGGGGCTGTTCGTCGGCGCGCAGCCCATCGACATAGTCGAGCGACTGCCGCCCGGCCTTGCGAAGGTCGAGGCCCGCACTTTTCTGTTCGACCAGCAGCATTTTGGGCCAGAACAGGTCCATGAAGCCGTGTTTGTTGTCGAGCAGCTTGACGCGCTGTTCATAGCTCGCGACCTGACGGCGGTTGATGCCGAAAATCGCGAAGAAGTCGTTGTAAAAGCTCTGCGTTTCGCCGCGTTCGTAATGCGCGGTGGCCCATTCCGTGCTGAACGATTTGGCCCGCCGCTTGATTTCGTCCCAGCCTAAACGCACGCGCCACTCCCCGTTCGCGCCGCACCCTAGCGGTGCGAATTTTGCACGTCACGCGGGGAATGGCAGCGCTTTTCTGGACAGCGGGTTCCTCCGCTGCAGAGTAACCTGCAGCGGAGGATCGTAGCTTACCCCGCGACCGCTTCGGTCGTGAGATCCTGCTGGGGCACGGCCCCTGCCGCCGGTTCGGTTGCCTCGACGTCCACGCTTGCCCCGAACAGCGCCGAGAACGCCGCGCCGAACTGGTTTTGCAACCCTGTCGGCGGCGGTGCCGGTGTCGCTACCGGTGGCGGCGCGGCAATATCCGAGCCGCTGGAACACGCGGTCAGCAACCCCGACAACGCGACCCCGGCGAGGAGTTTATAGTTCAATCTTGCCATGATCGTCCTCCTCAATTGGGGTTGCGGGCTTCATGCCCGGGTGACCCGGCAATCGGCGTGTTGAGATACGGGAAAGCATTGCCGACATCCGCTGCACTCAACGGCGCGCCGTCGGTGAACGGCGCAGTGCCGACCGGCGCGTTGGCGGGCGTGCACAGCCCCAGATCGGTCGGCGTCCCGTTGATCGGCACGGGATGGCACAAGCGACCCATCGCGACGCGAAGCACGATATCGACGACATCGTCGCCCGGACGGCGACCGTTGGGGAAACCAGCCAGATCGTCACCCGCCACGCCCAATGCGCTCTGCCGCGCCTGTGGTGTCGGCGCGATCGCCGTGTTCAGGCGCAGCATTTCCGATGCCGTTACCCGCGACTGTTGGTTGAGCGTCCGGATACCGGTCAGGAACGTGGCGACGAGATCGTTACGCGGGAAGTTGTTCGGCGCGATGTCCGCAAAGTTTGTACCGAGCGTCGCGTTGACCGGCGCGCGGAACAGCGTGTCGAGCAATGCAGGGAACGTCGGATTGGTAACATAGTCGGCCAAAGCAGCATCGGCAGTCGGCTTGACCGCGTTGAACAAGTCCTTTTGCGGCAGGCCGATGACCAGTTCGTTGACCAGCGGCATTCCCAGTCGTGAGACCTGAACATAGGAACCGCCTTGAAGCGTAGGCGCGCCATAAGTCGGCATGGTGCGACGCGCCTGCGCCTGCGGCAAGCTCGCCGTCGTCCACGCACCGATGACACCGTTGCCAGTGCCGGTCAGGCACGCAATCGGCACCTCCAGAACGAACGATGTGACGTTCTTCTTGCCGACCAGATCGTCGTTGGCGCGGTTCTGCATGATGCCGCCGGGGAATGCCGTGCCGTCGACGGGTACATAATTCACCAGATCGAACGTGCCGCCGAGGTTGACCGCGAACGCCTCGGCCCGCTGCCCGACGAATACGCGCCCGGCACCACAGCCGGGAATGTTCATGGCCGTCACGAACTGGTTGGCATAGGCCGCATAGGCAGGCAGCGTTTTCGTGCCGATGTAATCGACCGGCTTGCCGAAGCTCGTTCCACCGCCTGCCGCCGTTGCGACTGCGCGGGCACCGCCGCGACGCGGACCGGTAATCATCTGAAGCGTGTAGGCCTCGGTCTCGCCGAGCGCCGCGTCGTTGCCCGCAGTGATCTGGCCACCCTGGCGCAACGCAATCGGCAGCGTCTTGCCGCCGACATTCACCGTGATCCCGGTGCCGCCGCGCAGCGTGTTGGTGATCTTGAACTGGAAAGTGACATTCTCGACCGCATCGCCGTCATTATCGACATGGATTTCGTAGATCGCATCGGGATCGAGCGTGTAATAATTGGGTCCGTTGCCCGGACCTTGGTCAGGCTGGTAGTTGGCAATCAAGGTTACAAAGCCTTCACGTCCCGGCTCATAGCTGCGGAACATGTAGAAATCGGTGCCATCGACTTTTCGCAATTCGGTGATGCCGGGCGCTTCGCGGTGGCTCGACGCATAGGCCGGAGCCAGCGGCAACACTGCCCCGGCAAGAAGGGCCAGTGCCGCACTTCGGAACGATTTCATGGTGTACTCCCTGATGAACGCGCAATTAATACTCAGGCGCGGGGGAGCTACGTTCGGCCAGCGGCATCGGATGCATGGGCGTCGATAATAAATCGAAATATGTTCGCCAGCGCCATTGGCCCGATCCGACTGCAATCGAAATCGTGCGGTTATCGACCATCGCGTAGATGAAGTCGGGGCCGGCTTGATCGAGGTCAATGCAGGCGGCAGGCACCGACTGAAGACGCTTGAGGATCAGCGCGTCTGTCGCGGGCAGGACGGGGCGGACGTGCTCGGGCGTACCCGCCCATAACACAATCGCATTGGCGACCGAGCGCGCGTCGAACGGGATCGCCGCTATCTCCGCACGCGCCGCTTCATCGACCAGCAGATCGGCCTGAATCGCCGCCGCAATCGCGCACGCCTCACCCTCCGGACCGCTCGACGCCGCGACTTGCGCGAGCATCGGTAGTTCGACGGGAAACAGCGTCTCGCCCGGTTGCGGCGTCACATCGACCTCCGGCTCCTCGGCCTCCTGCGCGGGTTGGGCCTTGGTATCGCTGTCCGACAGCGTGTCGATCATGCTCATGCCCCGCTCGGAGCGCACCGAGGGCAGGTCGGCGTTATAGACGAACAGCAGCGCGATCAGGACGAGGTGGACCGCCACCGAAACGCCGAACGCCACACGCCGCTTTGCTGACATCGTTAAAGGCAGGCCTGACAGTAACAACGCAACACCACTCCACAACCCGAACCGACACCCAAACCCGCGACACACGATTTCGGCGTCGATAGGCACTTTATTTATTCGCCATCCCCGCCTATGGGCGCGCTTCCGTTTCGGCGGAAATGTGCGGGAGATACGTTTCGGCGTGTCGTTCGGACCGCTAAACTTGAACCGGGCAACGCATTTTTTCGCTGCGCCCCTCTATAGAGTGACCAAAAATGGCAAAGAAGATCAGCGGGTATATCAACCTGCACGTCCCCGCCGGCGACGCAAAACCGGCACCGCCGATCGGCCCGGCTTTGGGCCAGCGCGGCGTCAACATCATGGAGTTCTGCAAGGCGTTCAATTCGCAGACCGGTGGAGAGGAAAAGGGCACACCCATTCCGACCACGATCACGGTCTATGCCGACAAGAGCTTCAGCTTCGTCACCAAGACGCCCCCCGCCAGCTTCCTGCTCAAGAAGGCTGCCGGTCTGAAGTCGGGTTCGAAGGAGCCGGGCAAGGTCGGCGCGGGCAAGATCGCGCGCAGCAAGGTTGCCGAGATCGCCACGCTCAAGATGAAAGACCTCAACGCCAACGATATCGATGCCGCGACGCGGATCATCGAAGGCAGCGCCCGTGCAATGGGCCTCGAAGTGGTGGAGGGCTGAACATGACATTTGCAAGCAAGAAGGCAAAGAAGCTCGCCGAGACTGTCGACAGGCTGAAGCTGCACGGCGTCGATGAAGCCATCGCGCTGGCACGGTCCAATGCGACGTCGAAGTTCGACGAAACCATCGAAGTCGCGCTCGCGCTCGGCGTCGATCCGCGCCACGCCGACCAGATGGTTCGTGGTGTGGTGACGCTGCCCAAGGGCACTGGCAAGACGGTGCGCGTCGGCGTGTTCGCCAAGGGTGCCAAGGCCGACGAAGCCCGCGAAGCCGGTGCTGATGTGGTCGGTGCCGAAGACCTGCTCGAAATCGTGCAGGGCGGCACCTTCGATTTCGACCGCTGCATCGCGACGCCCGACATGATGGGCCTTGTCGGACGGCTCGGTAAGGTGCTCGGTCCGAAGGGCATGATGCCGAACCCGAAGCTCGGCACGGTGACGATGAACGTCGGCGAAGCGGTCAAGGCGGCCAAGGGCGGCCAGATCGAATATCGCGTCGAAAAAGCCGGCATCATCCATAGCGGCATCGGCAAGGCATCGTTCCCGCAGGCCGATCTGCGCGCGAACTTCGACGCGCTGCTTGACGCGGTGGTCAAGGCCAAGCCGACCGGTGCCAAGGGCAAGTATCTGAAAAAGATCGCGGTTTCATCGACGATGGGCCCGGGGATCAAGGTCGATGTGGCGGAGGTAACTGCGTAAGCAGACCTCGCTATACTACGAGCGTAATGAAAATGGGCCGGGGTGGCGACACCCCGGCCTTTTTTGCGTAGCCTGCCCCCGATGCTGACGTTTGTGAAGAAACTGGTGCGGCGCTTGCCAGGGCGGGGCTGGCTTATGCTCGCCACGCTGTTCGCGCTGCTGGTGCTGGCGGACTATCGCTTCCTCGAACTCAGCCGGATTGTCGACCAGCGTGCCGGTGACGTCATGCTGCGGCTCAACGCGGCACAGCGCCCTCAATCCAACCGCGTCGTCATTGTCGACATCGACCAGCGTTCGCTTGAGATGATGAACGACATGGCGGGGAGCTGGCCGTGGCCGCGCTCGGTGCATGGCGAACTGATTGACCATGTCGCTCAACAGGGGCCGCGCGGCATCGCGTTCGACATTTTGTTCAACGAGCCCGATGTTTACCGGCCCGAACACGACGCTGCCTTTGCCGCATCGGTCGCCCAGCACCGCAATGTCTGGCTCGCAATGACGCTCAACGCCGATGGGCGCGGCGCGCTGGTCAGCCGGATGCCCGCCACGATCCGGGCGCGGGCGCTGACCGACCCACCGCGCGACGCCGCAGTTCCGTTGATGCTGCCGCTGGTCGTGGCTCAACAGCCCGACGCGATGCGCGGCGGGCTGATCAATTTCACCGCCGACAGCGACACCGTGGGGCGGCATCACAGCCTGTACCGCGACCGCAACGGCTGGCGTTTTTCGTCGCTCGCCGCGCGGATGATGGAGGATCTCGGGCGGCCGCTTCAGGCGCAGGAGAAGGTTTTGCTGAACTGGCGGCGCGGGTGGCAGCATGTGTCCTACGCCGACATCTATCTCGACAGCCTGCGCCAGAAGTCGCTGCGGCCGCGCGGCGAGTTCAAGGACAAGATCGTGCTCGTCGGCACTTCGGCCCCCGGCCTGCTCGATCTGCGGCTGACCCCGCTCGAAAGCACCTATCCCGGCGTAGAAATCCTAGCGACGGCAATCGACAACCTAGACCAGGGCGACTGGTTGCGCGAAATCGAGCGACCGTCGATGATCCCACTCGCGTTGGCGCTGATTGCCGCCATCGCGATCAGTCTGGCGCGCAACGTCAGCGCCAATCTGCTAGGGTATGCGTTGCTTGCGCTTACTGTCGTGGTGACAGCGGCGGCTTGGTTCGTCCTGGCAAACGGCACATTCGTGCCCGTCTTCGCGCCACTCGCTTTTGGCTGGGCATTCTACTTGACCGCCAGCGGGGTCGCCTATCTCGACGAGCGGACCCAGCGACTGCGGACAGCAGGCATGTTCAAACGCTTCCTCGACCCGCGCGTTGTCGCCGACCTGATCGAACGCGGCGAAATCGACAACCGGAGCAGCGCAGAGTCGCGCGACATCACCGTCATGTTTTCGGACATCCGCGGCTTTACCGCCCTGTCCGAAATTGCGCGTGCCGAAGACGTGGTCGCCATGCTCAACAGCTATTTCTCGAAGCAGGTGGAAGTCATTTTCCGCCACGGCGGCACGCTCGACAAGTTCATCGGCGATGCGATCATGGCATTCTGGGGCGCGCCGATCGCAACCCCCGACCATGCGCGCCTCGCTGTTGCTGCCGCCATCGACATGTCGGTTGCGCTCGAGGAAATGCGCGGCCAGCTGGGCGAACTGGGGGCCGACCTCGAAATCGGTATCGGCATCCATACCGGACGCGCGGTGGTCGGCTTCATCGGATCGAACGACCGCCTCGACTACACCGTCATCGGCGATACCGTGAACCTGGCCAGCCGGATCGAGGGGATGACCAAGGGCATCGCGCGGGTGCTGGTGTCGGAGGCGATGCGCGATGCCGTCGGCGATGCCTATGACTGGCGCGATTGCGGGTCGCATCATGTGAAAGGCCGCGAGATGCCGGTGCGGCTCTTTGAACCCCTGCAGAAAGGTGGTAACACTTAGTTACAAAGGGGGAGAACTCGCCGTTGCGACGTTCCGCGCATTCGATTTTGGCGGCAACACTGGTGTGCCTCGCACCTGGTGCCATTGCCGCGGAAAAGGGCATGATCATCCGTGCCGGCGACCTGCTGTCCCAACCGTTTATCGACGCCGCCAGTGCCGGCAAGCTCACCGCAAGCCAGCCGGTGACGATCGTTGAACGGCGCGGCCCCTGGGTCAGTGTGCAAAGCGGTGGCAAGGGTGGCTGGGTCCGCCTGCTCAATGTCCGGCTCGAACCCAGCGGCCCCGCGCGACCGGCGAGCAGTGCCAAGCCCTCGAATGTTTCCAGCCTGTCGTCGATGCTCCAGACCGGCAGCTCGGGTCGGACCGTGACGACGGGGGTGAAGGGGATGGACGAAGAGAACATCCGCAACTCGACGCCCAATTATTTGGAACTTACCCTGCTCGAAGGGCTCGCGGTCGAAGCGGACGCAGCGCGGGCCGATGCAGCCAGAAAGCCGCTGACCGCGCGGAAGGTCGATTATCTCGGTAAGGGGCGCGGGCGATGAGCAATAGCCACTACCGCCGCGTGAGGCGTGTTGCCGCCGTCTGTATTGCGATAGCGTTGCTAACAAATGCGGGAGCAGCTCAAGCGCAGTTCGATATCGGCGGCCTGATCAAGGGCGTAAAAAACGCCAAGAACCTGGGCGACTCGTTCCGCAAGATTTCCGAAGCCGAAGAGATCAAGCTCGGTGGCGACCTGGCGGGGATCATCCTTGGGGTTGCGCCCCTGATGAACCATCCAGCAAAGCAACGCTATGTGAACAGCCTCGGTCGATGGCTGGCGCTGCACAGCGACCGGCCCGACTTGCCGTGGAAATTCGGCATCGTCGATACGACCGACGTCAACGCCTTTTCCATGCCGGGCGGCTATGTGCTGATCACACGCGGGATGTACGAGCGGATGCGGAGCGAGTCCGAACTCGCTGGAGTGCTGGCCCATGAAATCGCCCATGTCGGCAACCGCGATCACCTGGCGGCGCTGCAGACCGGTCTGCGTAATTCCGCGCTGACCGGTTTCAGCGAATATGCCACCGGCGGCGGCGGCCTCGGGTCGTTGGTCAAGACTGCCATCATCAACGCTGGCAAGGACATGTTCACGCGCGGTTTGAACAAGGACGACGAGTTCGATGCCGACCGGGCCGGTGTGGTGATCGCGGCGCGCGCCGGTTTCTCGCCGTTCGGGCTGGTCGGTGTGCTGCAGACGTTGAGCGCGGCCCCCGATGAATCGGGCTTCAAGCTGATGAACAAGACGCATCCCCTGCCGGTGGAGCGGATCGAGCGGCTCGACCGGGCGATGGGCACGACAATGGATGCGCTGAGCCTGGCGGATAAGCCGCTGCCGTCGTTTCAGCCGGTTATCGTGCCTGCGACAAAGTCGGCCGCGCCACCGGCACGGCGGCCGAAACGAAAACGATAAAGGGACGATTCCGCCCATCGAACCCGGAATTCGACCCCGTTCGTGTAATTGACGGGTATTATCGCAGCGACGGACGCTCTATCCTCGGACAATGACCTACCGCTCCTTTGCCTTGCCGTTTTTTGTTATTGCCAGCCCGTTGTCGGCCCAGATGGTGCCGATCGAGCGTGCGCCTGCGGCTGTCGTGGCAACAACTGCCCCGACCCCGCCGCCACCCGTCGTCCCGACGTTGGTGCAGCCGATACCTGCCCCCCTGCCCCTCCCTACCCTGTCCCCTGCACAATCCGCTTGGGCCACCGCGTGGCTGAGCGGCGGGCGCGAGCAGGGGTTGAGCATCGACCGCGACGTCATCGGCTCGGTCGCCGACGCGCCCACCGGCGAGGCGCTGGTCCGCGCGGTGATCGACCGCGCCCGCGCGCTGCGGACGGGGCGGATCGATACTGCCGATTTCCTCGACATCTGGGCGGTGCGCCCCGCCGCCTATGATCCCCTGCCCGGTCTGACTGCCGCCGTTGCCGCCGACCGCCTGCCGCAATGGGCGGCGAGCATGACGCCGCGCTATTCGGGCTACGAAGGGCTGCGGACCGGCCTCAAATCCTATGAAGCGATCCGCGATGCGGGCGGGTGGAAGTCGCTGGCGGCAAAGGCCGATGCAGCGTCGGTGCGCGCGCGGCTGATGATCGAGGACAAGAGTGTCACCGCCGCCGAGCCTTTGGTTGCCGCGCTGCAACGCGCGCAGCGGCGCTATGGCCTGAACCCGACGGGCGCGCTCGATGCGCGGACGCTCGCCGAACTCAACGTGCCGGTCGCGGGGCGTGTGGCGTCGATCATGGCGAATATGGAACGCTGGCGCTGGATGCCGCGCGAGCTGCCGGTCAACCGCGTGCAGGTGAATATCGCGGCGGCCGTGCTGACCGTGTTCGAGGGCGATGCCCCCATCGCGTCGATGCGCGCGGTGACGGGCAGCCCGACCAACCAGACGCCCATGCTCCAGTCCGCGATCCATTCGATCGTGCTCAACCCGCCATGGAACGTGCCGTCGAGCATCGCCAAACGCGAATTATGGCCCAAGGGGCGCGCGGCACTGCTGCGCGAGGGGTACAAGATCGTCGGCACGCCCGAGACCGGCGAGCGGATCATCCAGCCCGCCGGGCCGAATGCCGCGCTGGGGCTGTTGAAATTCGATTTCGATAACCCGTTCGCGGTCTATCTCCACGACACGCCGAGCCGCGCCAAATTCGCGAGTTTCGACCGGCTGGCAAGTCATGGCTGTATCCGTCTGGAAAAGCCGGTGCCGCTGGCCGAATTGATGCTGAAGGGCGACCCGAAGCTGACCGGCCAGGTGCCGACCCTGATCGCGACCGGCAAGACGCAGCGGGTGCCGCTGCCGACCAAGGTCGCGGTCTATTTGCTTTACTGGACCGCATTTTCGAGCGCGAATGGCGCAATGAACTTCCGCAGCGATCCCTATGGCTGGGATAAATTGCTCGCCACCAAGATCGACGCGGCGGGCAAGCGCGCCGCCGCGACCTTGATTGCCGCCAACACAGTCAAGCTACCGGGGAAATGACGATGAAAAAGACTACCCTGTTTGCCCTCGTCACCGCGCTGACGCTCGGTGCGTGTAGCCGTGGCCCCGAGCAACAACCGCTCGAAGACAATGTCGTCGAGGTCGAGAACATGACCGAGAACGCCAATGTCGCGGTCGCGCCGCCTGCGGTGAACGCGACCAATGTGGTTGCCGCTCCCGCTGCGCCTGCCCCCGGCTTTACCGACGACGAACAGATGCGCGACGATGCCGACGCAACAGGGATGACCGCGCGCCTCCCCGACGACAGCGCCGCGCCGGGGCAAAATGGCAACGAAACACGCCCGGCGGACTAGAACAGCGAGAAAAATGCACTAAATCATGGGTATGGACCGCCGCGCCTTCACAAAACTTGCCCTCTCCGGCCTCGGCGTTGTTGCTGTGCCAGCGGGGCTGACGCGCGCGCAGACGCCGATGAGCTACGCGCCCGCCCCGCCGCTGGCTGGTGCACCGCCGCCTAGCATTTCAACCGCGCGCTATGCGCCGCTGCTCGCCCGGGCCCGTGCGGCACTCGACCGGCACCACGACCAGTTTGCGCTGCGCGACCGCGTCGCGCTTGCCGATTTCAGCGTGCCGTCGAAGGACATGCGCTTCCACATCGTCGACCTGATCAGCGGGCAAAGCTGGTCGTATCTCGTCGCGCATGGCCGGGGGAGCGACCCCGAACACACCGGCTATTTGCAAAGTTTCTCGAACGAAACCGGCTCGCTCGCCACGTCGTCGGGGGCATACAAGACCGGCGAGATGTATGTCGGCGTCCACGGTCGCGCGATGCGGTTGATCGGGCTCGACCCGACCAACGACCTTGCCGACCCGCGCGCGATCGTCATCCACAGCGCCCCCTATGCGACCGAGGACCATATCAGCCGCTGGGGCAAACTCGGGCGCAGCGAAGGCTGCTTCGTCTTCGCGCCGCACATGCTGGAGGCCGTGCTCGGAATGCTCGGTCCAGGCCGGATGGTTTACGCGGATAAGGTCTGACGCGTAGCTACAGTATCGCCAGATCGCCCGAATAAGGGTCGGACACCGCAACATCGCAGTCGACAAAGTCCTTTCTGTTGCGCGTCAGTACGATGAGACCGTGAACGCGCGCGGTTGCGGCAATCAGCATATCGGCCAGACCGGGGTCGCGACCGCCGCTGCGGGCGCGGTCGAGCAAGCGCCCTGCTTCGCGGCCAACGGCCACATCCACCGGCAGAATCTGGTCCCCGTACAAATGGATGACTGCGTCCAGCCAGTCAGCGAGTGCTTGCGCCTTTGCGGTTGCACTCTGCCGCCGCGCCTTGGCAATGCCGTCTTCGATTTCGGTTATGGTGACGACCGATAGCCGCAAGTGTGCCGATTGCGTATCAAGCCATTCGGCAACGCGCGCATCGGCACCATGCTTCGCCGGTGCGCTGGCCGGCAGAATGTTGGTATCGACAAGGTAGCGCCGGTCGTCAGAATCTGGCATCTCTTGAGCGGCTCCCGCTGCGTTCGACCACCTCTACCAAGCCTTCGGGTGCCGCCATCAACAGCCGACCGAACGACGGCACTGCGCTCAGCTTTTGCCACTGGCGGTAGCTCAGTACGACCGCTTCGGGCTTGCCGTGGCGGGTGATGAGCGAGGGGTGGCCGTTCACGGCCTCGTCGACGACATGCGATAGCGTCGACTTGGCCTCGCGGAACTGGATGGAACGCATATCGAAAACCTCGTTTGTGACCACAGTGGTTACTAGTCGAATTGATCGCACATTGCAACAGGTCGAACCCACAGCCACCTTGACCCTCACGCCAACCCCGTTATAGGGCGCGCTTCGATAGGCAGTTCGCTGTCTATCGTTCCGTTCGAGACAGCGAGTGCCGGGGTATTGCCCGGCTTGATTTCTCGCCGAGACGGGGAACAGTTTTCATCCGCACAGGCTTTGCCGGTGCGGGCGGGTGACCAACCCTTCGGACGGGCCGTGATGGCCCGGACCCCGGCGATGCCGGATGCTCCAGACCTGATGCGGCTCTAAAGTCCGGGCAGTGCATGTCGCACTGTCCGTAACACGTGGAGTAATGGCATGGATCGGCTCGAAAAAGCCAATCTGGTCACCGAACTGAACGCAAGCCTCGCCACTATCGGTGTGGTCGTCGTCGCCCGCAATCTCGGGATGACGGTTGCCCAATCGACCGATTTGCGGACGAAAATGCGCGATGCCGGGGCCAGTTACAAGGTCACGAAGAACAACCTCGCCAAACTCGCGATTGTGGGCACGCCTTACGAATCGATCGGCTCAATGCTGACCGGTCCGACGGCGTTCGCTACCTCGACCGACCCGGTCGCTGCTGCAAAAGTAGCGGTCGAATTCGCGAAAACGAACGACAAGTTCGAAATCGTGGGCGGTGCGATGGGCGATACGCTCCTCGACGTGAACGGCGTGAAGGCGCTTGCGACCCTTCCCTCGCTCGACGAACTGCGTGCCAAGATCCTGGGTCTCGTCCAGGCACCGGCAACCAAGCTCGTCCAGATCGTACAGGCACCGGCCGGGCAGCTCGCCCGCGTCCTCGGCGCCTATGCGGCGAAAGAAGCGGCGTAGTTTTCATCTGCAATTTCAATCAAATCAAGGAACATTCACATGGCTGATCTCAACAAACTCGTCGACGACCTGTCGGCCCTGACGGTTATCGAAGCTGCCGAGCTGTCGAAGCTGCTCGAAGAAAAGTGGGGCGTTTCGGCTGCCGCGGCTGTCGCGGTTGCCGGTCCTGCTGCTGGCGGTGGCGCTGCTGCCCCCGCTGCCGAAGAGCAGACCGAATTCGACGTCATCCTGACCGGCGACGGTGGCAAGAAGATCAACGTCATCAAGGAAGTCCGCGCGCTGACCGGCCTCGGACTGACCGAAGCCAAGACGCTCGTTGAATCGGCTCCCAAGGCCGTCAAGGAAGGCGTCAACAAGGAAGAGGCCGAGAAGGTCAAGAAGCAGCTCGAAGAAGCCGGCGCGACGGTGGAGCTTAAGTAAGCCGCAGGGCGATCCCGATTTAGCGAAGCTAAATCGGACCCGCCCAAGGCCGGCC
>JANNVL010000018.1:0-4502 GCA_031408195.1 Sphingomonadales bacterium | reverse complement strand
GGGCAAAAAGTCGCTACAATCGACCGTACGCGTCTGCGCGACACCGGGTTCATCGTTCCCGAAGCGCCCGTCTCGACGCTTGCCGAGGAATTCCGCCTCGTGAAGCGCCAGTTGCTGCTCCGCGCCGGTGCCCAGCCGGGCGAGCGCAGCGCAAAGGATCGCATGATTCTCGTCTGTTCGGCGCAACCCAATGAGGGCAAGACCTTTTGCGCGGTCAACCTCGCGCTCAGCCTTGCCAGCGAGCGCGACAGCGAAGTGCTGATTGTCGATGCCGATGTCGCGAAGCCCGGCGTGCTGGCGACGCTTGGCCTCGATACCGCGCCCGGCCTGATCGACGCGATTGCCAATCCCGCGCTCGACGTCGAGCGGATGATTATTGCCACCGATATTCCAAAACTCTCGATCCTGCCTGCGGGCAAAGCGACGCACAACGACACCGAATTGCTGTCGTCGTCGCGCGCGGCGGAAATCATTGCCGGCCTTGCCGAAGCCAACCCGCGCCGCATCGTTATCCTCGATTCGGCACCGGCACTTGCCGCTTCGCCCGCCTCCGTGCTCGCGCACCGGGTCGGACGCATCCTGATGGTCGTCCGCGCCGACCGCACCAAGGAATCGGACCTTCAGGAAGCCATCGCGCTGCTCGACGGCTGCGACGACATTTCATTGCTGCTCAACGGAGCCAGCTTTTTCGGGACCAACCGGACCTACGGGTCGTATTACGGATCGGAACAGTCATGATGCGGAGCCTTCCCATCGCGGCGCTTACGGCAGTTGTCGTCTTCGCGCCCGCCGCCGAAGCGAAGAAGCGGACCGAAATCCGCCCTTATCTCGAAGTCAACCAGACCGCGCTTGTCGATCTGAAGAACCGCGGGCCGGTATCGACCTACACCACAGTTGCGGCGGGCGTCGAAGCCTCGACCAGCACGGCACGCGCCGATGCACAGATCAGCGCGCGCTATGAATACCGCAAAGGCTGGGGCCGCAACGCACAGGACTCGCACGCGATTTCGGGCCTTGCGCGCGGCCGTTATGAAGTCGTGCCGAATCTGCTCAGCCTCGAGGGCGGGGCGCTCGGTACACGGGTCCGCACCGATATTCGCGGGAGCGCACCGCTGACCGGCCTCGGCAATCCGTCGAACGTCAGCAATGTCTATTCGGCCTATGTAGGCCCGTCGCTGTCGACCAATGTCGGCGCACTCAACGTCAATGGCTTCTATCGCCTGGGCTATACCAAAGTCGAAAGCGAGACGCGCACATTCCTGCCCGGCGGCAGCCCAGTTATCGGGGCATTCGACAGTGCAGTCGGGCATTCGGCCGGCTTGAGCGTCGGCATGAAGAGCGGTGTGTTGCCGTTCGGCTGGACGGTCTCGGGCGGCTACTCGCGCGAGGATGCAAGCCAGCTTAGCCAGCGCTACGAGGGCAAGTTTGCGCGCGCCGATGTGGTTTATCCGGTCACGCCGACGCTCGCCGTCACGGGCGGGGTCGGCTATGAAAAGATCACCGCGAGCCAGCGCGATCCGCTGCTCGATGCGACCGGCAATCCGGTGCTGACGCCGGGCGGTGGCTATGTCACCGACCAAAGCTCGCCGCGTCGCCTGTCGTACGACACGTCGGGCTTCATCTGGGACACCGGCGTGATGTGGCGGCCCAGCAGCCGCACCTCGCTGGAGGCCAAGGTCGGCCGCCGCTACGGCAGCATGACCTATATGGGTGATTTCGCCTGGCAAATGAACGAGAATGAATCGGTGCAGGTCGGTGTCTATGATGGCATCACGACCTTTGGCCAGCAGCTCGGCAACGCCCTGTCGCGGGTGCCGACGCGCTTTGTCGTCGCACGCGATCCGTTCAACAACCAGTTCGGCGGCTGTGTCTTCGGCGGCGAAGGGCAGGGGGCTGGTTCATGCCTGTCGCCTGCGCTGCAATCGGTGTCGCAGGGCGTCTACCGCAGCCGCGGTATCGGCGCGATGTATCGCAAATCGGCGGGTCGCCTCAGCTACGGCCTTGCCGCCGGTTACTCGCAGCGCCGCTTCTATGCGCCGCCTGCAGGGGGCTTTGCGATCAACGGCGCGACCGATTCCAGCGTCTACGTCCAGGGCAGCGTAAGCTACCGGATCGACGAGCGCTCGGGGCTAGATACCTCGGCCTATGTCAACTGGTTCGACTCGGGCGTCGCTGGGGCACCGCGCGTCCTTGGCGTCGGCGGCACGGCAAGCTATTTCCGCAACTTCGGTCCGCGCTTGTCGGGCACCGCAGCGGTCGGGCTTTATTCGTCGAGTATCGACGGGTTCGAATCGAGCCTTGTCGGTGCGGCACAGCTCGGCGCGCGGTACACCTTCTAAAGGGCAGGTTCACACGATGAGTTATATCGAACATTACGGCCTGACCGCAGCGCCCTTCGCGCTGACGCCGGACCCGCGTTTCTGGTTCGAAAGCGCCACGCATAAAAAGGCGATGGCGTATCTCGGCTATGGCTTGCAGCAGGCCGAGGGCTTTGTCGTCGTCACCGGCGAAGTCGGCGCGGGCAAGACGACGCTGGTCGGCCTGTTGATGGAGCGGCTCGACCCCGCGCGTGTCGCGGTGGTCAAGCTGGTCTCGACGCAGGTCGAGGGCGATGACGTCCTGCGCCTTGCCGCGCAGGGCTTCGACGTCCCGACCGAAGGCGTGGCCAAGGCGCAATTGCTCGCGCGCATCGAAAGCTACCTCGTCGATCGCGCCCGCGAGGGGCGCAAGACGTTGCTGATCGTCGACGAGGCGCAGAATCTGCCAGTGTCCGCACTCGAAGAATTGCGAATGCTGTCGAACTTCCAGTCGGGCGGACGGGCGCTGCTCCAGATCCTGTTGCTCGGCCAGCCCGAGTTCCGCGAGCGGCTCGCCTCGCCTGCGCTCGAACAATTGCGTCAACGCGTGATTGCGACGCATCACCTCGATGGCATGACTGCCGACGAAGTGCTGCCCTACCTCCGTCACCGACTTGGTGTTGTCGGGTGGAGCGGGCGTCCCGAGATTGGCGAGGGCGCGGCTTTCGCGCTGCACTCTGCTTCCGACGGCATCCCGCGCCGGATCAATCAGCTCGCCACGCGCGCACTGCTGATGGCGGCAGTCGAAGGCTCCGAGCTGATCGATGCCGGACTGGTTGCTGAAGTCGTCGGCGACATGGGCGAGGACCAGAAGGTGATCGTTCCGGCACCCGTCGAACTGGCGCAGCCGCAAGAGATCGCACCTGCCGCACCGGTCGCACCGGTCATGTCCGCAACTGTGCCTCCTGTCGCACTCGACGATCCGCGCACCGGTGAACACGCCGCCCGCATCGCCATGCTCGAACAGCAGGTCGAGGCGCAGGAGGCGGCGCTCCGTCGTGTGCTTACCCTGATGATCGACTGGGTCGAGCGCGACGACGCACAAATCCATAATTTGCCGCGCGCACGTCCCGCTTAGCCACGCTAAGGGGGCCGTCATGCTCAACGCACTCTCGGTCGATGTCGAGGACTGGTACATGGTCGGCGCGTTCGAGCGCACGATTTCGCGCGCCGACTGGCCTTCGAAAGAAGTGCGCGTCGAACGTAACACCGACGCGGTGCTGGCGCTGTTCGATGAAGCCGGGGTCAAATCGACGTTCTTTACGCTTGGCTGCGTGGCCGAAGCGCATCCCGCATTGATCCGCCGCATCGTCGATGCCGGACACGAGGTTGCCAGCCACGGCTGGGAGCATATCCGCGTGTTCAACATGACGCCCGACCAGTTCCGCGCCGACACCGAACGTGCGCGCAAAGTGCTCGAAGATGCGGGGGGTGTTGCCGTCACCGGCTACCGCGCACCGAGCTTTTCCATCGATGCACGGACGCCCTGGGCGCACGAAATTCTTGCCGAGAGCGGCTATACCTATTCCTCCAGCGTCGCGCCGCTCAAGCACGACCATTACGGACAGGCCGATGCGCCGCGTGGCGCATGGAAACCAGTCGCGGGCCGCGCGTTCATCGAATTGCCTCCTGCCGTCGTCGATATCGCGGGTCGGACATTGGGGACGGGCGGCGGATTCTTTCGCCTGTTCCCCTATGCGCTGTCACGCCACGGCGTGCGGCAGGTGAACGGGGCAGGGCGTCCGGCGACTTTCTACTTTCACCCCTGGGACATGGACCCCGGCCAGCCATTCGTCGCCGACGCACCGCTGCGTTCGAAACTGCGCCATTACACAAACCTGTCGACTATGGCGGGCAAGCTGCGCCGACTGGCAACGGATTTCGACTGGGGCCGCTACGACACGGTCGTGGAGCGCGAACGCGCGCGACTCGCGTGATGCAAGTTCGCCTCGCTACACCCGACGACGATGATGCCATCGCCGCCTATGTCGCGGCATACCCGTCGGCGACGGCGTTCCACCGGCTTGAATGGGGACAGGCGGTTGCCATGGGATGCGGACAGCAAGCTCTTGTCTTAGTTGCTGAAAAGCCCCTCCCCTTCTGGGGTGGGTTTGGGGTGGGGACTGTCAACGGCAGCGATGCTTC
>JANNVL010000017.1:0-19461 GCA_031408195.1 Sphingomonadales bacterium | reverse complement strand
GGTGCGACCGGACGGGCACGCGACTGACAAAGCCCGACCAGTGGCGATAGAGGCACCCATCGCAATCGAATATAATGGGCTGGGCTATGCCGTGATGATGGCGACACCAGTCGATCTTCACGACTTTGCCATCGGGTTCAGCCTGTCCGAAAAGCTGATCGCCTCGCCCGACGAGATCGTCGATATCGATATCTTCCAGGCGGCCAATGGATGGTTCCTGCGCGTGCAGGTCGATGCAGGGCGGATGGAACCGATCTTCGAGCGCGCGCGGCAACGCGTCAGCGAGGGCAGTTGCGGGCTGTGCGGTCTCGAAAATCTCGAGCAGGTGATGCGCCCGCTTCCCCCGATCCACGCACCGGTTCTGGCGACCTACACCGCGATCTTTGCCGCGCTCGCCAATCTCGACGGACTGCAACCGCTCAATCGCGCGACCGGCGCGGCGCATGGTGCGGCTTTTTGCGCGAACAGCGGCGCGGTCACATTGGTGCGCGAGGATGTCGGCCGGCACAATGCGCTCGACAAGCTGATCGGGGCGCTGGCCCGACAAGGGATCGATCCGGCGTCCGGATTTTTCCTGCTAACCGCGCGCTGCAGTTACGAACTCGTCGAGAAGACAATCATAGCAGGCTGCCCGTTGCTCGTAACGATCTCGGCGCCGACGACGCTCGCCGTCGAGCGGGCCGAGGCGCACGGACTGACGCTCGTCAGCCTTGCCCGCGCCGATGCCATCTTGGTCGTGGCCGGCAGCCTCGCAGATATCTAGTTTGCTGAGGCGGCGGCGGAGAGCGCCTTCCACAGCCACGGCGCAAAGCTGCGCCAGACCTCGACATGCCAGCGCGCTTCGGCTTCTCGCGTGACAATGATCTCGACGGTCTCGAAGATTGTCCGCGACGTGCGGCCGACCGGCCAGCTTGCGAGATCGAGCGGGCAGCCGGCGGCGAGCACGTCGATGGCACGCTCGCCCTCGAGCGAGATGCCCAGCGCGCGCGCACTGATATCGACGATGCTCACCGGCTGGCCCACACCGTCAGGAAGGAGCGCGTCGAGGGGCAGCCGCGCGTAGAATTCATCGGGCCCGAGGCAGGCGATGCCCCCTTCGGTCTGGCCGATCCGGGCGGGAAGCGCACGGGCGATGACCGCCGCCAGCATCGCCGGATCGCGCGCACGCAACGAATAGCGCCGCATCGGCTCCGCCGCCGAAATTGAAACATCGGGCAACGCAACGACGTCCCCAAGCGCGAAACCATCAGACATTGAGCCGCGCCCCTTCGGGATCGAGGAAGACCGTGCCGCAAACCACCGCGCGGTGCGTGCGATCGGGCATCGGAACGTGGAGCGTTTCACCCATTCGCCCCTGCCCGCCCGCTACCAACGCCAGTGCTATCGAGCGGCCGAGCGCCGCGCTCCAATAGGCGGAGGTGACATGGCCGATCATCGTCATCGGCACCGCCTGCGCCGGATCAGCGACTATCTGCGCGCCTTCCTCGAGCACGACATTCGGATCTTCGGTCTGCAACCCGACGAGCTGCTTGCGGCCCGCAGCCACGATATCGGGTCGCGCGAGCGAGCGTTTGCCGACGAAATCAGCCTTCTTCTTCCCGATCGCCCAGTCTAGTCCTGCATCCATCGGCGTCACCGTGCCATCGGTGTCCTGTCCGACGATGATGAAGCCCTTCTCCGCACGCAATACATGCATCGTTTCGGTGCCATAGGGCGTGATACCATGCGGTTGTCCGCTGGCGAAGATGGCGTCCCACACCATCCGGCCCTGATCTGCGGGCACATTCACCTCGAACCCCAGCTCGCCGGTGAAGCTCACCCGGAAAAGCCGCGTCGGCACGCCGCAGATCGTTCCTTCGCGTACGGCCATGTGCGGGAATGCCTCCGCCGACAGGTCTATGCCTGAAACCAGCGGCGCGAGCACATCGCGCGCGCGCGGCCCCTGCACCGCGATCACGGCCCATTGCTCGGTCGTGCTCGTGAGCGAGACATCGAGATCGAGCCACTCGGTCTGGAGGTAATCCTCCATCATGTTGAGCACGCGCGCGGCGCCGCCCGTCGTCGTCGTCAGATGAAACCGGTCGGGCGCGAGCCGCGCCGAGACGCCGTCGTCGGTTATGAAGCCGTCTTCCTTCAACAACAGTCCATAGCGGCAGCGTCCGGGTTCGAGCGCCTTCCACGGATTGGTGTACATGCGGTTGAGGAACTCGGCAGCGTCGGGGCCGACGACCTCGATCTTGCCGAGCGTCGAGGCGTCGAACATCCCGACACGGGTCCGCACGGCGAGACATTCGCGGTTGACGGCGGCAAACATGTCTTCGCCGCCCTGCGGAAAGTAACGCGCCCGCCGCCACTGCGCGACCAACTCGAACACCGCGCCATTGGCCTCGGCCCAGCCATCGATCGGCGTTTTGCGTAACGGCTGGAACAAAGCGCCCTTTGCGTGCCCGGCCAGCGCCCCGAACGTCTGGGGGGTGTACGGCGGGCGAAAGGTCGTCAGGCCGATCTCGGTCACCGGCTTTGAAAGGGCCTGCGACGCGATCTGCAGGCCGTTGAGGTTCGACGTCTTGCCTTGATCGGTCGCCATGCCGTTGGTGGTGTAGCGCTTGATGTGCTCGATCGAGCGAAAACCCTCACGGATTGCGAGCTTGATATCCTTCGCGGTCACGTCGTTCTGGAAATCGACGAACGCCCTGATCCGCGTCGGATCTTTGGGCGTGGGCAACATGTCGATATTGACGCCTTGGCCGAAATCCCATTTGCCCGAACACGCGCCGACGCAGCGGACGTTTTCGTTGGGCCGGCCGGGCACATAAGCGCCAAGGTCGTCGCGCCACTTCAGGCTGCCCTTGCTGTGCGACCACAGATGCACGCTCGGTGTCCAGCCGCCTGCCATCAACAGCGCGTCGCAGAGGACACGACTGCCAAGATAATCGTTATTGCTGCAAATCTGGACGGACCTGACTCGATGCCATCCGTTCACCCCGATTACGCTATGGCCGAGATATGCCTTGATCCCCAACGCCGATGCCTCGTCGCGCAGCACCTGATCGACCGTCTCGCGTACGTCGATGATTGCAGCGATCTTCACACCCGCGCGGGCAAGCGCCAAGACGTCGCGCCAGCCGCTGTCGTGCGCGGCCATCAACGCAACCGATTTGCCAATCGCCACGCCATAACGCAGCGTGAAGGTGCGCGCGGCCGACGCCAGCATGACGCCCGGCGTGTCGTTGCCGTCGAACACCAATGGCCGCTCGATCGCGCCCTGCGCCAGCACGACCTCGCCCGCGCGGATCCGCCACAGCTTCTCGCGCGAGCCATCGCCGGGGACAGGCAGGTGATCGGTCAGCCGCTCGACCGCGCCGATAAAATTGTCGTGATAATAGCCGAACGCCGTTGTGCGGTTGAGGATGCGGATATTGGCCGTCGCGTGAAGATCGCTCACACTGCGCTCGAGCCAAGGCCATAGTGCGGGGTCGGCGAGCGCGCCGCCGCCCAGCTCGTCCTGCTCGTCGATCAGGATGACGCGCTTACCGCTCGCGCTTTCGGCGAGCGCGGCGTCGATACCGGCGGGCCCCGCACCGATGATCAGTAGATCGCAATGTGCATAGGTGGCGGCATAATGATCAGGATCGACGTCGGTCGGTGCATTGCCCAGCCCCGCCATCTTGCGGATTGCCGGTTCGTAGAGCTTTTCCCAGAACGAGCGCGGCCACATGAAAGTCTTGTTGTAGAAGCCCGCCGGCAGGAACATGCCCAGCCGGTCGTTGATCGCACCCAGATCGAACTGGAGCGAGGGCCAGCGGTTCTGGCTTTCGGCGACGAGTCCGTCGTGCAGCTCGACCGTCGTCGCGAGCAGATTGGGTGTGAAGCGGCCGGGTCCACGCGTTACCGAAACCAGCGCATTGGGTTCCTCGTTGCCGGCACCGAGCACACCGCGCGGTCGATGATATTTGAACGAGCGGCCGAATAGCGCGACGCCGTTGGCCAGCAAGGCAGACGCCAGCGTGTCGCCTTCCAAGCCCTGATATATAGTACCATCGAATTTGTAGCTGATCGGCCGGGCCCGACCCACACGCGCCCCTTTGTCCAACCTGAAACCGCTCATGCTCTCGGTTCTCCGGCTTTGTACGTTATCTCGAACTTATCGGTCACGGTATCACGCACGGCGTTGAAAAAGCGCCCGCAGCCATGCACATGCCGCCAGCGTTCATGATGCCGCCCCCGTGGATTGGCACGGACAAAGAGATAGGTTTCCCATTCCGCATCGCTCTGTGTCGATGGGTCAACCGGCCGTGCGATATGCGCTTGCCCGGCATTGGCAAATTCAATCTCCGGGCGGGATTCTTCACAATAGGGACAGTGGATCAGGATCATCTCAGTGTGCCACTGCCGCTGCCGCCGCTTCGTCGATCAGGCGCCCGTTGCGGAAGCGGTCAAGATTATAGGGCGCATTGATCCGGTGCGGCTCGTCCTTCGCCATCGTATAGGCGAGAAGATCGCCTGCACCCGGCGTCGCCTTGAACCCGCCGGTGCCCCAGCCGCAATTGACGTACAGTCCCTGCACTGGCGTTTTGCCCACGATCGGCGAGCGATCGGGCGTGACATCGACGATCCCGCCCCAGGTGCGCAGCATCCGCATCCGGCGAAAGATCGGGAAGATCTCGCAGATCGCCGCCAGCGTGTGCTCGACGATATGTAGCGCCCCGCGCTGCGAATAGCTGACATATTGGTCGGTGCCCGCGCCGATCACAAGCTCGCCCTTGTCGGACTGGCTCATATAGGCGTGCACCGTGTTCGACATGACGACGCAGGGGAAAACGGGCTTAACCGGTTCTGACACCAGCGCCTGCAGCGGATAGCTCTCAAGTGGAAAGTTCAGGCCCGCCATTTGCATCACGACCGACGTGTTCCCCGCCGCAGAGACGCCGACCCGTTTCGAAGCGATGAAGCCGCGCTCGGTCTCTACGCCTTCGACCGCGCCATCGGCGCCGCGCCGGATGCCGGTGACGGCACAATTCTGGATGATATCGACACCCAGTGCTGCTGCTGCGCGCGCATAACCCCATGCCACGCTGTCGTGCCGCGCTGTACCTCCACGCCGTTGCAGCGCAGCGCCCAGCACCGGATGGCGGGCGCCGGGATCGATGCTCAAGGGCGGGCAGAACGCCTTGGCCTGTTCGGGCGTCAGCCATTCATTGTCGACGCCGTTCAGCCGGTTGGCATGAATGTGGCGCTTGAAGCTCTGCACATCGTGCACATTATGCGCGAGCATCATCACGCCGCGCTTCGAATACATGATGTTGTAGTTGAGCTCCTGGCTCAACCCGTCCCAAAGCTTGACGGCGTGGTCGTAGAGATGGGCACTTTCGTCATACAGGTAGTTGGAGCGGATGATCGTGGTGTTGCGCCCCGTGTTGCCGCCGCCCAGCCAGCCCTTTTCGATCACCGCGACATTGGTGATCCCGTATTTCTTCGCTAGGTAATATGCCGCCCCGAGGCCGTGCCCGCCGGCACCGACGATGATCGCGTCATAGGCCGGCTTGGGGCTGGCGTCGGGCCATTGCTCGGGCCACGACTGGTGGCCGCCAAGCGCCTTCGAAAACAGTGTCAGCGCGTTGAAGCGGGTCATGCAGGATTGCCCTTTGCCATCGCCTCGCATGCCCTATCCACATAGAAATCCTTGAAATCCTCGACCAGCTTTTCCTCCAGCGCATAGGGTCCGGGGCGGTAACCGTCGGTAGCAATGCCGCGATGATTGAACTTGGAAAAATGTCCGTCCTGCGCGTTCGTGCGGCGCCAAAGGGCCGCGATATTTTCGGGGTCGTAATCGACGCCTTCCACGGCATCTTCGTGCACAAGCCAACTCGTCCGCAAGAGCGTCTTGTCGGCAGCGACCGGCGTCAGCGAGAAGGTAACGACATGATCGCAGCAGAAATGATGCCAACTGTTGGGCTGGGTCCAGACAGAAAGGCTTGAGCTTTCCGGAGCAGTGAACGGCCCGATCAGTTTTTGGCACGCCAGCGTTCCGTCGATCGACTGAGTGACGGCACCATTCGCCAGCGCGAGGCGCGCGATCCGGTGCCACCAGCCATCGGGGAATTCGACGAGTTCAGCGCCGAGGCCGAGCCCCGCCCATTCAGCGCGCTTGGCCGCCAACGCATCGTCCACTGGCGCATCCTTGCCAAAGCCGGTGGTGCCCAGCACGCCGATCAATTCTGGATGGCCGGCGTCACAGTGATAGCACTCGCGATTGTTCTCCATCACGAGCTTCCAGTTGGCATCCTCGATCAGTTCGTCCTGCACGGCCACCTTGCACCGTTCGAGATCGTAGACTGCAATCTGGTCGACGATGTCGGCCTTTGCCCGGTCGATCGGCGGTGGCGTGTCGCCCATGCAGATAAAGATCAGCCCACCGACGTTTTCCAGCGCAACCGGCGAGAGTCCATGTTCGGCCTTGTCGAACCCGTCCGCCATGCCCCGCGCCGCCAGCAGCGCGCCGTCGAGACCATAGGTCCATTGGTGATAGGGGCACATCAAACGCGGAGCGCGCCCGCGCTGTTCTAAGCAAACCCGCGCACCGCGATGGCGGCAGCTGTTCCAGAATGCACGAACTTCCATGTCGCGCCCGCGCACGATGATGATCGAATTATGCGCCAGCTCGAACACGAAATAGTCGCCCGGATGCTTCACATGAGCGACCGTGCAGGCATACAGCCACACCGATTTCAGCATGACTTCGGTGTCAAACGCGAACGCGTCTTCGCTGACATAAAGCCCGCGCGGCAGCGAATGCCCTTTGCGATCCTGCCGCAGCCACTGGCTGACGGATTCGAAGCGGGACATGCGCCTAGCTCCTCAAGGCCGTGTTTTCGGGATCGAACGGCGAGTCCGCGATAATGGTCGCGCGGTGCATCACACCAAGGATCATAGTCTCCAGTTCGGTACCGGGAACGGCGAGCGACGGCGGCACCATCGCGAGTGCGAGCGACTTGCCGACGCGCCAGCCATAGCCGCCCGATGTCGTGCGCCCGACCAGTGCGCCCTCGTGGAACACCGGCTCAGAGCCGCGCGCGTCGGCATCGGTGACGCCGTGCACCTCCAACGTCACCAGTGCGTTGACGTGTCCCGCTTCCTGCGCTGCGAGCAGAGCATCCTTGCCGAAAAAGCCAGGTTTTTTCAAGCTGACGAACCGGTGAAGCCCGCTTTCGAAGGCCGAATATTCGACCGAAAGCTCGCGCGGGATAAGCTTGTAGCTCTTTTCGAGCGCCATCGCCGTCATCGCGCGGATACCGAAGGGTTTAATCGAGAATGCCGCACCCGCAGCCATAAACTTGTCGAAGATATAATTCTGCATCTCGATCGGATGGTGAATTTCCCAGCCGAGCTCACCGATGAAATTGACGCGCAATGCCTCGACGCACGCGAGGCCGATGCTGATCGTCTTGCCGGTCAGCCACGGGAACGCGGCGTTCGACAGATCGGTGTCGGTCAGTGTTTGCAGAAGGTCGCGGGCACGCGGCCCCGCTAGAACGAGCACGCCCATCGACGTCGTCAGCCGCTCGAACGAAACCGAGCCGTCGCGCGGCATCGCCTTTCTCAGGCAATCGTGATCGTGCCGCTCAAAGGCACCGGCGGACACAAGATAAAAGGTCTGCGGTGCCATCTTGTAGACGGTGAATTCGCTACGCACGCCGCCCTTGGCCGTAAGCAGGTATGACAGGGACACGCGCCCGATCTTCTTCGGCACGGCATTGGTCAGCAGCCCGTCGAGCCACGCCTCCGCGCCCGGCCCCGAGATCATGCATTTGGCAAAAGCGCTCATGTCCTGAAGGCCGACATGTTCATGGACGTGGCGGCATTCGGCACCGACATGTTCGAAGTAGTTCGAGCGGCGGAACGACCATTTTTCGCGCACCGGCTCGCCGGGCACAACCGGGTGATTGTCGTTGAGGAGCGCATTGGACTTGTCGAGATCGGCTTCGCTCAGCGCATAGCCTTCAGGCGCAAACCAGTTGGGCCGTTCCCAGCCAAAGACACTACCGAACACCGCGCCCAGTGCCTTCATCCGGTCATAACAGGGGGTGCGGCGCAGCGCCCTGCCCGCCTCGCGCTCCTCGTCGGGGTAGTGGACAGTGAATACTCTGGCATAGGCCTCCTCGTTCTTCTCGATCAGATAGCCGCGCCCGGCATAATCGCCGAAGCGGCGCGGATCGACACCCATCATGTCGATGGTCGGTTCGCCATCGACGATCCAGTGCGCCAGCTGCCACCCCGCACCGCCCGCCGCCGTCACGCCGAAACTATGCCCCTCGTTGAGCCAGAAGTTCTTGAGGCCCCATGCTGGGCCGACGATGGGTGATCCGTCAGGCGTGTAGGCAATGGCACCGTTATAGATCTTCTTGATGCCCACTTCGCCGAAGGCCGGCACACGGTGCATGGCCGCCAAGATATAGGGCTCGAGCCGTTCGAGCGCGTCTGGAAAGAGTTCGTATTCGCTGTTCGCGGCGGGTCCGTCGAGATAACAGGCAGGCGCGCCGATCTCATACGGCCCGAGCAGCAGCCCGCCCGCCTCCTCGCGCATGTAATAGCTCGCGTCGGATTCACGCAGGACACCCATTTCGGGCAGGCTCTGCCGCCGCCGTTCCATGATCGCGGGATGCTGTTCGGTGACGATGTACTGGTGCTCGACGGGGATCACCGGAATGTCGAGGCCAACCATCGCGCCGGTCTGACGGGCGAAATTACCCGAGCAGGAAATCACATGTTCGCAGGTGATGTCGCCCTGATCGGTGGAGACCAGCCATTCGCCGTTCGGCTGTTGCGTGATCGCCGTCACCACCGTGTTGCGATAGATGGTCGCTCCGCGCTGCCGCGCGCCTCTGGCCAGTGCCTGCGTCAGGTCGGCGGGCTGGATGTAACCGTCATCTGGATGCTGGATCGCGCCGATGATGCCATCGGTGTTGCACAGCGGCCAAATCGCCTTGACATCGCTAGCGGTCAGAAAGTTCACATCGACGCCGATCGTCCGCGCGACCCCGGCATAATATCGATATTCGTCCATCCGGTCCTGCGTCGTTGCAAGGCGGATATTGGTAACTTGCGAAAATCCGGCGTTGAGCCCCGTCTCGGCCTCAAGCGATGGATAGAGACCAACCGAATATTGATGGAGTTTGCCGACCGAATAGCTGAGGTTGAACAGCGGCAGCAGCCCGGCAGCGTGCCACGTTGACCCTGAGGTGAGTTCCTTGCGCTCAATGAGTACGCTGTCGGTCCAGCCCATTTTGGCCAAGTGGTAGAGCGTGCTCACGCCAACCACGCCGCCCCCGATGACCACTGCCCGTGCTGTCGTTCGCATTGTTCCCGTCCACCGAAGCCCGGTATCATCGCTACGGCGGTTCGATGCAGCGGGGCAACCGCGAGAATGCCAATCGGCGTCTCATACGGTTTTCTAATGCTAGCTATCAGTAAAACTATGCAAAGGCGATGAACGAGCGTAGCGTCGCCAAATGCGTGTCCCGCCGGAATTCGATCTCCATGCGTTGGAAACCTTCGTTCTTGTGGCGGAACTCGGCGGCATGTCGCAATGCGCGGCGCATTTGCAAGTGACCCAGTCGGCGGTTTCGCAAGCGATCGCCAAGCTCGAAGCTGGAATCGGGACGCAGCTGTTCGACCGCAGCCTGCGCCCGCTGGCGCTGACCACCAGCGGTCGGGCCTTGTTCGAACGCAGCGAGCGCCTGTTGGCGCAAGCCAAGTTCACCTATGACGCCGTGCGCGAGCATGCAGCGTTGCCTATCGCGCACGTTACGGTGGCAATGTCGTTCAGCCTCGCCAACCAACTGACCGCGCCACTGCTCGAAACGCTCGGTACGCGTGCCGAACGCTGGAGCATCCGGTCAGGCATCTCGCGCGAACATCAGGGCGAATTCCTGGCCCGCGACATCGACATGCTGGTCACGGGCAGCTTCAATCTCGAGCATCGCCACATGGTCGAGCTTCATCCCGTCTTCGAGGAAGGGTTTGTGCTCGTCATTCCAATCGGATTCGGGGGATCAATTGACTTGCTCGGCAATCCCCCGCCCCTGCCCTTCGTCCGCTTTTCGCACCTGACCGGCATGGGCCAGCAGATCGAGCGCCAGCTTGTGCGGATGAAGCTCAGGATACCGCAGACCGTAGAGGTGGAATCGGCCGACCAGCAATTACGCACTGTCGCTTCGGGCTATGGCTGGACCATCACCACCCCGGTCTGCCTTGCCGCGCAGCGCGAGCTCTTCAACCACCTGCGGATCGAGCCGATGCCGCGCGGCCAGTTTTCACGCGCAGTCCAGGTCGTGGCGCGCGTCGGCGAGCTCGGTTCGCTTCCCGGTCACATCGCGTCGCTCGCAACGGGGGTATTGCGCGACACGACGCTTCCACCGCTGATTGCTCAATTTCCGTGGCTGGCCGGGCAACTGAAATGGACCGGCTAAAGCGAGGGTGCGCGGAGCAATAGGACGACTTAACAGCTGCTTGCAAACGGGGAGCGCGTCAGAGGTAACCCCGTCCTATGAAATTTCGTAGACACAAGAGTACGTGTGGGTGAGCGTGCGAAATGGTGTTTTGCCCTAATGAGCGTGCATTGACAGGGCAAGCAGTGGGAATCGAACCCACACTCCTTGCGGAACCGGATTTTGAGTGGAACGCGACCGGAGGAACTCATTGTTTTTGCTGTATGTTTTTGAGTTCTCAAGAAAACTGAGTAAGGCTTTGTGTAAGTTGGCGAGCATTTTCCAGCTCATTGGAATGCGTCTCGGACCACGACCGACATATGCGGCTCGAACGCCGCGATGATCGGGCAAGGTCCGGCCCCGCCTGAACCGCACTCGCTTGCGAGCCTTGAAAGCGCCGTGCGGGCCGCGTGCAGCCGTGCGATTTCGATGTCGAGCTTGGCGATCCGCTGCGATGCCAATTCACGCGCGCGAGCCCTGTCGGCAGTCGCATCAAGCGCCAAGAGTTCACCGATTTCCTCTAGTGTGAAACCCGCCACCTGCGCCGAACGGATGAAGCGCAAACGTCGGACGTCGTCGCTGCCGTAGCGTCGCGCGCCGCTGCTGCGGGTTGGCTCCTTGAGCAGGCCGCGCCGTTGATAGTAGCGCACGGTTTCCACACCGACATCGCCTGCGCGCGCCAATTCGCCAATCTTCATTTTAGGGGTTGATCCCGTACCATGGTCCGGACCCTATATGAGATGCCGAGGCGTATCCAACAATGCGATTGACGATGGCAACGGCAAGGATGGCGGTCCTGCACCGCATGGTGATGCCGACACACACCTGCCCATACGGGCTGAAGGCAAAGGATCTGCTGCACCGGAAGGGCTACACGGTAGATGACCGTCACCTGACGACGCGCGGGGCGACCGACGCGTTCAAAGCCGAGCATGGCGTCGCAACAACCCCGCAGACGTTTATCGATGGCAAGCGCATCGGCGGCTACGATGATTTGCGTCGATTCTTTGGGTTGAAGGTCGCCGACCCGAAGGCGACGACCTACCAGCCGGTCATCGCGCTGTTTGCCATGACAGCGCTGATGGCGCTGGCGGCGAGCTATGCCGTTTATGACAGCGTGCTTACCGTCCGCGCGGGCGAATGGTTCATCGCGTTCAGCATGTGTGTCCTTGCGATGCTCAAGCTCCAGAACGTCGACAAGTTCGCGACGATGTTCCTCAACTACGACCTGCTCGCCAAGCGTTGGGTGCCTTATGGCACTATCTATCCGTTCGCCGAAGGACTGGCAGGAGTCCTGATGATTGCTGGTGCTCTACACTGGGTGTCGATCCCGGTCGCGCTCTTCATCGGCACGATCGGTGCGGTGTCGGTGTTCAAGGCGGTCTATGTCGACAAGCGCGAACTCAAATGCGCCTGCGTCGGCGGCGACAGCAATGTGCCGCTCGGCTTTGTGTCGTTGACGGAAAACCTGATGATGGTCGCGATGACGATCTGGATGTTTGTGAGAATGATATGATCGATACAACGCTTTCACGCCGCCACCTCATCGCAGGCCTTGGTGCCGCTTCGGCGTTCGGCGCGATGCCCGCTTGGGCGCAGGGCCACAGCGTGGGTGGCCATAGCGGCGGACATGGCGTGTCGCGTCGCGGGGTCGCCACGATCCGCGCGGGCTTCGATGAAGTGCGTGGCGAGGTAATCGACCTCGCGGTGCGCGACGGGCTCCGCACCATCGAGGGCCGCCGCAGCATCGGTCGCGCAGTCAACGGTAGCGTGCCTGGCCCGCTGATCCGGCTGCGCGAGGGACAGAACGTCCGCTTCAACGTCGCCAATCACCTGCGCGAGGACACGTCGATCCACTGGCACGGGCTGCTCGTGCCGTTCCAGATGGACGGCGTTCCCGGCATCAGCTTTCCGGGCATCAAGCCGAACCAGACCTTCACTTACGACTTTCCGGTGCGTCAGGCGGGCACCTATTGGTACCACAGTCATTCGGGTTTGCAGGAACAGCAGGGGCACTATGGCCCGCTGATCATCGATCCGGCGGGTGCCGAGCCGGTGAAGTATGACCGCGACTATATCCTGCTGCTGAGCGACTTCACCACGCTCGACCCGCATTTTATCATGAGCCGCCTGCGTACCGGCGAGGGCTATTTCAGCCGGCAGCTGACGAGTTGGACCGACCGCTACAAACTGACGGGCGCCGAGCGCCGCATGTGGGCGCAAATGCGGATGCCACCGACCGATATCGCGGATATCGGCGCGCCTACCTACACGTTCCTAGCCAACGGGCGCGGGCCGACCGAGGGTCTGGAGTATCTCTTCAAGGCGGGCGAGCGCATCCGGCTGCGCGTCATCAACGGTTCGGCGCAGAGCTTCTTCAACGTCCGCATCCCCGGCTTGCCGATGACGATAATCGCAGCCGACGGTCAGAACGTCCGCCCGGTTGAGGTCGACGAATTCCAGATCGGCACCGCAGAGACCTATGATGTGATCGTCGAGCCGAAGAACGCCGAGGCCTATGCGATCGTCGGCGAGTCGATGGATCGATCGGGAATGGCGCTGGCGATGTTGGCGAGCCGCCCCGGCGCGCTCGCGACCGTGCCCGCGCTGCGCGATCCGCCGCTGCTAACGATGGGCGACATGGGCATGGATCATGGCTCGGGTAGCATGAGCGGGATGGACCACGGCGCGATGAAGAGCGCTGGTCCCGCCGCAGCCGATGGTGCCGCCACAACGGGCGCGGCTGGCGCGGGCGGCGCCATCGATCACGCAGCAATGGGCCATGGGACACCTGCCTCGACCGGTGCCGGTGCAGCCGCCGTTGATCACGCCGCAATGGGGCACGGTGCGCCCGCTACAACTGGTTCGACTGGCGAGACCGCGACCGCTGGAACGGCGATTGGTGCGATGAGCATGAACGGTATGAACATGCGAGACACTTCGCTGCTGCCGCCCGACGTCAAAGTGGGCCCGGGCCTCGACATGGTGTCGATGTCGCCAGTCGATAAGATGGGCGACCCCGGGCTCGGTCTGCGCGACGTCAAGCATCGCGTGCTTAACTACCGGATGCTTGCTGCGCTTGAACCGAACAAGGACGTGCGCGAGCCGTCGCGGCTGCTCGAGCTGCACCTGACGGGCAACATGGAACGGTACATGTGGTCGTTCGACGGGCGCATGTACTCAGCGGTCAGCGATGTGCCGATCCGCTTTGCCTGGAACGAGCGGGTGCGCGTGAAGCTCATCAACAACACAATGATGGCGCACCCCATCCACCTGCACGGCATGTTCTTCGAACTGGTCAACGGCCAGCAGCCGGGCCAGCAGCCGCGCAAGAACGTGGTCATCGTCCAGCCGGGCGCGAGCGCGACGTTCGACCTGACCGCCAATGAAGCTGGCGACTGGGCCTTCCACTGCCACCTGATGTACCACATGCACGGCGGCATGATGCAGACCGTGACCGTGATGGGTCCGAAAGGCGGCGCATGAACGTGCGTGTGTCCATCTCGACCGCCGCGCTTGGCATGGCGCTGTTCGCGGCTCCCGCATTGGCGCAGCATCAGGGGCATGCGATGCCGATGCCTGCGCCTGCGGCAAAGCCCGCGCCAGCGCCGAAACCAGCGCGAAAGCTTGCACCTGCGCCAGAGCCTGCACCCGTGCGGGCCGATCCACACGCAGGCCATGCGATGCCCGCCAAGGCGGCAGCGACACCAACCGCGAGCGATCCACACGCGGGTCACACCATGCCGCCACCACCCCGGTCAGCGCCCGATGTTCAGGGCAAGGACGGCATGGATCACATCGCGATGGATCATGGTGCCACGGGCGGCACCGTTGCCTCGCCGGGCCCCGAGATGGAAACGCCGCCACCGCCCGAAGCCGGAAGCGCACCGCCGCGTGCCGCCGACGCGATATGGGGTCCCGACGCGATGCGTGGGTCGCGCGACGACCTGCGCCGGACGCACGGCGACTTTCCGGTCTTCTGGTTTCAGGGCGACCGGTTCGAGACGCAGGCGCGCAAGGGACGCGATGGTTATCTCTGGGATCTCCAAGGCTATTACGGCACGCCGACCAGCCGCTTCTGGTTCAAGAGCGAAGGCGAAGGCGCGTTCGGCGAGCGTATCGAAGCCTTCGAGCTTCAGGCGCTCTACTCCCGCGCGATCACGCCCTTCTTCGACCTACAGCTCGGTGTCCGGCAGGACGTGGCGGGCCCGAACACGACCTATGGCGTCATCGGCGTGCAGGGGATGGCACCCTATTTGTACGAGGTCGATGCGGCACTGTTCGTCTCGCATCGCGGCGACGTGACGGCACGCGTCGAGGCCGAGATCGATCAGCGCATTACCCAGCGCCTCATCCTCCAGCCGCGTGCCGAGCTTAATCTCGCGGCGCAGGACATTCCGCAGCTCGGCATCGGTGCCGGGATCGACAAGTTCGAGGTCGGATTGCGGTTGCGCTACGAGATCGTCCGCGAGTTTGCGCCCTATATCGGGGTCGAGCAGAGCTGGAAAATGGGGCGGAGCGCGACCTACGCACGCACGTCCGGCGAGAGCCCGAGCGTGACCAACTACGTCGTCGGCATCCGTTTCTGGTTTTGACATGAAGGAGAACATTATGAAATTCGTTTCTACTTTTGCGGCGGTTGCAATGCTTGCAGCACCGCTCGTCACACCCACGGCTGCGCTGGCACATACCAAGGTTGTCGCTTCGACGCCGGCGCAGGGCGCCACCGTCAAGGCACCGCGCAGTGTCAGCCTCACCTTCAGCGAAGCCCTGCTGCCGCCGACCGCCGCCGCCAGTATCGTGATGACGGCGATGCTCGGCATGGCGAACCATGGCGAGATGGTGATCCGCAATTTCACGACCGCGTGGAGCAACAGCAACAAGACGATGACGCTCTCGCTCAAGCAGCCGCTGCGTGCGGGCACTTACGAGGTGCGGTGGCAGGCGGCGGGTGCCGACGGGCACCGGATGAAGGGCGTCGTTAACTTCGTCGCAAGCTGATCCCAAGTGGAGGATTGGCTCCAACCCGCGCTGCGCTTCCTGCAATACGCGTTGTTGTTGGGGCTGTTCGGCTGGGCAGGGTTTCGCATCATCGGCTTGCGCGCTGCGGACTGGATGCCTGAGCGAAGCGGGCGAACGTCCGCGCTGATCGCAGCGGCGCTCGCGCCGTTGGTGTCGTCCGTGCTCATGCTCGCGTCGATTGCGGCGATGATGGGTCAGCCATTGGCCGCGTTGGAATGGTCGATGGTCAAGGCGATGACGCTCGACACCGACATGGGCTGGGCGTTCATGGCGCGGACCGTGTTGCTCGTCGCGGGGTTCTTAGTGCTTTTGGTCGCGCGCGGGAAAGCAGGGTTATCGACAGCCGCCTTCTGTTTCGGGGCGGCGCTCATGACATTCGGCTGGAGCGGGCACGCCGCCGCGACCGAAGGCGCATTCGGCTTGGTTCATCGGATCGGCAATGGCGTTCACCTGCTCGCGGCGGGCTTGTGGCTTGGAGCAATCGGCTGGTTCTTGCACCTGATATGGCACGCGCATCGCGAGCCGGGGCACGCGTCCGCACGACCCCTGCTAACGATCATGCACCGCTTTGCCCCTTTCGGGGTCGCGTTGGTCGCCATTGTCTCGGTGACCGGGTTGCTTAACGCCCAACTCATCTTCGGTCTCGAAAACGGCGCCGCCACGTTGACGACAAGCTATGGCCTGTTGCTCGCGGCTAAAATCGCGGTCGTCGGCGGGATGATTGCCTTTGGGGCGCACAACGCCTGGACCAGCCGACGCAGCATCGGGACGTCCATGGGCACTGAACAAAGCGACGGTGTGGCGCTGACTTGCCTTCGCCGGAACTTGGCGATCGAGCTGACGCTTGGGATCGTCGTGATCGGATTAGTGGCGATCCTCGGGATGTTGTCGCCGATGATGATGGAGTAGATCGCTTGTTAATGTAGACGTTGGGAGAGACAAGAATGAAACGCGCTTACCAGATCAAGCTTGCAAAAAGCTATGCAATGCGGGCTGCTGTTGTTGCATTCGCGGTCACCGCGCTGCCCGCCGCTGCCCATACCGAGGGACAGCAACCCCCCGCCGCAAAACCTTCGCCGACCCCACAGACCGAGGCAGCTGCCGTCACGCCCGTTGCGACCGTCGACGCTTTCCACTCGGCCCTCGCCAGTGGCAACACGCGGGGCGCGCTCGACCTCCTCGCCGAAGATGTGCTGATCTTCGAGTCCGGCGGCGTCGAGCGCAGCCGGGCCGAATATGCCAGCCACCATCTTGCCGCCGATGCGACCTATAGTGCTGCTGTTCGGCGCACCCTCGTCAATCGATCGCACGGCGAGGCAGGCAACGCCGCCTGGGTCACGAGCGTCGAGACCGTCGCCGGATCCTATCGCGGGCGCGCCATCAACAGCCGCTCGGTCGAAACGATGCTGCTCCGCCAAGTCGCTGGCCAGTGGCGCATCTCGCACATTCATTGGTCGTCGAAAGATGTCATAATTGCAAATTGAAAGCGTCGCTTTCGATCTGCAAGGATGGTGCGGGCGGTGGGAATCGAACCCACACTCCTTGCGGAACCGGATTTTGAGTGGGGCGCGGCTGGTATAAGTATCTGAAAAACTTGTATATTTTATTGGCGTCAAGAAACATGCGTAAGGTTATGTGTAAGTCCCACTCCAAAATGATCGACTTTTGACAGCATTATCCGAACGTATCCATTGCGTGATCCACGCCAGTCAGCTCGTCAGAAGCGCCCTGCCCCACTTCATGCCCCTTGTCTTGTCGGTTAATTACCGTGAAATTGCGCGCGCCTGCTACCGCCAACATCCCAGTCGTTCGGTGCGCCATCACAATCCGTCAAAAGCAGCCCTTCATTCAGCGTGAATTCTGGAGAGTTTGTTAGAGTAACGAACCGGCAGTTTCATGCGATTCATGTCCGGATTTGCCCTTCGTGGACCAGCCGCCCTGCCAGATACGTCGACAGCCTGCCAAGCGCCGCTGGGTCAAGGAAGCCACCAGGCCTTGTCGCCAACGGGCTGATATTCTTGGCCTGCGGTTTGGCGGTTGCGAGCGACATAATTCGGCCTCGATGCTAAATCGGCTGCATTTCTCGTCCGGCATTCAGGGAGATCGAAATCTTTGTGCGTCCAAACATTAAAAGGTCTTTTCACGGCGATCGATAATCGATCGGCACCTCCTGCTTCTAAGGTGACAGTGTTCATCGAATTTCTCCAGAATTATTTCGCAAAGCCGACACAATTGGAGCCTCCCGGATAAACGCGAGATCTGTGTTTACTGGCGATTTAGGCAAGCGACGTCGGAGGGCGAGAGAGACCTCTTCGAGGTTCTGGAACCAACGTGGCGGGAAACGCGTGGTGTGAATGGAAAGCTGTTGCGACAGTCGTGCGACGGGGATCGTTTTAGAGCGACTGCCGCAACAGGCTTGGGTCCACCGCCGGGTGTAATTACACTCGGCGGCGGGGCCTTCGGCTTCTAGAACTCGCCCGCGACGCCCACCCGGGCGGCGATGTCGCTCTTGCCGGCGTAAGATACCGCGCCGGTGATCGCGAAGGGTCGGTCGGTGTTCAAACGGTGCATCACCGACACGCTCATCGCCACTTCACCGCGATAGACCGCTGTGTTCGCGGCATAGCTCGTCTTGCCGGGCGCGGACGGGAACGGCGCATCGGCGATGGCGACCGCCGCCGCAATGCCCCGGTTGGCTTGGCGACGATTGACCTCGCTCAGGTCGAACAGCGCGACCTGGTTCGCTTCGAGCGACGTCAGCCGTCCATTGGCGTTGACCGAGCTCTGTTGCAGCGCGGCAATCGCCGAGTCCTGCACCGATTGGCTCGTCTGAAGCGCCGCGATGGCCGGCCGGACCGTCGTATCACGCCCCACGGTGCCGCTGGCATCGACGGTCATGATGTCGGTCGCGCCGACCTGCGCCGCCGTGCTGGCGGCGATGCTGCCGATCGTGATCGATGCGTTGGTGCCGCCCAGCATGACCTGATTGGCCCGCACGGTCGTTGCGTTCGTGCCCAGCGCAACCGAGTTGGCGAAGCTCGCCCGGCTGCTTTGGCCGACTGCAACGCCGCCATTGGCGGTGACCACAGCATCGTCGCCGAGGGCTATCGCCGACCGGCCATTGGCCGTCGATTCATTGCCCAAAGCGACCGCGCCCTGACCAGTGGCGGTATTGTCCTTACCGATCGCCACCGCACCCGTTCCCGTGGCGATGTTGGGATCGCCGATCGCGACCGCACCATTGCCCGTGGCGACATTGGCATAGCCGAGCGAAACCGCCGCTCCGCCCTGGGCGATGGCCCCGGCGCCGATCGCGACGGCGTCCTTGCCGGTCGCGCTGGCAGCCTTGCCGCCCGCGCTGTTCACCTTGACGAAGGTGCCGCCGGCCAACGCCGCTGCAAGCGCGGTGTTGGCCGTCGTCTGTGCCGTCGCCGCGTTGGTCAGCGCGCTGTTCGCAGTGCCCTGCGCCGTGGCGGCGTTAGTCAGCGCGCTGTTTGCAGTGCCCTGAGCCAATGCCGCATCGGCAACACCCTTGTTCGCGGTGGTCAGCGCCGTCGAGACGCCGTTCAGCGCACTGTTCGCAGTGGTCTGAGCAAGCGCTGCATCGGCGACGCCCTTGTCGGCAGTCGTTTGTGCCTTCGCCGCGTTGCTCAGGGCCGTGTTCGCGGAGCCTTGCGCGAGCGCTGCATCCGCCACGCCCTTGTCGGCAGTGGCCTGCGCCGTCGCCGCGTTGGTCAGCGCATTGCTCGCCGTGCCTTGCGCGAGCGCAGCGTTGCCGAGCGCCATGTCGGCCGTCGCTTGGGCTGCCGCTGCGTTGCTATTGGCACCACTGACGCCGGTCAGCGCCAGATCGGCGGTGGCCTGGGCCGCAGCCGCGTTGCCGAGCGCGGTATTGGCCTTCCCTTGCGCCATTGCCGCATCGGCGATGCCCTTGTCGGCGCTCGTCTGCGCC
>JANNVL010000016.1:0-12015 GCA_031408195.1 Sphingomonadales bacterium | reverse complement strand
GATGTTGGGGTCGAACCCATAGACTCCGTCGGCCATCACCCCGATGCCGCCGACGACGACGCCGTTCTTGTAGAGCGGGAAGCCGCCGGGGTCCGCCGCCAGCCCCAGTGGCGAGCGTTTCGGCCCGATCATCGGGCTGCCGCTGCCGAAGCGGGCCGACAGATCGGAGCAGGGGAGTTGGCTGAACTGCACGCCGTATAGCGGCCCGCTCTCCAGCCCGACCGTGGTGGGCGCGGGTGGAAAATGCTGCTGAACGATCTGGCTCGCTGTGCGCGTCGAAAAGGCGTTGCCGCCCGATGAGAGATACGCACCGGTAATGGCCTTGGCGATGGCGCCGCCGCCTGCGGGGACGGTCTGGTTCTGGATGTCGATGCTGGCGCCGTTCGGGGCGGGCGTGGTCAGTGCCGTCGTCCGCGCACCGGTCATCGCATAGACGGCGAGCACATTGCCGACGCGGTCGGTGACAGCGATGATCGCGGGCAGGCGCCGTGCGGTCGCTTCGGCGGCAGCTCCGGCGATGATCGTCTGGACATCGGTGACGCTCAGCGATTCTGGTGCGGGGACGGCGTAAAGATTGGTCGGCGTGGGGAAGGGGGTCGGCGTCACAGCCGCGCTCGGCGATGTGTCCGACCCGCCGCACGAATTTAAGAGCAATGCAGCAATCGCAATTCCTCCCCGGAACGGGGAGGTGGCACGCGAAGCGTGACGGAGGGGGCGTGCAACGTTTGGTCGGTTCGTGCGGCGAACCCCCTCCACCAGCTTCGCTGGTCCCCCTCCCCGTTCCGTGGAGGAATTCGTGGAATCCCTCACCGCAGCGTCCCGATGGTCCGCACCGCGCCGCCCAGCGCACGGCGGAATTCGAGCGGGCGATAGTCGTTCGGGTCGCGCACCGCCGCATAGGCGCGGTTGATGTCGCCGCGCACGGCTTGCGCGGCACCTGGCGGCATCTGCCCCGCGCTCACCATCGCGTTCAGCAATGTGTCGACCGCCATCACCGACTGGGCGCTACCGGTGTAATCGGTAAAGCGGGGCGAAATCGCTTCACCTGCAATCGTGTTGATGAGCGCCAGTGTCTGCCCCCGGTCGAACCCGGTCGCCCCAAACGCCTGCGCCAATGCCTGTGCCGTCGCGCGCAGCTTCGCGCCGGCCGCGACCGCTGCGGCGCGACTCTCGGTATTTGCCCGGTGGAACGCGCGGCTGTCAGCGTCGAGCCGCGCCGCCAACGAAGGTGCCGCGACCTTGGCCGCCGCCGCAAGCATGATCATGTTCTCGTCGTTGAACGGCACTGTCCCCGGCGGCACGGGGCGCGACGGGTTATCGACGATGCTCGGGCGGAACGTGGCGGCGTCTTCGATCCGGCGGTGGCAGCTATGGCAATCGTAGAAATAGAGTTCGGGGAAAGCCCCGTTCGTTCCAAGCGTCGGATTGGCGTAAAGCGACAGCGCGCGGTCGAGTGCCATCGCTTGGCCCACCGCCCAGACGCGGACGTTGTTCGTTCGCCCTTTGCGCGCCGCATAATCGGCGTCTTCATTGTGGTGCTGGGTCAGCGTGGAGAACAAGTCGAGTTCGAAACTGATGCGCGGGTGGCCCGCCGCCATGATCCGGTGATCGACGAACTGGTTCCCGTCGGCGCTGCCATAATGGCAGTCGAGGCAAACAGCGGCTTTGACGGCTGGCCGGTCTAGCGGCACCAGCCCGCGCGAGACATTTGCTGCGTGTGTCCCGCCGATAGCGGTGTGCGACGCGATCCACGGTTGCGCGCCGCCATGGCAGCCCTCGCAGCCGACGCCGTCGTTCGCGCGCCACAGCCCGCCGCGCAGATTGGGGGCGGGATAGTCGGTGTGGCAGCCCAGACATTCCGTTGCGGATGTCGCTGGACCGATGCCGAGCCGCGCCGCGATCTGACGTCCGCGCGGTTCGCTCAGCACGGCAAACGCGCGGCTATGCGCGCCACCCGGGGTCGAGGGTTCCTGCCAGCGCGCGAGTTCGTCCTGCCGCACGATCTTGCCATCGGCGATCTGCCGCCCGTGACAGGTCGATCCCGCGCAGGAGGCGACGCCCAAATGGACATTGTCGTTGGGAAGTGCCGCCGTGGCGGGGGCAGGGCGGGTGCCGATAACCAGCGCGATCACCGCCAGACACACGCACAGCGCCGACGCGAACAGCGCCGTGCGATGCCGTAATGACGCGACGATCAAATTCCGCACCGCTTACCCCCAAATCCGGCGATGACGCGCCGGACGCTGCTACTTGGCGGCGACCCTTGTTTTTATTGTCGTAACACTAGCGGCACGGGCGATTCCCGCAACCCGCAGCGAGACTATTCGGGCGGCCTAATTACGCCGGATCACCAGATTGCGGATCTCGGTCATGTCCTCCATCGCGAACTTGATGCCTTCGCGGCCGAGGCCGGAGTCTTTCACGCCGCCATAGGGCATGTTGTCGACGCGGTAGCTCGGCACGTCATTGATGACGACACCGCCGACGTCGAGCCGGTCCCAGGCATCGAACATTTTGAACAAGTCACGGGTGAAGATGCCGGCCTGCAGCCCGAATTTGCTGTCGTTGACCTCATCGAGCGCGGCGTCGAAATCGGTGAACTTCGACAGGATAGCGACCGGCCCAAATGCTTCCTCGCGGTAGAGTTTGGTGCTGCGCGGCACGTCTTCAAGCAAGGTCGCGTCGAGCATCGCGCCGTCGCGTTTGCCGCCGCACAACAGCCTTGCGTCTTGTGACACGGCTTCGGCAATCCACATGTCGAGGCGGCTGGCTTCCTTCACATCGATCATCGGGCCGATGAAGGTGTTGCGATCCTTGGGGTCTCCGGAAACCAGCGTCTTGGTTCGTGCGACCAGCATGTCGCGGAAACGGTCATACACATCGGCGTGGATGATGATGCGCTGCACGCCGATGCACGACTGGCCCGACTGGTAAAACGCGCCGAAGATCACGCGTTCGAGGGCATCGTCGAGGTCGGCATCATGATCGACGATCACCGCCGCATTGCCGCCCAGTTCGAGCACAACCTTCTTCTTGCCCGCCTTGGCTTTCAGCGCCCAGCCCACATCGGGCGAGCCGGTGAAACTCAGCAGTTTCAGCCGGTCGTCCTCGGTGAACAGGTCCGCGCCGTCGCGGTGCGCGGGCAGGATCGAAAATGCGCCCTCGGGCAGGTCGGTCTCGGCGAGCACCTCGCCCATGATGATAGCGCCAAGCGGGGTGCGGCTCGCCGGTTTCATCACGAACGGACAGCCAACCGCGATGGCGGGCGCAATCTTGTGCGCGGCGAGATTGAGCGGAAAGTTGAACGGCGAAATGAAGCTGCATGGCCCGATCGGCACACGTTTCCAGATGCCCTGATAGCCCTTCGCACGCGGGGAGATGTCGAGCGGCTGGACTTCGCCCGTCATCCGCACGCTTTCCTCGGCGGCGATGCGGAACGTGTCGATCAGGCGGCCGACTTCGCCCTCGCTGTCCTTGATCGGCTTCCCCGCCTCGACGCACAGCGCATAGGCGAGCTCTTCGCGGCGTTCCTTGAACCGGTCGACGCAGTGCTGAAGCACCGCCTGCCGCTCATACGCCGCCATCCGCGCCATCGGCTCGGCGGCGTCGACGGCGGCGGCAATGCCTGCGTCGATGGTCGCGGCGTCAGCCTGTGCACAGCGGAACGCGACCTCGCCAGTGAACTTGTCGGTCACCTCGAGATCGGTGTTCGGCTGCTTCGCTTCATTGGCGAGGTAGAGCGGGTAGATATCTTTCAACATTGGGATCGATGTTCCTTCTCCCTCTCCCAAAGGGAGAGGGGCACTAAACCGCCTTCGACAAATCCTTGATATCCTTGTTCAAAATGCGGTCATTGTCCGAATAATCGACCGGCACTTCGATCAGATGCACCCCCGGCGTCTTGCCCGTCAGCGCGAGCAATTCGTCGAGATGTGCCGCGCTCTCCACCCGATACCCGTGCGCGCCATAGGCCTCGGCATACTTCACAAAATCGGGATTGCCATAGGTCAGCCCCCAATCGGCAAACCCCATGTTCGCCTGTTTCCAGCGGATCATGCCGTAGCTGTTGTCGTTGAGGATCAGGATCGTGATGTTGAGTTTTAACCGGACTGCGGTTTCCATCTCTTGCGAATTCATCATGAACCCGCCGTCGCCGCAGATCGCCATGACGCGGCGGTCGGGGTAAACCATCGACGACATCATTGCTGACGGCAGGCCCGCGCCCATCGTCGCCAGCGCATTGTCGAGCAGCACGGTGTTGGGCTGATATGCGGTATAGCCGCGCGCGAACCAGATTTTATAGACGCCATTGTCCAGACAAATGATCCCGTCCTCGGGCATCGCCTTACGGACCTGTTCGACCAGAAACGGCGGATAGATCGGGAAGCGTGCGTCGCCTGAAATGCTCGCGGTATGCGCCACTTCGGCGGCGCGTGCCTTGAGCATCAGGCCACAGTCCCATAACTTCGGCGTGATCGCTTCCTTCATCTGCCAGATCGCGTTGGCGATATCGCCGATCACTTCGATCTGCGGGAAATAGACCGGATCGACTTCGGCGGTGCGCGTCGAGACGTGAATGACCTCGGCCCCACCGGCTTTCATGAAGAACGGTGGTTTTTCGATGACGTCATGGCCGATGTTGACGATGCAGTCCGACGCCTCGACCGCGCGGTGGACGAAGTCGCCCGCGCTGAGCGCCGCACAGCCGACGAACTTCGGATGCCGCTCGTCGATCACCCCCTTGCCGAGCTGCGTCGTCAGGAACGGGATGCCCGTCTTGTCGATGAATTCGGCGAGCATTTTGGATGTCATCGTGCGGTTCGCACCTGCACCGATGACCAAAACGGGCGATTGAGCCGCCTCCATCTTTGCTACCGCCGCAGCCACTGCCTTGGGATCAGCACTCGGCCGCCGCGCCACGCTGCGCGGGATCGGTACCGAGTCGGTCTGCTCGTCGGCGATATCCTCGGGCAGTTCGAGATGCACCGCGCCGGGCTTTTCTTCCTCGGCCAGCCGGATGGCTTCGCGCACGCGGCTCGGGATATTGTCGGCGCTTGCCATCTGATAGGTGTATTTGGTGATCGGCCCCATCATCGCGACGACGTCGAGGATCTGGAACCGGCCCTGTTTCGATTTCTTGATCGGCTTTTGCCCGGTGATCATCATCATCGGCATCCCGCCCAATTGGGCATAGGCCGCCGCCGTGACGAAATTGGTCGCGCCCGGCCCGAGCGTGGCGAGGCACACGCCGGTCTTGCCGGTGTGCCGTCCGTAGGTCGCGGCCATGAACCCCGCGCCCTGTTCGTGCCGCGTCAGGATCAGCTTGATCTTGGTCGAGCGCGACAGGCTGTCGAGGAAATCGAGGTTCTCCTCGCCGGGCACGCCGAAGATATACTCGACGCCTTCGTCTTCGAGGCACTGGATGAACAGGTCGGATGCTTTGGCCATGATGCGCGGTTCCCCCGGGAGTGCGTGGCAGATGGCGACCTGATGCGGGTTGGCCCGCTTAAGGGTGGTCTAGCGGGTGGAAGGGGAGAGGTCGAATCTTCGTTCACGATAATCCACCCCTGTGAGGGGTGGCGGCGAAGCCGGGGGTGCAGATACGCGCGCGTTAGCGCGCAACCAGCTACCGCTGGCTATCCTTGCACCCCCGCTGCGCGCCGCCCCTCAAGGGGCGGATTTGATGGAAGCTAATACCCCCGCTGCAAATCCACGACATGCTCCAGCGGCTCGCCCCGGTGCCAGCGGTCGAGATTGGCGAGGAAGCGGTCGGCGCCGCGCATGAACATCTTTTCCTGCGCTTGTCCGGACAAATGCATCGTGATGTGCGCGTTCGGCAGCGACCACAGGGCGTGTTCGGGCGGCAGTGGCTCTGGCGTCGTCACATCAAGAAACGCTCCGCCGATGGTTTTGGCGGTCAGCGCCTCAACCAGCGCGTCCTGATCGACAACGCTGCCCCGCGCGATGTTGAGCAGCACAGCGGTCGGCTTCATCGCGGCAATGGCGGCGCGGTCGATCATGCCGTCGGTTTCGGGCGTGGCGGGGACAGCGAGGATGATCCAGTCGAACGCGCCGAGGCGCGGTCGCCAATCGTCGGGGCCGAGGGTGTCGGGACCGGGCGAGCGGCGGACGATGCTGACTTCGACATCGAACGCGCGCAGCCGCGTCGCGATCAGCTTGCCGATCGCGCCATAGCCGAGCAACAGCGCCTTGCTTCCCGCCAGTTCGATCTTCGATGGCGGGTTTTGCAGCCAGTCGTGCCGGTCCTGCGCGCGCACAACGTCGCGGTAGCCCTTGGCGATGCTGAGCATGCCCATCACAACATATTCGGCGATCCCGACCGCGTTGGTGCCCGCACCATTGGTCAGCACCGCCCCCTGCCGCGCGAGCTGATCGAGCGGGATGCCATCGACGCCGGCGTACAGCGTATGCAGCCAGCGCATCTTGCATGCGTGGCCAATGGCCTCCGCCATATCGGGCTTCACATAGAAATCGAACCATCCGATCTCGGCGTCGGCGGCCAGCGCGATGGCCTCGTCCTTGGTCGTGAACCAGCGCGTGGTGAGCCAGTCGGGCAGGCGGGATTCGATAAGCGGGCGGACGAGCGCGGGCAGGGTGGCGAGGGTCATAACTCCTTTTCCCTGCTCATTGCGCGAGGGGCAAGGGGTCGGACACCGCGCTCCTGCGAAAGCAGGAGCCTTGCGCGCAGCTGCACTGCCCGTCGCCAAGGCTCCTGCTTTCGCAGGAGCATAGCTAAACCTCGATCTTCCAGTCCCAGCCGAGCGGGTCGCCGTCCATCACTTCGACCCCGGCAGCGGTTAGCTGGTCGCGGATGCGGTCGGAGGTGGCGAAATCCTTTGCCGCGCGCGCGGCTTTGCGGTCGGCGAGGTGGGCTTCGATTTCGGGTTCGGTGAGGGTGGCCGAGGTGGGGCGGATGCGGAGATCGGCGCGGCTGAGGATAAGAAGATTGAGGCCGAGAACGTCGTCGATGTGCTCCAGAAAATTTAAGCGACCGCTGGGTTCGAAGTCGTCTCGAGCTAGAATGACCTCTGCCAGGTGCAATGGTGTGGCTGTGTTGAGGTCATCACTTAGCTCGTCGTCTAGCGCTTCCGGCCATTTTGCAGTGGTTACTGGATTCCCCTTCGGGCGGACGACTGCGAGGTCTTTCACCCGCCGGATACCCATCACCAACCGCTTCAACCGCACCTGCGCCGCCAGCAAATTCTCCCAACTGAACTCCAACTCGCTCCGGTAATGCGCCTGCAGGCACATCAGGCGGTACGACAGCGGGTGGAAGCCGCGATCCACCAGCGTCTGTAGCCGCAGGAATTCGCCCGACGACTTCGACATTTTCCCCGTCCGGTCGATCAGGAAATTATTGTGCATCCATATCCGCGCGCCGGTTTCGTCGCCTTGCACATACCCCTCATGCGCCTGGTTCTGCGCGATTTCGCATGTGTGGTGGATCTCGCGGTGGTCGATGCCGCCGGTGTGGATGTCGAACGGGAACCCCAACAACGCGCCCGACATCACCGAGCATTCGAGGTGCCAGCCCGGCGCGCCGCGGCCCCAGGGCGAGTCCCATTCCATCTGCCGCGTCTCGCCCGGCGGCGTCGTGCGCCAGATCGCGAAATCGAGCGGGCTGCGCTTGCCCGCGACCGCTTCGATCCGGCTCTCCCCCTGATCGGTATGCGCCCGCGCCAGCCGCCCATAATCAGGCACCGTCGAGACGTCGAAATACAATCCGCTGTCGAGCCGGTAGCAATGCTTCGCCTCGATCGATTGCGCCCACTCGATCATTTGCGGCACATATTCGGTTGCGCGCGGATGCTGCGGCTTGCGGATGTTCAGGCGAGCAAGGTCGTTCTCGAAATCGGCCTGATAGAAAGCGGCAATGTCCCACGCGCTCTTGCCCGCCACGCTCGCCGCCTTCTCCATCTTGTCGTCGCCCGCATCGGCGTCGCTGGTCAGATGGCCGACATCGGTGATGTTGATGACATGCTTCAGGTCATACCCCTTGAAGCTCAGCACCCGGCCCAATGTGTCGGCGAACACATAGGCGCGCATGTTGCCGATATGCTGGTAGTTGTAGACGGTCGGCCCGCAGCTGTAGACGCGTGCCTCGCCCTTGCGGATCGGACGGAATTCCTCGACCTCGCGGGTCAGTGAATTGAACAGGCGCAGCGGGGTGGTCATGCCGCGTGCCTTCGTTCAGGCGGGCAGAGCCGTCAACCTTGCGCGCTTATGACGGACACTTCTCCTTCGCCGGATCGCACTTCGCCTTGGCGTCGTCGACCGACCACAGGTCGTCGTTGCCCGCGCCTGTGACCGGCTCATCGATCAGCGGTTCATCCTCCGGCGTCACATATTCGCGCAGCTGGACCAGCGACAGCGGGAGCAGATTGCTGACCGACCCCTCGCCAAAGTCCCCGAGCAGGATATCGCGGATCGGGTCGTTCGGGACGATGCGGCACCCGCTGCCGCCCGTTATCGCGCAACCATTGACCGTCGAGGTCGTGTCGAACACGCGGGGTGCTGCGGCGAGTTGCGCCGCAGTCAGCACACCGCTCGGCGGCACTTGGAAGATATCATTGGCCGACGCATCGAAGTTTCGTATTTTTATCAACGGGATCATGTCGAGTCCCGTGACGAATCCGCCGACTGTTGGCGCGCCCAGCGGTGTCGTCGCCCCCACCTGCCGCCCGTTGATCGCGATCCGCACCGGGTTGGTGCCGCCCTGAACGACGGTGAACCCGCCAGCGCCGACCGTGAACCCGCGTCGGCCGCTATAGTCGCGGTTCGCCGTGGTGGTCGCCGCACCGGTATTCTGGATGATCAGCGTCGAATTGAGCAACGTCGCGGTGATGGCATTCGCCTGAAGATACCCGCCGTCGTCGACCGCCCCGTCATTCTTGCCCGCGCGGTCGCCGATCGCTTTCAGGTCCGCCGCCGCCGCAAAGTCGGCCAGCGCCGCGCTCGACGAGGCAACGATGTTGCGGCTGGTCAGATCGAGCGTCCCGCCGAGCGCGCTCGTGCCGTTCAGCGCAATCCGGCCTGCGTCGAGGACTTCGACTGCCTCGTCACCCCGGATCGCGAAGGTCTGGCCGTTACCCATCCCGGTGAAGGATACGGCCCCGGTCACGCGCACCTTGCCGCCGGTCTGGATCGCAAACGCGCCGCTCGCGCCAAGGCCCGTGTTGGCCGCAAAGGTGAAGGCGTCGATGCTCACATCGGGCAGCCGCGACGAATTGAACGCAGTCGATGCCGTGCCGATGACCGGTGCGACGATCGTGATGTTGTTTGCGGTCAGGCGCCCAAGCTCGGCCGCCGACAGGCTGTAGCCAGCGCCACCGGTGCCGCCGATGAACGTGCGGTTCTGCGTCGAACTGTTGGTCAAAGTCAGCTGCGTCGTCGTGCCCAGGGTTCCGAGCCGTCCATTCGCCGCGATAACGATGTCGGGCGAGGCGACGGACACAGTCGCGCCGGTCGCCACGCCGTTGACGGTTGCGGTCCCACCGGTTCCCAGCACCAGCGCGCCGCTAGCGGTCGCCTGATTCACGGTGAGGCCGGTCGTCGCAACGACATCGATGTTCCCCGCTGTCGCCTGCAACACATTGAACGATAGCGCGCCCGGTCCGCGCAGGAAGACGGAACGGCCACGTGCAAAAAGCGGTGTCAGGCTCTGGAGGTTCGTTACATTGACCGCGCCATTAGTTGCCTGAAGAGCCACGCCTGACGAAAGTCCGGGTGCCGTAGCGATCGCGGTCGCAAGGGTGACACCAGTCTGGCCAGACACATCAAATACCGAAGCAGAAAGGCTGGTCCCGGTCACGGTGCCGCTGCCCGCAATCGATGCCTGGACGGGCGTCGTGATCGTGGAGAATCCGACATTGCCGCTCGACAAAATCCCGACGATTCCGCCCGCTGTTATAGCGCCGCCCGTGACGTTGTTGCCTTGTGTATAAGCGTTCGCCAGATCGACCCGACCGGTGGTGACGATGCTGTCAAAAGTGATCGCAGCATCTGCATTTACCTGCACGCTGGCAGCGCGGACCGTCGTCAAATTGACTGGCCCCTGCGTTTCGAAGCTTACGGGACCGGGGGCCGTGCCCGCGTTCAAATTCGCGATCTGGTAATCGGTCGTCAGCAACGGGAACTGGTCCGAACTGCGGACGATGAACAAGCCATTGGTATCGACCGCGCCCAGCCCGACGCCGGTACGCGCCAATACCGCCATGCCGCCGGGTGCCGTCAAGCTGCCCGTTGTAACCCGAGCCTGATCGGAAACGACGATGATCCGGTCGGTTGACGAGATATTGGCTGTATTCACCGCACCGCTGCTGCGGAGTCGAATGACGTTACCCGTCGGACCTGCACCACCGGGTGTGGCACCGAAGGTCGCATTACCACTGGGGGCGGTATCGCTGCCTAGGCCGGTTGAGCGAACCGCGCCCGTCGTCAGGGCAAAGGGCGCGGTGTTGAATACGCTCAGCCAGACATCGTCGCCTGCGGTGACATTGCCAACAGTCAGGGAGTCCGCGAACGCAGACAGGATTGCGTCAGTGCCGCTTGTGACATCGCCGACGATTAGCGTTCCGCCCCGCGCCTCGAGATAGCCACCCGTCGTAATCGTGGTCGCCGTGAGCGACGACGGGACGACCGTTCCGGCCTCGATCTGCGTATTGCCCCCGCTGGTGACGGTGCCGAGCACGACATTGGCGCTCATGGCTCCGTTATCCGTCGCGCCGATCAAGATGTCGCGCATCGCCGAAACGGTGGTCGCGCGCAGCTCGTTGGAAAGCGTGGAGAGCGTAACATCGCCGCCATTTGCACGCACCGGACCGACCGCCAGGCCCGTTTGGGAGAATGCGCCGACACTCTCGCCTGCCGTAATCGACGTGCCGACGAGGCTGCCGCCGCCCGAAAGCGACGTCGTGGTTCCCGACGTGGCGGTCGTAAACCCGATATTGCCCGCAGCGCGGATTGTCAGGCTCTGTCCTGCTGACAGCGCGCCGCCGGTGATGCCGCCCTGTACCGATGTCCACAATATGGAGTTGGTCGCAGCGAGGCTTCCGTAAAAGAGGGCGTCACGCGTGGTGCCCCCGATCAGGCCAGCGGTGACCGTTCCCAACGTCGCGCCGCCGCTTGTGGAGGTTTGAGAAGACCCGAAACCAAAAGGCTGGTACATGGGCACAAACGTGAAGATCTGACTCGAATCGCCGATCGAGAAATTCCCCGCCGTAACGATATCGCCCATATTGGCATTGCCGCGCACGAAGACCGACACACCCACAGGTGCGCTGACCGCCTGTGTCGTGATCGACGACAGGTCGGACACGATAATCGCGTTTCCTCCGGTCGAAATCGTGCCGGTCAGCACCGCGCCCGATGCCCGGACGCGGACCACATTGCCCGTCGGTCCTGCACCCGCAAAAGTGCGCGGGCCGCTTGCAGCGGTATCGCTGCCAAGCCCGGTCGAGCGCAGATTGCCTGCGACGAGTGTGTTGACCGTGTTGCTGACCACGCCGGTCTGCGAATCCGGAGATACGGTTGCGGCATTGGCGAACGACCCGTTGACAGTCAGGAAGATGTCGTCGCCCGCCGTCACGTTGCCGACGGTGAGCGCGCCGTTGTAACTCGACAGGATCGCGTCGGTGCCCGCCGTCAGATTGCCGAAATTGAGCGCCGCACCGCGCGCTTCGAGAAAGCCGCCGATGGTCGCACCCCCGACCGTGAGCAGTCCCGTTGCTGTATTGCCATAGAGCGTCGCATTGCCGCCCGTCTGCAACGCGCCGAAATTGATGTTGCGGCCCGCATTGACGGCAACATTGCCCGCTGCCGTCACGCTGGTGCCGGTCGCGTCGTCGCCTGCATTAAGGGCCACCGTACTGCCCGATGTCAGCGCGCCGAAGATCACACCCTGTCCGGATGTGATTGCGACGCTGCCGCCGCTGACCGTCTGAAAATTGGTCTGCCCTGCATTGACCGTCAGAGCACCGGTCGCGGCAATCGTGC
>JANNVL010000015.1:0-5835 GCA_031408195.1 Sphingomonadales bacterium | reverse complement strand
CGGCGTCGGAGTCGGTGTTGGGTCCGGCGTCGGAGTCGGGGTTGGGTCCGGCGTCGGAGTCGGTGTGGGCACCGGTGTCTGCACCGGCGTTGGCGTTGGCGTTGGGACCGGTGTAGGAGTTGGTGTGGGCACCGGCGTTGGCGTTGGGACCGGTGTCGGAGTTGGTGTGGGCACCGGCGTTGGCGTTGGCGTAACCGCTACTGGCGTCGGCGTTGGCGTCACGGCTGTGGGCGTCGGAGTCGTCGCTGTCTGGGTCCGCCCGGCTTGGGTGGCGACAAGCACGCCAGTGGCGACAGCCGCGATGGTGGCGCCGAGGACGCCACCCGACAAGCCACCCGCGGCACCCGCTGCACCCGCTGCACCCGCTGCACCCTTGTCCGGCATTGCCGACACACGCTCAATACGCGCCGCATTATGGGGCGCATTCGCCGCGTCGAGCAAGATCGCCACAATTTGCGCGCGTCCGCGCGACTGATCGATTGCGGTCTTCAGGCGGACCACAAGACCTGCGACCTGCGGCGAATTGGCCGTCCCCAGATTGAGGCGACCCGCATTGGTCCGCACCGCAGTTTCAACGTCTTGCGGGTGCAGGACGATGTAGTGGGCCAGATCGCCGATACTATTGAGCGCGCCGACAGTCGGCACGGTCGCAACGACGGGCATGGTCGCGGCAGCTTGAAGCAAGGCAGGTGCGACGGTCAGGCCGATCGTGGCGACCCCGACGAGGAAACGCCCTTTACGCAGATCCGCAGGCTTGTTTCGTCCCGCAGCCGTATTGCCAGCCATACCCGTCGTTGCGTTTGTCATTTTGCCCCCTAATCCGAACTTGATCGGGTTACGCACGCACGGCCCGCGGTTTCCCTCCGCCGAACGCCGCGCCACCCCTTAACCTATTATGTTAACCTATTTATTGGAACGATCTCACACGATATAGCGCGGTGTTCAATACCCCGCTCGTCCATTTCTGGTATATTTTTTTACATTTCGGTGGGCGGTGGCTTCCGTGGCGAGTCGAAACAGCTGGCAAATCCGAAATCGGCTGTAGTAACCTCGTGAGAAGCCGGCGGTGGCTGTGCCTGTCGTTTTTCGAGGCAACTTTGAATAATTTGAGCACCGGAATGTCGGTTGAATGGAAGATCGACCGGTTCGACGCGATATTTGCGGCCCGCATCGAATCCCGACCGGGCACAATACAGTGGGAAGCGATCAAGGCGTTCCGCGATGGACCGGCGTTTCTCGATGCGGTTATGCGCTACGACGCTATCAGCGGTCCGTTTTATGGCAACCAGTTCATCCTGAACAAAGTGGTGCCGGAGGCGTGGCGGTTCCAGATGATCGTGTTCCTGCTCCATCTGCATGACACGCGCGACCAGGCCGATCCGCGCAGCGGACTGACCTTTGCCAATTTCCAGCGTGTTTGCGCGAAGCTTGAGCTTGCAAGTGCGGGGCGTGCCTTTGCCTTTCTCAACATCATGCGCGTCGGCGGCTATCTGGCGCGCAGCCCTTCGGCATCAGACCGGCGAATCGTGCGCCTCGAGCCGACACCGCAATTCATGGCCACGGTCGAGCGATGGAATGACGGCATCTTCCAGCTGATCGATACGGCGCAGCCCGCCGCAGGGCTGGTTGCGGCGCGCGCGCGGATGCCCGAGCTTGGCCGAATGATGCGACAGCATAGTGCCGAAAAGATTCTCGCTGGATGGCAACCGCTCGCCGCCTTTCCCGAGGTTGAGCATTTTGCTGCTCGTGACGGGGGATGGATGCTGCTGGGGCGCGCAGCGGCACTGTCGCTGCAGCGTGGGGCGGGCGAGCCAGTGGCGATCGACCTCAACGCGTTCGGCAAGGAGTTCGGCGCTTCACGCACTCAGCTGAGGCGCATATTGGAAAGCGCGCACGAGGCCGGACTGCTCGAAGCTCCCCCGCAAAACGGAACGAGCATCCGCCTGTCGTCGCAACTTTACTGTGCGTTCACAACTTGGCTGGCGCTGTATCTGGCGAGCTATCACGACAGCGCAACAACGGCGTCTGGCAACGACGATTTCGCCCAATTGTTGCACCCCAGCAATAACGACAGCGTTGCGGACGAGCAATCGGTCGGTCGGACACAACGCTCCCCGGCCGACACCTGATTCAAGGAAACACACTCTGCGATTGCACGGCCCAGATCGTCAGAGACCGGATCTGGCAACGGCCCGATTATCGTTCGCCCGACCGATTGCCATGACCTGCCGACGCCTCGTGGGACGCCCCCATTAGCATTTTCAGGCGTGCCGTATGTGCAACCGCGGGTGCGATGTCGCCCGCATCGATCCTGCTACACAACCTCTTAGGCTCGACCAACAATATCAATATCACGCTGCCGGATGTTTGGGCGGCGGCGGCATCGCCAACTTCTCACTGCCTGCAACAGCGGGGTCGCCGTATTTGTTGGCTGCGACGGACTTTGTGTTGCAGTATGTGCAGGGTCGGCACGCTGGCTGTGAGCAACTCCTCTCACAACGCCCTGCTGCGAGTCCGATTGGCTGGTCTTGGTTGCGTCCCGACTGCAGCCCGGCGACAAGATACTCTAGCCGAAACTCCGCAACTTTGCGTCCCCCCGCCCTGACTCCGATGCCCAAGATCATGCGCTCGATGCACGAAGGTGCACGCGATCTCGCCCGCGCCATCGCCACGACCGATGCCCATCTCGTGTCGCATCGCTAGCGAAAGAAGACCGAGATGCTGTGCGCGCACCTCAAGCGCATTCTGAAACTCGACCGCTTGCGCCTGCGAGGATCCAACGGCGCAGAAGACGAATTCCACCTTGGAGCCGCAGTCCAAAACCTCTGCAAACTTGCCTCTTTCATCCAGTTTTCCATCGTTTATTCACGATAGCGAGCGGAGTGCTCGATTGAGCTTTTCGAGTTCGCACCAATAGGTGGTAGCGTTCTTCGGATGCGGCGCAGTGGCGTTCTTGCATTTTTCAACGTCGAAATCTGAATTTGCCTACCCCACCAAAGCTCCGACCGCCTCTTCCCAGAAATGCACCAGCCCCGCGCTAAAGCTCGCAGGAACATAAGCGTCACAAGCATCCTCGCTCACGACGTGCAGGCGGACTGCAACATGATCGATAATGGTCGCGGCGCTACATCCGGGCGCAAAGTCGGGGCTTTCGGCGTCGAACACGCCGCTTTCCATCAGAAGTGCCCGCCAGTCCGGGCCAGACAGGCGCACGCGCGTCACGCCACCACCGATGGCGGTGACCGCGCCGTCGTCGTTCAGGATTGCGGGAAGTACGGCAGCGTTGCCCTCGACGAGCCAGACCGTGGGCTCATACCGGATCAGGCGCAGTGAATCATTGCCTGCGGAATGGCCCATCGGCGCAAGCGCAAAACCGGTTGCGGCTTCGAATCGCGCAGCCACCTGCGCAGGAGCACTCCAGATTTCGAAGGCATGCAGCGGCGCTGCCGGGAGAATTGTTATGGTCACGTCAGTCACGATAGCGCGCCCCGCCCGCATCGTAGAAATGCGGCGCGACGACGCGGACACGCGCCTTTTGCCCACGGGTGGGCGAGGTGGCGATCAGTTCCTCGCCGTGGCGCAGGAAGCCGCCGCGCAATTGCCCCAGCGCGATCGAGCCGCCTGCGATCACGCGAAAGGCCGCGGCGCTGACATGGCCCTGCACGTCCTCGCCTTCGCGGGCGACGAGCATGGCACCCTCGAGGATATTGCCCTCCAGAGCCTCGAGCCCGACGAGCTGGCGGCGGTTCGGAGCGCCCAGCGCTGGTCGCGTGAGCCCTTGCGCGCCGATAAATCCACCAGCCTTGTTGAGCATTCCCGCAAGACCAAGATCGTGCGGTGTCATCCGCCCGTCGATTTCGCCGCCGACGACAAGATGGCCCTTTTCAATACGCAGAAATTCCATGGCCTCCATGCCGTAGAGGCAGCCGCCCGGCCCCGCCACTTCGGCCTCGCACGCGTGCCAGACGGCGGCGGCATGCGTCGCGTCGGCATAGATTTCGAACGCGCGTTCACCACTATAGCTCGCGGCCAGCACAAGCACCGGCACACCCGCAATGGTGGCGGAAACGATCGACATGTGGCGCGGAGGTGCTTCGCCAATCAGCGCTTCGAGCACCGCCCGCGCGCTGGGTCCAGCGACTGCGATCCCGGCATAGTGTTCCTGAACATTGACTGCAGAAACTTTGAATTGGGGATTAAGATATTGACGGACGTAGGAAATATGCGTCGCCATGCGATCTGCTCCGCCGGTCGAGCTGGTCAGCAGATAGCGGTTCTCGGCGATACGCCAGACCGTGCCATCATCGAACACGAACCCGTCTTCGCGCAGCATGAAGGTATAACGCCCACGTCCAGGCGCGAGCTTGCCGACACTGGTGGCGCAGATGATTTCCAGAAGCGCTGCGGCATCGGGGCCCGAAACTTCGAATTTGGCAAGCGTCGAAACGTCGGTCATGCCAACGGCAGTCCGCACGGCCCTTGCTTCGCGCAACGCCGCCTGCGCGAGCGTTTCGCCGCGCTGCGTATAGGCGCGCGGGCGGAACCAATAGCCGAGCGGCTGCCAGATTGGGCTTTTAGCGGCATGGACATCATAAAGCGCAAGCCGGCGAACATGTGCTCCGGCGTCTTTGGCACTCGCGCCTGCCAGCAGCCCCATGGTGACCGGCGTATAAGGCGGTCGAAACGTCGTGAGACCCGCTTCGGGGATTGAGATACCCTGTTTTTCGGCGAGACGACCGAGCGCAGCCATATTGCTCGTCTTGCCCTGATCGGTTGCCATGCCGAGCGTGGTGTAGCGCTTCAGATGTTCGACCGAGCGATACCCTTCCGCCCAGGCAAGATCGACGTCGGCAAGCGTCACGTCGTTCTGGAAATCGATGAAGCTCTTTTTAGGGTTTCCGGCGGGCGCGAGGGTGAATACCGGATCGGGGTTCGCCGCGCCGCCGACAGTCGTGACATTCTGGTGCGAGGTTGCGGGCACAAAGGCCTGCGCCTCCGCGTTCCAGTCGAGCGTGCCGCCCGCCTGCATGTGCAGGTGAATCACTGGCGTGAACCCACCCGAGACCACAAGCAGGTCCGCCGCCCAGCTTTTCACCACGCCGTCGATCTGCGCGCTGACGCTTTTCAGGCCGTGACGCGCCCCTGTGGTCGACAGCGGGACGGCGTTGTTGTGCACCGGAAATTCGCTGTCAGCCCCCGCTGGTGCGGGTCGGGCATCCAGGATGGCAATGATCTCCGCCCCTGCCTCGCGCAGCGCCAAGCCCGTGTCATAGGCATCGTCATTATTCGTCGCGATGACCGCGCGCTTGCCCGGAAGCACGCCGAAGCGCTGCACATAGGTGCGCGCTGCCTGTGAGAGCATGATGCCAGGACGATCGTTGTTGGCAAAAGCCATGGGCCGCTCGATGCTGCCAGTGGCAAGAATGACCTGCCCGGCGCGAACATGCCACAGCCGCTGTGGAACGCCGTTCGGCGGTGCCTGCCCCGCTTCGCAAAGCCGTTGGGTGAGCGTGACGAGATCATGCTCCCAATAGCCCGAAGCCGTCGTGCGCGGCAGGATACGGCCCCCCGAGGCACGGATCGCGGCGGCGGTCGTCCCGACCCAGGCCAAGTTCTGCTTCTGCGGATCGCGGGCCAGCGAGGGAGCAAGCATGCTGTCCTGCTCGACGAGAATGACCCGCTTGCCAGCGTCGACCGCCTCGCGCGCAGCCTGCAACCCCGCCGGCCCTGCGCCGACCACCAGCACATCGCAAAAGGCAGCGCGCTGACTGAACCGGTCGGAGTCTGGCTCAGCAGGCGGGTGCCCGAGCCCCGCCGCCTTGCGGATGAAATATT
>JANNVL010000014.1:0-16901 GCA_031408195.1 Sphingomonadales bacterium | reverse complement strand
GTGCCCCCGTTTGGGGGGTCCGCGGCGCCGGTCACCCCGGGGGCCCCGCCCGCCCCCCTGGCGCCCGGGGCCCCACCCCCCCCCCCTGGGTGGGGGGGGGGGGGGGGGGCCAACGCTCTTCCCACCGAGACAAGTCTCGCGGGAATGGACTGCCCCACCCCAACCCCTCCCCTGAAGGGGAGGGGCTATATCTACGCCCGTTGTCTCGGTCGTACCGATCTCGAAGATCAGCGCTTCTTCGAGCATCAGCGCGCGGTTGCCCGTCGTCGTCGCTGGCGCACCTTCTTCGCTGTTGTCCGCCAGCATCTCAGGCTTCCACCCGCTTGCGTTGATCGTGCTCATGCCAGTGTCTCCGCCAGCGTTATGGCAAATGTTTCGATGTCCTCGGCGCTCACGGTTTCGGTGACAGCAACAACGAGTCCGTTCTCGATGGCCCCATCATCCGGGTACAACCGCCCGAGCGACACGCCGCCAAGCACGCCCTTGTCGGCCATGACGCGCACCACAGGCCGCGCTTCCTTCGGCAATTTCAGGGTAAATTCGTTGAAGAAGCTCGTGTTGACCAGTTCGACGCCCGGAATTTGGGCCAGCCGCTCCGCTGCCACACAGGCATTGGCATGGTTGACCGCCGCGAGTTCGCGCAGACCCTTCTCACCGAGCAAAGTCATGTGAATACTGAACGCCAGCGCACACAGGCCGGAGTTGGTGCAGATGTTCGACGTCGCCTTCTCGCGGCGGATATGCTGTTCGCGGGTCGAGAGCGTCAGCACGAAGCCGCGCTTGCCCTCCGCATCGACCGTCTCGCCGCACAGGCGGCCCGGCATCTGGCGAACGAATTTCTCCTTGCACGCAAACAACCCGACATAGGGGCCACCGAACTGCAGGCCGACGCCAATCGACTGCCCCTCGCCGACGACAATGTCCGCACCCATCTCGCCCGGCGACTTGATCGCGCCCAGCGCGACCGGCTCGGTGACGACCGCGACCAGCAATGCGCCATGCTCGTGCGCTTTGGCAGCAATCGCGCTTAGGTCGCCGATCCGGCCGAGTATGTCGGGATATTGGACGACGACGCACGACGTCTCGCCGTCGATGGCTGCGAGCAGGCGCGCTTCGTCGGTTTCGGCAACCAATTCTGGCTTGGCGATATCGAGCATATCGCCGGTAAACTTCGCCATTGTCTGCGCGACCGCGACATAATGCGGGTGCAGTCCGGACGACAGGATCGCACGCTTCCGCTTCGTCACGCGCGCGGCCATGCCGATCGCTTCCCAGCACGCGGTCGATCCGTCGTACATGCTGGCGTTGGCGACGTCGCAGCCGAGCAGCCGCGCGACCTGCGTCTGAAACTCGAACAGCATCTGCAGCGTGCCCTGTGCGATTTCGGGCTGGTACGGCGTGTAGGCGGTCAGGAACTCGCCGCGCTGGATCAGGTGATCGACGCTCGCGGGGACATGGTGGCGATACGCGCCGCAGCCGAGGAAGAACGGATGGTTTGCCGCCGCGCTGTTTTTTCGCGCGAGGTCGGAAAAGTGCCGCTCGACCAGCATCTCGGGCATATGATCGGGCAAATCGCGGATCGGCCCGGTCAGTTGCGCCTCTTCGGGTACATCGACGAACAGCGCATCGATGCTGGGCGCGCCGATGACACGGAGCATCGCTTCGCGGTCGGGATCGGTCAGTGGCAAGTAGCGCATTACAAACCTTCCACGAACGCCTTGTACCCGGCTTCGTCCATCAGTCCCTCAAGCTCGCCCTTGTCGTCGAGCACCAAGGTGAAAAACCAGCCGTCGGTTTCCGCCGCCGTGTTAACCAGCGCGGGTTCGCTTTCGAGCGAGGGATTGCCCTCGCTCACGGTGCCGCTGACCGGCGCGTAAACATCCGATGCGGCCTTGACTGATTCGACAACAGCTGCGTCGCCACCCTTAGTCAGGCGGCTGCCGCTGGCGGGCAGCTCCACAAAAACGATGTCCCCCAACTGGCCCTGCGCGTAATCGGTGATGCCGACGGTCGCGGTTTCGCCGCTGGCGGCGACATCGATCCATTCATGGTCCTGCGTGAAATAGCGCATCAGGCGGCTCCGTTTTTAGGGGCTGAAGGTGGGCGGTGGTAGCGATGAGGGACAAACGGCATTGGCACGACGGTCGCGGCAAGGCGTTTGCCGCGCACATCGATTTCAAGCGACGTGTTGATCGCGGCGTGCGCGCTATCGACATACCCCATGGCAATGGGTGCCTGCAGGCTGGGCGAGAACCCGCCCGACGTGACTTTGCCGACCAGCGTGTCGCGCATGTAAATCTCTGCACCTTCGCGCGCCGGGAGCCGTCCCTCGACCGCCAGCCCGACGCGTTTGGTCGCGGGGCCGTCGGCAAGATGCTTTTGGATACGCGTCGCGCCCGGAAACCCGCCCTGCTCGCGCCGCCGCTTCTGGATCGCAAAGGTCAATTGCCCCTCGACCGGATCGATTTCGGGCGTGAGATCATGGCCATAGAGCGGTAGCCCCGCCTCCAGTCGCAGCGAATCGCGCGCGCCGAGCCCTATGGGTTTCACCTCGGGCAGCGAACAGATGACCTCGGCAAAGGATTCGGCATGGGTTGGCGCAATCGAGACCTCGAACCCATCCTCGCCGGTATAGCCCGAGCGGCTCACGTCGAGCGGCTCGTCGCCCCACCAGAAGCGACCTGCCTCCATGAAATACAGTTCTTCGACGCCCGGCAGCAACTGCCGCAACGCGTCGACTGCCTTTGGTCCCTGCACCGCGAACAACGCGCGGTCGTCCATGTGGTTGATCGTGATCTCGTCGGGCAGATGCTCGCGCAGATAAGCGATGTCGTCGTGCTTCACTGCGCCGTTGACGATGATGAACAGCCCGTCGGGCCGGTTGGTGACCATCAAATCGTCAAGGATACCGCCAGTGTCGTCGAGCAGCAGCGAGTAGCGGACTTTGTTGAGGCCGATCTCTTTAATATTGCTCGGAAGCAGCGTTTCGAGTGCTTCTGCGGCGCCCGCGCCCGAAATAAGCAGCTGGCCCATGTGCGACACATCGAACAGTCCCGCACTCTCGCGGGTCCACAGGTGCTCGGCGACGATACCTTCGTACTGGATCGGCATTGAATAGCCCGCAAACGACACCATCCGCGCGCCCTGGACACGGTGCCAAGCATCGATGGGTAGCAGTTCGGTGATTTCGTCGGTCATCGGGCAATCCGTGCGAAGAGCAGCCGTACCGGACGCAATCATCCGGCCTGTCGAGCTGCCCCCTCTGTCACGGAAACCTGAGAGCTTTGATCCCGCAAATGGTGCAGGACTTACCCCTTCGGTGGCCCTTCGCTTATCGCTCAGGACGCTTTCCAGAGTCGCCTTGTCGTCCGCGCGGTCCTTTGGGCCTGAGAGTTTCCGGGGCGGTTGCTCCTTCGGCGCTGCCGGGGATTCCCGTGTCAGCTCTCCCGCGCGTCCGTCCGGGTTACCCCGACCGGCTTGTGTCAGCCGATGGGCGAGCAGCCGATTCGAGTCAACCGGTCCGGCACGTTAGCGCGTAGCGTTATACTGCAACTGGTCGGCAGTGAGTTGAAACCCGATCAGCAATTCGAAGCTGGCGCGCGCGACGGCGGCCTTGATTTCGGGCCGAGCCAGCGGATCGGAGGCCGCTTCGGGATCGCCTGCGCGGCGCTTGCGGGTCAGCAGTTTCTGGACCTCGGGCGGCAGCGTTGCTTCGGCGCGGGCAATCACCGCGCCGCCCTCGCCGCGCGCCGATGCGCGTGTCTGACCGTCCGGGAAAACGATACGGACCGTGGAGATGCGCTTGGCAACAACCGTCGTCCCCGCGCGCATCACGGTTGCAAAATACGGCAGCACGACTTCGCGTTGCCCGCGCGGATCGGCACGGCGGGCCAGTACGTCGAAGGTGGCGTTCGCGACAACGTCGCTACCCGCTTCGTTGCAAGAGACGCGCATGTTGGTGATCGATGCGGTCACGTCGATGGCCGTCGAAGCGCGGCTGTTGGCCGGGCTGAACAATGTGACATCGCCGGTCGAACCCGGCACCGCGACTGCGGGACACGCGCTACGGGTAATCGCGATGCCACCGGTTTCGTCGATATCGCCGTCCTTGGCACAGCCGGCGAGCAGGGTTAGGGCTATCGCGGCGGTGGCGGCGGAACGAAGCTTCACTAAAATACCCTCTCGGAACGTCTGGCCCTTTGTCATAGGAAGCGGCTTTGCCGGTGGCAAGCAATCGCGTATGGACAGCGCCATGAGCCTCGCAGACCCCAAACCACCCCTCCACCTGCTGATCGCCGCGCCGCGCGGTTTCTGTGCTGGTGTCGACCGCGCCATACATATCGTGGAACTCGCCATCGAGAAGCACGGTGCGCCCGTTTATGTCCGGCACGAGATCGTCCATAATCGCTATGTCGTCGATACGCTGCGAGCCAAGGGTGCCGTCTTCGTTGAGGAACTCGACGAAGTGCCCGACGGCGCGCCCGTCGTTTTCTCGGCGCATGGCGTCCCCAAAAGCGTGCCTGCCGCCGCCGAGGAACGCGGCCTCGCCTATCTCGATGCAACGTGCCCGCTGGTGTCGAAGGTCCATCGTCAGGCCGAGCGGCTGGTCGAGAACGACCGGCACATTATCTTTATCGGCCACCGCGGCCATCCCGAGGTGATCGGAACATTCGGCCAAGTACCCGATGGCGCGATGACTTTGGTCGAAACCGTCGAGGACGTGGCGGCCCTGACGCCCGCCAACCCCGATTCGCTCGGCTTCCTCACGCAAACAACTTTGTCGGTCGATGATACGAACGAGATCGTTGAGGCGCTGAAGGTGCGCTTCCCTTCGATCCAAGGACCGCGCGGCGAAGACATTTGCTACGCGACTTCGAACCGGCAGCAATCGGTAAAAGCGATCGTCCCCGACTGCGACAAGATGATTGTCATCGGTTCGCCGAACTCGTCGAATTCGCAGCGTCTGGCCGAGGTTGCGCGGCGCTCAGGCGTGCCGTCCGAACTCGTCGAGCGCGCCGACGAGGTCGATTTCGGCTGGCTTGAGGGCGTTCGCACGCTGGGTATAACGGCGGGTGCCTCGGCACCTGAAATTCTGGTCCGCGAGCTCGTCGATCACCTCGCCACACGGTTCACCGTGACCGAGCGACAGGTCGAAACAACGGTCGAGACCATGTCGTTCAAACTGCCGCGCGGACTTGCTGCCTAAATGGCCGTCTATACGGTCGTCACGGCAGAAGCGCTGACGGACCTGCTGGCGCACTACGACGTCGGGACGCTGGTATCCGCCAAGGGCATCGCCGAGGGTGTCGAGAATACCAACTACATGGTCGATACGACCACTGGGCGCTTCATCCTGACCCTGTACGAAAAGCGCGTTGACGAAGCCGAACTGCCCTTTTTCCTGTCGCTGCTCGATCATCTGGCCGACCACAAGCTGCCGGTCCCGCGTGCCATCGCGGATCGCGGCGGTATGCAGTTGCAGACCGTATCTGGCCGTCCCGCCTGCCTGATCGAGTTCCTCTCCGGCGTATCGATCAGCGCACCGACCACAGCGCAGGCTCACGCAACCGGTGCGGCGCTAGGCGCGATGCATCGCGCCGTTGCAGATTTTACAGGGCAACGCGTGAATGCGTTGGGACTCGCCGGTTGGCACGCGCTGGCGGCGCGGTGCGGCGACGATCTCGATACGATCTCGCCGGGCCTCGGTGCGCGTGTCGCGCAAGAACTCGACTGGCTCGACGTGCATTGGCCGCAGGGCTTGGTTACTTCGGTTATTCACGCTGACTTGTTTCCCGACAATGCCCTGATGCGCGGTGACACCGTCGGCGGGATCATCGATTTCTACTTTGCCTGTACCGAGGTTCGCGCCTGGGACGTCGCGGTGACGCACGCGGCATGGTCTTTCGATAACGAGGGGCGGCAATATAATTCTGCAGTCGGCGATGCGCTGATTGCCGGATATGAGGCTGACCACGGCCTGACCGTCGAAGAGCGCGCTGCTTTTCCGGCCCTCGCCCGGGGTGCCTGTTTGCGGTTTTTGCTGACCCGCGCTTGGGACTGGCTCAACACACCTGCCGGTGCGGTCGTCACCAAGAAAGACCCGCTGGCGTTCCTGCGCCGACTTGAACATTACGCCGCGCGATGAGCGAATTGCCAAAGGTCGAAATTGCTACAGATGGCGCGTGTAAGGGCAATCCCGGTCCCGGCGGCTGGGGCGCGGTGCTGCGATATGGCGCGGTAGAGAAAGACTTATCGGGCGGCGAAACGCCCACGACCAACAACCGTATGGAAATGATGGCGGCCATCAAGGCGCTGGAGGCGCTGAAGCGTCCCTCGCATGTCACGCTGTCGACCGACAGCCGCTATGTCATGGACGGGCTGACCAAATGGCTGAAGGGCTGGCAGCGCAACGGCTGGAAAACCGCGTCGAAGCAACCGGTCAAGAATGTCGATCTATGGCAGGAGCTGATCGCTGCCGCTGCGCCGCACCGCATCGACTGGGTGTGGGTAAAGGGTCACGCCGGACATCCCGATAACGAGCGTGCAGACCGGCTGGCAAGCGACGCCGCGCTCGCCAGCCGCGCCTAGCGACCGATCAGGACTCGTCGCGGACTTCCGCGCCGGGGCCGTTTTTCAGAATCGATTCGATGGCGTTCTTGGCCGATGCCTTTGACTTATAGCCTTCGGTCCAGAACATCGTTTCGCTGTTGTGCTTGAAATAGGCGACAAATTCGCCCGCTTTGTTGGTCTTGATCTCGAAGTAATGCGCCATGACGGTCCCTCCGCTCTGATGTTCGCAGTCAGGCTAGCGCCTTGCCGTCATCTTGCAACATCGCCCTTGCCGTAACGGCATTCCGATGCCTCTTGCACAGCCGCTTTTCGCCCGCCACACCGCGTCGCATGACACTCCCCTCTCCCCTGTTCGACCGGCTCCGCCTCCCGCTCATCGGTTCGCCGCTGTTCATCGTTTCCGGTCCCGAACTGGTCATCGCCCAGTGCAAGGCGGGCATCGTCGGCAGCTTTCCGGCGCTCAACGCGCGCCCGCAGGGTTTGCTCGATGAATGGCTGCACCGGATCACCGAAGAACTGGCCGCGCACAACCGCGATAATCCGGACCGGCCCGCGGCACCCTATGCAGTCAACCAGATCGTCCATAAATCGAACGACCGCCTCGAGGCCGATCTGGCGACCTGCGCCAAATGGCAGGTGCCGATCACGATCACCTCGCTGGGTGCGCGCGAAGACTTGAATGCAGCGGTCCATTCATGGGGCGGCATTGTCCTTCATGATGTCATCAACGATCGCTTCTCGCGCAAAGCCATCGAGAAAGGGGCCGACGGCCTGATCCCGGTTGCGGCTGGCGCAGGTGGCCATGCCGGTGTGCAATCGCCGTTCGCACTGATGAGCGAAATCCGCGAGTGGTTCGACGGACCGGTCGCACTTTCAGGAGCTATCGGTAACGGGCGCTCTATCCTTGCCGCGCAGGCGTGCGGAGCCGATCTCGCCTATGTGGGCAGTGCGTTCATTGCGACGACAGAGGCCAATTCCGATGCCGACTATAAACAAGGCATCGTCGATGGGCGTGCGGCGGACATCGTCTATTCGTCGCTGTTCACCGGCGTCCACGGCAACTACCTGCGGAAGTCCATCGAAGCGGCCGGGCTCGACCCCGACAATCTGCCCGAGGGCGATTTCAAGACAATGAACTTCAGCCAGTCGTCGAACACGCCCGCCAAGGCATGGCGCGATATCTGGGGTTCGGGTCAGGGCATCGGTGCCGTAACCGAAAGCGTCAGCGTGGCCGAATTCGTTGACAAGCTGGAACACGAATACCGCGCGGCGAAGGCAGAGCTGGACACGAAGGTCCGCATCTAAGGCCGCGTATTAATTTCCGCGATGTAACCAATCGCCCTCCGCTTGCGAATTGTCGGTTCGACAGCACAGCGAGGAAACGACGTGGATTCGGCAACACGACCAGCTGACGCTACGTCGTTAACACCCTTCTGCTTTGCGGTTGCGGGCAGGGTGGATATCCCGGCGCACCATCGGCTCGGCCCGGCGCAGCTTCCAGTGCAGGCCGCTGAAGCACTTGCCGTGTTGTTGCCGCTGTTGGGATGTGGCGAAGAGGCGGCGGCGATGGCGTTCGATGCGCTGGCCAATGACGTGCGCCTGTCAGGAACCGCTGAAACTCTGACCATGATTGCGCGCGAGGAGCGCGTTCATGATGCCCTGCTGCGCGACCTGCAAACCGCGCTGCCGGTTGTGGCCGGAACCGGTGCACTGATCCGTTCGGCGCGGCGGTTTCACATCCGGTTGCAGGCGGGCGGGCCGATGGCGCATCTGGCACGGATCGCGGCGCTCGATTCAGCCGTTTGCACCGTGCTCAGCCGACTGACCTCCGACGGGGGCGCGGTCGCGCTCGACCCCGCCATCCACCGGCTGTTGCGCCGCATCCACAAAGACGAGGCCCGCCATGTTGCTGTCTCGCGTACGCTGGTGCTGGGCGAGGCCGTCACTGACCGATTGAGGGATGTCGCTGCGGCTGCGCGCGAACAACTGGCAAATACCTTGGCGTTGGCCGGACACGCCTTCGAAGCGCTCGGGATCGATCCGGCGGCGCTCGACCGGCGTATCCGGACACTGCCCGACGGACTGTTGCCGGCATGACGATATCGACAGACGCCGGAGCACCGTGGCTGTCCACGGGCAAGCTTGCCGTGCTCGGGACAGGTGCCGCCCTGCCCGGTGAACTCGTCGAAACCGAAGCCCTGATCGCGCATGTCGCATCGCAATTCGGGCTGGAACGCCAACGCGAGGCCCGCGCCATCGCCCGCCGCATGGCCATCGACAGCCGGTATTTCTGCCGTCCCTTCGAGGCCCGCCACGAAGTCGCGCGCCCCGGACAATCGAATCCAGACCTTGTCGCGCAAGCCGTTCAGGTGGCGCTCGACGATGCCGGGCTGGCCATCGACGACATCGGCTATCTGGTCGGCCACACGACGACGCCGGTCCAGCCGATCCCATCGAACATTGCGCTGGCCGCCGACCGGCTTGGCTATCGCGGACCGCATATCGAACTGCGTCAGGCCTGCACCGGATTCGCCAATGCGTTGATGATCGCGTTCGGATTGCTTGCGGCACCCAATGCGAAGCCGGTCGTCATTGTCGGTTCCGAAACCGGGTCGTTGTGGTTCGACCCGGTCCGCGCAGCCACCGATACCGCGCAGCTCGTCAATCTGATGCAGATGGGCGACGGCGCGGCGGCAATTGTCCTTGCTCCAGCTACAGCAGACCGCCCCGCGCTGCATTCGGCGTGGTTCGGCGCGCTCGGCCTCGACAAGCAGCCCGGACTGTACATTCGCCACGGCACCACCGAATTCGAGCACGACTATTCCGCGATCCTTGCGTCGGGACGGATGTTGTTCGAAGCGGGGGCGGCCAGCGCCTTGCGGCATGGAATCCAGCTCGACAGCGCCGACAGGGTCGTGCCCCATCAAGTGAACGGCCGCATCGGCGACCATGTTGCGCGGCATTTCGGCATCCCGGTCAGCCGGACCTTCGCCAATGCCGGCAGGATCGGCAATACCGGGTCGGCGGCAATCTGGTTGGCGCTTGCTGAATTGCGCGCTGGCGCATTGGCACAGGGCGAGCGCGTTCTGGTGCTCGGGGCCGAGGCAACCAAATATATGTATGGCGGCTTTGCCTATGACCATTGACGCGGATTGCGGCACACGCGCGGTCCTATCTGTAACCAATAGCGCGCCCCCACCGAACTCATCCCGAACCTGATCGAGGGAGATCGCCCGTGTCGTTTCTGAAACTCTTGCCGCTCGCAGCCGTGGCCGTCGCTTTTACCACACCGGCTATGGCTGCCGAATTCAAACCGTTCGACCGTGCGACCTTCGATGCGGCGCAGAAGGCAGGCCGTCCGGTACTGGTCGAAGTCAACGCCTGGTGGTGCCCGGTGTGTGCGTCGCAATCGGGGACGATCAAGGCAACGGTCGGCGCGCCCGAATATGCCAAGCTGCTCGTCCTCCGCATCAACTACGACAAGCAAAAGCCCGAGTGGCAGGCATTCAATGTGCAAAAGCAATCGACCTTGATCGCGTTCAAGGGCGGACGCGAACTGGCACGTCTGGCCTATGTCACCGACAAGGCGAAAATCCGCGACCTGCTCGCCCTGACCAAAAGCTGAGCGGGCGCGATACCGATGGCCGATGCCCTTTCGCCGCTGCTTGCTTTTGGAGCGGGCGCGCTGACGATCCTGTCGCCCTGCGTGCTGCCGCTTGTGCCGATCGTGCTCGGCAGCGCGGCGCAAAAGCATCGTTTCGGGCAGCTGGCGCTCGCGGCAGGGCTGGTCGCGTCGTTCACGATTACCGGCTTTACGGTTGCGACTCTGGGTGCCTCGTCTGGCTTTGACGGCGAGATCGTCCGCATTGCCGGTGCGGTCATGCTGGTCGTCGCGGGCATGTTCTTGCTGGTGCCCGCAGCGCAGGCGGTGCTGACGCAAGCTGCAATGCCGCTCGCCAATTGGGCGAGCGAGCGCCAAGCCGGGCTGGAACGGTTCGGGCTCGCCGGACAGGCCGCAATCGGGGTGCTGCTCGGGCTGGTCTGGAGCCCGTGCGTCGGCCCGACGCTTGGTGCGGCAACGGTACTGGCCGCACAGGGCGAGAACCTTGGCGAGGTGGCGTTTGTCATGTTCGCGTTCGGGCTGGGGATTGCAGCCGTGCTGCTGCTCATCGCCTTTGCCTCGCGCGCGCTGTTCACACGCTGGCGTGGCAGGTTGATGTCGGCGGGCGGCGGCGGCAAGCGCGTGTTGGGCGGACTGCTGCTCACGGTCGGTTTGATGATCTTCACCGGCCTTGACCGCATCCTCGAGGGGGTACTGGTCAGTGCATCTCCCGAGTGGCTGACCGAACTGACGACGATGATCTAGCCGGGGTGCATCACGCCCGCTCGTCCTTCGACGATTCCATTACGACATAGGTCTGGATCGACGTGACCTGCGGCAGGACGCCGAGCACATCGGTATGGAAGTGCTTGTACGCGGCAAGATCGGCGGCCTCGACCCGCAGGATGAATTCGAATGAGCCGGTGACATTATGGCATTCGCGGACCTCGGGTGCCTGCGCGATGGCCGCCTCGAAACCTTGCTGGTCCTGTTTGGTATGATGCGCGAGGCCGACCGCGACATAGGCGACGAAACCGATGCCCAGTTGAGCCCGGTCGAGCACCGCCCGATAACCGCGGATAAGACCGCGCCGCTCCATTTCCTGCACCCGCCGCAAACACGCCGAGGGCGACAAGCCGACGCGGTCGGCCAGATCGATGTTCGTCAGCCGACCGTCCTGCGACAGCTCATGCAATATCTTCGCGCCGATGGCATCGGTTTTGCTCGATAATTGCACGAGTTGAGTCATTATTACGCGTCTTTGCAATGTATTCCGGTCGATAATGCAATAACAATGTGCGCGTGATCACGCAACAATTTATCGGTCTGCTGGGCTTCGCTTTCGCCTCGTCGATCACGCCGGGGCCGAACAACATGATGCTGATGGCGTCGGGCGCGAATTACGGGTTCCGGCGCACGATCCCGCACATGCTGGGTGTTGCCATCGGCTTTACGGTCATGATCGCACTCGTCGGTGTCGGACTGGTCGGCCTGTTCGAGGCTTGGCCGCCGGCATTCACGATCCTGAAAGTCGTCAGCGCCGTGTATCTCGTCTGGCTTGCGTGGAAGATTGCAACATCGCCGCCACCCGCTGCGGACGAGAGCGAAACCGGCGGCAAGCCCATGACCTTCATTCAGGCCGCGCTGTTCCAGTGGGTAAACCCGAAGGCGTGGACCATGGCGCTGACCGCGATTGCGGTTTACGCCGGATCGCGCGACCTGATCGCAGTGCTGGGCGTCGCCGCCGTGTTCGGCGCAATCAACCTGCCCTCCGTCGGGGTCTGGGCGGCAATGGGCCAGTATCTCCGCCGCTGGCTGACTGACGACCGCAAACGCCGTGCGTTCAATTGGGGTATGGCGGCGTTGCTGGTGGGATCGTTGGCAGTGGCGCTTTAGAACTTCAGTTTTAGGCGAACCATCATCCGATTGACCGGTATGCCGCCGACACTTGCTGCTTCGTTCTCGACCGAAAGCACGCCCGTGCCGCCAATCGCCACCTCGGCCTTTGGCAGCAATGGTGGCTCGTCGGGTAATCGTGTTCGCAGCCTGTATCTCTCCTGCTCGCTGTGACCGCATACGACGATTTCATCTTGCGATTTGCGACATTTGCCGATCACGACAGCTGTGGGAACGATCGGTAATCCCGGGCCGATCGAGCCAGTTTCAGTTGCCATGAGAAGCGCCAGAAGCATCGTTCAAAGCTAACTGACGGCTCGAAATCGAGCAATCGCTATATCATCGCCATCCCGCCGTTTACATTCAGCGTATGGCCGGTGACATACCCTGCTTCGCGGCTCGCAAGAAGGCGACGGCGGGTGTTCAACTGGGGGATGCGGCGTTGCTCGTTGGGTCGCTTGTGGTGGCGCTCCAAGTTACTTGCCAGATGTGTTTCATGCACATATTATTTGGGCATGGCCAGTAATGCTCCCCGCCGTCCGACCAATGTATCACTCGATCCGCAGCTTGTCGCAGACGCGCGCGGAATGGGTGTCAATCTATCGCGCGCCTGTGAAGCGGGACTTGTCGTCGAATTGAAAAGAGCGCGCGCTACCCAATGGCAGCTGGAAAACGCAGCCGCCATCGACGGCTGGAACGATTGGGTCCGGGAGCACGGTTTACCGCTCGCAAAGTACCGGCAGTTCTGATTGGCGCAGTTCGATCTACACGCGGGCGATGCGGAAGGCGTCGCCTATCTGCTCGACTGCCAGAGCGATATCATCGAACGGTTTGAAACTCGCCTGATAGTTCCCCTTTACAGAGTAGGGAGTCGCCGTGCACCGACCCGCCGCTTGCAACCCGTTTTCGAAATCGATGGGCGTGACGTTGTGATGGCCACCCATCTCGCCGCCGCAGTTCCCATCGCGGATCTGCGAAAGAAGATTGGGTCACTCGACCATGAGCGCGACCGCATTGTCGATGCGCTCTATATGCTGATTACTGGCTTCTAATCCCTACTCAAATCATCGCCATCCCGCCGTTGACGTGCAGTGTTTGCCCCGTGACATAGCCCGCTTCGCGGCTCGCGAGGAAGGCAACCGCCGCAGCGATGTCATCGCCGGTGCCCATCGCGCCTGCCGGAATGCGGGCGTTGAGTGCTTCTTTCTGCGCGTTGGGCAATCCATCGGTCATGGCAGTCGCAATAAAGCCCGGCGCGACGCAGTTTGCGGTGACGCCCCGGCTCGCCAGTTCCTGTGCGACCGATTTAGTCATCGCGACCAGCGCGCCCTTCGACGCGGCATAGTTCGCCTGACCCGGATTGCCGGTGGTACCGACGACGCTCGTGACCGAGATGATGCGGCCGAAGCGCGCCTTCATCATCGGCTTGGCGGCGGCACGGATCAGGCGGAAGGCGGCCTCGAGGTTGACGCGGATCACCGTGTCCCACTCCTCGTCCTTCATCCGCATGATCAGGTTGTCGCGGGTGACGCCGGCATTGTTGACGAGGATGTCGAGCTTGCCGCCAAGCGCCTCGACCGCGCGCGGCACCAGGCCATCCACGGCCTCGGCGTCAGACAGGTTGCACGGTAGGATCACTGACCCTGAAACTTCCGCACTGACCGCAGCCAGCGCATCCTCGCGCGTGCCGGAAAGCGCGACCGTTGCACCCTGTGCTGCCAGCGCCTTGGCAACTGCGGAACCGATGCCGCCGGACGCGCCGGTGACGAGAGCAGTCATGCCTGTAAGGTCGAACATGTTCCTAAAGTTCCTTCGCCAAAGCTTCGATATCGGCCATCGTCACGACGCTGCGCGTCGTCACATCGGCGTTGATGCGCTTGATCATCGGGCCGAGCACTTTGCCACCGAACTCGACGAATTCGGTGACGCCCGCCGCGACCATGGCCTCGACGCTTTCGCGCCAGCGGACGGTGCCAGTGACTTGTTGGACCAGCAAATCGCGGATCGTGTCGGGATCGGCCACTGCCGCCGCCGTCACGTTGGCGTAGAGCGGCACCAGCGGCGCCTGAACTTTCGCCTCGCCAAGTGCCGCCGACATGATGTCGGCAGCCGGTGCCATCAGCGCACAGTGGAACGGGGCAGAGACGCTCAGCGGCAGCGCGCGCTTTGCCCCGCGCTCCTTCGCCAGTTCCATCGCGCGCTCGACGGCGGCGGCATGGCCGGAGATCACGACCTGCCCCCCGCCGTTATCGTTCGCGGCCTCGCAGATTTCGCCTTGGGCGGCATCCTTTGCCACAGCGACTGCGGCGTCGAAATCGAGACCGAGCAGCACCGCCATTGCGCCGGTCCCGACCGGAACCGCTGCCTGCATCGCGTCGCCACGAACCCGCAGCAATCGCGCCGTCGTCGGCAAGTCGATGCTCTCTGCCGCACACAGCGCACTATATTCGCCGAGCGAATGGCCCGCGACGAATGCCGCTTTTTCCGCGAGCCGAAACCCGCCTTCACCGGTCAGCACCCGCAGCGTCGCCATCGCGTTTGCCATGATCGCGGGCTGGGTATTGGCGGTCAGCGTCAGTTCGTCTTCGGGGCCATCGACCATCAACCGGAACAATGCCTGCCCCAGCGTATCGTCGACTTCCTGAAACACCGCGCGGGCGGCGGCGCTCGCGGCGGCCAGATCGCGGCCCATGCCGACCGATTGGCTGCCCTGCCCCGGAAATACGAATGCGCGCATGATCTCTCCCTTTTCTGTTGCGGCGCGTTAGGCAGCATCGCCGGGGTTGCCAAGTCCGCACCCTTTCGCCATAGGCCCGCCTCACGAAAGCCGGAGGGGCGTTTCGCATGGTGCGGCGTCAGCGATCGGCATGGAAAGGTAAAAGACCGCATGGCTCTGTATGAGCATGTGTTTCTCGTGCGTCAGGACGTGGCCCAGTCACAGGTCGACGCGCTCGCAGAAACCGCAACCAAGATCATCACCGACAATGGCGGCAAGATCGTCAAGACCGAGAGCTGGGGTCTCCGTACCCTCGCCTATCGGATCGCGAAGAACCGCAAGGCGCATTATGTCATGCTCGAGTTCGAAGCGCCCGGCAACGTGGTCGTCGAGCTCGAACGCCAGACCCAGATCAACGAAGACGTCGTCCGCTACATGACGCTGCGGGTCGACGCGCACGAGGCTGGTCCGTCGGCAATGATGCGGAAGCGTGATCGTGACGACCGCCCCCGCCGTGAAGACGGTGATCGTCCGCGTCGTGACGATGGTGATCGTCGCCCGCGCCGTGACGAACTCGAAGCGGCTTAAGGAGAATATCGCATGGCTCGCCCGTTTTTCCGCCGTCGCAAGACCTGCCCGTTCTCGGTCAAGGATGCCCCGCAGATCGATTACAAGGATGTGCGCCTGTTGCAGGGCTTCGTGTCCGAGCGCGGCAAGATCGTGCCGTCGCGCATCACCGCCGTCAGTGCCCCCAAGCAGCGCGAACTCGCCCAGGCGATCAAGCGCGCGCGGCACATCGGCCTCCTCCCCTATGTCGTGAAGTGAGCTGAACGATGGAAATCATCCTCCTCGAGCGCGTCGAAAAGCTGGGCCAGATCGGTGATGTCGTCACCGTGAAGGACGGATTTGCGCGCAATTTCCTGCTGCCCAACAAAAAGGCGCTGCGGTCGAACAACGCCAACCGCAAGGTTTTCGAAGCCAACAAGGCCCGGATCGTTGCCGACAACGAAACGCGCAAGGCAGAAGCGCAGACCGCGTCGAAGGATGTCGACGGCAAGTCGGTGACGTTGATCCGTCAGGCATCGAATACCGGCCAACTCTATGGTTCGGTCGCGGTCCGCGACATCATCGAAGCCCTCGAAGCCGAAGGCGCAAAGGTTCTCAAGAACCAGATCGCGCTCGACAAGCCGATCAAGGCGATCGGGCTCTATGAGGTCAAGGTCCAGCTGCACCCCGAAGTCGCGGTGTCCGTGAAGGTCAACGTGGCGCGTTCGCCCGAGGAAGCCGATCTGCAGTCGCAGGGTGTCGACGTTATGGCCGCAATGTTCGAAAAGGACGAAGCGGGATTTACGGAAGACTATGATCCCAATGCTGAGCCGGGCGAGATTGCTGTCGAGGCTCCGGTAGAGACGACCGAGGCGTAAGCTGTTCCGTCCTCTCCCTTAAGGGGAGAGGATACGGAGACTTGGTATCGCCCCTTGGCGATGCCTAGTCGGAGTTGGTGAGGGGGAACGTCGGTGCTTCAATTGGCGCATTGCACTCCCTCACCCCGCCGCGCCTAGAGGGCGCGTGTCGCCCTCTCCCCAGAGGGAGAGAGAAGCAAATCACTTAGTAACCCATCAAACTCAGCACTTCCTTGCGGCTGCGATGGTCGTCAAGAAAACACCCCATCAGCCGCGATGTCGTCATCCCGACCCCCGGCGTCCGCACACCGCGTGCAGTCATGCAGCCATGCTGGGCCTCGATCACAACCGCGACTCCCTGCGGATGCAGATTGTCCCAGATGCAAGACGCGACCTGCGCGGTCAGGCGCTCCTGAATCTGCAACCGCCGCGAATAGCCGTTGAGCACGCGCGCCAGCTTTGAAATGCCGACAACGCGTTTGTCGGGCATATAGGCGATCGACGCTTTGCCTGTAATCGGCGCCATATGGTGTTCGCAGTGCGACTGAAACGGGATGTCCTTCAGCAGCACCAGTTCGTCATACCCACCGACTTCGTCGAAGGTGCGCGACAAATGGTGTGCGGGATCCTCGTCCATGCCAGAACAATATTCGCGCCACGCCCGCGCAACACGTTTGGGCGTATCGACCAGCCCTTCGCGGTCGGGATCGTCCCC
>JANNVL010000013.1:0-32191 GCA_031408195.1 Sphingomonadales bacterium | reverse complement strand
ACCGTACTTTTCCGTGCACCTACCGTGACTTTCGTGACCTTTCCCGAGTCGTTTTTTGCGCCCACATCCTCGTGCGCGGCACCCCCCCGCGTGCCGACGGCCGCGTCGACAACGGCAAACGGATTACGCTCGACGACAAGGGACAGGTCGTCCGTTTCAGTGGCCTGACCGTCACCCCCGACGGCAGGATCGGCAAACTGATCCGGCAGGGTGAAAAGCCCTCGACCGACAAGAATTGGCGGCCCGACTGGCGGCTTGATGGCCGGAACCGCACCCTGTTGCCCGGCCTGTTCGACGCGCACGGGCATGTCATGGGGCTGGGCATTGCCGCGCTGACGCTCGACCTGACGGAGACAAGGACGCTGGCCGAGGCGCAGGCAAAGATCGCCGATTACGCCAGAGCCAACCCCGACCGGCGCTGGATTTTGGGGCGCGGGTGGAATCAGGAAATCTGGGGCCTCGGCCGCTTTCCGACCGCTGCAGACATCGATGCGGTGGTCGCCGACAAGCCGGTGCTGCTCGAACGCGTTGATGGCCATGCCGTTTGGGCGAACACGGCGGCGCTGGCAGCAGCAGGGGTTACGGCCAAAAGCGTGTCGCCCGCTGGCGGTCGTATCGAAAAACTCGCGAGCGGTGCACCTGCCGGTGTCCTGGTCGATGCGGCCTCCGCACTGGTCGAAAAAGCGGTGCCGCAACCGCTCGCCGCCGAGCGCGACCTGGCACTGTCGAAGGCGCAGGACATCTTGCTGTCGCTCGGCATCACCGCGATTGCCGATATGGGCACCTCGCCCGACGATTGGAACACGATGCGCCGCGCGGGCGACCGCGACGCGCTGCGCGTGCGCGTTGTCGCCTATGCCAACAGCATCGACACGGCGATCTCGATTGCGGGCGCGGGCGCAACGCCGTGGCTCTATAGCGACCGGCTGCGGATGGTCGGGATCAAGCTTTATGCCGATGGGGCGCTCGGATCGCGCGGGGCGTGCCTCAAAAAGCCTTATGCCGATGCGCCGGGGCAGACCGGCTTGTGCTTTCTCGACGATACCAAGCTGCGGAACATCATGAGCCGCGCCGCAATGAATAACCTACAGGTCGCAACCCATGCGATTGGCGATGCCGCCAACGCACAAGTGCTGTCGGCGATCGAGGAACTCGTGCAGACCTATAAAGGCGACCGGCGCTGGCGGATCGAACATGCCCAGATCGTCGATCCGGCGGACCTGCCGCGTTTCGGCAAGAACGGCATCATCGCGTCGATGCAGCCGGTCCACCAGACCAGCGACCGCAAAATGGCCGAGGCGCGGCTCAACCCGGTGAGGTTGACCGGAGCCTATGCCTGGGCGTCGATGCTGAGGAACGGCAGCGTGCTCGCCTTCGGCTCCGACGTGCCGGTCGAAAGTGCCAACCCCTTCCCCGGGCTTGCCGCCGCGATCACCCGCGAAGGGGCCGACGGCCAGCCGTTCGGGGGGTGGCAACCGCAGGAACGCATTTCGCGGGAGGCGGCACTGGCGGGGTTCACCACCGGCGCGGCGTTCGCCGGACAGGCCGAGGACCGCATCGGGCGGCTCGCGAGCGGCTACCGCGCCGACTTTATCCTGATCGACGTCGATCCGCTGCTCTCGACGCCTGCCGAGCTGCGCGCGACCAAAGTGATCGAGACATGGGTCGGCGGGAAACGGATGTTCAAGGCCAAATAGGAGGGGGCATGACCATCGAAGCACTGCGGACCCCCGACGACAGGTTCATCGACCTGCCGGGCTATGCCTTCGCGCCGCACTGGTTCGATCAGCCGAACGGGCTGAGAATGCACTATCTCGACGAGGGTGCGGGTGAGGCCACCTTCCTTTGCCTCCACGGCCAGCCGAGCTGGTCTTACCTCTATCGCAAGATGATTCCGGTGCTGGCGCGCGCGGCGCGCGTTGTCGCGCCCGACCTGTTCGGGTTCGGCAAAAGCGACAAGCCGCTCGAACAGGATCGATACACTTTTAACTTTCACCGCCAGTCGCTGGTCGAACTGATCCGCCATCTCGACCTGCGCCGCGTCACACTCGTTTGCCAGGACTGGGGCGGGCTGCTCGGCCTGACGATCCCGCCGTTCATGGCCGACCGCTTCGACCGGTTGATCGTGATGAACACCGGCTTTGCGACGGGAGAACATTCGCTGGGGCCGGGGTTCGAAGCGTGGAAGACGTTCAACCGGTCGCAACCCGACATGAACCTGCAGGCGTTGTTTGCGCGTGGCACGCCAGTCCTGTCCGAGGCCGAAGCCGCTGCCTATGCAGCGCCTTACCCCGACGTTCGCTACAAGGCCGGTGTGCGCCAATTTCCCGAGCTCGTCCCCACCCACCCCGACGCGGGTGGCGCACATATCAGCCGCGCGGCGCGCGACTGGTGGCGCGACGAATGGACGGGGCAGAGCTTCATGGCCATCGGGGCGGCCGATCCGGTGATCGGCGTTGCGGCGATGGAAGCGCTCCGTCACAACATAAGGGGCTGCCCCGAACCGCTAGTGATCGCCGAAGCAGGGCATTTCGTGCAGGAATGGGGTGAGCAGGTCGCCGAAGCGGCACTTGCCAGCTTCGCCAGGTGAACCAAAGATCGCCGTCCTTTTGCCTTCGCGCCGCCAAGCGCGATGATGCTGCCATGATCGCCACACATCGCGTAGCGATGTTTGCCGACATGGGTGAACTCGACAGTGGCTCGATTGCGGACGCGCTTCACGCCGCCAGCCTCGCCGCGCTCGACAGTGCGCTAGCCGACGGCACATACGCCGGATGGCTGGCCTGCGATGCCGAAGACGCGATTATCGGCGGCGCGGGTGTTCATGTGAAACCCCAATTGCCGCGCGTGACAAGCGCCGGGCACGTCGCGGCGGGACCGGCACCGCTGGTCGTCAACGTCTATACCCAACCCGAGTGGCGAGGGCGGGGTGTCGCCCGCGCCCTGATGGCCGCATTGATGCACTGGTCGCAAGAGCAAGGCTTTGACCGTATCGTCCTGCACGCCTCCGATGCAGGGCTGCCGCTCTATGACAAGCTTGGCTTCAAGCCGACCAACGAGATGCGATGGAATCCTTGACTGGCCACGGCCACGCTCAAGGCGTTGGGACAAGTGCCGTAAGCGTGCCGGGGGTGAGCACCTGTGGCAGTGTCTGCGCTTCGCTGCCCTTGGCATAGAACAGGTAGAGCGGCACGCCCGAGCGGCCCTGGCTTTCCAGGAAGCGCCCGATGGCGGGATCGTTGCGGGTCCAGTCGCCGACAAGGACCGCGACATTGCCCGCCTTGAACGCGGCCTCGACCGAGGGCTGCTCGATGGCGACGCGCTCGTTGACCTTGCAGGTCAGGCACCAGTCGGCGGTGAAATAGACGAACACAGGTCGCCCTTCTGCGCGCAATGCGGCGAGGCGGGTTTCGCTGAACGGTTCGGCATTAAGCGCGGTTGGCGCGGTCGCACTGGCAGGTGAGGCTGCAGGGAGATAGGCAATCGCAAGTCCCGAAGCGACAACCGTGACCAGCACACCGATAGCAAGGCCTTGTTTACCCTTCGCTTGCCGCAGCCCGATCCACCAGAACGCCAGCGCCGCCGCCAATGCGCCAAGCAAGCCGACCGTCACTGCGTCGCTGCCCGCTTGCCGTCCAAGCAGCCAGACCAAGCCGAGCGCGGTCAGGAACATCGGCACGCTCAGGATACGCCGCATTGTCGCCATCCATGCACCCGGTTTGGGCAAGACGCGGCGGAGCGCAGGGATGAAGCCGAGCAGCAGGAACGGCAGCGCAAGGCCAAAACCCAACCCCGCGAAAACCGCGAGCGCCGCCGCCGTCGGCAGCACCAGCGCCGCGCCTAGCGCCGCACCCATGAACGGCCCGGTGCACGGTGTCGCGATAAACGCGGCCAGCGCGCCGGTTGCCACGCTGTTCGTGTTTGCCAGCCCACCCCCGACCGTTGGTAGTTCGAACAGTCCGGCGAAGTTGAGCGCAATTGCCGTCACCAGCACGAGGAGCCCCACGATGACGCGCGGGTCTTGCAACTGGAAGGCCCAGCCAACGCTCGACCCCGCAGCACGCAGCGCCAGAATCGCGCCGCCGAGCGCCACGCACACGAGGACCGCACCAAGCGTGTATCCCAAGGCATCGCGCCGCGCGCTGCGCTCATCGCCCCCGGCTTTAGCAAGACTCAGCGCCTTCAAGCTCAGGATCGGGAACACGCACGGCATGATGTTGAGGATCAGCCCGCCGAGGATGGCCCCACCCAGCGCAAACAGGATCGCCGACAGAGCACTGCCCTCCGAAGGCAGAGGTCTTACCGTACCCGCCGCCGCTGCGATCGTAAGGCCACGCCCTTCGCCGGTAGAGAGGACACCGGACACAGGCTGCGGTGCTCCCTCGGGAGCAGCCAGTTCGACAACAAGCCAATCCCCGTCACGCCCGAACTTCTGCGGTGCGGCATCGACGATCAGACCGTTCGTGGCAGGAAAGAAATGCGGATCGGCAAGTGTGGCACCTGACGGAAAAGGGATGGCGAGCCGCAGCGATTTGCCGGTCCGCTCGAACTGCGCCGTCGCGCCGAGCGGTGTCGGCAGCTTTGTCCGCCACCCATCGAACCGCGCCCGGGCGTCGGGCGTCCCATCGCCGACGGTCAGCACCGTCGAGAGTTCCGCCCTTTGCGGCACGCAAATCTGGTCGGTGCAGGCGAGATAATCGAGTTTGAGCGCGACCGGCAGTTTCGTCCCCGCTGCGATCCCCTGTGGCAACACCAGCGGCACAAGCAGCGCGTGTGGTCCCTCAAAAACATAGTTCATCAGCCCGCCGATCACCAGCGTATGCGGCACCGGGAAAGCGACCGGCCCGGTCGCAGCACCCTTCGGCAAATTCCAGTCGAAGCGCGGCTCGAACCCCGCTTCGCCCGGGTTCGACCAATAGCCGTGCCAGCCGGGTTCGGGCTGCATCGCGACCGCCAGCATGACCGTCTTGCCCGGCGCTGGCGTTGCGCTCTCTGCGACCAGCGTTGCGACGATATGGTTCGGTTCAGCGCGGAGCGGCGCAAGGGCGAACAGGGCCAGCACCACGAACACCAAAGTCACTACACTGAAACGTCTGCCCGCCATGTCGTGCTTGTCTCCCTCGCGTGACCCCCATACGGTCAGCGACAAGATTTCGATACGGTGAAAGGCTACCCGATGATCCGACGCCTCGTGATTCTGGCGCTCGCTGCCCTGCCCGCCAGCCTGCTCGCGCAAACTGCCCCACCACCAAAATTGTTGGTCGTCATTTCGGTCGATCAATTCTCCGCCGATTTGTTCGCCGAATATCGCGCGCATTTTACCGGCGGGCTGAAGCGGTTGAGCCAGGGCGTCGTCTTCCCGAGCGGCTATCAGAGCCAGGCCGCGACCGAAACCTGTCCCGGTCATTCGACGATCCTGACCGGCGCGCGGCCCGCGCGTAGCGGTGTCGTCGCCAACAGCTGGGTCGACCGGACGATCACCTCGCGCAAGGACACCGGCGTTTATTGCGCCGAGGATGTCAGCAAAGGCAAATCGAGCAGCTCTCGCGATTATGTGCCGTCGCCGGTGCTTCTGCTGGTGCCCACGCTCGGCGACCGGATGAAGGCAGTCAACCCGACGTCGCGGGTTGTCGCCGTTGCGGGCAAGGACCGCGCGGCGATCATGATGGGTGGGCACAGGACCGACCAGATCTGGTTTCTGAACCCGCGCGATTACGCAAAGTTCGAAACGCTTTCGACGCAGACCGCCGCGACTCCTGCTGCCGTAACTAAAGCTAATACCAGCATCGATGCTGCCCTCGCGCGACCGTTCGCGCCTTACAGCCTGTCGCCGCTCTGCAAGACGCGCGCGCGCGCCGTCGCGATCACGCCAACGAAATCGGTTGGCACTGGCGTCTTTTCGCGAGCCGCAGGCGACAAGCGCGGATTCCGTGCTTCGCCCGAATCGGATGCGGCGACGCTCGACCTTGCGGGCAATCTGATTGCCGACATGAAGCTCGGCAAAGGCACGGCGACCGACCTGATCGCGGTCGGCCTGTCGGCAACCGATGTTGTCGGCCATGGTTTCGGCACAGAGGGCAGCGAGATGTGTGTGCAGCTTGAGGTGCTCGACCAGCACATGGGCAGGTTCTTCGACCGGCTCGACAAGGCGAAGATCGATTATGCCGTCGTGCTGACCGCCGATCATGGCGGACACGACACGACCGAACGCAACGACGAGAATGGTATTCCCGACGCGCAGCGTGTCGAACCGGCACTGTCGGCGGCGAACGTCGGGGTCGCGGTCGGGCGCGACATGGGGCTGACGACGTCGGTGCTGATCGGCAACGAACCGTCGGGCGATATGTGGATCGATGCCGCGCTGACCCCGGCACAGCGCATGACGGCGCTGGTCAAGGCGACGGCGCTCTACAAGGCCAGCCCACAAGTCGAGACGGTGTTCACCGCCGCCGAAATCGAGGCCGCGCCCGCCCCAGACGGGCCGCCCGAAACATGGAGCCTGATGGACCGGGTGAAGGCGTCCTATTATCGCGGCCGTTCGGGCGACTTCTATGTGATCCTGAAACCGCGCGTGATGCCGATCCCGGCGGTCGTCGCGGCGGGCAATTATATCGCAACCCACGGCAGTGTCTGGGACTACGACCGACGCGTGCCGATGTTGTTCTGGCGCAAAGGGATGGCCGGGTTCGAGCAGCCGAACGGGGTCGAGACTGTGGACATTGCGCCGACCTTGGCGGGGTTGATCGGATTGCCGATCCCCAGGGGCGAGATCGACGGGCGGTGTTTGGATTTGATCGCCGGTGCGGGAAGCAGTTGTCCGCTCGAACGCGCATGGTTCGTGGGGACCGAACCGGGTCCGGCGATCCGCTAGCGGCTGTCGGTCACCTTCACGCCCGCGCCCAGCTTGTTCGTGCCGATCTTGAGCGGTTCGCGGCTCCAATCGGCGACAAACGTAGTTCCGTAACCCGCCCCCGGCGCGATCGATGCGTCATTGCCTTCGACCGTCAGTCCCGCCGACGGATTGGCGCGCGCCTCAGCGGCGACGGCGATGATGGCGGAGTGGTTTTCCTTGTTCTTGCCGACGACGAACACGTTCCGCGCGATCAGCCCCGTCGAGCCATTGGGCAAGTCGATAGCGTAATTGGTGTCCTTTCCCGCCGAATCGTCGAAGCTCGAATCGGTGACGATGGTCCGCGCCGCGCGACTCTTTAGATAATGCCCGCCGGTCCCGCGCTCGAAGCGAACGCGGTTCACCGTCAACGTCCCTGCGCCGCCGACATAGATCGAATGCGAGCACATGCCGCCGGGGCATCCGCCGAGGCCCGAAAACGTCGAACGCTCGATGGTGATGCTGTTCGCCGGGTCGTCGTTGGTCAGGATGCCCTGTTCCGAATCGATGAAGGTCGACCGCGTGACGGTCAGGTCGCCCTTTTCGAGCCGGATGCCGACTCCATTGCGGTCCGACACGCGGATACCCTTGAACACCAGCCCGTCGATGGTTGCGCTTAGCCCGCGCAGGACCAAAGTCCCTTTGCCGTCGCATGCGCCGCCCTCGAAAATCGCGGTCGAGGGTTCCGCCGCGCGGATCGTGATGTTCGCGCCGCCGAACACCGCGCAATCGGGATAGCGACCGGGCGCAACGGTGATGGTGCCGGTGCCTTCGCCGAGCGACTTCACCGCATCGTCGAGCCGGTAGAAGCTACGCCCGGTTTCCTCGATGCGGAAATTGCCGCCGGACTGCGCCAGCACGGGGGTTGCGAGCAAAACGAGAGCGAGTGTGTGGAAGCGATGGGCCATGCCGCCCGATACCAGCCGCTGGTCGCTCAATCCAGATTGGGCCGCAACCAGCGTCGTGCCGTTTCGGGATCGACGCCGCGCCGGCGGGTATAGTCGGCCAACTGGTCTTCGCCGACGCGCGCCACGCCGAAATACTCCGCCTGCGGGTGGCCGAAGTAAAAGCCCGACACTGCTGCCGTCGGGAACATCGCAAAGCTCTCGGTCAGGGTCAGTCCGGTATGCGTGGGCGCGTCGAGCAGGTCGAACAAGATCGGCTTCAGGCTGTGATCGGGACACGCCGGATAGCCGGGCGCGGGGCGGATGCCGCGATATTCTTCCTTGATGAGTGCTTCGGTGGTCAGCTGCTCGCCGGGGGCATAGCCCCAGAGTTCGCGGCGGACGTGCTGATGCAGCCGTTCGGCGAACGCCTCGGCAAAGCGGTCGGCCAGTGCCTTGAGCAGGATATCCGAATAATCGTCTTTGTCGGCCTGAAACCGCGCGAGGTGCGGCTCGATGCCGTGGATACCGACCGCAAAGCCGCCGATCCAGTCGCCGTCATGGTCGACAAAATCGGCGAGGCACATGTTGGGCCGCCCCTCCCGCTTGGCGATCTGCTGGCGCAGGAACGGCAGACGGACATTATCCTCGCTGTCGAGGTGAATAATGACATCGTCGCCTTCGCGGCGGCACGGCCACAGGCCCGCGACGCCCTTTGCGGTCAGCCATTTCTCGTCGATGACCTTCGCCAGCATGGCCTGCGCGTCTTCCCACAGGCTGCGCGCGCTCTCGCCAACGACAGGATCGGTCAGGATCGCGGGGTAATTGCCATGCAATTCCCACGCGCGGAAGAAGGGCGTCCAGTCGATGACATCGGCCAGATCGCGCAAGTCCCAATCGGCGAAGCCATGTACGCCGGGATGCTCGGGCGGCGGCGGCTTCAGATGCGGGTCATAGGGAAAGCTGTTGGCGCGCGCGTCCTCGATGACGATCAGCGCATTCTGCCCCTTGCTCGCACGCACTTCGCGGACGTGGGCGTAATCGTCCGCAAAGCTCTTCACATAGGCATCGCGCCCCGTGTCGCTGACCAGCGCCGTCGCAACGCCGACCGCACGGCTCGCGTCGAGGACATGGATGACCGGCCCGTCATAGGCCTCGTCAATGCGGAGTGCGGTGTGCACCTTCGACGTGGTCGCGCCGCCGATGAGCAGCGGCATCGACATTTTCGCGCGCTGCATTTCCTCGGCCACCGTGACCATTTCGTCCAGCGACGGGGTGATGAGGCCCGACAGCCCGATGATGTCAGCATCGTTCTCGTTCGCGGCCTCAAGGATCTTCGTCCACGGCACCATCACGCCAAGGTCGATGACCTCGTACCCGTTGCACTGGAGCACAACGCCGACGATGTTCTTGCCGATGTCGTGGACGTCGCCCTTGACGGTCGCCATGATGATTTTGCCCTTGGCGCGCGCGCCGGGCTCTTTCGCGGCTTCGATAAACGGGATGAGGTGCGCGACCGCCTTTTTCATCACGCGTGCCGATTTCACAACCTGCGGCAGGAACATCTTGCCGCTGCCGAACAGATCGCCGACGATGTTCATACCGTCCATCAGCGGCCCTTCGATTACCTCGATGGGCCGCGCGAACGCCTGACGACATTCCTCGGTGTCATCGACGACATACATGTCGATGCCCTTGACCAAGGCATGGGCAAGGCGCTTTTCGACCGGCCAGCCGCGCCATTCCTCGGCGGCCTTTTCCTGCGCCACATCGGTGCCCAAGAATTTTTCGGCGAGCGTCACCAACCGCTCCGTCGGCGTCTCACTGTCGCCCCGCGCCGGTCGATTGAGGATCACATCCTCGCACGCCTCGCGCAGCACCGGGTCGATGGCGTCGTAAATGTCGAGCTGCCCAGCATTGACGATGCCCATGTCCATCCCCGCCGGAATGGCATGGTAGAGAAAGATCGAATGCATCGCGCGGCGCACCGGTTCGTTGCCGCGAAAGCTGAACGACAGGTTCGACAGCCCGCCCGAGATATGGACGTGCGGGCAGCGCGCGCGGATGTCGCGGCAGGCTTCGATGAAATCGACCGCGTAATTGTTGTGCTCCTCGATCCCCGTCGCGACCGCGAAGATATTGGGGTCGAAGACGATGTCTTCGGGCGGAAAGCCGATGCCGGTCAGCAAATCATAAGCGCGCGCGCAAATCTCGACCTTGCGCGCGCGGGTGTCGGCCTGTCCGACTTCGTCGAACGCCATGACGACGACAGCGGCCCCATAAGCCATGCACTTGCGCGCCTGCTCAAGGAACTGCGCCTCGCCTTCCTTCATGCTGATCGAGTTGACGATAGGCTTGCCGGACACGCATTTCAGTCCGGCTTCGATCACCGACCATTTCGAGCTGTCGATCATGAACGGCACCCGCGCGATATCGGGTTCGGCGGCAATCAGCTTGACGAAGGTTTCCATCGCGACGAGCGAATCGAGCAGCCCCTCATCCATGTTGATGTCGATGATCTGCGCGCCGTTTTCGACCTGCTGGCGCGCGACTTCGACAGCCTTCGGGTAATCGCCCGCCATGATGAGCTTTTTGAACGCCGCCGAGCCGGTGACATTGGTGCGCTCGCCGATGTTGACGAAAATGGGGACAGGAGAAGCGGTCATGTTTTCCTTCACTCCTCCCCGGGACGGGGAGGTGGCACGCGAAGCGTGACGGAGGGGGCTCTCCGCACGCAACGAACCAAGTGTGGAGAGCCCCCTCCACCACTTCGTGGTCCCCCTCCCCGTACCGGGGAGGAACAATTTAGGCCGCCAAAGTCATCGGCTCCAGGCCCGCCAACCGCGTCGCCACCGGCACGCCCGGCATACGCCTTGGTTCGAGCCCCGCCACTGTCTTTGCCATCGCCGCGATATGCGCGGGCGTCGATCCGCAGCAACCGCCGAGAATGTTGACCTGCCCCGCGTCGGCCCATTCGCGGACCAGCGCCGCCGTCTGTTCGGGCAGTTCGTCATACTCGCCCAGATCATTGGGCAGACCTGCGTTCGGATAGACCATGATCAGCGTGTCGGCGAGCGCCGAGAGCACCTTTACATGCGGGCGCAGCTGCGACGCGCCGAAGCTGCAATTGAGACCAATGGTCACCGGCTTTGCATGCCGCACCGCGTGCCAGAATGCTTCGACAGTATGACCCGACAAATTGCGGCCCGACAAATCGGTGAGCGTCATCGACACCATGATCGGGATTTCGCGACCTAGCGCCTCCTGCGCGTCGAGCACCGCCATGATGCCCGCCTTGGCATTCAGCGTGTCGAACACGGTTTCGATCAGGATGAAATCGACGCCGCCCTCGATCAGCGCATCGACCTGTTCGCGGTAAACGTCCTTGAGATAATCGAAGGTGATTTCGCGGTAGCCGGGATCGTTGACGTCGGGCGACAGCGACAGCGTTTTGTTCGTCGGCCCGATGGCCCCCGCGACGAACCGCTGGCGCCCATCGCGCGCGGCATATTCATCCGCTGCCGTCCGCGCGATCTGGGCCGAGGCGACGTTGATCTCGCGGACCAGATGTTCGGCGGCGTAATCGGCCTGGCTGATCTTGTTCGCGCTGAACGTGTTGGTCGAAACGATGTCCGACCCCGCGTCGAGATAGGCGCGGGTGATCGTATCAGGGACGCTTGGCTTGGTCAGCGCGAGGATGTCGTTGTTGCCCTTGGCATCCTTGGCGAGGGCAAGGTCGCCCATGTAATCGGCTTCGGACAGTTTCCAGTTCTGTATCTCGGTCCCGAACGCTCCATCGGTGATGAGCACGCGTGTTGCGGCTGCCGTGAACAGATCGTCCCGCACGCTCATGCTGCCTTCTCCTGCAAAATGCCCGGTTGCGCGCGCAGGCCCAGCATGTGGCAAATCGCGAAGCTCAACTCCGCGCGGTTGAGCGTATAGAAATGGAAATGCCGCGTGCCGCCGGCATAAAGGCGGCGACAGAGTTCGGCGGCGATTGTCGCTGCGACGAGCTGGCGTGCGGCGGGCAGGTCTTCCAGCCCCTCGAACAAGCGGCCCATCCACGCCGGAACATCGGTGCCGCACATCGCCGCCATCCGGCTGGTCGCGGCAAAGGTCGATACCGGCATGATACCGGGGACGATCTCGGCACCGATCCCGGCGGCGGCCACCTGATCGCGGAAGCGGAAGAAGGTTTCGGGCGCGAAGAAGAATTGCGTGATTGCGCGGTCGGCCCCGGCGTCGAGCTTGGCCTTCAGATTGTCGAGGTCACTTTGCGGGTTAGCCGCATCGGGATGGGTTTCGGGATAGGCGCTGACCGAAATCTCGAACGGGTGCAGCTTTTTCAGGCCCGCGACGAGCTCGACGGCATTTGCATAACCGTCCGGATGCGGCTCGAACTTCGCGCCCGCCACCGGCGGATCGCCGCGAAGTGCCACGATATGGCGCACGCCCGCATCCCAATAGGCGTGCGCGACATCGGCTATCTCCGCCTTCGACGCGCCCACGCAAGTGAGATGCGCGGCAGCGGGGACACTGGTTTCGTTGGCGATGCGAGCGACGGTCGCATGGGTGCGTTCGCGGGTCGATCCGCCTGCGCCGTAGGTTACCGACACGAAACGCGGGGCAAGCGGTTCGAGCATCCGCACCGAGTCCCACAAAGTCTCGTTCATCTTGTCGGTCTTGGGCGGGAAGAATTCGAACGACACCACGGCATCGCCAGCGACATCGGCGTAAAGCGGCGCGCCGAGCGCGCGGCGGGCTTCTTCGAGTTGAGTGAGAGATAGCGTCATGCTGCAAGTGCCTTGGCGGAAGCGAGGCGGGTGCCCAGCCAGAGTTTGACGGTCAGTTCGCCGCCCGTGAGTTCTTGCGTTTCGGTCAGTGCCAGGCCCGATGCGGCAAACCAGCCGCCGATCTGCGCGTCGGAAAAACCGAGGCGTGCATGCGCGTCCTGGGTGCGGAGTTCCTCGCGGTCGTGGCTGGCGAAATCGACGATCAGCAAGCGTCCGCCGGGGGCGACGATCCGCGCGGCTTCGTGAAGTGCTGCTTCGGGGGCGGGAATATAATGAAGCACCTGGTGCATCACGACCGTGTCAGCGCTGGCATCGGCGAGTGGCAATGCCCCGACATCGGCCTGCCGAAACTCCACCGGCGTTGTTGCCTCGGCGAGCTTCGCGCGGGCAAGGCGGAGCATCTCGGGGCTGCGGTCGACACCGGTGACATGGTCCGCCGCGTCACCGAGCAACTCGATCATGCGACCGGTGCCGGTACCGATATCGACGAGCCGTCCAATATCGGTGCCGAGCAACGCCCGCATCCGCGCTTCGACCGCGCTTTCGGCGACATGGAGCGAACGGATCGCATCCCATTGTTCGGCATGCCCCGCGAAATAGCGTTCCGCCGCTGCCGTCCGGTCAGCACGGACAGCGTTCAGCCTTGCGGCATCGGCGACTGCCCAATGATCCTCTCCGCCTGCGTCGATCAGCGCGAACAGCGGCACCGCGACGGGGCTGGGCGCGGGTGTCAGGAACACCCAGCTGCCCTCGCGGCGGCGGGCAGCGACACCGGCATCGACAAGGATTTTGACGTGGCGCGAGACACGCGGCTGGCTTTGACCCAGAACTTGGGCAAGCTCGCCTACCGAGAGTTCCATGCGCCGCAACAGCGCGACGATCCGCAGTCGCGTAGGGTCGGCAAGGGCACGGAAGATGTCCACAGCGGCGGTCATACAGAGGCATATAAAGAAATCTTTATATGCGGTCAATGTGGCGGATTGTGGCGCGCCGAAAAGAGACGTGCCTTTTTCTTGCCATAGTCTGTCGATGCTCCTATTTAGGCAATGTGCCGGAGCGACAACGCAACGGGGGTCGCAAATTTGTGGCCCGATATCAACCTGATCGAGGGATGTCTCCCATGAAGAAGATTGTTACTGTTGCTGTGATCGCCGCTGCTGCCACGCTCGCTGCGTGCTCGCCGGCTGCCAAGAACGAAACTGCAGAAGCAGCCAACGCTATGGCGTCGGACGTCAATGCGACCGCCGCTGCTGCGGTGAATTCGGTCGACGCCGCCACCGACAACGCGATGGACAGCATCTCGAACGCTGCCGACGCCGCAGGCAACAAGGTCGAATCGGCTGCCGACAAGATGAAGGCCGCGACCGGCGACGCGATGACCGACGCTGGTAACGCCATCAAGAAGTAAGCAATTGCTTCAACGAAGAAGGGCCGTCCGGGCAACCGGGCGGCCCTTTTTTGTTGTGGCGCGGCGGGCGAGGGTGGCGCACTATCGCGCGATGCGGACCCTGCTCCTTCTCTCGTTGCTGCTCGCCGGATGTAGCAGTGCCAACCGAACCGACGGGGTGACGGCTAGCGAGGCGGCGCAGCTGAATGCGGCTGCCGATAAACTGGACGCGCAGGCTGAGAATTCGGCGGTAGAGTAATGAAAAAGGGGCTGGAGGTTTGTGCCTCCGGCCCCTTTTTTTGGTAGGTTGGCACGGGCAAAGCCCGCGCTGTCGTCGGTCGGGATTTCAGCCAGCGGGCCGAAACCCGCCGTCCGTTTTAGTTTCGTGGTCGGGCCAGCTCTCGCTGGCCCGTGCCCGAAACTAAAAGTCCATGCCGCCCATGCCGCCCATTCCACCCATGCCGCCGCCGCCCATCGCGGGCGACTTGTCTTCGGGCATTTCCGAGACAGCAGCTTCGGTCGTGATGAGCAAACCGGCAACGCTGGCCGCGTCCTGCAAAGCGGTACGAACAACCTTGGTCGGGTCGATCACGCCGGCCGCAACCAGGTTCTCATAGACGTCGGTCGCTGCATTGAAGCCGCGGGTTTCGTCGTTTTCGCGGAGCAGATTGCCCGCAACCACGGCGCCATCATGACCGGCATTCTGCGCGATCTGACGCAGCGGTGCCTGAAGCGCCTTGCGAACGATGTCGATGCCGCGCGTCTGGTCGTCGTTGGCACCCTTGGTGCCTTCGAGCGCCTTGGTCGCATAGAGCAACGCGGTACCGCCACCGGGGACGATGCCTTCTTCGACAGCGGCACGCGTTGCATGCAGCGCATCATCAACGCGGTCCTTGCGCTCCTTGACTTCGACTTCCGACGCGCCGCCGACCTTGATGACCGCAACACCGCCGGCCAGCTTGGCCAGACGCTCTTGCAGCTTTTCCTTGTCGTAATCCGACGTCGTGTTCTCAATCTGCTGGCGGATCGCCTCGACGCGGCCCTTGATCGCATCGGCATCACCCAGACCGTCGATGATCGTGGTGTTGTCCTTGTCGATCGTGACGCGCTTGGCCGAACCGAGCATCGCAAGCGTGACGGTTTCGAGCTTGATGCCAAGGTCTTCCGAAATCATCTCGCCCTTGGTCAGGATCGCGATGTCCTCGAGCATCGCCTTGCGACGATCGCCGAAGCCGGGTGCCTTGACCGCCGCAACCTTCAGGCCACCGCGCAGCTTGTTCACGACGAGCGTGGCGAGTGCCTCACCCTCGATGTCTTCCGCAATGATCAGCAGCGGACGGCCCGACTGGACGACAGCTTCCAGAATCGGGAGCATCGCCTGCAGGTTCGACAGCTTCTTCTCGTGGATCAGGATGTAGGGGTCATTCAATTCGACCGACATCTTTTCCGGGTTGGTGATGAAGTAGGGCGAGAGGTAGCCGCGGTCGAACTGCATGCCTTCGACGACGTCGAGCTCGAAATCGAGACCCTTGGCTTCCTCGACGGTGATCACGCCTTCCTTGCCGACCTTTTCCATCGCTTCGGCAATTTTTTCGCCGACGACGGTGTCGCCGTTCGATGAAATGACGCCGACCTGTGCGATTTCAGCGGTGCCCGCGACGGGCTTCGACCGCGCAACCAGATCGGCGACGACAGTGATGACGGCGAGATCGATGCCGCGCTTCAGGTCCATCGGGTTCATGCCGGCGGCAACCGACTTCATGCCTTCGCGCACGATTGCTTGTGCGAGAACGGTCGCAGTGGTGGTGCCGTCGCCCGCCATGTCGTTCGTCTTCGACGCGACTTCGCGGATCATCTGCGCGCCCATGTTCTCGAACTTGTCCTTGAGTTCGATTTCCTTGGCGACGGTGACGCCGTCTTTGGTGATGCGCGGCGCACCGAACGACTTGTCGATCACGACGTTGCGGCCCTTTGGCCCCAGCGTGACCTTCACGGCGTCGGCGAGAATATCGACACCGCGCATGATGCGTTCACGCGCGTCGCGGCTGAATTTTACGTCCTTGGCTGCCATGTGGCTACCCTTTCCATTAAGTTGAAAGCTGTCAAAGCTGACGACACGTCAGGGGGCATAAGCCCCCAAATCGTGGTTCAGCCAACGATCCCGAGAATGTCCGACTCTTTCATGATGAGCAGGTCTTCGCCGTCGAGCTTGACCTCGGTGCCCGACCATTTGCCGAACAGGATCTTGTCGCCGGCCTTGACGTCGAGCGGCGTGACGGTGCCGTCCTCGGCCTTGGTGCCCGAACCCACCGAGACAATTTCGCCTTCCTGCGGCTTTTCCTTGGCAGTGTCGGGAATGATGATGCCGCCAGCCGTTTTCTCTTCCGCTTCGATGCGGCGGACCAGCACGCGGTCGTGCAGGGGTCGAAATGCCATATGATTTGCCCTTTTGTTTGGCCCCGGGTGGGGCGTGAATCGCGCATTAGCACTCAACGAGCGCGAGTGCCAGCAAAGGGCATATGTGGTCGCAGGAGGAATGCGTCAACCACCGCGAGGAGAAAAATACCCGCGCGGCGCCCGCAAACATTCAGGTAAAGTAGAAACTCCGGCCTGACATAATCACTGCCGGTCGGACGCCGCGCGGAACCGTCCCCGCTTCCAAGCCAAAGTCAAGAATGCCGTGCTTGCCAAGAGCGAAACGACAAGCGCGGATAGTGACGATTCCGGGCCGAAGCCGCCACCGCTCAGCACATCTGCCACGCCGTCGGTCGGGCGGGTGTGCAGCGGTCCGCCTGCAAAGCTCGTCAGTCCAGATACGGCACAACCGAAGATCCAGCCCTGGGCAAAATTCCAGCCCGCGTGCATGCCGATCGACATCCAGACACGACCGGTCAGCAGATACAGCCCCGCGCCGATCCCCTCGCCCGCGACCAGACACAGTGCCGAGAAGGCAACGGCATCGGGATTGGAGAGGTGCAGTCCGCCAAACAGCAGCGCCGTCGCAACAAGTGCAGGAACAACCCCCGCCGCGCGCCAGAGCAGCCGAAAGACAATGAGCCGCATCAGGACTTCCTCGATCACGCCCGACTGGACCGATTGCTTCAGCGATTCAGCGATGCGGGTAATCGGAGTGGCCTCGATTGTGACCCAGCCTGCCGCCCACATCGGCGCGATGATGATGGCAATCAATAGGCCGCCGAGGACAAGTCCGATCCCGATTTCGGGAACCAGATGGCGAAGCCCCAGCTCTGCAACGGCCCGCTTTTCGGCAGAGCCGACGGCAATAGCATAGGCGATCAGCATCGCGATCGCGCCGACGATCACCGCAACCAGACGATCGACCGGTGCCGCCGCCGCACGCGAGGTAAAGGCCTCCCCCGAAACCAGCGCCGCAAGCCGCAAACTGGCATCTGCGGCCAGGTTGAAGGCCAAGATGCAAACTACCGTCAGCACACAAAGCCACGCCAGCGCCTTTGCCCAGCGGAACCGAGCCGGTGCCAGCCACCCACGATCACCTAGAATGATTTCCGCTGCCATTTTATCGCGCCTCCCCGCCGCATTTTAACGAATGTGTATTACATAAGCAACACACCTAACAACCTATTGAAGCGGCACCCCGCCCTTTACCCTCCGCGCCTGCTCGGCTAGCGCTCGCTGTATGAGTTTGGCAGGACAGCAGGCATGAATCTGGTACGCGGCGCGTGGCGCATCTTGGTCGGGATCAAGGACGGACTGGTCCTGTTGGCCATGTTGTTGTTCTTCGGCCTGCTGGCAGCGGCGCTGACCGCGCGGCCGGGCACAAAAGCCATCGGCACCGGCGCGCTGGTGATGGAGCTGAAAGGCTCGATCGTCGAACAACCCGCCAACATCAGCCCGACACAGGCGCTGACCGGGGGCAGCCAATTGAAGCAATACCGGTTGCGCGACATCGTGGCGGCGCTCGATGCGGCGGCGACCGATGACCGGGTGAAGACAGTGGTGCTCGACCTCGACGGCTTCACCGGCGGCGGACAAGTTGCGCTCGGCGATGTCGGCGAGGCGCTCGACAAAGTGCGCGCGAAAAAGCCGGTGCTGGCGTTCGCCACCGGCTATAGCGACGACGCCTATCAACTGGCCGCACATGCCTCCGAAATCTGGCTCGACCCGATGGGCCTCGCGCTGTTCGCGGGTCCGGGCGGATCGCGGCTCTATTACAAGGGGCTGTTCGAGCGCGTCGGCGCGAACGTGCATGTCTATAAGGTCGGCAAGTTCAAATCGGCGGTCGAGCCGTTTATCCTCGACAAAGCCTCACCCGAAGCCAAGGAAAACGCGACCGCGCTCTATGCGTCGTTGTGGCAGGGCTGGCAGGCCGATGTGATGAAGGCGCGGCCCAAGGCGCAGCTGGCAGCCTTCGTCACCGATCCCGCAGCTGCAGTGGCGGCGAGCGGGGATCCGGCGGCGGCGGCGCTGAAAGCGGGCATCGTCGACAAGCTTGCCGACCGTACCGCTTTCAACAAGCGCGTCGCTGCGCTGGCGGGACCGGGCAAGAAAGAGCAGGCCTATGCCCGGATCGAGCTGAAGCCTTATATTGCCGCCAAGGCGCGCAAGACGGGCGACAAGGCCATCGGCGTTGTCACGGTCGCGGGTGTCATCAGCGACGGCGAGGCCGAAGCGGGCAGCGCGGGTGGGGAGACCATCGGCAAGATTATCGACAAGGCGGTCGCATCGGACAAGTACAAGGCACTGGTGCTGCGCGTCGATTCGCCCGGCGGGTCGGCGCTGGCGTCGGAGCGTATCCGCAGCGCGCTGGTTGCCGCGCGGGCCAAGGGGATGCCCGTCGTCGTATCGATGGGTAATGTCGCGGCGTCGGGCGGCTATTGGGTGTCGATGGCGGCGGACAAGGTCTTTGCCGAGCCGACCACGATCACAGGGTCGATCGGCGTGTTCGGCATCATCCCGACGTTCGAGAACAGCATCAAGAAAATCGGTGTCACCACTGACGGCGTCACCACGACGCCGCTGTCGGGGCAGCCCGATGTCGTTGGCGGCACCAATGCGGCGTTCGACCAAGTCGTCCAGACCAGCGTGGAATCGGTCTATGGCCGCTTCATCGCGCTGGTCAGCGGCGCGCGCAAACTCGCCCCCGCGCGCGTCGATGAAATTGCTCAAGGGCGCGTCTGGGACGGCGGCACCGCGCGCCAGCTGGGGCTGGTCGATGCGTTCGGTGGTGTCGAGGAAGCGATTGCCGATGCGGCGCAGCGTGCCAAACTCGACCCGAAGGAACCCCATGCGGTGTGGCTCGACAAAGCACCCGGCTGGCGCGAGGCGCTGGCGGGGATGTTCGGTTCGGATGACGAAACCGAGGCCGCGACCGACCTGCTCTCGACCCTCGCGCGTCAGCGGATGGCGGTGTTTGCCGGTGTCGCCGAGGATGCCAAGCTCATGATGTCGTCGTCAGCGGTGCAGGCGCGCTGCCTCGAATGTCCGGTCGCCGCGACGCCAGTCAAGCCCGACACGCTCCTCCAACTCTTCGCCAAATGGATTGCCGCATGATCGAACTCCGCCCTGCGACGCCCGACGACGCGCAAGGACTGCTCGGTATTTACGGCCCCTATGTCGTGACCAATGCCGTATCGTTCGAAAGCAAACCGCCGAGCGTGAAAGACATGCACGCGCGCATCGTCGACGCGGGCGACACCTATCCATGGATCGTCGCGTGCGAACCCGAGAGCGATCTGGTGCTCGGCTATGCCTTTGCCAAGGCGACGAGGCCCGGCCCCGGCTACCGGTTTTCGGTCGAGACAGCGTGCTATGTCGCAGGCGAACTCGAGGGACAGGGCATCCGGCGCACACTTTATGGCGCGCTGATCGCGACGCTGACGGCGATGAATTATACTCAGGCGATCTCGCAGCTGACGATGCCGCAGGACAAGGCGATCCTGCTCCACGAAGCGATGGGGTTCCGCCGCGCGGGCGTTTACCGCGAGGTCTGCTACAAGAACGGCCAGTGGATCGACGTTGGCGTCTGGCAGCGTGAACTGAGCCAGCCGGGCACGCCGCCCGATGAACCGGTCGGTTTCGCCAGCGTGGGGATCGTCCGGGCATAAGCCCGGGTTCTTCGCCGCACGCGAACGGGATTACGCAGGAGGGGGCTATGCGGCGACAAGCGGTCTGGATTGCGGCGATTCTGGCGGTGTCGTCCGGCGCACAGGCGCAGGACATGACGGTCAAACCGCCCAGCGCTGCGACCGCCGCCGCGCAAGGCCGGGTCGCTGCCGCGTTGCCCTTAGACGATGGCGCGGACGCGCGGGCGGCCCGCACTGGTTTTGTAGCGACGCGCACTGATCCGGTTATCAAGGATGCCAGCGGGCGCATTATCTGGCGGCTCGACGCCTATGACTGGATGACAGGCAAGGCTCCGGCGAGCGTCAATCCCAGCCTGTGGCGGCACCAGAGTCTGTTGCGCGCGCACGGCCTGTTCAGCGTCGCCAAGGACGTGTGGCAGGTGCGCGGCTTCGATGTGGCGAACATGACGGTCGTGCGCGGACGCACCGGCTGGATCGTCATCGATCCGCTTACGACGCAGGAAACCGCCGCTGCCGCGCTCGCGCTGGTCAATGAGCGGCTCGGCGCGCGACCCGTCAGTGCCGTTGTCTATACCCACAGCCATGGCGATCATTTCGGCGGGGTGCGCGGCGTCGTGGCGGGCAACACGACGCCGCAGGTGCTGGCCCCTGTCGGCTTCGTCGAGGAAGCGGTGTCGGAGAACGTCATTGCAGGCAACGCCATGGGGCGGCGCGCAGGATACCAGTTCGGGCGCGGGCTGGTGCCGGGGCCGCAGGGACTGGTCGGGTCGGGGATCGGGGCCGCCATCCCGGCGGGGACGATCACGCTGATCGCGCCGACCGACCTCATCCGCGCGACCGGCGACAAGCGCATGATCGACGGCGTCGATTTCGAATTCCAGATGGTGCCCGAAAGCGAGGCTCCTGCCGAATTGAACCTGTTCCTGCCCGCGACACGGACGCTGTTGCTGGCGGAGACCGCGACTTGCACGCTGCACAATATCCAGACACCGCGTGGCGCGCTGGTCCGCAACGCGCTCAAATGGGCGGGGTATCTGACCGAGGCCATCGACCTTTACGGCGCGCGCACCGACACCCTGATTGCGAGCCATTGCTGGCCGCGTTTCGGCCGCGCGGGCATCGAAAAATTCCTGACGCTTCAACGCGACAATTACAAATTCCTCCACGACCAGAGCGTGCGTCTGATGAACGAAGGTGCCACTGCGCCGGAGATTGCCGAAACGCTGGCGCAACCCGCCGCCTTGTCCAGCCAATGGGCGAACCGGGGCTATTACGGCACCTATCGGCACAATGCGAAGGCGGTGTATCACCGCTATCTCGGCTGGTACGATGGCGTCCCCGCGCGGCTCGATGCGCTGCCGCCGGTCGAGGCGGGCAAGCGCTATGTCGCGCTCGCGGGCGGGGCCGACAAGCTGATTGCGGCGGCCCGCACCGCGATGGACACGGGCGACTATCGCTGGGCAGCGCAGTTGCTCGACCATCTCGTGTTTGCCGATCCCGGCAATGCGACAGGCCGCGCACTGCTCGCCGACAGTTATGAGCAACTGGGCTATCAGGCCGAAAGCGCAATCTGGCGAAACATCTACCTCGTCGGCGCGCGCGAACTGCGTCAGGGGGTGACGCCCGGTACGACGACGATCTCTGCCGATGTGATTGCCGTTACGCCGACGCAAATGTTCCTCGACCTGCTGGCGACGCGCGTCGTGCCCGAACGGCTGGGCACCCGGCGCATGACGCTTGCGCTTGCCGACGACCGGGGCGAAGTCTCGCGGATCGGCATCGCCAATGGCGTGCTCGTCGGCGAGGCAGGCAAACCGGCAGTCCGCCCCGACGCGACGATCACCGCGCCGCGCCGCCTCATCCTCGCGCTGTTCCTGCTGAAACTGCCGCTGGCGCAGCTCGAAAAGGCGGGGCTGAAGGTAGAGGGCGACCGCACGACTGTCGAAGCGCTGCAGGCGGCAATCGAGACGCCGTCCTCTGATTTTCCGATTGTAACGCCCTAAGCTGCTTCCAGCTCGCGCTCGGCAGTCGCGGGTTCCGGATTGGCCTGCAGCCACGCCAGGATATTTTCCGGTGTCGACTGCTCGTAGGGATCGCTGTCTTCGCCCGCATCGTTGATGCCGGGTTCTTCGAACCACACGGCGATCTTTCCATCATCGACGACGGCGGCATAGCGCCACGAGCGCTGGCCGAAGCCCAGATGACGCTTGTCGATCAGCATGCCGAGACGACGGGTGAAATCGCCATTGCCGTCGGGCAGAAGTTTGACGTTTTCCAGACCCTGATGCTGGCCCCATTGGTACATGACGAAGGCGTCGTTGACCGAGACGCAGTAAACTTCGTCGACGCCCAGCCCCTGATAGGCAGCATAATTGCTTTCGAAGCCCGGCAGCTGCTTCGACGAGCAGGTCGGCGTGAACGCGCCCGGCAGACCGAAGATCACGACGCGCTTGCCCGCGAAAACGTCGCGGGTGGCAACGTCCTGCCAGCGGAACGGGTTGGGGCCGCCAACGCTTTCGTCGCGGACACGGGTTTTCAGGACGACGTTGGGAACTTCACGGCCGACTTGCATGGGAACTCCTCAAAGGGAAACATCATTGTGCTGCAATGCAGCATAACGTGATTTGTTCCCCGAGTGAACCCTACATTTCGCCTTTCGCGCGCCTGTGGGCATACCATTTCTGCACATTGCCGTTGTGCTGGTCGAGCGTGTCGGCGAACGCGCTGCTGCCGTCGCCCTGCGCCACGAAGAACAGCGCGTTGGAGGGGGCCGGGTCGAGCGCGGCCTCGATCGATGCCTTGCCAGGATTGGCGATTGGCCCGATGGGCAAGCCATTGCGGCGATAGGTGTTGTAACCGTTGTCCGCCGCCAGCTCGGATTTAAGGATGCGCCGCCCGAGCGGCTTGCCCTTCGTCACCGGGTAAATCGTCGTCGGGTCAGCCTGCAACGGCATCCCGCGCTTTAACCGGTTGGTGTAGACCGCCGCGACCAGCCGCCGTTCGCTGGCACGCGCGGTTTCCTTTTCGATGATCGAAGCGAGGATGATCGCGGCCTCGGGCGTCGTCACCGCCGTCGTGGCTTTGCGTGCCTTCCAGGCATTGGCCAGCACGGTCTGCATCGCCTTTTGCATGCGCGCGACGACCGATTGGCGGCTCTCGCCACGCACATAAGCATAGGCCTCTGGCAGGATCGACCCTTCCGCCGGCACCGCGACCTCGCCGGTCAACAGCTTCGTTGCCATCAGCCGCTCGTACACCAGAATCGACGGCAGTCCTTCGGGGATCACGACAAAGCGTTGCAGCACTTTACCCGACTGGAGCAACGTCAGGATGTCGCCCGCGTCCATGCCCTTTTTGACGAGATATTCGCCGGGCTTGATCGGATCGCTGCCGCCGAAGATTTTTGCCTCGGTCAGAAAAACGTCCGCCGAGTCGATGGCACCCGCCTTTTCGAGCGCGGTTGCGGCAGCCGTCAGGCTCGAGCCAGGTGCCACGACCACTTCGACATCGCGCGGCGCGCTGCCCCCGCCGGCGCAGCGGGTCACGGCAAAAACAAGGAGGCCGAGGACGGCGAGGATCAGGATGAGGCGACGCATGCGGGTGCTTTAGACGCGGCTCAGCTCGCAATATAGTCCCTGAGCGCGGCGGCTTCGCTTTCGATCTTGTCGATGCGGTGTTTGACGAGGTCGCCGATCGACACGAACCCAACCATCACGCTGCCCTCGACCACCGGCAGATGGCGGATGCGGCGGCGGCTCATCATCGACAGCGCCGACATGACGGGCGCATCGGGATCGACGGTGAGCGCAGGCGAGGTCATCACATCGCCGACTTTCTTGTCGAGCGCCGCCGCGCCTTCGCGGTTGAGGCCGTAAATCACATCGCGCTCCGAAAAAATCCCGACGACGCCGGTCGCATCGGTCACCGGCACCGCGCCGATCCGGTGCGTGGCGAGCAACTTCACCGCGTCGGCCACCGTCGCATCGGGCGAGATCGACGTCACCGCACCGTCCTTGCCCGAAAGAATCGCCCTGACAGTCATGGCCGCATCTCCTACAGGCGACTCTGCATCGGTCGCTGGCAGCACATTTCCACGCCTGCGCCGCAAAGGAAAGCCGCGTGAACACCCCCGACCTCGACGATCCCGATTATGCCCGTTTCGCCTGGGGCCGCTACAAACGGCTGATGCTGTGGATGGCGCTTGCGTCGTTCGTAGCGGTAGTCGTCGGGCTGGGCGCGCTGCACCTTGCCATCGGGGCCATGCCACTGCTCGGCACGCTGTTTGCAGCGGGCGGGATTTTCTTTTCGGTGTTGCTCGCCGCAGCACTTATGGGGCTGGTATTCCTGTCGTCGGGCAGCGGCCATGACGACAAGATCGAAGACCCGACCCGGCCCGAGGAAGAACGATGAACGAGAACGACCCGATCCTGCGCGTCGTGCCGCAGCCCGCCGACATCAACAGCAACGGCCATATTTTCGGCGGCTGGGTGCTGAGCCAGATGGACATTGCGGGCGGCATCGTCGCGGGACGCATTGCCGATGGGCGCTGTGCCACCGTCGCCATCGAGACAATGCAGTTCATCGCGCCGATTCTCGTGCGCGATCTCGTCTCGATCTATGCCACCGTCGAACGGCGCGGACGCACGTCGGTCGCGATCCGGCTCGATGTCATCGCCAGCCGCAACCGCGACCGCGAGCAGGTCAAAGTGACCAGCGGCGTGTTCACTTTCGTCGCGCTCGACGATGACTTCCGCCCGAGAGTTTTGCCCGATTAGGCGGGCGTGTAGCTGCCCGTGTACCAGGCACTCCCCGCGTCCGAACACCATTCGGTCGTGACGTCTTCGTAATTGCAATAGACGCGGATATAAGGCTGGCCGTTCAGGACGTAGCAGGTCGCCGAGACCTGTCCGCCCTTGGCCAGAAAGTTTGTCGATGCCCAGGCCGACCCGGCCCAATAGCGTTCGGTAATATTGTTGCCATCGGTCGAATAGACATGAAGCTGCGCGATGTTGTTCGTGTCGATCCAGCTGACCGAAGCGGTCCCGACCGGCATCGGCGGCGGCACATAGGGCGGTGTGGTCACGGGGCATTCTCCCTGTCGCAGCCGCGCGAGTCGCGGCAGGCAGAATGTGACAGATTGTTGTGACAGCGCAACGAGTGCGGTTCAGCGTGCGGGCGTTTCCCGGTAGTCGAGCGTTGTGCTGCCGTTGGCCGGGACGGTCACGGCCCATAGCCATTCGCCGTCCTTCTTGCGGACCTTGCCCGAAAACCCGCGCAAGTTCCGGTCGCCGAGCTTGGCCTCGAACGCGACGGGATAGGAATTATCATTGGTGACGGTCAGCGTGTGGCGGTTGCCCGTCTGCGCGACGTCGCGCGCGATGATGCCAGTCGCCGTCGCCACATCGACCTCGACCTCTTCGCCAACCGCCTTGTCGCCAACCGACCCTTCGCCGAGAAGGAATTCACGCGCGCTGCCGCGTTGGTAGAGCGCAAGCTTGCCCGCCGGAAGCGGCAGGCCGAGACCGTCGGCGGTGCGGTTTTTTGCGCGCAGGGTCAGGCGCACCGCCGCACCGCCGTCGCCATAGACGTCGGCACGGTAGATCAGTGCGACCGGCACCCGCTCCTTGTCGAGCAAAGCCACCTGCTTCTGGGCATTGGCGGCGACCGTGACGGGTTCGGGGACGCGGTAGAGTTTGAGATCGCCGAGCTCCTCCTGCTGCACCGTCATTGCTGCCTTTTCCCGGCGCGCCATGCCGGTCACCATGATGTCGGACGCTTCCGAGGGCGCCATCGACATTGGCGCCGGCGGCGGCGGGGGCGGCGGATACGGCCCATCAGAAGGGATCTGGCTGGTTGTTCCCTGTGGCCAGCAAGTGAGGTTCACCGATTGCTGCACATAGGGTTTGTAGCGCCGCTGGTTATTGCGGTTGAGCCGCCCCGCAATCACCATGGCCTGCGCCTTGGTGAAACTGGTCTCGTCGGCGCTGGCGAGCGTGACCCAGCCAAACAGGTCAAGGCTTTTGCCGTCGCTCCCGAGCGTGGCGACATAATTCGCCTGCCAGTCGAAATTATCGGCGAGGTAGCTGAGCGTCACCGTTGCGGTGGCCGCAAGGTTGCTGCGCGTTCGGACCGACAAGGTGGGTTTGGCTGAAAGTCCCTCGGGCAGCGCGCCATAGACGATGGTTTCGGGAATGCCGGTACAGCGCAGCGCCTCGATCCCCGCCGCAGTTTGCAGCACGACCTGCCCGCCGGGACCGGAGCGGATCACCGCTTCTTCCTCGGTGGTCTTGCCGGTCGCGCGCACCGTGCGGCGGATCGAGACGCGCCGCCCGACCGACGCGCCGAGCAGGCTGGCGGGGCTGAGCAGATTGGCGTCCTGGTTCTTTTCGACCACGCCGTCGGGCAGGCCGGTGACGATGGCACTTTCGGGCAGGATGCCGCCCGCCACGCCCTCGAAACGGATCACGCCGTCGCCCGCCGGGATCGTGACGCGCCGCGTTTCGGTGACGAGCGCGAAGCCGCGCAAATAGCGCAGGTTCATTGCCTCGTCAGCGCCGCGGTCGGGCGCGCGGTAGATGCTGACTGAGACGGCTTCAGGGGCGGGGGAAGTTGTGGTGGTTTGGGCGATTGCAGAGGTCGAAAAAACCGACAGGCAAAGCAAAATCCGCTTGGCTGAGCTTGTCGAAACCCTGCCCTTCCTCTTGGCTTGGCGCAAAGAAGAACAGCCCTTCGACGGGCTCAGGGAAGCGGAGGTTGTTGCCACCTGAAAGGTCTCAATACCGCGTGTCGAACACGGCGGTTACCACCGCTTCGCCATTCGCGGGAACGGTTACTTTCCACACTGCTTCATCCGAAGACCGCCGCTCGCTTTTCTGGCTTTCCGACACGATGCGCGTGTCGTCGTAATAGCCGTCGAGGCCCGCCTGGGTCAGGTCAATCACCACGGGCGTGCTGCGCGCGTTGGTCAGCGTATAGCGCATCGACGTTTTCCAGCGCGTCGTGCCGATACGGTCGCGCGCCTCGACGACAGGGCGGACCTTCACATCGAAGGCTTCGCCGGTCTTCAGGCCCAGCGCCGACCCCATCGGGGTGTGGCCGATGGTGTTCTCGCCGATGAATTGCGGCTGACCCTTCGCGTCTTTCATATAGACGCGCACCGTCCCCGCCGGGAGCGCGTCGCCGAGGCCGCCGTCACGGCTGGTCGAGAAGCGCAGCACAGTGTCCGCCGACTGCGCCTCGCTCTGGGTGCCGAGCCATCCGTTGCGATACTCATAGCCCTTCGCCGCCGCCGCGCCGCCGACATCGAGAAAGCTCACCTGCTTCTGCTGCGCCTGCGCGATCGTGGTGCGTTCCTTGATCGGGTAGAGGTAGAAATCGCCGAGCTGTGCGCGATTGGCGGTCTCGGTGCCGGGGTTGATCATCCTGCCGCCGCGCTGCGGGTTATAGGGCCGTCCATATTGCGGCTGTCCGTTACTGTCGCCGACCTGCCCCGCGACTAGCAGGGTTTCGGCATTGGTATAGGTCGTGCCCGAATTATTGGTCAGCGTGATCCAGCCCTGCACGTCGATCTTGCCCGCACCTTCGTCGAACAGCGCGACATAGTCGGCCTTCCAGCCCAGACCCGGGGTCAGATAGCTGAGCGACACGGGCCGTGTGCCCGCACGGGTCGAATCGAGCGTCACCGACAGCGTCGGCCGTGCGCGGAGATTGGGCGGCACGCGGTCGAAGATCACGCGGACGGGCAGACCGTCATCGCGCAGCACTTCGATCCGCTGCCCGATCTGGAGGACGACACCACCATTCGCCGCAAGCACTTTCGCCTGCTCGCGGGTCTCGGCACCGGTTGCGGGATTGATGCGGACGATAGTCACGACCTGCCCGACCGCCTTTTGCATCAGCGCGCTGGGCGACAGCAGGTCGTAATCGAAATTCTGTTCGACAATGCCGAAGTCAGCGCCGCCGATGGTGACGGTCTCCGCACGAATTTGCGCCGAAACGTCGGGAAATTCGACCGTCGTTCGCCCCGAAGGGAGCGCCGTCGAGCGGATGTCCTGCACCAACGCCAGATTGTTGTTGTAGATGGTGACCGCCACGGTCCCCTGCGCAGATTGGGCGAGGGCGGGCGCGGACAGCGCGATCAGCGGCAGCAGGGCAAAATAGCGCATCGAGTGACTCTCCCGGGTCAATGTTGGCGGGAGCATGACAGGATGTCAGGTGAAGCGGGAGTGAATAAGCAAAGCAGAATGCTTGGGGACACCGTATTCGGTGTCCCCCTTCAACGCACCGACAGGGGACACCCAATAGGGCATCCCCGGCAATCTATTCCCCGTCCGTCGCCTCGACGACCTTCTTCGGCCGACCGCGCTTCTTCGGGGCGGCGACGGGTTCGCCCTCGACACCCATCACTGGCTCCATCGCCGCAATCCCGATGGCAGGCGGCAGCGCGTCGAAGGGGAGCACATCGCTGTGATCGCCGTCATCGTCATGAGCAGCGCCATTGGTCTGCGCGCGCGGTGCCGCATTGCGGTTGCGGTCAAGACGCGGACGGTCTTCGCGGGGGCGATCATCACGGGGCCGGTCCTCGCGCGGCCGGTCGTCACGCTGGTAGCGATCCTGACGCGGCGGGCGATCCTCGTTCGAGCGTTCGGGACGCGCTTCACGGTCCTGACGCACGGGGCGGTCTTCGCGGTTCTGGTCGTTGCGAGGCCGTTCGTCGCGGTTGCGGTCGTCGCGCTGTGGGCGATCTTCACGCGGGCGATCATCACGCTGGGGCCGGTCATCGCGATACTGGCGTGGTGCCTGCTCCTGACGTTCCGGACGCTCCTGACGGGGCGGCCGCGCATCGAAGTCGCGCTCGATTTCGTTGCCGTCCTCGTCGAACTGTTCTTCGGGTTCGGCATAGTCCTGACGCGGGCGGTTGGGGTTCGCTTCCTCGTACCGCGCGCGGCTTTCGGCGAGCACACGGAAATAATGGTCGGCGAACTGGAAATAATATTCGGCGAGCACCCGGTCGCCCGATTGCTGTGCGTCGCGCGCCAGTGTCTTGTATTTTTCGAGCAATTGCGGGGCATTGCCACGCGCGCGATTGTCGATGCGGTTGCCGAGTTCGGGCCGTCCATTTTGCTGGCGCTGGCCATTTTGGCCGTTCTGGCCACCCCGGCCGCGACGGCGACCGGACTGCTGACGATTGTTGATCAAGCTGATGCCGTCCTAAACAAGGGGGGTGTTCAAATCCCTTTTTGCCCCATTTCGCGCTGTCGTATCCGGGGTGTCCGGACGATCAGCCGCTTCGCCGAACCAAAGCATCATTGCCTAGGACCGGAGGATGTGGGGGTAAGAAAACGGCGCATTCGCTTAACAAAGCTGGAAGATGCGTTCGCCTCTTGAATTTGCATTAGCGCCGTAGAACGAAGCCGCCAAGCATTATTTGAATTGCACGATCAGGCAGCGATCACGGCCCGCCAGATCGGGGCGGCAATCGACCGTGAAGCCCTGTGCTTCGAACAGCGCGGTCACGGTGTCGCGCTGGGTATGGCCGATTTCGATACAGGCAATACCGCCGGGCGCGAGCTGGGGGGTGAGGACAGGCGCGATCACGCGATAGTCGTCGAGTCCGTCGTTGCCCGCAAACAATGCAGACGCCGGTTCCCAATCGACAACATCGGGGGCCAGCGCTTCGTCGGTGGCGATATAGGGCGGGTTGCAGAGGACCAGGTCGAACGCTGCGCCGGTACCTTCCCAGCCGCCGACACGGATTTCGGCACGTCCGGGGGCAATGGCTTCGGCATTGGCGCGCGCGATAGCGAGCGCCGCATCGGAAGCGTCCACGCCGACACCGCTCGCGTCGGGCCATTGGTCGAGCGCGGCAAGCAGCAATGCACCCGACCCTGTGCCGAGATCGAGAACGCGGCGCGGGCCAGTCTTGCCGAAATGCTCGACGGCGGCTTCGATCAGGGTTTCGCTGTCTGGCCGCGGAATGAGCACGCCGTGGCCGACTTGGAGTGAAACGGTCCAGAAATCGCGGGTGCCGGTGATATAGGCGATGGGTTCGTGCGCGAGGCGGCGGGCAATGAGCGCGGCGTAGCAGGAGGGGACGGTGTAGGCACCGAACAGGAGTTGCTCGCGGTCGATTCCGAGCGCGTGAGCGAGAAGGATTTCGGCGTCGAGGCGGGGGGTAGCGGAGACGGGGGTGAGCGCGGTGGTGGCCTCGCCGAGCGTCACCTTCCCGCTCCCTGAAGGGGAGAGGGACAGAGCGGCGTTGCCCGCCGCTCAGGGTGAGGGAATGAGTGAGGTTTCGGTCCCTCACCCTGCTTGCGTTGCAACCGCAAGCTGTCCCTCTCCCCTGCAGGGAGAGGGAGATTACCCATCCAGCGCCCCCAGCCGCGCGGCCTCGTCCTCCGAAATCAACGCGCCGATCAATTCGTCCATCGCGCCTTCCAGAATTTCGGGCAGGCGGTGCAGCGTCAGGTTGATCCGGTGGTCGGTCACGCGCCCCTGCGGGAAGTTATAGGTGCGGATGCGTTCGGAGCGGTCGCCCGACCCGACCATCGCCTTGCGCGCGCCCGAGCGTTCGTCGGCGAGGCGGCTGCGTTCGAGTTCGTACAGCCGCGTGCGGAGCACCTTCAGCGCCTTGGCCTTGTTCTTGTGCTGCGACTTTTCGTCCTGCTGGATAACGACGAGGCCGCTGGGCAGATGCGTAATACGGACCGCGCTGTCGGTGGTATTGACAGACTGCCCGCCCGGCCCCGAGCTGCGGTATACGTCGATCCGCAAATCGGCGTCGTTGATCTGGACGTCGACGTCTTCGGCCTCGGGCAGCACCGCGACGGTCGCTGCCGAGGTGTGGATGCGACCTCCCGATTCAGTCGCTGGGACGCGCTGGACGCGGTGGACGCCGCTTTCGAATTTCAGCCGCGCGAACACGCCGGTGCCGTTCACGCTGGCGATGACTTCCTTATAGCCGCCGACATCGGCTTCGGAGGCAGAGATCAGCTCGACCCGCCAGCCGCGTTCTTCGGCATAGCGCTGGTACATGCGGAACAGGTCGCCCGCGAATAGCGCGGCTTCGTCGCCGCCGGTCCCGGCGCGGATTTCGAGCATCGCTGCGCGTTCGTCCGCGGCGTCGCGGGGCAGCAGTTTGAGCGCCAGCGCGCGCTCGGCCTCGGGCAGCGCATCCTTGATGGCCTGCGCTTCTTCCTCGGCCATTTCGCGGATTTCGGGATCGGCGTCCTTGAGCATTTCGCCCAGCACCGCCTGTTCCGCCCGCAAGCGACGAAGTTCGGCGGCAGCAGCAGCGACAGGTTCGAGCTCGCTATACTCCTTCGACAGCGCAATCAGCCGCTCGGTGGACAAGTCGCCCGCGCTGAGCTGCGCCTGCAACTCCTCCCGCCGTGCTTCGATGGCGGCGATACGTTCGTCGGAAATGGTGGGGGTCACGGCTGGTTCCAGCCTTGCACACCAAAGCGTGAACCAAACTCACCCTGTAGTGCGGAGATTACGCGTTGAGCGAACGCATCTTGTTGGCTGTTCGAGAGCGCAGTGTTGTAAAAGCTGAATTCAAGCGGCGAACCGACGCCTGCGGGATCGGCAAGAAAAAGCTTCGCGACTGCTCCCTCTCGATTTGCGACTTCACCACGACGTTTGAGATTTCCGCGATAAGCGAGCGAGGCTGAGATGCCAGCTCCTCTGATAAGCGCCACCGCCCTTATCGCCCGCTGTTCCATCTCAGGAGCCTTGGGTATGACAGCGACTTCTAGGCGCTCCGTAGCGTGCCCCTCCGCCAACATCCCCAACCGCTCGATCCCCGCAGCCCAGCCGACTGCCGGGGTATGCGGGCCGCCCAGCGTTTCGATCAGCCCGTCATAGCGCCCGCCGCCCAGCAGCGTCCCCTGCGCGCCCAGACGGTCGGTGACGAATTCGAACGCGGTATGGCGGTAGTAATCCAGCCCGCGCACCAGATGCGGGGCGATTTCATACGCCACGCCTGCAGCGTCCAGCCCTTTGCGGACCTTGGCGAAGAAGTCCTCGGCCTCCGCACTCAGCACCATTTTCGGCGCAGTGTCGGCGGCGGGGCGGTCGCGGGGATCTTTGCTGTCGAGAATCCGCATAGGGTTCTTGTCGAGCCGGGTCAGGCTGTCCTCTGACAAATCGCCGCGATGCGTCTCGAAATGCGC
>JANNVL010000012.1:0-90944 GCA_031408195.1 Sphingomonadales bacterium | reverse complement strand
AACACTGTCGCCGCATTGGATTGCTTCGCTACGCTCGCAACGACGGTTAGCGCAGTTTCGCAATTCCCAACCCGTCGGTCTTCGCCCGGTCGCGCACCGATTCCTCGCTGCGGGTCAGCGCCTTGGCAATCGCTTTCAGCGCCATGCCCTTCTTCGCCAGCGTATGCAGCTTCTGGATTTCGGCACTCGTCCAAGGCTGGCGATGGCGCTCGAAGCGCTCGTCCTTTGCCATCAATCGCGCGCGAAAATTTCGGCGTGCGGGATCGTGAGGTTGAGCGAAGGCAATTCGACATCGTGCGGCTGCGCGAAAAGGTCATCGCGCCACGACGTCGGGCCGATACGCTGCACGACGCGGGTCAATTCCTTGACCGGATCGACCAAAACGACGGTCTGCAACGAGGCAATCGTCCGATATTCATCGAGCTTTATGCCTTTGTCGTTGGGATGTGTCGAAGGCGAGAGCACTTCGAAAATGACGCTCGGATCTTCGAATTTTTGCGCGGAAAGGAGCTCGTCGGTCCACTCGCGGTCGCAATAGACGGCGACGTCGGGATAGCGCAGGTTGGTCGCATTCACGACGACGCCCATGTCGGAATTGAACGGCAAGCAACCCGACCCACGCAAAGCGCGCCGCAGAAAGCTGTGGATATTGCCGCCGATCAATGCGTGCGCCGCCGATCCCCCCGCCATCATCTGGATAACGCCATCGACGAGTTCGAACTTCTTGTCGCTCGGAAAATCGATCGACAGGAATTCATCGACGGTCATCGGGACGAATTTGGGATCGTAGCGCATGTCGCTTCGTCTATCATCGACCGGTCAGGACACCAAATGCTGTGCCTAGCGTGGTTTGCGAAAGCGATAGGCGAACTGGTCGGTCTTGCCGCGAATTACCGGTGAAAACACATTGGCGGTGTGCGGGTCGCCGCTTTGCCGCCAGCTGTTCAGCTCGCCGTCGAACTTGAATCCCGCTTTCTCGATCTCGGCGCGCGCGAACGCGGGGTCGATGCGGTGGAGCTTTTCTGGGGCTTCGCGTGCCGATCCTGTCGCCGCGACATGATCGACGACGATCAGCGTCCCACCGGGCTTTAGCGCCTTGAACAGCGCGGCGGTCGCCTTGTCGGCGGTATCTGCGGGGAAGGGGGCGAGGAACAGATCATGGTAGTTCTGCACCGTGACGATCACGTCGACGGGCTCGGGAATGGTAGGCGCGCCGAATGACGATCGCAGCGCCTTCACATTGACGAATTCTTTGGCAACGCCATCCTGCTCGGTGCCATAAGCCGCGCGAAACGCGACGAATTCGGCGGGCTGGAACGCGTACACGACGCCCTTGGGTCCGACCGTTCCCGCAATGATGCGGGTCAGATAGCCGCCGCCCATGACGAAATCGACGACCTTTTGCCCGGGCTTGATCGCGGCAAATTTCATCAGTTCGGCGGGTTTGCGCGCCGCGTCGCGCGCCTTGTCGGCGTCGGGGCGAGACGGGCTGGCAAGCGCGGCGGCGACCGGGTCGGCTTTTGGTGCGGCGGTCAGCGCCAGCGGGGCGGCGAGCACAGTGGCGAGTAAGGCAACGACGAGCTTGTTCATGGCGGACTCTCCTGTCGATCTGTCGTGATGCGGTCAGCCTACACCGGCGACCATTCGCCCTCAACCTCGCCCGCCGCGCGCGCCACCTCTTCGGGCATCGGGATGGCGTCGCTCAAGCGGTCGAGCACAGCCTCGATCCCCGTTCCTGCCGCGCCCGACATCGGCATGATCTCGCATCCGGTTGCGCGTTTCAGCTTGGCAGTGATCGCCTTGACCTCGGCGGGGTCGAGCGCGTCGACCTTGTTCAGGCCGATCACTTCGGGCTTGTCGGTCAGGCCCGCACCATAGATCTCGAGTTCCTTGCGGACCGTGCGCCACGCCTTGACCGGATTGTCGCCGGTCGCGTCGATCAGGTGGAGCAGCACGCGGCAGCGCTCGATATGGCCCAGGAACCGGTCGCCGATGCCTGCGCCGTCCGCCGCGCCCGCGATCAGGCCGGGGATGTCGGCGATCACGATTTCGCGGTGGTTGTGCGTCGCGACACCTAGTTGCGGGCGCACCGTGGTGAAGGGATAGGCGCCGACCTTTGCCTGCGCGTTGGTCACCGCGTTGATGAAGGTCGATTTGCCTGCGTTGGGTAGGCCGAGCAGCCCGACATCGGCGAGCAGTTTCAACCGCAGCCAGACCCAGGCCTCCTCGCCCGGCCAGCCGCTGCCGTGCTGGCGCGGGGCACGGTTGGTCGAGGTTTTATAGCTGGCATTGCCCCGCCCGCCGTCGCCGCCGCGCAGGAACACGCGGTGTTCGCCCGCCTTGGTAAAGTCTGCAAGGACGTGCTCCTTGTCCTCGCTCAGCACCTGTGTGCCGACGGGGACGCGGATGATCAGATCCTTGCCACCGCCGCCGGTCATGTTGCTGCCTGCGCCGCCCTTGCCTCGCGGCGCGCGGAAATGCTGGGTGTAGCGGAAATCGATGAGGGTGTTCAGGCCAGCGATGGCCTCGATGACGATGTCGCCGCCCTTGCCGCCGTTGCCGCCGTCGGGGCCGCCGTATTCAATGAACTTCTCACGCCGGAACGCGACCGCACCGGGGCCGCCGGTGCCCGAGGACATGTAGATTTTGGCTTGATCGAGGAAATGCATGTCAGGCCGCCGCCATCCGCGCGAGGACGCCGGGTGACGCCATCAACTGCTTGTACGCAATATCGCGCGCCGCTTCACGAGGCAGCCCCAGCGCATCGGCCATCGGCTTGCCGAGCAGCGAGTCGCCGAGCGCCATCAACACCAAGGTCAGCGTATCCTGATGCATCGACACATCGTCATGGCCGTCCTCGCCAAGGTCATCCACGAGATGATGGATCGCCGACAATATCGGGTCGAGCGCCTGTGTGTTGCCCGACATGATCATCCAAGTGGCGAGCGCGCCCGCACCCTGCTGGTCGAAAGCGTCGAAGGTCATGTCAACGATCAGGCGCGGGTCGGCCTCGCCGCGCCGGGCGCGCAGAACTGTCGCGCCGATCGTCGCGCACACCGATTCGGCAAGCATCGCGGCCAGCGCCTTTTGCAAACCCAGCGCGGAACCGAAATGGTGCAGGACATTGGCGTGAGTGCGCCCGACTTTGGCCGCAACGGCTTTCAGCGTAACCGCCTGCGGACCTTCGGCGATCAGGATTTCGCGCGCTGCCTCAAGCGCCGCCGTGCGACTTTCGTCGGGCGACAGACGCTTGCGCTCAGTGGAAATGACTATTGACATGAATGTAAGTAAGCTCTAATCGGACTTTGAACCGGAGCCTTTAGCATGACGCCCGCAAAAACGACCATCAAAACACCTATAGACCTGACCATCACCCCGCGCGACCGGCGCTTCGGGCGTGATTTGCAGCAGAAGCGGTGGTGGCTGAACGGCGATCCGGTCGGCTCGGCATTCCACAATGCGCTGTCGATCACGTTTCCGAGGGGAGAAGCGTTCTTCGTCGAATCGGTTAAGGCGCACCGCGACGGGACGCCGTCAAAGCTCGCCGCCGAAATCCGGTCGTTCATCAAGCAGGAAGTCATGCACAGCCGTGAGCATGTGTCGTTCAACAAGCGGGTCAGCGATGCCGGCTACAAGATCGACCACTTGGAACAGGTCGTCATCGACACGCTGGCGCTGACCAAGGGGCGGCCCGAGATTCTCAACCTCGCGGTCACGATGGCGCTCGAACATTACACCGCGATCATGGCGCAGATGATGCTCGCCGATGATAAGATGTTTGCCGGGGCCGACCGCGAGCTCGCCGATATGTGGCGCTGGCACGCGATCGAGGAAATCGAGCACAAGGGCGTCGCCTATGACACCTGGCTGCACGCGACGCGCGACTGGACGCGCGGCAAAAGGTGGCGGGTCAAGACGATCATGATGCTGATCGTCACGCAACGCTTCTGGACCAAGCGCTGGGCGGGGACACTCGACCTGCTGTCGCAGGACGGCATCACCGGCTGGAAAGCGAAGGCGCGGCTGACTTGGTATCTGGTAGGCACCCCCGGCGTGCTGCGGCGCTTGTTCCTGCCCTGGGCGGCGTTCTTCCTCCCCGGCTTCCACCCGTGGAACCACGACGACCGCGCGCTGATCGGCAAGTATGACAGCGACTTTGCCGCGGCCAACTTGCAGCAGCCCGCGCTCGTCGCCTAAACCTGCGGGTATGATTGCCCCGACCTTGACGACCGAACGCTTGACCCTGCGCGCGCTGACGATGGCCGATTGGGAACCTTATGCCGCGATGTGGGAAGACCCGCGCGTGGTCGCCTTCATCGGTGGCGTGCCGCGCCCACGCGACGTGGCTTGGCCGAAGTTCGGGCAGGCGGCGGGGATGTGGACGCTGGTCGGTTATGGCAATTGGGCGGTGATCGACCGCGCGGACAGCGCGTTTCTGGGCGTCGCCGGTCTGTCGGACTTCAAGCGCGGCATTGTCGATCTGGAGGGCGCGCCTGAGGCCGGCTGGGCGTTCACCGCCGATAGCTGGGGACGCGGGATTGCCAGCGAGGTCGTTGCCGCCGTCACCGGCTGGGCCGACGCGGCAGGGATTGCCGAGACGCGGTGCATGATCGACCACGGCAACATCGCCTCGACCAAGGTCGCCGAACGCTGCGGCTACCTGCCGTTCGCCGAGCTCGAGGGGGAGCGATGTGCGTTCAGGCGAACGTCTTTAAGCAGCTAGTGCCAGCGACGGCGTGAGCTCCAGCGCGAAGGTGCGACAGGCCTTTGCCACCCCCGCCGCGCGGCAGTCGCGCTGCTCCTGCCCGGTGGGGGCAAAGCCGAGCTTCCGCAGCACTGCGCCTGAAGCCGGATTGTCGAGGAAGTGGCCCGACACCAGCCGGTCGATCCGCAGGCTGTCGCGCGCGGCGGCCACGACGGCGCGGGCGGCCTCGGTCGCGTAACCCCGGCCCCAGTGCGACGGGACGATCCAGTAGCCGAGCTCCGACTCCCCGTCGCGGTCGGCAATGCCGACCCCGCCGATCAGGCGCGGGGTGCCCGGGGTGCGGAGAAAGACGAGCAAGTCCACTTCATGTGCCGAGCGGTCGCGGGCAAGGTAGTCGACCGCGTCGTCGAGCCGGTAGGGCCAGGGCGCGCGGGCCAGCGTCATCACCACGTCTTCGCGGGCAAATGCCCCGGTCAGCTCGGGGGCGTCATCGACCCAGCCGGGCCGGAGCAGCAGATTTTCGGTTCTTATGAACACTATAACTCTCCTCGGGCGAGCCAGTAGCGGTACTATGTGACACCGCACTGACGTTTCGAGGGAGTTAGTCTTTCAAGAGGGAAAGGTGACCCTTGCTCCCTCGCGGTCCGTCTCGACGGACCTTCGGGTCACCCTTGCGGCGACCCGTATATGGACCGCCGGTTATTCTGCCGCGACTTCAACCGGCATATCGACCGAGACATACTTTCGGCCGAGCTTGCCCAGGTGAAAGGCGACGCGGCCTTCGACGAGCGCGAACAGCGTGTGGTCCTTGCCACAGCCGACGTTACGGCCCGGCCACACGCGGGTGCCGCGCTGGCGGACGAGAATGTTGCCGGCCAGCGCATGTTCGCCGCCGAATTTCTTGACGCCGAGACGACGACCGGCCGAATCACGACCGTTACGCGTTGAACCGCCAGCTTTCTTATGTGCCATCTGAAATTACTCCGCGGTCTTCTTGGCGGCCGGCTTTGCAGCGGCCTTTTTCTTGACGGGGGCTGCAGCCTCGACGGGTGCTGCTTCGACGGCAGGAGCCGCTTCAGCTTCGACCGGTGCCGCTTCCTTCTTCGCCTTCTTCTCGGCCACAGGAGCCGCGCCGACGCTCACGATCTGGAGGATCGTGTGCTGCTGGCGATGGCCGTTCTTGCGGCGATAATTGTGGCGGCGCTTCTTTTTGAAGACGATAACCTTGTCGGCTTTCGCCTGAGCGATGATCTCGGCAGCGACGGTCAGGCCGCTCTCGCCGGTCGAAGTGAACAGCACGTCGCCCAGCGTAATGCGCGATCCCGCCTCACCGTCCATGCGGTCGACGACGATCTTGTCTCCTGCGGCAACGCGATATTGCTTGCCGCCCGTACGCACGATGGCGAACATGGCTCTACTTTCAAGTCAAAGATATTTGCCCCGAGGAGCGAACCCGCCGGGAAAGCGGTGCCGATACGGACGGGCAGGGCGGCTGTCAAGGTCGTCCGACTGCCGATTTCATGTGAATGATATGTTGTATCCTTTCGCGACTCGTGTATAGCCGCTCTATGCCTCGCCAATTCCACACTGCTGCGCTCGACCGGATGGCCGTCGGCCTGTCGGGCCTGTGCGTTTTGCATTGTGTGCTCAGCGTGTTGCTGGTGGCGGCGCTTTCGGGCGGGGCGACGTTTTTCACCGATCCGCTGATCCACCGGATCGGGCTGGGCGGCGCAGTGGTGCTGGCGGCTTTGGCGCTCGGTTATGGCTATGCAGAGCACCGCGCGACGCGACCGGCGTTGATCGGACTCGGCGGGCTGGCGGCGATGACGGCCGGGCTTTTCGCGCCGCACGGCTGGCCCGAGATCGTCCTCACGGTGGGCGGCGTCAGCGTGCTCGCGGTCGCGCACTTGATGAATGCCCGGTTGAAGGCGTAAACCGGCCCGATGGGCCAACACGCACATACTCTCCACCACGGCGCTCCACTAGCCGATGCCGCACAAGCCGCGCTCGAGGCATCGGGCGAGCAGTGGACGGCGATGCGCGCGCGGGTGTTCGATGCGCTGGCGGGCTTTACCCGTCCGGCGTCGGCCTATGACATTGCCGAGGCGATGTCGAAGTCGGAGGGGCGGCGAATCGCGGCAAATTCTATCTACCGCATCCTCGATCTGTTCGTGACGGCGAATCTCGCGCGGCGCGTCGAATCGGCCAATGCCTATCTCGCCAACACCCACCCCGATTGCATCCACGACTGTATCTTCATGATCTGCGACACCTGCGGGACGACAACGCATATCGACGACGACGCCGTGACCGGCGCAGTGCGCGCGGCAGCAGGCGCGACGGGCTTCGGCGTCACACGCCCGGTGATCGAGGTGCGCGGCGTTTGCGCGGCGTGTACCTAAAGCATCTTCCCCATACGCACGCCCGGGACAGGCGGACCTGCCTCTGCCATTTTCATGACCCGCTCGATCGGTTCGAAGCCGCAGGCGAGATAAAGCGGCTCGCCCGATAGCGTCGACATCAGTTCGACGCGCTTGAATCCTGCTGCACGCGCCGCATCCTCGCACAGGCCGAGAATCAGCCGCCCGACGCCTTGCCGGACGAAAGCCGGGTCGGTGTACATCGCCCGCACCCGCGCAGGTTCCGTCGCAGGGTCGAGTTTGCGGTCGTTGCGGAGTGCGGTGCTGTGGTTGCCGCCATAGAGCGTCGCGCGAAAGCTCCACCCGCCGCACCCGGCTGCCACGCCGTTCCGCTCGATAAAGAAATAGGTGCCGTCGTCGATCAATTGAGTGTCGAGACCCATCGTCAGGCTGCTCGCGGCCAATTGTTCGGGGGTCAGGAAAGCGGCCTGATTGATCTTGATCGCGCGCCCCATCAGGTTGGAAATCGCGGGGATGTCGTCGGTGGTGGCGATGCGGTGGTGCAGTTGTGTCACGCTCCCCCTGTCGAATCAGCGCGGGCCCGCGTCAAGTATTTGAGTCGATTGCAGGGCGTGCAACGAGTCGATACTAACCCCGCATGTCCATTCGTCCCGACACGCCATTGCTCGACACGGTTCCGACCCCGCACGAGCTCCGTAAACTCAAGCCCGAACAGCTCCGCCAGCTCGCCGACGAGCTGCGCGCAGAGATGATTTCCGCCGTCGGAACGACCGGCGGGCATCTTGGTTCCGGCCTCGGCGTCGTCGAGCTGACGACCGCGATCCATTATGTCTTCGACACGCCGCGCGACCGGCTGGTGTGGGACGTCGGGCATCAGGCCTATCCGCACAAGATCCTGACCGGACGCCGCGACCGTATCCGTACGCTCCGGCAGGGCGGCGGCCTCAGCGGCTTCACCAAGCGGACAGAAAGCGAATACGACCCGTTCGGCGCGGCGCACTCGTCCACCTCGATCAGCGCCGCACTCGGCTTTGCCATCGCCAACAAACTGAACGACAAGCCCGGCAAGGGCATTGCCGTGATCGGCGACGGGTCGATGTCGGCGGGCATGGCCTATGAGGCGATGAACAACGCCAGTGCGGCGGGCAATCGCCTCGTCGTCATTCTCAACGACAATGATATGTCGATTGCGCCACCCGTGGGTGGCCTGTCCGCCTATCTCGCGCGCATCGTCTCGAGCCGCGAATTCCTGACCGTGCGCGAAGTGCTCAAAAAACTGGCGCGCGCGCTGCCCGGACCGCTGCACAAGGCCGCGAAAAAGACCGACGAATTCGCACGCGGCATGGCGATGGGCGGGACGCTGTTTGAGGAACTCGGCTTTTATTATGTCGGCCCCATCGACGGCCATAACCTCGAGCAGCTCATTCCCGTCCTCGAAAACGTCCGCGATGCGGCGGAGGGGCCGTGCCTGATCCATGTCGTCACGCAAAAGGGCAAGGGCTATGGCCCCGCCGAAGCGTCCGCCGACAAGTACCACGGCGTCCAGAAATTCGACGTCATCACCGGCACGCAGGACAAGGCACCGCCGGGACCGCCGAGCTACCAAAATGTGTTCGGCGAAACGCTCGCCAAGCTCGCCGAAACCGACAAGCGCATCGTCGCGATCACTGCGGCCATGCCGAGCGGCACCGGCGTCGACAAATTCGCCAAAGCCCATCCCGACCGCGCGTTCGACGTGGGCATTGCCGAACAGCACGCCGTCACCTTCGCGGCGGGCCTCGCCGCACAAGGGATGCGTCCGTTCTGCGCGATCTATTCGACGTTCCTCCAGCGCGCCTACGATCAGGTCGTCCATGATGTCGCGATCCAGAACCTGCCGGTGCGCTTCGCCATCGACCGCGCGGGTCTGGTCGGGGCGGACGGCTGCACGCACGCCGGGTCGTTCGACGTGACTTATCTGGCGACCCTGCCCAATTTCGTGGTGATGGCCCCCAGCGACGAGGCCGAGCTGGTCCACATGACCTATACCGCCGCCTGCCATGACAGCGGCCCGATTGCGGTGCGCTATCCGCGCGGCAACGGCACGGGCGTGGCGCTGCCCGAAGTGCCGATACAGCTCGAAATCGGCAAGGGCCGCATCGTCCGTACCGGCAAGAAAGTCGCGATCATCTCGCTCGGCACGCGATTGGAGGAGGCAATGAAAGCCGCCGACGCGCTCGAGGCTAAGGGGCTGAGCACCACCGTCGCCGACCTGCGCTTTGCCAAACCGCTCGACACCGACCTCATCCGCAAGCTGCTCATCGATCACGAAGTCGCCGTGACTGTCGAGGAAAACAGCATCGGCGGCTTCGGCGCGCATGTCCTGACAATGGCGAGCGACGAAGGCCTGATCGACGCAGGCCTGAAACTGCGGACGCTGCGCTTGCCCGATGTGTTCCAGGATCACGACAAGCCGGAATTGCAGTACAAGGAAGCGGGGCTGGATGCCGATGCGATTGTGGACGCGGTGTTGAAGGCGCTGCGGGTGAACAGCGTCGGGGTGGTCGAGGAAGTGCGGGCTTGAAGCCCGACGCCGGAGGCAAGCCGCAAGGGTTTTCGCTCCGGTCGCGTTTCAAGAGCTTTGGCTACGCACTCTCCGGCCTCGGTCTTCTGCTGAAAGCTGAGCACAACGCTTGGATTCACCTCGCAGCGACGATTGCGGTAATCGTCGTCTCATTTGCTTTGGGGATTTCGGTTTCCGACTGGCGCTGGATTGTTCTTGCAATCGGGCTGGTTTGGTCCGGCGAGGCATTCAACACGGCGATTGAAGGCTTGTGCGATATCGTCAGCCCCGGTTTTGACGAACGCATCAGGGTCGTGAAAGACGTGGCCGCTGGCGGTGTTTTGGTATTTGCTGCTGCGGCAGCATTGATCGGCATCCTGACGCTCGGTCCATATTTTTTGGTATTGCTCGATCTGTGACCTCGGTCCGTCATTGCGAGGAGCGGAGCGACGAAGCAATCCACTCCTTCACGCGCACCGCTCTGGATTGCTTCGCTACGCTCGCAACGACGATGGTCCCTGTGGCAGGTGTCTAACCCCGATACACCTTGCTACGATTTTCGACCTCCACCACTACGATCAAAACCCGCGCATCCTCGATCCGCGCCAGCACCCGCCAGTCGCCGACGCGATAGCTCCATAGGTGTTTGAGCGGGCCGGTCAGCGCATGGCCACGCAGGCGGGGATCGTCGAGTTGCTCAACATCTTCAAGCATCGCAATGATACGGTTCGAGATTTGCCGATCCAGCTTGCTCAGCGCCTTTTGGGGTTACGGTGACAGCTTACTTAACCCCGATACACCTCTCGTCGGTGTGCGACGTGGACGACCGAAATGAGCAAAACTTCATCCAGAACCTTTGCGATGACACGGTAATCGCCGACGCGGAAACGCCAGTAGCCGGTCCATTCGCCGACGAGCGGCGCGCCAGCGGTTCGTGGATCGTCGCGCGGAGCAATCTGGCGCTGCAAGGTGCGGAGGATGCGTGTTCGTGGCTCGCTGCCGAGCGCTTTCAGCTCTTTGAGTGCCGACGGTTCGAACTCAATCGTCCAGGCCAAGCTCGGCAATCACTTGTTCGAGCGGAATGCCGGTTCCCGGCACGAATTCCTTCCACCGCTTTTCGGCAAGGTAATAGTCTTCGAGATCGTCGATATATTCGGCGATGGCTGCACGGGCGTAGAAGGTCTTTGTCCGACCCGTTTCCTCGGCAAGCGCCGCAAGCCGTGCCTCCAGCGTAGCGTCGAGTCTGATCGCGAGCATAGAATTTCTCCTGCTATACAAGTATAGCAAAATGGATGTGGATTCAAGACCAACGCTGTGATGGCCGCGCAGCGCGATCTGGTCGATGTGGTCCACACATTGAAGCACGTTGTGTGCGTGAAGGGTTGACCGGTCGTCCGGCGGGGTGGTTTTGGCCGTCCCGCCGGTTCGGCTTGCCCCTTGCAATGTAGGGGAATGCAGAGGACGCCGGTCGTCGCATGATCCGAGTCGTTTTCCAGCCCTGCCTCTCGCTCGCGACCATGGGGTCGGACCGTGCCGACGCAGCGTATGTTTCAGGTGTGACCTTTGTGACCTTTGGCGGAAAACCGCCATGTTGAAGACCCGTATCGACCAGCGCCTTGTCGAACTCGGCCTCGCCGAGAGCCGCGCGCGGGCGCAGGCTTTGATCCTGTCGGGCAACGTGTTCGTCGGCGACCGGCGGATCGACAAGGCGGGGCAGGCGGTCGATGTGGAGGCCGTCCCCATCGTCAAGGGCCGCGATCACCCCTGGGTATCGCGCGGCGGGGTGAAGCTGGCGCATGGCCTCGATTATTTCGGCTGGGATGTCGCGGGTGCGGTCGCCATCGACGTCGGCAGTTCGACCGGCGGGTTCACCGATGTGCTGCTGACCAAGGGTGCGTCGCGGGTTTATGCGGTCGATAGTGGGACCAACCAGCTGGCGTGGAAAATGCGGCAGGACGACCGCGTTATTGTCCTCGAACAAACCAGCGCGCGCATCCTGACCGATACGCACATCCCCGAACCCGTCGACCTCATCGTGTGCGACGCCAGCTTCATCGGCCTGTCCAAAGTGCTCGAACGCCCGATGACCTTTGCCAAGCCAACCGCGCGCCTGATGGCGCTGATCAAGCCGCAGTTCGAGGCGGGGCGCGACGCGGTGGGGAAGGGCGGCGTTGTCCGCGACCCTGCCGTCCACACCGCCGTTTGTGCCGAGGTGCAGGCGTGGGTCGAAGGGCAAGGCTGGAGCGTCGAGGGCATCGTCACCAGCCCGATCACCGGTCCCGAGGGCAATGTCGAATTCCTGATCGCGGCGTTTCGACAAATCGCTACGCCCGGCGAAACAAACGCCCTAGGGCGTCGTACAGGGTTGCAAGGAGTGGCGCATGAGTGAACTCGCATCGAACGGACAATTGCGGGCGGCCTATTGGCGCTGGGCGCTGATTACGGTGCCGCTGGTTGTGGTGCCGGGGTTCATCTCGGGCGCACTTAGCAATTCAGGCAGCGAGAACCGCTGGTACATGCTGCTCGACAAGCCGTGGTTCCAGCCGCCGAACTGGGCATTCCCGGTGGCCTGGACTGCACTTTATGTGATGCTCGGGCTGGCGGTCGCGCTGGTGCTCAACGCGCGGGGATCGCGGTTTCGGGGCTATGCGGTCGCGCTGTTCGTTGTGGCGTTCGTGCTCAACCTGACGTGGTCGCCGGTGTTTTTCGGGCTTCACAAGATGACGCTGGCGCTGGTCATTATCGCCGCCATGTTCGTGGCGGCACTGGCAACAACGATTGCATTCGGGCGAGTGCGGACCAAGGCGGCGTGGCTGATGGTGCCGTATCTGGTGTGGCTGTGTTTTGCCGGGGTGCTCAATTACGAATTTATCCGGTTGAACCCGAATGCCGAGGGACTTGTCGTCGAACCTGGCGGCACCCAGATAGATATCAGACGCTAATTATTCCGGGACGATCCAGATGCAGACCGACAACCGCCTGTTCGACGATTTTGCCAAATTCATGAACGGGGCCGCAGGCACTATCGCTGGCGTTGGCCGCGAAGCCGAGGCGGGCTTGCGCGAGCGGATGAAGGAGTGGATCGCGGGCCTCGATTTTGTGTCGCGCGATGAATTCGAAGCGGTGAAGACCATGGCCGCCGCCGCGCGCGACGACGCCGAGGCGCTGAAGGCTCGGCTCGATGCGATGGACGCGGGCAAGAAGAAATAGGCTAGAGGCGCACTGCCGCTACAATTGCTCCGCCAGCTCCGGCCTGCACCAGCACCGCGCGCTTCAGTCCGGCGGGGGTAGCAGGCGCGGTATAGCTGGCCGCTTTTCCGTTCCAGTTCCCAAGCGCCGCCAATTGTCGGACAATATTTCGGTGCGGCAAAGTCCGCCCGTTGTTTTCGCCTGCGCGGATCGGCACTTGCACGGTGCGCGGATCGTAGCCGACGAGCCAGACAGTCGCGGATTTGTCGGTCGGGGCAGCGGCGATCGTCACTTGCGACCCTGCGATTGTTACCGACGGTCCGGGCTTGCGCGCATTGGCAACAATCGCCGCCTCGACTTCGCCTTTGCGGCTGCCGAGTACGGCGGCGCGGCCGTTGACGATCAGCTGCGGCGTCTGGACATTGCCGCGCCCCGCCGCGCGCGAATAGGCCCATTGCCGCGCAGTATACTCAGGCCGCGCGTAAATATCCTTCCACCCCAGCTGGTCCCAATAAGTGACCGCAAAATTGAGCGCGAGGACATCGGGGCGGTCAGCGAGGCTGTCGAGCACCACAAGTGCGGGCGGGCAGGAGGAACAACCCTGGCTCTGGTAGAGTTCGATAACGGCGGGGTGCGTGGCATCGGCGCTGTTGGTTGCTGCCGCAGCATGTGCTTCGGGGGTGGCAGAGGGTGCGGCAAAGAGAAAGCCGATGGACCCCGCACTAGCCAGCGTGATGACAGCGAAGACAGACTTGGTCATGCGAACTCCCTTTACAGGCGATACGCACGCTGCGCGGCAAAGGTTACGCCCAGCGCAACAGACGCGGACCCAGCAGCGCGCCGATGACAGCCGGGGCCATCATGCCGAGCGTGTACCACGTCAGCACAAAGCTCGCGCCCGCCTCGGGACAATGCAGACTGTAGAGCGCGGCAGCGAAACCGCCCGACGCAAGCCCGATCACCGCGCCGGTCGCGCGCAGGCGGGTAGGGGCAAAGCGGCGGCCAGCTAGCGTCAGCGCCGCCGCAACGGGTAGCGAGAGCGCGAGGATGAAGGCCGAACACACCGGCCAGCTCGGGCCGAACCATATCGGCATGAAGGCCGATGACGGCATCGACAGGGCTTCGCGAAGGCTCGCCACGGCGAACACCACGACGGGGACCGTGAGCAGCCACAGCCAGCGCGGCGAGGATGCTTCGGGCCGGAACAGGACGGCGGCGGCGGCCACCGCAACCACACCGACTGTCGCGGTATAGGCAAGCTTCATCCAGAACATGCTGCCTGTTACCGCGACGGCCAGATCGGGGCGCAGACCGACCTGTATGATGACGATCAGCAGCACAACCGGTACCGCGACGGCAAGCGCCAGCATCACGAGCCGATGCGGCGTGCCTCGTGCAACAGGCCGCAAATCGGCGGCGAGCGAGTCGATCAGCGAACCGGTGTCCATCACCCGCCCCCCAGTCGGCGCGCGAGCGATTTCAGACCGCGGTGGACCGACACTTTGACATCGGCCTCCGAGATGCCGTCGCGTGTCGCTGTTTCGGCGACGCTCAGGCCGTCGATCTTGGTCGCGCGGATTGCCGATGCCTGTTTCCTGCCCAGCGACGACAGCGCCGCATCGATGTCGAGCCGGGCCGACACCGCATCCTCGAACCCGCCGTCGCCCAGAATATCGGCCCAGCCCGCCGTCGGATCATCGAGCGAGGCATGGACGCGGCTTTTACGGAAATGGTCGATCATCTTGTAACGCGCTACGGCAAACAACCACGGTCCGAACGGCCGGTCGCGGTCATAGCTTGCCCTGCGGGTGTGAACGGCAATCAACGTTTCCTGCACCAAGTCCTCGAGTTCGGGCGAAGTGCCCATCCGGCGCGCATAGAACCGCTGCAACAGCGGCACGAGTGCCGCCAGCAGGTCGCGATGCGCGCGCGCGTCACCGTCGAGCCCTGCATGCATCAACTGCCTCAGCCGGACTTCGTCGGATATCACATGGAGCCTGTTCGTCGGGGTGAAGCGATTGGTTACACGCTTTTGCCGCGCTTGGTTATCCACAATTTTGCGAGTCGTGCGCTTGCATCGAACGCCGAGGCGAGTCACGCCAAGCGCATGACAGGCGTCGAAATCGATATGGACGGGCAGCGCGCGGCGCCCATCGACATGCTGGAGGCGTGGTTCGAGGCGCATGGCTGGACGCACGAGCGTATCGGCGACGAGGAAATCGTCGCCTCGGCGCAGGGGTCATGGGGCTTGTACGAGCTGCGCGGCGTGTGGCGCGACGATGACAATGTCCTGCAATTCATGGCCTTTCCCGATATCAAGGTCGCCGATCACCAGATGGCCACGGTGTACGAGGCAATCGGCCTTATCAACGAACAGCTCTGGCTCGGTCACTTCGAACTCTGGTCGGCAGGCGGCACCGTGCTGTTCCGCCATGCCGTCCTCATCGACAGCGGCGACGAGCCGGGGCTGAGCCTCGACCAAGCCGAAACCGTGATCGAGGCAGCGGTGGACGAAGTCGACCGGTTTTATCCCGTGTTCCAGTTCGTGCTGTGGGGCGGCAAATCGCCCAAGGACGCGATTGCGGCGGCACTGGTCGAAACGCGCGGCGAGGCGTGACAGGTTCGTTTTGGATCGTCGGGTGCGGGGCAATGGCTGGGGCGATGCTGTCGCGCTGGCTGGCGACGGGGATGGACGCGGCGCGGGTCACGGTGATCGATCCGGCGCTACCGGTGTTTGCGGGCGTCCGCGCGGTTGCGATCCTGCCAGACGAAGCGCCGCCTGCGATGCTGATGCTCGGCGTCAAACCACAGATGCTCGGCGATGTCGCACCGGTCGTGGCGCGCGCGGTGGGGCCGGAGACGGTCGTGCTTTCGATTCTGGCGGGAACGCGCCGCGCGACGTTGGTCGAGGCTTTTCCCACGGCTGGCCAAATCGTACGGGTGATGCCGAACCTGCCGGTCGCCATTGGCGAAGGTGCCGTCGCACTCCACGCGCCGGGGGCCGATCGGACGACAATCACCGCGCTGATGGCCCCGCTCGGCCTTGTCGAATGGATCGACGACGAGGGGCTGTTCGACGCCGTCACCGCGCTGTCAGGCTCGGGACCGGCGTTCGTCTATCGCTTCGCCCGGGCGCTTGCCGAGGGCGGCGCAGCGATGGGCCTGTCCCCCGGCATGGCCGACCGACTGGCCCGCGCCACCGTCGCGGGCGCGGCATCATTGGCAAAGGCGTCCCCCGAACAGCTCGGTGCACTTGCGGACCGAGTGGCGAGCAAGGGCGGGTCAACGCGGGTGGGGCTAGATGTGCTCGACGAGAGTGCAGCGTTGAACACACTGGTCGCCGCCGCGCTGAAGGCAGCACAGGCGCGCAACCGAGAATTGGGCAACGGCTGAGGCAAAAAGCGACCGATTTCCGCCAAAGGTCACAAAGGTCACACCTGAACCGACTTCGGCGCGGGCCAAAAGTTAGTGAACATTAAGCCATCTAGCGAGTGGGATGACGCGCGCCACGACACTGAGATTCGCAGTTTGAAAGAGCGGAACAGAGCAATTCAGGAGATAGAACATAGCAGAAACAATAACTGTAGGAAAGCGGTTTTTTTGCGACGCATGTTCGCGCTGGCTGTTGGCGGATATCGAGGAGTGTTCGGGCACTAGGATTTGTCGGCTGCCAAGCTAAAGGCTGTCACAAATAATTCGCTCACAGCGAAGAAAGTTCTAGACATCGTCGCAGGTGTGTGTCATCAACAGTGCGTCGTCGGTCATATAGGGGACTGCCATCATTCATTGAAGGGTGACCTTCGCGGGAGGTGTAAACCTCCTACCTTTATGGCCGTGTCATGCGAAGCGCGTGGCGGCCACGGGCGGCCCCCGATGGCGGGGGACCGCCCAGGTGATCAGGGTAAGCACGTTCCTTCCCCACCTTCCTAGCCAGATGGCAGGCCACCATTCCGGTGGTTGGTGAAGAAGGACAATGTCGATGACTCATCGGGACGACGACAAGGAACGTGGGCGGTTGAGTTTGAAGAATAGGCCGAAGTGGGCAAGCCATTTGGTAAGTCCGCAGACGCTGAAAGTGGTACTGACGGCTGGACCTTGGATTACTAAAATCCTGCATTTGGTCCTTGAGTTGGTGAAGCTGTTCAAAGGATGATCCGCCACCCTGTATTACAGAATTATTTTTAGGAGCCGTTATGCTTGGTGAAGCCCTCAGGCTCATTCGCGTTTATCACGACCTGAAACAAAAACAGGTCGCTGAGCGGCTTGATATCTCTACCTCGTATCTGTCTGAGATTGAAAAAGGTCATAAGAAGCCCAGCCTTGAACTAATCGAGCGTTATTCGGATATCTTCGGACTGCCGGTTTCCTCAATCCTTTTCTTTGCCGAAAGCGTCAGAGATGGTGGTGCATATGATCGCGCGCGCTCCTTCGTGGCGGGCAAGATGGTCGGCTTAATGCAATTTCTTGAAGCACGTTCGGGGCATGTCCATGCAGAATAGGGTGACATACCCCCTCGACCAATCACCGCTCTTCAAAATGTCTAATCGCTCAAAGCTCGCTAGACTTTTGGGCGTGTCTACTGCCGAGCTACGCGCACTGGCCGCAGGGGAATCGCTCTATTCCGAATTTGATATTCCGAAGAAGACTGGCGACGGCGTTAGACACGTCGAAAATCCCTGCAAAGCGCTGAAGCGAGTGCAGGCACGGCTGGCGAAGGTTCTTGCGCGCATCAATCCGCCGGAGTTTCTGTTCTGCCCCGTAAAGCGGCGTTGTTACGTTACCAACGCAGCGGCCCATCGGGAAAATCGTGTCGTTCAGTGCCTCGACATTCGCAAATTCTTCCCCAGCACCCCACAGCGACGGGTTTTTTGGTTTTTCCACACCGTAATGAAGTGTGAGCGCGATATCGCTGGTCTGCTCGCGAAACTTGCTTGTTATCGGCAGCATCTGCCGACCGGGTCACCTCTGAGTCCGATCATGGCTTATTTCGCATACTTCGATCTGTGGGCGCGCATCGCTGCGTTCTGCAAAGAGCGGGGTTACACCTTCACGGTGTACATCGACGACGTAACAATTTCGGGAGCACGTGTGCCGAAGTCAGACGTGTGGCAGGTGCAGAAGATGATTTACGGTGTTGGCCTCCGGTATCACAAAGAAAAGACCTTCGCTGACCAGCATGCCGAAATTACCGGCGTCATACTTCGCGACGGCAAGCTGGTTGCGCCATTCCGGCAGCACAAGAAGATGTATGAGGCTCGGGCTTTGTTAGCGGAAGCAGGAGAGAGCGACCGGCAAGCCCTCCTTGGGCGGGTTGCGGGCATCACTGGGCAGATACGGCAGATTGCAGCAAAGAACTAAATCAGATGGAACGCTGATCGTGAGATTTTAGGGCTAAGCCGGAAAGTCGCGCGCAAAAACATTGCGGTCACTGGCAGACGGGCTCCCCCCTCAATCCCCCCGGCTCAACTCCATCACCAGCGTGCGGTCTTCCGGCAGGATCAGGCCTTCGAGTACTTGCCAGAAGCCGGTCACCGCTTCCTGCCCCGCACGCCCGTACGCCGCGGACAGGCGTTCGCGCAGGCGGTCGAACAGGTCGGCTTCGAGGGCGGCGCCCGCGTCGGTCAGGCGCAGCAATTTCTGGCGACGGTCGGTTTCACCGGGGGTGGTGGCGACCAGATCGCGGGTCGTGAGTTCGTTCAGGACGCGACCGAGCGATTGCTTGGTTATCGCCAGCAAACGCAGCAGGTCGCCGACCGTCAACCCGGGCTGGCGCGCGATGAAATAGAGCGCGCGTTGGTGCGCGCGGCCCAGTCCATGTTCGGCCAGCAGCGCATCGGCACTGCGGGTCATATGGGCGTAGCCGAAATAGAGCAGCTCGACCCCGCGCCGGATTTCGGGTTCACGCAGAAACAGCGGCGAGGCGCGCGGGGTGGAGGAAATTGGGCCAGCCATGTTGACCTGTTCTGCCAGTCTGGATAGGCCGAGGCAAGACCTGCGGAGAGCCTGATGTCCAACTTTGTGTTCACGCCGAATCCGAATTGCGTCGCCCCCGATGCCCGCGCGGCGCTGCTCGCCGATCCGGGGTTCGGGCGGGTATTCACCGACCATATGGCGATGATCCGGTACGAGGCGGGCAAGGGCTGGCACGATGCCAAGGTCGTGGCACGCGGGCCTATCCCAATGGACCCCGCGACTGCTGTTCTCCATTACGCGCAGGAAATTTTCGAGGGGATGAAGGCCTATCGCCACCCCGACGGCGCGACCGCGCTGTTCCGCCCCGAAGCCAATGCGCGGCGTTTCAACCGCTCGGCGAAGCGGCTCGCCATGCCCGAAATCCCCGAGGAGTTGTTCATCGGCTCGGTCGAGGCACTGCTGCGCGCCGATGCCAACTGGATGCCGTCGGTCGAGGGCGGCTCGATTTACCTGCGCCCCTTCATGTTCGCGTCCGAAGTGTTCCTCGGCGTCAAACCATCGTCGGAATATCTCTACCTCGTTATTGCCTCGCCAGCGGGCGCCTATTGGCAAGGCAGCGCGCGCGCGATCTCGATCTGGGTGTCGGACCAGTATACCCGCGCCGCACCCGGCGGCACGGGGGCGGCGAAATGCGGCGGGAACTATGCCGCGAGCTTGCCCGCGATGGCGGAGGCGACCGCGCAGGGGTGCGATCAGGTCGTCTTCCTCGATGCGGTCGAGCGTCGCTATGTCGAGGAACTCGGCGGTATGAATGTGTTTTTTGCGTTCGACGACGGTTCGATCTCCACCCCCGCGCTGTCAGGGACGATCCTCGAAGGGATCACCCGCGATTCGCTGCTGACGCTCGCCCGCAACGAGGGGCTGACGGTCCGCGAGGAACCTTATGCCATCGACCAGTGGCGCGCGGATGCGGAAAGCGGCCACCTGCGCGAGGCGTTCGCTTGCGGCACCGCTGCCGTCGTCACCAGCATCGGCGAAGTCCGCAGCGCGTCGGGCAATTTCACCATCGGCGCGGGCGGTCCCGGCCAGTTGACCGAACGGTTGCGTGACCGGCTGGTGTCGATCCAGCGCGGCACCACGCCCGACCCGCACGGCTGGGTGCACCGGATCGCCTGACCCCTTTGCAACCGTGCGCGACCTTGTCTAAGGCGCGCGCTCGCAGATGCTGGGGCGTCGCCAAGCGGTAAGGCAGCGGCTTTTGATGCCGCCATTCGCAGGTTCGAATCCTGCCGCCCCAGCCAGCGCGCACGCGGCGCGCGGTTACATGTTTGGAGAACGACCGCATCATGACCCAGCGTCACGTCCGCCTGCTGATCCTCGGCTCCGGCCCGGCTGGCTACACAGCCGCCGTCTATGCCGCGCGCGCCAATCTGAAACCGGTGTTGGTCACCGGTATCGAACAGGGCGGGCAACTGACGACGACGACCGAAGTCGACAACTGGCCGGCCGATGCTGACGGGGTACAGGGGCCGGAACTGATGGTGCGCTTCGAAAAGCATGCCGCGCGTTTTGGCACCGAATTCATCTACGACCATATCCACACCGCGCATCTCGGTGAGCGACCGTTCCGGCTTGAGGGCGATGGCGGCACCTACACCTGCGACGCGCTGATCGTCGCAACCGGCGCGTCGGCGCAATATATCGGGTTGCCGTCGGAAACCGCGTTCATGGGCAAGGGCGTGTCGGCCTGTGCGACGTGCGACGGATTTTTTTACAAGGACAAGCCGGTCGCGGTCATCGGCGGCGGCAACACCGCTGTCGAGGAAGCGCTGTATTTGTCGAACATCGCCAGCAAGGTGACTGTCGTCCACCGCCGCGACAAGTTCCGCGGTGAGAAAATCCTGCACGACAAATTGTTCGAAAAGGCCGCAGTGGGGAAAGTCGAGATCCGCTGGAACGCGACGCTCGACGAAGTGCTCGGCGATGCGTCGGGCGTCACAGGCATCCGCGTCAGGGCAGTCGAGGGCGGCGCGACCGACGACATCGACCTCCATGGCGTGTTTATTGCCATCGGGCATAAACCCAACACAGGGTTGTTCGAGGGACAGCTCGACATGGAAGGCGGCTATATCGTCACGCATGGCGGGCGGCACGGCAATGCGACGCAAACCAGCATCCCCGGCGTGTTCGCGGCGGGCGATGTGCAGGACCACATCTACCGCCAAGCCGTCACCAGTGCTGCAACCGGATGTCAGGCCGCGCTCGATGCCGAACGCTATCTCGATGGCATCGCCGAGGCGGTAGAGCTGGCCGAAGCGGCGGAGTAACCGTCGCTACTGCTAGAGATTTATGACGTTAGGCTGGATCAACTTTTCCTTCCTCCCCCTTGTGGGGAGGATCGAGGTGGGGGCCAGCGGCGTCTGCCGCTGAAAAAACGACCCTCTCATGGCATGTAGATCGGAGTCTATTGAGCCGCAGACGCGGCTCGCCCCCCACCTGACCTCCCCCACAAGGGGGGAGGAAAAGCAACTCAACCTAACGTCATAACGTTCACGCCGCGTCCCAGACGATCGGATCGGTCAGGATGCCGCCGTGCTCGGCCTTGCACTGTGCGACGAACGCGGGGGGCAGGGCGGCGATGCTGGCGACTTTCATGCCGTCGCTGCGCCAGATTTGCTGGCCCGCTTGCCCCTCGGGCATTTGCAGCCACGTCTGCCATTCGGTCTGGCTGGTCCAGCTCGACGTGGCGGGAATCGCGGTCAAGCGCGGGTTGGCCAAGTCGCGGGTTGCAACGACCCAAGTGTCCTGCGTCATTTCGGTGCGGGCTTTGGTGCTACCCTTTGGCGTCCAGCGCGTAAAGGCGTGGCGCGACACCCAGGTGCGGTCGCCGATGGTCACGAATTCGAGGTGCGCGGGCTTGCCGAACACGGTCGATTCCATCGTGAAATTGGCGCTGACCTTGGGGCCGTTCGGGGTGAGTATGCCGCCCGAGATGCCGCCGCGAAACGGCGGGACGGTCACGTCCTTGCCCGTCATGGGGTTGCGCCATGTTTTGATGTAGGCACCCGTCGCGGGGTCGGTGTAGAACAGCCACGACCGCGATTTGGTCTCGACATCGCCATTGGGAAGGAGGCGGCTGCGCCCGGCGCTCGCGCCTTCATAGTCATAGAGGCGGCGTCCGTAATCGGCGAGCGGCAGGCTTTGCCCGCCGATCAGGCCGTACACCTGTCCGCGCTGATACCCGTAGACCGGCGTGCCCGACAGATCGCCCTGGAGACGCGCGAGGATCATCATCATCGCCTTCGGGTCTGTGGTGTCGAGCGCGGCCTTGGTGGCGGCGTCGGCGGTGACAGGCAATGCCGCGATGGCCGCTGTCGTCAGGATGCTTGCGCCGATCAGGTCGCGCCGGTCGATATCGATGCCCATTTTACTCTCCCTCAAGCCTGCAAAATGTCGAGCGCCGACCGCTCGCCCGATTCCATCGCGCCTTCCATCCCGCGCGCGGTCGCGGCGGTGTGTTCGCCGCAAAAATGCACGCGGCCCATGTCTTTCCCGATCTCGTTGGCAAACGCCGCGATCTGGCCGGGTGCCCAGCAGGCATAGGCACCGCCCGAAAACCGGTCGCGTTGCCAGCTCACAGTCTTGACGTGGCGCAGCGCGCCTTTCGTAGCGGGCCGCGCGAGCGCCAGATCGGCAAGGATCGCCGCCGTTGCATCGTCGGGTGACATCCGGTCGAGCGCGTCGGCGGCAAAGCCGTTGACGAAGGCAAGGCAGGTCGTGACTTCATTGGCATCAGCACCATAGCGCAGCGCCATGAAACGGCCCGCCAGCGTATCGGTCCACATGCTGGCAGGGAGGCCATCGTCCTCCCAGAATTTGCGGGTTGGCACGAAATGCGCCTGGACGACTTTGTTATAGGGGAGCGTCGCAATGCCACGCGCTTGCGCGAGCGGTGGGGCAGGGTCGAGCTTGACGAGGCGCAGCGCACTGGCGGGCAGCGAACAGATCAGGCGTTTGGCGCGGTAGCGCGAGCCATCGGCGGTCACTGCCTCGACGCCCGACGCATCGGCGCGGATGCCGACGACGGCTTTGCCATAGCGCACGCCCGATTTGACCGCCTTGGCCATGGCATCGGGCAGCCGCTGGTTGCCGCCCGCAATCGCCATTGCGCCGCCACCACCTTGGCCTGCCATCGCAACCATGTTCTTGCCGATATGCCACCACATCAGCGCCGACACGTCGAACGCGCTCGTGCCGTAAGACGGGTTGGTCGCAAACGCCATGCGGAGCTGCTCGGGTGTCCAGCCTTTGCCCGTCAGGAAATCGGCAACCGACACATCGTTCTTGGCCTGCTCGGGCGACCGCCAGTCAGCGACATCGGGCAACGGATTATGCGGCCCGAGCGCGGAGAAACTCTGGAGCCAGGGCAGCCGTTTGCGACCCTCGCCGACATAGGGGTTGAGCGCGTGCGCTTCCCAGTCGGCGGCCTTGATCGTCTGGCCCTTGATATGGATGCACGTCGTCTCGCCCGCCGCTTCGGTGCGGACGCGCTGCGGCACCAGCTTGACGCCGAGCGTATTGGCGCGGTCGATCAGCCGCGCATAGCCGCCGCCGATGCCGCTGCCGCCCGCTTCGGGTGCGCCGGGCACGTCATCGAGCGTATAAAGCCGCCCACCCGCGCGGACACGCCCCTCGAGCACAATGACCTTCTGCCCCTGTTCTTCAAGCAATAGCGCGGCGTTAAGGCCCGACAGTCCTGCCCCGATGACGATGACATCGGCGACCTCCTGCGCGCGCGCGCCGGGAATGTAACTGGCAGCGGCGAGGATCGCGCTGGATTTCAAAAGGGTGCGGCGGTCAAGCATTCGGTCGTCCTCCGTCGTTGCGAGCGAAGCGAAGCAATCCATCTCGCGGCGAAGTGGATTGCTTCGCTTCGCTCGCAATGACGGGGCTTGGATTCATCGTCAAAACTCCGGCTTGGCGCGTTCGAGCGGCACCATCGCGCAATTGGCGAGCAGGTGCTTGAGGTTCACTCCGATGCGCTGTGCGGTCGGCTCGCCGAAAACATACGCTCCCTCGGTTGCCTTGCCCGCCGCGTCGGTCTCCGAAATGTACATCGTCAGCGAATTGCGCGTGAATTGACCCGGCGCGTTGTTATAGGCCCATGCGACGTTGCGGAGCTTGACCTCGAGCGTGCGCGGCGGCGTTTCGTGCGTTGTGAAGCGCACGCTGCCGCCTTGGTCGAGGACGGGGAAAGGACCGAACCGTTTATAGGGCACCGCGCGTCCGCCGCCGACACCGGGGACGTCGACGAAACACTGGAATTCGCGCGCGAGGCGGTGGCGGGTCCATGCTTGGCGGTCGGTGCCATAGCCGAGCCAGATCGCGCGTTCGCCGACAATCATGCCGGCGGGCTTCGCACAGCCCTTGCCTGTCTCGCCTGCGAACTGCGCTGCCTCACGCCGCAGCAGGATGTCGCAGCGGGGATCGCCACCCTGGCTGACGCGCACGGCCTCGCCGCTGGTATCGACCGAGAATGTCCAGCCTGCTTTGGCTTCGGAAAACTGGACGGCAAAGGTCACGGCATCGCCCGGAACGCGGGTCAGTGTGAAGCTGTTGCGGGGGTTCTTGACCGCATCCTTTTCGCTCGATCCCGGCTTGATCCGCCGCGCCTCGAAATAGGCTTGCTCGATCGAGTCATAAGTCCGCGCGGGTTCGCCCGCCTGGGGCAGCCATGCGCGGATGACCATCAGGTCGCGCTGCGCGGGCGGCTGGTCGGTGCCTTGCGCGAAGCTGGCAACAGGAACGAACAACAGCAAAAGAGCGATAAGGCGCATCAGTCGACTTTCCCGAAACGGAGATAGGCAAAGCCATCAATACTGCCGCGCACCGTGCCGGTCGCGATCTTCACGCTGCGGTCGCGATACCAGGTTGCGCGCGGCCAGATGAACTGGTCGAATTCGGCATAGACGAAGCCGTCGGTCGCGTGTTCGTAAACGCAGGTGCGCGACGGCATCCCGCCTTCGTAGCGGCCCGCCTTGGGGTTGAAGGTGAAAAACAGGTCACAGCCCGGATAGAAGTTGAAGTCTTCGCCCTTCATCGCTGCGACAGTTGCGGCGTCAGTCGGTTTGCGGTCGTAAGTGGGTCCATCTTTGAAGAAGTGCTGGACGGCGCGAATCCGGTCGTCGCCCAAATCCTTCAGCACCATTACGCGCGCGCGGTGCGCGGTTGCCATTGCTGGCGCCTTGTATTCGTGAAGGAGTAAGACGACGTCTCCAAGTTGTGGCGCAGTGACCCGTTCGAGCGTCATCCGGCGCGCGGTCCGCGTCAACTCGGGCACATCCGGTACGCTGGGAGCGGAGTTCGCTGCCACTTGCGACGAGTTATCGTAAGTCCCTACCCACCAATCAGCGAGCGTTTCAGAAGCGGCGTTTCTCCCCGGCAGTGTCAGTGCCAATGTGCAGACCGGCACGATGCCGAACAGAACGGCAATTAGCCTCACCGTTTGTCCTTCGGAAATTGCCCCTGCGCGATCACAAACAGGTCGTCGGACAGCGGCTTGCCGATCGTGAAGCCCGAATAGGTGAACTCGGCTTCCTTCTCGCCGTTAATGAAGCTGCGGATGCGGCCCGGCTGGACCCAAGGCGAACCGGGCTTGGTGAAGAACTCACTGAAGATGCGGTCGTGCAGGCCGCGTGGGGTGGCGAACTGGACGCGCACCAGCCGTGCGTCGGCAACGCGGACCGAAAACACCGCGCTCTCGCCTACCGGATCGGTGACGCGGACATTATAGGCGGGTTTGCCATCGACCATGTCGTCGGCGAGGCGCTTTGTCGTGTACCCGGGCGACAGCGCGAAACGGATCATGCCGAATCCCATCGTCGTCCGCCAGAACGGAGCGTCTGCACCTTCGCCGGTCGGGCCATCGATGCCGTAAGTTTTCTCGCCATCGAAAGCGATCTGCATTGTCGGTTTGCCGTCCTTATAGGCGCTGATCCGGATCTTGCCGTCGGCAACCCGCCCACGCGGGTGGTCCTTGGGCTGGATGCGATACAAGTCGTAGGGCTTGTATTCGACCGGCACGGGTCCGGCTTTATAGTCGAGGTAAACGCCGCTGAGGTGGTAGCTGCCGGGGTAGCGATACAGGTCGCCACCCGCCGCTACATAGGCACGCTCGATGATCGTTTGCGGTGTCAGTGCGGGGTCGGTTGCCGCGATGGCGGGTGCGATGGCGCTGCTGGCCTGTGCGACCAGCACCCACTTGCCAGTGCGTTGCCGCCATGTCTGGAGGATGCGGAATGTGGCGGCATCCATCTTCGGGCGTTGGCGGCGGTTGACGATTGTGACGACCGCCGTATCGCCATCGACACGCCCGTTGACCTCGCTGTTGTCATAAGCAGCGAAGCCATTGCCGAGATCGGCTAGCGCTGCCGCGCGGTCATACGCCTTGCCCGACTGCGAGACGAGCATGAGGTCGGGCGCGAACAATGGTGCGGCAGCGTCCGTTTTTCCCGACAGGGCTGCCGCCCGGATCGTATCGAGGGCCGCCGTAACACCCGTCGGGACTTCGGCCGCGAGCGGCGCGGCGAGCATGATGCCCGCTGCGACCACCGCGACACGAAGTGCGGCTCTCACCATTTGAAGCTCGCCGTCAGGCCGAAGTTGCGGAGACGCGGGGCGGTGACGGGGAAGTCGCGTATCGTAGTTGCAGCCTGCGCCGCGCCCGGACGTAGCTCGGGCCGAACAACGGTCTGCGCGTTGTCGATCGAACGCAATGTATCGACCGGCGTGCGGTCGTTGAGCAGGTTCGTGACGAACGCGGTAATCGTCAGCCCGTTCTGTAACTCGACCCCGGCACGCAGGTTCAGGTTGTGGCTGTCACCGGCCCAGCTGAGGTTGTCGATCTGCGTGAATCGCTTTGATTCGTACGAATAGTCCGCCCGCGCAAAGCCGCGAACGCCGTTGAAATCGTGTGAATAGGCAAGCGATGCCTGCAACTGGTGCTTCGGCGTGCGCGGTAGCGTCTGTCCCGCTGCTTGGCCCCTTGCGGCGATCAGCGCATTCGCCGCCGCCAGCCGCGCGTTGAATTGCGTGGTGAAGTTCGGGTTCGTCGCAACGGTGCCTGTGGGGTTGGGGAAATTCGTGTTCAACGTCGCGATATCGGCGGCGGTGATAAAGAAATCGGCTTGGTCGTCGTTGATGAAATCCTTGATCTTCGCATCGGTCAGCGAATAGCCGAGCCGCACCGTCAGATCGTCGGTCACGCGCCCGTTCAGCTCGATCTCGAACCCCTTGACCTGGCTGCGCCCGACATTGACCGTCGGCGCGATCTGGGCGGGCACGCCATCGCGCCGGGTGCCCGAGAAGGTTTGCGTCAACTGCTGGTTGGTCCAGTCGAGTAGGAACGCAGCCGCATTGAGCGTGATGCGCGGTGTGATGTTGGTCTTGATGCCGAGTTCGTAATTCCAGACCTTTTCTTCCTTGAAGGTGGTGATGCCGAGCCCCCGGAACCGCGCGACTTCGGCGTCGTCATAGACCGCCGACAGCAGGCCTGCGTTGATGCCGCCGGGCTTGTTGCCCTTCGCAACGACACCATAGATCAATACATCTGGCGTGACTTTCCAGTCGATCGTGCCGCGCGGCAGGAAGCTTTTGTAGATGCCGCTCTCGTTGATCGCGCGACTAAAAACGGTCGCGACGCCGCCGACGGTAACGGTCGCGGTGCTGGTGCCGATCGAGGTGACGGTCTCTTCCTGATACCGCGCTTCGGCGCTGACCTTCAGCGTATCGGTGATATCGAATTCGAGCTGGCCGAAGATTGCCTTGTTCTCGACGAGGCCGCGCGAAATCGGGTTGCGGATGATGAGGTTCGGTGAATCGCCGACGATGAATGACCGGGTGATGTTGCCCGCACCTGCCGGGTTCGGGACAATGACGTTAAGATTGGCGGCATAGTTCCCCGCGATGACCTGTCCCGCCGCGTTTACCTCCGAAGGATTGTCCTTTTCGTCATAGTAGAAGACGCCCGCGATGCCGCGAATGCGGCCCGTCGCGGGACTCGATACCCGGAACTCGAACTGCTTGTCCTTGCCGCCACCCTGGTCGATCGTCTCGAAGCTCAGCGAGCGCAGGTCCGAATAGTCCTGATCGATGGGCACCGTCTGCTTGCGCGAATTGGTCGCGCCGATCAGCGTGAACGTCCAGTCGTTGACGTCGAGGTCGGCACGGATGCTGGCGCGGAACAGGTCGCGCTGCAGGCCGTCGGGGAAACCTGCTGCGCGATATTCCGCCGTGTTAAGCGCGAATGTCGTCGGGGTTTCGATCTCGCCGCAACGATAGCCGCGCACGCGCGTCGAGGCGACCGGGCGTCCGTTCGCAAACGCGCCGGTCAGTTGCGGCAGGAAACAGTTGATACCACCCGGATTGAGCACCAAAGTATTGGTGACTGGCAGTGTCTGGCCGAGAACACGCCCGGGCCGCGAAATCGGATAATGCCCGTCGCGGTCGAAGGCCCAGCCGACGCGGCCGACGATGTCGAGCGTCTCGGTCGGCGTCCAGCGCACGGTCGCCCCCATCGAATAGGTGCGCTGGCGACCCAGCGTTTCCTGCGCGTCGATGGCGTTGGCGTATTGCCCGCCGAAATTATAGTAACGCGCGTTCGCCTCGACGTAGAGCTTGTCCTTGATTATCGGGCCGCTCGCATAGCCCGACAGCTCCTGGTAGTTATCGGATCCGATCGTCGCGTTCACCTTGCCACGGAACTCGTTGTCGGGCTTGCGGGTGATGTAGTTGATCGCGCCCGAAAATGTGGATCGTCCGAACAGCGCGCTTTGCGGCCCCTTGACGATTTCGACACGCTCGAGGTTGTCGAGTTGATAGCTGGCAATTGCGCCGGTGACGAAAATGCCGTCGACAAAGAACGCCGCGTTGGCCGACCCCTGGATGTTGGCCATACCGCGGATGACGGGGCGGTCGGCGTTGCGCCCGAAGCCTTCCTTGAACGAAAAACCAAGCGTCTGGTTGGCGAGATCACCGATGCTTTTCAGCCCCGACTGTGCGATGCGTTCCTCGGTAAAGGCGCTGACCGACAGCGGGACGTCCTGCAAATTCTCCTCGCGTTTGCGCGCGGTGACGATGATCGTCGCGTCGTCCGCGCTCTCGGCGGGCGTCTGCGCCAGTACGGGTGTCGCCCAAGTTGCGATGGCCAGCGCGGTCAACGAGGCGGCGTTAAACAATGTCTTCATCGGTCTTCCCCTTTGCTTATTCATTCGTCGTTTTATTTGGCCGCCCCCTGTAGCCAGGCGATCAGCGTGCTACGGTCTTCGGCCTTTGCCATCCCGGCAAAGGCCATGCTGGTTCCCTTGATCTGCGCGCCGGGCCGCTCGAGCCAGCGGTCGAGACTTGCGGGTGTCCAGCGCGGCTTGGCGGCAATAAAGGCAGCAGAATATTTGAAACCGGGTGCCGCCAGCGGCGCGCGGTTGAACAGCTTGTTGAGGTTCGGCCCGACCTTGTTGACGCCGCCCGCCTCGACCGTGTGGCAGGCGCGGCATTGCAGGAACAGGATTTGCCCGCGTGGGGCCGGTTGTGCGGCGAGCGTGGCAGGAGCCAGCGCGAGGCTTAGGGCGAACGCGACCCTCATCGGGCACCCTCGCGGACTTGCGCTATGCCCGCCAGCGATCCGGCATCGGGTGCATAAGCAGCGGGAGCGACACGGCCTTGCATATAGGCGGGAACCGGCAGTTCGAGGTGTACCGTCACGATGAAATCGCCCGCCGACGGGTTCGTCCGGAGCGGCACGATTTTTTCCCGATAGGTTTTCGAGTTCCAGAACGCGCGCGCATTGGCGAGGCAGGGAAAGCGCACCGCGAGCATCGAGCGTTCAGGCGGTGCCGCGCCTTCGAACACCGCCACCGCGCGCGGATTGACGAGGTAATAGCCACCGAGCTGCTGGTAGAGGCCCGACGCGCGGATTGCATCGGCATAGGCGGACAGCCGCTTGGCATCGCGGATCGTCCCCTCGACCAGCATGACGACCGGTCGGTTATCGCATTTGACGGGGTCGGGCGGAGCCATCGGCGCGATGGGCGACGGAAGTGGCGGCGACGGTAGCGGCAGCGGGGCTGCGCCGAGAAGCAGCAGCGGGAGCACGGCGCGCGGACTCATGATCCGGTGCCCTTGCGAGGGGTGAGTTCGACGAGAAAACCATCCGGCATGGCGACGACCAGCGAGGGCGCAGCGGGCGTGGGGCGGGAGGCGATCCGCGCGCCTGCCGATTTAGCGCGCGCTTCGGCGGCGGCCAGATCGGCGATGTCGAAGCTCCACATGGCGATGCCGCGACGGGGAGCCGCTGAGGTCCGCATCACCGGACGGTCGAGCATCTTCATCACAATGACGTATCCCGTGGCCGAACCAGGCGCGAACCACTGCTGAAAGGCAAAGCGCGTGCCGTCGGGGAGGCCTAGCCCGCCCTTGCTGCCCGCGCTGGTGAACGCCGCGTCGCGGCGCATCTCGTAGCCGAGCACCGTTTTCAGGAAGCGCGCCGTGCCGTCTAGGTCGGCGACGACGATGCTCGAATAGGCGGGACCGCCGATGCCGCTTGCCGCATCGACCTGCCCGACTGGCTTCATGTCACCCCGATCGATGCCGAGGACCAGCACACCGTCGGGTGCCTGATAATGGATCTCCTCGACTGTGTATGGCACGCCGCCCGGGCGCGGCAGCGTCATCCGGGTCACGCCGACGGCCGACCGGAACCCCGCACGGGTCACGCGGGCCTCGCGCGCCGCCTGCCCGTGGACCGGCATCCCCATCGCCAAGCCGCCGCTCGCCAGCGCATCGTGGCGTGGGCGAAGAACGGGCAATGTCGCCGACACGGCAATGGCGCGGACGGTGGCAGCGTCTCCACTCGCCGACCGCCGATAAGTCACCGCGCGCAGCGATCCCCGCAGTCCGATCGACCGGACCTGCGCCACGGGCACGGGTTCTGCCGGTGTCGCGGTCATGCCCATTGCGTCGATGAAAAAGCGGTGCGTTGCGGCGGGATCGCCGGTCAGGACGGTAACACCGCGCAACGGCGACGCGGCTACCGGATTGACGGGACCGGTTGCATCGAGCGGGTCGCTTGTGGGACGCGCAGGCGCAGCAGCGGGCTGCACCGCCGCGAGCACAATCAGGGGTATCGTACGCATCCACAGGTCCATGGTCACAACGCTAAAGGTCCGGACAACTTTCGCCTAGACTCGGGCTCGGCCCAAGCGCACACTCACGCTTCGCCAATGCGGATTCGCGTAAAATGTCGAGCGGAGCGGGGGGTACGAACTGGGCAGCAGCCCCGGCGGCTATGGCCGATGCCGGGTCGGCCAGACTCGCCTTCTGGGTCGCCTTTCCGATGATTTTGGGCCTCTTTTCCGGCTGGAACCAAATCGGCATGATCGCGCCCGCGCTGCCGCTTGCCTGGTCGATGATCTATTGGGCGGTGCTTTCGGCCCTGATGTGGGCAGGCCTTGGCGCGGGTACCTGGTTCGTCTCGCGCGTGGCTCCTGCCCGGACGCCGCTCGCCGCAGTGCTTGTTGGAGGCGCGGTGCTGGGCGTCGCGCTGACGCGCCCGGTCCATGCTGCTTTTCAGGCGCTGTTCGTGCCGCTGACCGCCGATCCGGGCGCAATAGCAACGCTTCCACCAGTGCCGATGACGCTGGCCGCATGGGGGCTGCTGTTCAGCGGCAATGCGATGTTGATGATGTTTTGGGTTGGCGGCGCGCTCTTCTTTGCGCGTTTCCTCGGCTATGCACCGGTGCGCGGCGCGCTGTCCGGGCGCGTTAGCGGAAGCGTTATGCCGCTCGCTACCGCGTCCCCGGTGCTGCCATCGCGGTTCTCCGCACGGCTTTCACGCCTCGATCCGGCGGCGGTGCAAGTCATCCGCGCCGACGATCATTACACCTGCGCCATGACGGAGGGTGGCGAGGAACTGGTGCTCTATCGCTTTGCCGACGCCGCTGCCGAACTCGAAGCCGCAGGCTGGGTGCGCGTCCACCGGTCCTACTGCATCCGCCGCGACCGCATCGCCAACGTCCGTCCGCGCGGGCGCAGCCTAGAAATCGCAATGCAGGGCGGCATGATTGTCCCTGTCAGCGAACGCTACCGCGCTGTCGTCGAGCGGCTGGGTTAAAGTGGAGAGCTTTGGCGCGCCCGACAGGAGTCGAACCTGTGGCCTCAAGATTAGAAGTCTCGTGCTCTATCCAACTGAGCTACGGGCGCGTCTCTTGTCTCTTAGCCTGAAATCGCACTAGGCTCCAAGGCTATGAGCATGGGGGATACACCAAAAGCCGTTTCCGCGCGTGATGTCGCGCGCGACGGCTTTCGCTATTTCGATTTCGTGATGGCGGCGTTTGTCGCCATCCTGCTGCTGTCGAACGTGATCGGCGCGGCGAAACCGGCGCAAGTCTGGGGCTTTACGTTCGGCGCGGGCATATTATTTTTTCCGTTAAGCTATATCATCGGCGACGTGCTGACCGAGGTGTATGGATATGGTCGGGCGCGACGCTGTGTCTGGGTCGGGTTCGCGGCGGTGCTGTTCATGGCGTTCATGTCATGGGTCGTCGTCAGCCTGCCGCCTGCGCCGGGATGGGAAGGGCAGTCGGCCTATGACAGCGTGTTCGTGCAAGTGCCGCGCATCGTGCTCGCTTCGGTCGCCGCGTTCTGGGCAGGCGAGTTCGTCAATGCGTTCGTCATGGCGAAAATGAAGATCGCTACACAGGGCAAGCATTTGTGGGCGCGGACAATCGGCTCGACGGTGTTCGGACAGGGGGTCGACAGCCTGATCTTCTATCCGCTGGCGTTTCTGGGCGTTTGGGAGACGTCGACGGTGCTGTCGGTAATGGCCGTCAACTGGGCGCTGAAGGTACTGTGGGAAGTTCTGCTGACCCCGGTGACCTATGCGGTCGTCGGCTTCCTGAAGCGCCGCGAGGGCGTGGATGTGTTCGACGAAGGAACCGACTTCACGCCGTTCCGGGCGCGGGTTTAGCTGATCAAGGCTTCGAGCAGCGCGGCGTTGGCAGGTGCAAATGGATTGATAATCCTGAGGCCGTCGATGACCAAGCCATCGTGCATGTCTTCCGAGATGACGTGGGATGCACCGCTTTCGAGAGCGATACGGCAGATCAACGCATCGAAATACTGCATTTGATACCGTTCGGCGGTCTCGGAAGCGGCGAGCGTCAGGTGCAGAAGCGTGGGCAGAACCGGAACGCCGGTCTCGATCAAGCCGACAACCATTCGGGCACTTGTCAGGGGGATATGCTTGCGACGGTGCGCGCCCGCAAGGAGTTCGCCGAGAACCTGTCGCGGCACGGCTTGCCTGGTCGCCAAAGCATGTTCGAACAGCCTCCTGCAAATCTCTCGCTTGAGCGGTGTTCGGTCATCAAAGGCGTAAACGATCACATTGGTGTCGAGGACATAGCTCAACGTCCTGTACGCTCTTCGTAAGTGAAGGGACCGCCGAGATCGACGCCTTTATCCAGTAGGCGGAACAGTTCGGCTACTGCGGCTGTCCGCTTTGCTTCGGCATCTTCGACGCCGTCGCGGGTTATCCTCAGATAAGGCTTGCCGTTTCGCGTCAACATGATGTCTTCGCTTTCGGCTTGCGACAAAGCGCGTGAAACATTGGCATTGAGATCGCGGACGGACATAACACCCATGACAGCCTCCGTTGCAACGGTTGCAACGGTTGCAACATAGTCGATCAAACCAGTTCCAGCAACCCTTCGAACAGCCGCAATCCATCCGTCCCACCGTGCGCGGCTTCGATCATCCGTTCGGGGTGGGGCATCATGCCGAGCACATTACCGCCTGCGTTGATGATGCCCGCAATGTCGCGCGCGCTGCCGTTGACCGGTTCGGCGTAGCGGAAGACGACGCGGCCTTCGCCTTCGAGTCGGTCGAGGGTTGCCGCATCGGCGAAATAATTGCCGTCGTGGTGCGCGGCGGGGAAGGTGACTTCCTCACCGACGCTGTAGCCGCTGGTGAAGGCGGTCTGGCTGTTGGCAACGGTCAGCCGGACATCGCGGCCGACGAATCTGATCCCCGCATTCCGCATCAGTGCGCCGGGGAGCAACCCCGCCTCGGTCAGCACCTGAAAGCCGTTGCAGATGCCGAGCACCGTGCGGCCCTCTCCTGCGGCTGCGACGACGGCTTGCATGATCGGCGACCGCGCCGCCATCGCGCCGGAGCGGAGATAATCGCCATAGGAAAAGCCGCCAGGGACGCCGATGATGTCGAGGCCGTCGGGCAGGGCGGTTTCGCGGTGCCAGACCATCGTCGGGGCCGTTCCCGTGACCGCCTCCAGAGCGACTGCCAGATCGCGGTCGCAATTCGATCCGGGGAAGACGATGACGGCGGCGCGCGTCACCGCTCTATCCGGTAGTTCTCGATGACGGTGTTCGCGAGCAGCTTGCTGCACATCGCATCAACGTCGGCATCGCTGGTGCTATTGTCCACGTCCAGTTCGATCAGCTTGCCCTGCCGCACGTCGTTGACGCCGGTAAAGCCCAGCCCTTCGAGTGCGTGGTGGATGGCTTTGCCCTGCGGGTCGAGGACGCCGGGTTTCAGCGTGACGATGACACGGATTTTCATGATGGGCAGCCTATGGCCGCCCGCCCCGCCGCCCGCAATCAGAAATAGCGGGCGAGGCTGAACGCGAAGCGCGACCGCTTGTTTTCGTAGAGTGCCAAGCTCGAGGCATTGAGCGTGTAAGTGTAAGACACACTCGGCGAGAACCCCATGAAGCGCAGCGAGCGCAGCCCGGCATAGATGCGTCCCGACAGCCGCCAATCGGCGCGCGCGTTCTCGGAGAAGGCCAGCAGCGGCGCCCCGTAAGTGGCGTGCGATGCGGTGCCGTTGATCCCCATGTTGATGCCATGCGCGATCTCGCCGCCGATGCCGAGCGACGCGCCGAATTCGTTGCTCGAATAGGCGGCTTCGTTCAGCCGGTCGGCGCGCGCGAACAGGCTGGCGCTGGCGATCAGCGAGCGTGACACGACGCGCTCATAAGTGGCGTAGGCGGCAAGGTTGTAACCCGAATAGGCCTCCTGGAACCCTGAAGCTGAATGGCGTGCATCGAGCGTCAGGCCCACGCGCTGGTTGTCGCCGATATTGTGCTGGACCGCCAGCCGCGCGCCGAACTGGGTGACGGCACGCTCCCCGCCGTACCAGCGTTGCAGGCCCAATCCCTGAAGCGAGATCGATGTCGCCTCCGATGGGCGGAACTCAGGCCCGACTGCCATTTGCACCGAATAGTCGTCGTTGCTGGTGCCCGAATAGTTCACGCCCTGTGCGTCGCCGTCGATCAGGAACGCGCCGCGTTCGCCGATCTTCATGCGATAACCGGCGGACAGGCTCGCCGTCTGGCCAATGCCCGAACGCGCGCGGGCGTTGGCATCGAGTTCGAGCGGAATGGTCTGGTTGCCGATGACGAGATCGACGCTTTCGGCGCTGGTCCCGTTGGTAATGTTGCTGTCGGGGGCAAAGCCGATTTCCGACGAGAAACGCCACGGGCGGCGGTCGCGCAATATGCCGCGCTGCGCTTGAATGGTCGCGCGGATTTCAGGCGTCAGCGCGCTGTCCTGCGCGGCGAGGCGGTAATGGTATGCCGCGCCGGTATCCTTGCCCTTCATCATCATCGCACGCGCAAGTTCGAGGCGAACGCGCGTCTGCTTCGGATCGATCGCGAGCGAAGCACGGAATTCCTTGATCGCGGTGTCGGTATCACCGGTCTCGACGGCAACGAATCCGGCGAGGAAATGCGTCTGCATCCCCACCGACGGTGCCTGGCGCAGCGCGGCAATAAACGGTCGCGCTTCCTCATAGCGGCCCTTTTCGACCAGCGCCGACGCATGGGTCAGCATCTGGTCGGGAGTCAGGCGAATCTGGCAGGTGTCCGCCGCGCAGGTCTCGGCAAGCGGTTCGGCGAGGGCAGGAACTCCGGAAAAGGCGAGAGCGACGAGCGAGCAGGCAAGCGCCGCCCGCATCTTAGGGCTTCTTTCCCTTGAACGCGCCGACAATGTCGATGCGCTGGTCGGGATTGCCGCCGACGATGCGGAACCCGCCGCCAAGTTCTTCCGCCGCAGGGCCGAAGAATGCGCCGTCAATGGTCGAACCGGCGATGGTAACCACCGGGTTCGCGCCATTGGTCGTTGCACCGAAGCGGGCCGACTGAAATTGGCCGGTAAAGCCGCCGGTGCGGATCAGGTCGATCGTTGCCGTGCCAGCCGCCGTGAAGGTCGTGCCCTGCGCGATCGTGATCTGTTGCGGCGACGTTTGAAGGTCATAGGCCGGTCGCCCGACGATGCCGTTGAGGCCGAGCGTCACCGCGCCGGTCGCAAAATTCACGTTCGTGGTCGAGGTGCCGGAAATCCACTGGAAATAGTTCGGCAGCGAACCTGTGCCCGCGTCGAGTGTCGGGTTGAACACCATGGTGGCGAGCATCGTGCCGGTGTAAGTGCCAGAACCTGTCCTCGGCACCGCATTCTGGTCGGTCTGCAAGCCGTAAGCAAAAGCGCCGCGCTCAAGATGCCAGATGGTCTGGGCTATGACGCGACCGCTGCTGAGCGTGGCCGGGGACCAGGAAAGCGAATTGCGGATGAAGCCCGCAAGGCTCACATATTTCGTACCGCCAGTGCCGGGCCGTTCGTAGAACAAATTGGACGATTGATACGAGGCGGCGGCGGCAATGTTGCCGACGCTCGGCGGGGTGTTGTTGTCGCCGAAGATAACGAAACCGCCGCCACTCGCCAGATATGGCGAACGCGGGTCGCCATCGCCTGCCTGCAGATAGGCATAGTTTGAATTCTGGCCGATGCCGGGATAGGCGGAAATATCGTCAATGCCCCATTGCGGGGTGCGCGCGCCGGCAAAGTCGGTGCGCGAGGCCGGATCCTGAAACCGGGTCTGGGTATTGTTGGCGTTGGCCCCGGTCACGGTCAGCGTGAAAATCGCATCGCGCGGGTCATATGCCAGCGAAATCTTGCTGCTGCGGACTGTCGAGGAATAGCCGCCGAACGCAAAGCCCTGTTGCCCGTCGTCGCCGGGGAAAGGGCTGGTGCCGTTGGTGATTGTGCGGTTGTCGGTGTTGTAATCCATCACCAGCGTACCGCCGATACCTTGAAAGGTGCGCGGAACGGTCGGGCTGACAAATTCGGTATAGGGATCGACGGGGGTCGTGGTGCCCACCGAACCGGTGCCGCTCGAAACGGCTGTGCCGCTGACGCTGGAGGCACCGCCGCCGCACGCCGCAAGCGTGGTCGCCAGCAACAGAATCGCAAAATTACGCATCGGGTTCGCTCCAGTGGGGGCCGTTTCATGCCCGGTCACCAGTGGAGTAAGCCGCAAATGGTTAATGCGCCGCTAAAGGGCGTCAAATTTTATGCCATTATTGTTCGGGACTTACCGCCCCCGCTTTTTCCGCTGCGCGTCAAGATCGAGCACGACATTGTCGGCCCCCTCGGGCAACAGGCCCAAGCGCCGCGCGACTTCCTGATAGGCCTCGACTTCGCCGCCCAGGTCGCGGCGGAAGCGGTCCTTGTCCAGCTTTTCGTTGGTGACCATGTCCCACAACCGGCAGCCGTCGGGGCTGATTTCATCGGCGAGGATGACGCGCGCGTAATCATTGTCCCAGATGCGCCCGAATTCGAGCTTGAAATCGACCAGCTTGATGCCGATCCCCGCGAACAGCCCGCACATGAAATCGTTGATGCGGATCGCCATGTCGGCGATATCATGCATCTCGTCTTGGCTGGCCCAGCCGAACGCCGCAATATGCTCGTCGGTGATCATCGGATCGCCGAGCGCATCGTCCTTGTAATAATACTCGATAATCGTGCGGGGCAGCTGCGTCCCCTCTTCGATGCCGAGGCGCGTCGAAATCGAACCGGCCGCGATGTTCCGCACCACGACTTCGATCGGGATGATCTCGACCTGGCGGATCAGCTGCTCGCGCATGTTCAGGCGGCGCATGAAATGATGCGGCACGCCGATGGTGCCGAGCAGGGTAAAGATATGCTCCGAAATTCGGTTGTTCAGCACGCCCTTGCCGTTGATCGTCCCCTTTTTCTGGGCGTTGAACGCGGTCGCATCGTCCTTGAAATACTGGATCAGCGTGCCCGGTTCGGGCCCTTCGTACAGGATCTTGGCCTTGCCTTCGTAGATCTGGCGGCGGCGGGTCATGGGCGGGACTTTCGAAACGTCTAAAGAGCAATGCCCCGGGGGCCGTGCGCGCGTCTGCACGGTCACCGGGGCGTTCGCCCGTCCCTATAACTGCAACCCCCGTCGCGCGCAAACAATCGTGCGAGAACAACACCTAACGCGTCGGGCAATCCGAACAGGTTGCGGGCTGGCGCCAGGGTGCATGATATTGCCTGGCGTTGAGGACAGTCAGGCCATCCATGAGCTTGCCAATGGCTTTGGATATCCCCGTGCTGAGCGTCGCATGGTTATCGGCCCAGGCGCGTGTTGCGAGTTCTTCGTTCATGTCGGCCTCCTTATCGATCTGCCAGGTTCTGTCTGGCGAAATCGAGATGCGTCCGCCAACGAAAGACTCGACAGAGTTGATAAGCGGTGCTTATGGTTTGCCAATGCGAAACCTGCCTCCGCTTGCCGCTGTCCGCGTGTTCGAAGCGGCGGCGCGGCACGAGAATTTCACGGCTGCGGCCGCCGAACTCGGCATGACGCAAGCGGCCGTCAGCTATCAGGTGGGCGTCCTGGAAGAGCGTACCGGCCAGCCGCTGTTCCGCCGCGAAAAGAAGCGCGTGGTTCTGACGGATACAGGCCGACGTGTGGCCGCCGAACTAACCCGCGCGTTCGATGCGATCGACGAGAGCTTCGCGCAATTGCGCCGCGACGACGATGTGACGCTGACCGTTTCGACGACGCGCACCTTCGCCAATACCTGGCTGGCGTGGCGCCTTGGCGGGTACCAGATGGCGAACCCCGACATGGCGGTGCGGATGACAGCCGAGGACGCGCTGTCCGACTTCGTCCGCGACCCTGCCGATGTGGCGATCCGCAGCGGTCTGGGGCCATGGAGCGGTGTCCATGCCGATTTGCTCTTTCGGGTGAACTTCACACCAATGTGCAGCCCGGCCTACCTCGCCGCGCGCGGTGGCAAACTCTCGCCCGCAGATTTGCTGACCCTGCCGCTGATCGGGCCGGACGACTCATGGTGGGTGCATTGGCTGTGCGAGGCGGGCGTGACGTTCACCGACACACCCGGCCGCGGTGGAGTCCGTCTCGATTCGCAAGCAAGTGAGGGCCATGCTGCTATGGCCGGGCAGGGGCTGGCGATGCTCACCCCTTTTCTGTGGTGCAATGACATCGCCGACGGGCGTCTGGTGCGGCCCTTCACGCAAGTCTCGTCGCGCGGCTACGGCTATTGGCTGGTGGTGCCCGAGCATCGCCGCAACGTCCCGAAAATCCGGCGCTTCCGCGACTGGCTGCTCGCGGAAATTGCGCGCGACGAAGAGAGCGGCGATCTGGCCTGACGTCACGGGACTTGCGGCGCGCGCCCATCGCTGTGAAACAGCACGCATGACCGATAAAATCTACCTGTCCGCCAACGACCTGCTCGCCGATTCATTCCGGTTGGGGATTCAGGTCGTCGACAGTGGTTTTGCGCCGACGCACCTTGTCGGCATTTGGCGCGGTGGCGCGCCGGTCGGGATCGCGGTGCAGGAACTGCTCGAGTATAAGGGCGTGCCGTGCGACCATATCGCGGTGCGGACCTCGTCCTATTCGGGGATCGACAAACAGGACGCCGAGGTCCGCGTTTTCGCGCTCGGTTACCTCATCGATACGCTGGGACCGGATGATCGGCTGCTGATCATCGACGATGTCTTCGACAGCGGGCGCAGCATCGCCGCGTTCCTGCGCGAACTGGCGGCGCGGTGCCGCCACAATATGCCGCGCGAAATTCGCATTGCGACCGTGTGGTACAAGCCGTCGCGTAACCGCACCGCGTTGAAGCCCGATTTCTTTGTCCATGAAACCGACGAATGGCTGGTGTTTCCGCATGAGATCGACGGGCTGACAGCAGCCGAGATTCGCGCGCACAAGCCCGAGGCGGCGATCATCCTGGGTGACGAGGTGGCGGCATGAAAAGCGGCTTTGCTTCGCCCGAAGACCGGCGCACGTTCATTGCGGGCCTGCCCAAAGCCGAGCTGCATTTGCATATCGAGGGGTCGCTCGAACCCGAACTCATGTTTGCGTTGGCCGAGCGTAACGCGGTGTCGATCCCGTTCGCCTCGGTCGAGGAAGTCCGTGCGGCTTATGATTTTTCCAACCTGCAGGACTTCCTCGATATTTATTATCAGGGGATGGGCGTCTTGCTGGTCGAGCAGGATTTTTACGACCTGACGATGGCCTATCTCGCGCGCGTCCATGACGATGCCGTGCGCCATGTCGAAATCTTCTTCGATCCGCAGGGCCATACCGAACGCGGCGTGGCGTTTGCAACTGCCATCGGCGGCATTACCCGCGCGCTCAACGAGGCGAACGCACGTTGGGGCATGACTTCGCGCCTGATCATGTGTTTCCTGCGCCACTTGAGCGAAGCGGAGGCCGAGGCGACGCTCGATGCAGCGCTCCCCCATCTCGACCGCATTCACGGCGTCGGCCTCGATTCATCGGAGAACGGCCATCCGCCAGCCAAATTCGCCCGCGTGTTCGCCCGCGCCCGCTCGCTGGGCCTGAAACTCGTTGCCCATGCCGGCGAGGAGGGGCCGCCTGCCTATGTCTACGAAGCGCTCGATGTGCTTGGCGTCGACCGCATCGACCATGGCAACCGGTCGCTCGAAGACCCCGCGCTGGTGTCGCGGCTGGCAAAATCGGGGATCACGCTGACGGTCTGTCCGCTCTCGAACCTGAAGCTGTGCGTCGTCAGCGACCTTCGCCAGCATCCCTTGAAGAAAATGCTCGACGCAGGGCTGTCGGTAACGGTGAACTCCGACGATCCCGCCTATTTCGGCGGCTATGTGAACGCGAATTTCCAGAACGTGGCCTATGCACTGGATATGTCACGCGACGACCTGCTGACATTGGCGCGCAACAGCTTCACCGGATCGTTCCTGCCTGAGAGCGAGCAGGGGCTGCACCTTGCAGCGATCAATGATTACGCGAGGCGCTGGGCCTGATTGGCAGCGACGATCTTCAGCGCGTCGCTGACCCTGACGACGCAGATACCCCGCCAGCTTTCCAGATCGAGTAAGTGCGCGTCGCCTGACACGATCAACCCGGCATTGCTCGCAAGCGCCGCTGCCAAGACCTGATCGTCTGCGGGATCGCGGGCGATTACTGGCGCGATGCGGGCGGATCGAACCACATTCACGATATCGAGATAGCGCCGCAACAACTGATCCGGCGTTGATCCGATTCGATGTATGCGCGCGGCGAATTTGGAGCGGCCCAGCACGCCTTTGAGTTCGGCGAGCAATGGCACCGACGTCCAGAGCGTCGTTTCCGCACCCTTGGCGGTCTCGATCAGTCGAAGCGGCGGTCCGCCCCATAGCAATGCCGACAGCACAACATTGGTGTCAGCGACCAGCCGCACGCTTTTCTGCATGATAGGCGTCGATTTCTGCCTGAATCTCTTCTTCTGTCATTGGCGGCTCGGAATCGTCCGAGCTCCGGGCGAACATCTCACGCAAATCGGCAATGGCTTTTGATCGTAGTTTCTCACGGAAAATTGCCTCGGCAGCCTTCGGCGCAAGCAATCCGGCAATCGCGGCAGACTTGGCAAGGTCATCGGGAAGCGTGATCTGAACCGTGGTCATGCCCCGCATATAGCTGTGCTCGACGCGATCCGCCATAGAGCAGTTCATGATTGAACTCTCTGGAATCATCGACGAGATCGTTGCCGAGGCGCGGGCGGCTACAGAGCGCGGCAAGGTCGCCGACTATATCCCCTCGCTCGGTAAGGTCGATCCGGCACAGTTCGGCATTGCCATCGTCACCGCCGACGGCGCGGTCCACACTGGCGGCGACGCGGACACGCCGTTCTCGATCCAGTCGGTGTCGAAGGTGTTCGCGCTCACCCTCGCGCTCGGCAAGGTCGGCGGCGATTTGTGGAAACGGGTGGGGGTCGAGCCATCAGGATCGGCGTTCAATTCGGTCGTCCAGCTCGAGGCCGAGAAGGGCATTCCGCGCAATCCTTTCATAAACGCCGGTGCCATCGTTGTGAGCGATGTCGTGCTTGGCGGCGGCGAACCGCGCGATGCCATCGGCGACATCTTGCGCTTCGTCCGCTTCGTCTCTGGCGACGACAGCGTGTTCATCGACAGCGCGGTCGCCAATTCGGAAGCCGACACGGGTTTCAGGAACGTGGCGCTGGGCAATTACATGCGCTCGTTCGGCAATATGGAGCACCGTGTCGACGATGCACTGCGCGTCTATTTCCATCAATGCGCCATCGCTATGTCATGCCGCCAGCTCGCGATGGCCGGGCGCTACCTGATGCTGGAGGGGATGCACCCCGACACCGGCCGCGCGGTGGTCACGGCGCAACGCGCGCGGCGCATATTGTCGCTGATGCTGACCTGCGGGCATTACGACGGCTCGGGCGAATTTGCCTTCCGCGTCGGCATCCCCGGCAAGTCGGGGGTGGGCGGCGGCATCCTCGCCATCGTGCCGGGCAAGGCGAGTATCGCGGTCTGGTCGCCGGGGCTGAACCACCGGGGCAATTCGAAACTGGGCAGCGAGGCGCTGGAGCATCTCGCCGCCGCGATGAACTGGTCGGTGTTTACGGCGTAGCTAGCCGAAACGACCGATGCCGGAACAATCGCCATCATAACTCGTTCTGCGATTCACTATTGAAAACAGGAGGATCGCATGACCGACTATCGTAATCCCGACGGAACCCCCCGTACCGAAACTCAGGCTCCCTATGTCGAGCCGCGCCGCAGCAATGGCGGCACCATGATCGCGGTCGTGCTGATCGCCATTGTGGCGATTGTCGGTGTGTTGTTCGCGACCGGGTTCTGGAGCGCAAAGGTCGACGGCGGCGCGCTGCCGACGGTCAGCGTCAAGGGCGGCGATTTGCCCAGCGTTGATGTCGATTCGAAGGAAGTTGTCGTCGGCACCAAGAAGACAACGATCGAGGTGCCGAAGATCGAAACCGAGAAAACAACGATCGACGTCCCGACCGTCGGCGTGAAGGACGACAAGAAATAAGCCGACTCGTTCGGTAGGACACAGAGGCGCTCTTCCCGCGAGGGAAGGGTGCCTTTTTGCTTTAGCCGACGCTGCCGCGTCGCCACGGCCAGCGGTTACCTCGCTGCTGCCCCGAATTGGTCGGCGGTTACGGCGTAGCGTCGGGGACGGCGGGCGCGCCGAGTACCGGCTTTCTGAAGCGTCGGAACAGCAGCCATCCCGCTGCCGCCAGCAAAAGCCAAGGCAGCAGAAGGCCGATGGCGATCACGAACAAGCCGATGATTGCCACGAAGCTATTCGTGGACGTAGCCCATGCCTCGCCGAGCGCCGACGTGCTGAGCGCGTTGCCAGAGTTGTATTGGAACATCATCGGCGTATTGGCGAGCTCCTCGCCCGCGTCGGTGCGCGACTGGGACTCGCGGTCGAGTTCGGTCCGCAACGTGGCAATCTGATTCCTTATTTCATCGCTGTTGTCATAGCGGCGGGCAGTCCCTGCTTTGAGTTGCGCTTCGAGCGCCGTGATACGCGCTTCGAGCGACGCTGTACGGCGGCGCGATTGGTCGATGCCGCTGCCGACGTCGTTGCCGCTGATTGCGGCATCGACGAGCGAACCCTGTGCTTTCTGGATCGCGGCAATCCCGTCCTTGCCGAATTGGCGGGCAAGATCGGGCGCGAGTTTGAGCGCGAGCATCGCCCGCACGTCGTCCTGATCCGAAACGGTATAGCGCATGCCCGTGATGCGACAGCGATCGAGGCCGAGCTTCTCGCAAGCCGCTGCATGTTGTTCCTGCACGCCCGCGATGTTCGCATTGGGCAGGCGGAAAGAATAGCTGTAGCTGAACGCGACGCCGGGAGCCGCCGAAACGCCGATACCGCCACCGGGTATATGGGCCGACGCGACGACGCCCGGGGGCGGTGCCATCCGTGCATCCGGTGAAGAGCTATAGTCCGGCGAATTGCGATTCTGGGCGGCAACCGCCACGTCGAGCTCACTCAGAGTATAGCTCTCGCCATTGCGACGGCTGCCATCGGCCCGCGTGTTACGGTCGACGACCATGAGTGTGAGCGTTCCCACGACGAACACCGCAATGACGCCGCCGATACCGATCCAGACGCTCTTCCTCATCGCGAAATCTCCATGGTGCATCTGAAATTGCATCACTGGGGTTGAGAATGCGTTAAACACCGTGGACTTCTGTGGGGACATGCAACCCTCTACGCTTGATACGACCCCATGTTTGGATTCGTGGGACTGCGTTGACCTCTGATTTACCAAGCCCGCGCTAAAGCGAGGCGTGATCCGCGACCTTGCCCTGTCCGCTGTCGAGCGCGTCGAGCAGCTTTTGTTGTCGCCAGGGTCTGCGCTGTCGTTGTGGTCGCTGCTTGCCGCACTGTTGATTGCGGCGGGGGCCGCGATTGCCAAGCGCAAGGGCCGCGCGGTTTCGTTGCGTGCGATGGCACGCGCGATGTTCCCGCGCCACCGGCTGCTCAGCGCGTCGGCGCGGACGGATTTCGGGTTTACGCTGTTCGCTGTGTTCGCCAGCACGGCATTGTTCGGCTGGGCCGTGCTGTCGCATGTCGGGATTTCTAGCACCATCGCCAGCACGCTTGGCCAGCCGCTTGCGCTCGGCCTGCCGTCATGGCTTTCAGTGGCTGTGATGACGATCGCGCTCTGGCTCGCTTATGAGTTTGCCTATTGGTTCGATCACCTGCTCAGCCACAAGATCCCGGCGCTCTGGGCGTTCCACAAGGTCCACCACAGTGCCGAGACTTTGTCCCCGCTAACCGTTTTCCGCGTCCATCCGGTCGATAGCATCGTCTTTTATAACATCGTTGCGGTCGTCACTGGCGTCACGGCGGGCGTCCTGCACTGGCTGGTGGGCGCAGGCGTATCTCCGCTGACCGTGGCGGGTACCAATGTCGTGATGATTGCCGCGATTTTCACGATCAAGCACCTGCACCATTCGCATGTCTGGATATCGTGGCGCGGGGCTTGGGGCCGCCTGATCCTCAGCCCCGCGCATCACCAGATCCATCATTCGGTTGCGCCCGAACATCACGACCGAAATTTCGGCGAGACGCTGGCGCTGTTCGACTGGCTGGCGGGGACGCTGCACCAGCCGCAGGCAAAGCGTGAGCGGCTCAATTTCGGCGTAGAGAACATGCCCGACCCGCACAGCGTGCGCGGGTCGCTCATTGCACCGTTCGCCGATGCGCTTAGTCCGCTTTGGCGACGAACGGCTGCGGACGGCGGCTCGATCCCTGAAGCGCCAGCATCCACGCCGGATATTCGGCCCGCATTGCGCTGAACTTGTCGAGCACGGCGAGGTCGTCGGCGGTCAGCTTCACGTTGACCGCCTGCAGATTGTCGTCGAGCTGTTCGAGCCGCTTCGCCCCAATAATCACGGTCGTGACGACCGGCTGGTGGAGCAGCCACGCCAGCGCGACCTGCGCCACCGTCGCGCCATGCGCCTCTGCAATGGGGCGCATCGCGTCGATCACGTCGAACGCGCGGGGCTTGTCGACCGGTGGAAAGTCGAACGCGGCGCGGCGGCCTTCTTTGCTCTCGCTTTCGCGGTCGTATTTGCCCGACAGCAGCCCGCCCGCGAGCGGCGACCACACCATGAGCCCCATCTTTTCCGATTGCAGCATCGGCACGATCTCGCGCTCGAGATCGCGGCCCGCGATGGTGTAATACGCCTGCAGCGTCTCGAACCGCGCCCAGCCCTTGGCCTCCGAGCGCTGGAGTGCTTTCGCGATCTTCCACGCGGCCCAGTTCGACACGCCGATGTACCGGACCTTGCCGCTGGTCACGAGGTCGTCGAGCGCACGCAAGGTTTCGTCGATAGGGGTCACACTGTCGTCGGCGTGGATCTGGTACAGGTCGATATGGTCGGTGCCGAGGCGCGACAGGCTGGCATCGACCGCGTCCATGATGTGCCCGCGCGACGCGCCCTTGTCATTGGGGCCGGGGTTGGTGCCCATGCCGCCATAAGCCTTGGTCGCGACGACTAGGTCGGTGCGTGTAATACCAAGGTTCTTGATTGCGGCGCCAAGCATCTGTTCGGATACCCCGTTCGAATAGACATCCGCGGTGTCGATGAAGTTGATCCCCGCATCGACCGACCGCTTGACGATGGCATCCGCCCCCGTCTGGTCGAGCCCCGCAATCGCACCCCACATCGATCCCTCGACCGCCGCGCCAAAGGTCATCGTGCCGAGGCAAAGTTCGGACACGAACAGGCCGGTGTTGCCCATCTGGTTGTAACGCATGGCTGGAACTCTTTCGATTGAGGATTATCGGGGTTTAGGAAACAAGGTTGAAGACACAACGGTCATGCGCGCCGATTGTTACACGACTGCTTGGCCTTGGCCATCGAACGGCGTAGGGCGCGCGGCATGGAAGCGGTTCGCGGTTACGACCTTGACGCTGACGGCGAAAGCCTGCTGGCGTCCATCCGCATTAGCCCGATTGCGGCGGTGATTAGCGACCCGCGCCTGCCGTTGAATCCCATCGTTGCCGTGAACGACGCGTTCTGTGAGCTTACGGGATATCCCGTCGACGAGATTGTTGGGCGCAACTGCAAATTCTTGGCCGGACCCGCGACCGAGCCTTGGCTAACCGAACGGATCAGCGCCGGTGTTCGCGAGCGCCGTCCGGTGCTCGTTGAGATCCTTAACTACAAGCGCGACCAGACTCCGTTTCGCAACGCTGTTCTGGTCGCGCCGGTGTTCGATTCCAACGGTGAGCTCGAATATTTTCTGGGCTCGCAGGTCGAACTGCCCGACGATGCGGTAGGGCCACTATCTGCACGCCACGCGCACGCAGTTGCCGTGGTCAAAACACTGTCGCCACGCCAGCGCGAAGTTTTGCAGCGGATTGCCGCTGGATACCGCAGCAAGCAGATCGCCTGGCAATTGTCCCTCAGCGAAAAGACCGTCAAGATGCACCGGTCGCTGTTGTTCCAGAAACTCGGTACGGCAAATATCGCCGATGCTATCAGGATCGCGGTCGAAGCCGGGCTCTGACTACGGCCTAAAGTCCGTATAGCTGTCACCTCTTTTCGGGCGCACTTGACCGCTTGTGAGCACCCTGCGGACGACCCGTCTCTCCGTCTCCCTGCGCAGGGGTGCTGGCCGGCTTGGCCCCCCTTGGCCGGCCAGCACCGCTCACGATGTGTTGCGCGACCGGCCGTGTGCCGCAATCGCCCTGACTGGAGTGACCGATGACTCAATTGACTGCCGGGCAGTTTTCGCTCGTTTACAACGCCTTTTCGTTCACCTTCGCCACGATGGCGGCGGCGACCCTGTTCCTGTGGCTTGGCCGGTCGCAGGTTGGCCCCGCCTATAAAACGGCGCTAACGATTTCGGGACTGGTGTGCGCGATTGCGGCGTATCATTATTTCCGCATTTTTGAGAGCTGGAACGCCGCTTACGGCCTCGCCGATGGTGTCGTTACCTCGACCAACGTCGCGTTCAACGATGCCTATCGTTACGTCGACTGGCTGCTGACTGTGCCATTGCTGCTCATCGAACTCGTGCTCGTGATGCGCCTGTCGCAAGACAAGACGATGTCATTGTCGATCAAGCTTGGTTCGGCCGCAGCGCTGATGGTGATCCTCGGCTATCCGGGCGAAATCGCGACCGACAACACAACCCGTGCGATCTGGGGCACGCTGTCGGCGATCCCGTTCGCCTATGTGATGTTTCAGCTCTTCAAGGGTTTGGGCGAGTCGATCGAGCGCCAGCCTGCCAACGTCCGCGAGTTGGTGAAGAAGGCGCGGTTGCTGACTTTCGCGTCATGGGGCTTTTACCCCATCGTTTACATGATCCCCTACACAAACCTGAGCGGCGGAAGCGTCGTGACCGGCGTACAGGTCGGCTATACGATTGCCGACATCATCGCGAAGGCGGGCGTTGGGGTCCTCATTTACATCATCGCCGTGCGCAAGTCGGAAGCCGAATACGGCACCCCGGTCCGCGCCAGCTAACCGCTATGGCGCTTCGGGTCGCACAATCGGACGCGCCAGAGATCGGGCGGGGCTTTGCGGCCTCGCCCGATCGTTTTTCTGTGCGACAGGCTGGGCTTGCTGCCGTGCTTGGCATCGCGCTCTGTCTCGATGCGGGCGGCTTTCCCTTAAATGGTTCGGTCGCCACGACGATCGCGTGTCTTGCGCTGCTGCTCTTCGGTCTGCCGCACGGCAGCCTCGACATTGCGCTCTTGGGCAATGCTGCGCGTGCGGGCGTGCGCCGGACGGTTGCCGTCATCCTGCTTTACCTGGGGTGCGCCGCAGCAATGTATCTTGCGTGGCGCATCGCGCCTGCGCTCGCGCTCGGGGTGTTCCTAGTCCTTGCCTGCATCCATTTCGCCGAGGACTGGCGCGATACCCTGCCCTCGTTTTTTGCCGTCGGCACAGCAGTCGCGATGCTAACGGCACCCGTGTTCCTCCATCGCGCCGAAGTCGGCGATATCTATATTCGGCTAACCGGCGTTCCAGCATCGGCGATATGGATGGAGGTGGGCATCCTCGTCGCGCCGGTCGCTCTTACTGCGGCTTTTGTCGGGATAGGCCTCTTAGATTGCCGCACGAAAGCCGTTGAAACCGCGATGTCACTCCTCGGCATGGCCCTGCTGCCGCCGATTATCGGCTTTGCGCTGTTCTTTTGCCTGTCGCACTCGCCAACGCACCTCGCTGCGACGCTCAAGAGCTTGGACGGCGGATCGCGTAAGCGTCGGGCGCTGGAGATCGCAGTCGTGACGCTGGCAGCACTGGGAATATCGGCACTCATTTTTGGGCATCGGGCTGCAGCGTCGGCGGGCGAAGCGGCGATTGTCGCCAGCTTTGTGACGCTGTCGATCCTCACGGTCCCCCATATGCTGATGCCGCATCTGGTTTCGGTGTTCGACCGGGGACGACGCCCTATCGCCTAAACGAAAAGCCGCTGTTAGGTGGCGGGTAATGACTGACACCCGCGACGACGCCGACCCCTTCGACCTCATCGTCGATGCCCCGTTCGATACTGCGCTCAGCGACCGGTATCTGGTCTATGCGATGTCGACGATCACCGCGCGGTCGCTGCCCGATCTGCGCGACGGGTTGAAGCCGGTGCATCGCCGCCTGTTATGGGCGATGCGGTTGCTCAAACTGTCGCCGAACGAAGCGTACAAGAAATGCGCGCGCGTGGTCGGCGATACCATCGGCAAGTACCATCCGCATGGCGACCAGTCGGTTTATGACGCCATGGTCCGCCTCGCCCAGGACTTCGCGCTGCGTTATCCGCTCGTCGACGGGCAGGGCAATTTCGGCAACATCGACGGCGATAATGCCGCTGCCTATCGTTACACCGAGGCACGGCTGACGCAGGCGACGATCGACTTGATGGCGGGCCTCGACGACGGGACGGTCGATTTCAAGCCGACCTACAACGGCGAAGAGGAAGAGCCCGAAATCTTCCCCGGGCTGTTCCCGAACCTGCTGGCGAACGGCGCGAGCGGGATCGCGGTCGGCATGGCGACCAGCATTCCGCCGCATAATGTCGCCGAAGTCATCGACGCCGCAACACACCTGATCGACACGCCGAATGCCGAAGATGCCGAGCTTTTGCAGTTCGTGCGGGGGCCGGACTTTCCGACCGGCGGGCTGATCGTCGATCCGCCCGCGCTGATCGCACAGGCCTATGCAACCGGGCGCGGCGGGTTCCGGGTCCGGGCGCGCTGGTCGGTCGAGGATCAGGGGCGTGGCACCTGGATCGCAGTCGTCACCGAAATCCCGTACGGCGTGCAAAAGGGCAAGCTGATCGAGGCGCTGGCCGCGCTGGTCAACGACAAGAAACTGCCGATTCTGGCCGATGTCCGCGACGAGAGCGATTCCGAAATCCGGCTCGTCATCGAACCGCGCAGCCGCGCCGTCGACCCGCATGTCCTGATGGAAAGCCTGTTCCGGATGTCGGAACTCGAAGTGCGCGTGCCACTCAACATGAATGTGCTCGGGGCCGACCGCACACCGCGGGTGATGAGCCTGAAGGCGGTGCTCGAGGCCTGGCTCGTTCACCAGATCGAAGTGCTGGTCCGCCGCGCACAGCACCGCGTCGGCAAGATCGATGACCGTACGGAATTGCTCGACGGCTATATCATCGCGTTCCTCAACCTTGATCGCGTGATCGAGATCATCCGCACCGAGGACGAGCCGAAACCGGTGATGATTGCCGAATTCGCGCTGAACGACCGGCAGGCCGAGGCGATCCTCAACATGCGGCTGCGTTCGTTGCGGCGGCTCGAGGAAATGGAACTGAAATCGGAGCGCGAGAAGCTGGCCAAGGAGCGCGCCGATTTGGTCGCGCTGATCGAAAGCCCCGCGCGGCAGAAGACGCGGCTGAAAAAGGATTTGGCGGGGCTTCGCACCCGCTATGCGCCCGAGACGCTGCTGGGCAAACGCCGCACCACTGTCGAAGAAGCAGCCCCGCCGCGCGATATCCCGCTCGACGCGATGATCGAGCGCGAGCCGATCACGGTCATCCTCTCGCAAAAAGGCTGGATCCGCGCGCTCAAGGGCCATGCCGACCTTGGCAGTGCCGATATGTCAAAATTCAAGGAAGGCGACGGCCCCGCTTTCGCGCTTCACGCGCAGACCACCGACAAGATCGTTGTCGCAGCCGCCGACGGGCGGTTCTACACACTCGGCGGCGACAAACTCCCTGGCGGACGCGGATTCGGCGAGCCGGTGCGGCTGATGGTCGATCTGCCGGGCGAAACGGGCATCGTGCAGATGCTGGCAGCGCGCCCCGAGACCCGGTTGTTGCTTGCGGCGACCGACGGGCGCGGGTTCATTGCCAAGGTCGCCGAGATCATTGCCGAGACCCGCAAAGGGCGGCAGGTCGTCAATTTGCGTCCCGGCGCTACGCTCGCTGTGGTGCGGCCCATCGGCGCAAGTGACGATGCCGTAGCGACCATCGGCAACAACCGGCGGCTGCTGGTCTTTCCGCTGTCCGAACTGCCCGAAATGGGGCGTGGGCAAGGGGTTCAGCTCCAGAAATTCCGCGACGGCAGCCTGACCGACGCCAAAACTATCGTGCTCGCCGAAGGGCTGAGCTGGGCGATGGGCGGCGACAGCGGGCGGACGCGCTCCGAAACCGACCTGATGCCGTGGCGCGCCGCGCGCGGAGCCATCGGGCGCTCGCCTCCAACCGGGTTCCCGCGAGATAACAAGTTCTAAGCGCGCTACGGTAGCTACCCTTCAGGGCGATTTAACGCTTTGTGACATAGGGCTGTCCGGTGAAGGTCGCCCTCCGCATAAAGGCTAAATCGCCCCCCGAGGACACGCCGGTTGCTGCCGGTGTCGACCGGTCGGCGTATGTCGTCGAGCGACAGGCTTATCTTGACGCGCTTCCCGTGCCTGCGGCTGTGGTCGGGGCTTCCGGCCGGTTGCTCAAGATCGTCGCGTCGAACGCAGCATTTTCACGCGCTGCACAGCCGCGCGGCACACAAACCGACGACCTGCTGACCCGCGTCGGCGCGTCCGACGTCGCCAAGCGCGTCTTGTCGGGCGAAAGCAACGGCGAACAATTCGAATGGCGCGACGGCGGGTTGGTCGACGGGCGCTATTACACCGTCGCGATTTCGCCGGTGACGCCGAAGTCGGACTTTGGGCGGCGCGTGCTCGTGACGTTGCTCGAACGTACCGGCGAAGTGCGTGCGGGCGAATCTCTGCGCCGCCAGACGCTCACCGACCCGCTGTCGGGCCTCGCCAACCGAGCGGGCTTCGTCGAAGGTCTCGAACTGCGGATCGCCGACGACGGTGCCGACAGCTATGCGCTGGTCCTGATCGATCTGGCGCGGTTCAGCCGGGTCAACGAATGCATGGGGTCGCTGGGGGGCGACGAGCTCATCATCACCGTTGCGCGCCGGTTGCTGAGCCAGTTGCGCGGGTCCGACCTGCTCGGGCGGACCGGCGCAAACGAGTTTGCCATTGCGGTACGGCTCGACGACGGTCCGGGCGACGTGCTGCACATCGCCCGCCGCGTCGAAGCGGCGCTGACCCAGCCGTTCCGCCTGTCCGATTTCGAAATCAAGATCGATTGCGCCATTGGTTGCGCGCTCGCCACCGACTGCGGCGATAGCGATGATGCCGAAGAACTGTTCCGCCATGCCCAGATCGCGTTGAAGGCAGCGAAGCTGTCGAGGCGGGTCGAAGTCTACCAACCCGCCGCGCTCGACGCCGCGCGACGGCGGTTCATGATGGAAACCGAGTTGCGCCGCGCCATCGACCGCGACGAACTGTCGCTCGCGTTCCAGCCGCTGTTTTCGCTGGCGAGCGGCAAAATCACCGGGTTCGAGGCGCTCGCGCGCTGGGAGCATCCCGATGGTGCGATCTCGCCCAACGAGTTCATCGCGGTGGCCGAGGATTGCGGGCTGATCGTGCCGCTCGGGCGCTGGGCGCTCGACCGGGCGCTGCGGACGCTGGCGGCATGGGACGTGACCGCTGCGCGTCAGCTTCCCCTATATATCGGCGTTAATCTGTCGCCGATTCAGGTTGCCCGTGACGATGTGGCGGCAATGGTCGCCGATGCACTCGCCACTCACCGGCTATCGGGCCACCGGCTATCGATCGAGTTGACCGAAGGTGTCATTGTCAGCGATCCCCAACGTGCAGGCCGTATGCTCGAGGCGCTGAAGGCGTGCGACGCGCAGGTGGCGATGGACGATTTCGGGACGGGTTTCTCGAACCTCGCGTCCTTGCAGAAGCTGCCCATCGATGTGCTCAAAATCGACCAGAGTTTTGTGACCGATATGCTGGGCGACCCCGACCGGATTGCGATTGTGCGGGCAATCCTCAGTCTCGCCCAAGCCCTGGGCATGGCGACGACGGCGGAGGGGATCGAAACGCCCGAACTGGCGCGGACTTTGGCGGCACTTGGGTGCACGACGGGGCAGGGGTATCACTTCAGCCGCCCGCTGCCGCCCGAAGCGGCGCTTGCCTTCGCGGTTACGTCGCTCGGCTGAGCTCTTCGCTGACAATGGCGTCGAGCACGGGACCATCCGGGAAGCCAGCATTGACCCAGCGCGCTTCGATTTTCGACAGCGTCTGCGCGACAATCGGCCCGGGCGCGAGGCCACGCGCAATAAGCGCGCCGCCGCCGAGCGGGAGCTGTGGGCGCTGCCAGCCCTTTAGTACCCCTAGCGCCGCAACCGACCCGTCGCCGAGCAGGATCAGATCGACGGCACTTTCCAGCCCGTGGCGATAGGCCAGCGCATTGGGGCGACCGGTCGCGCGTGAAGCCGCTGTCACCAGTCGCCGGACATTGTGGTTCGACAGCTTGAGCCGAGCGCCGATATCGCGGGCCAGCGCCGGGTCGGGCTCGATCAGTGCTGCGAGCCGCCGCACGGGGTCGCCCGCGACCTGCGCCGCCGCTTCGCGCGCGATCAGGGTTTCGAGCGGCGCGGCATCGACAATCTCAGGCAGGACGGGCGCGAAGATACCGTGTTCGATCATCACGCGCACCGCTGGCACAGGATTTTCTGCCGCCAACAGTTTCAGCAATTCCGCTGCAATGCGCTCGCGGCTTAGCGCCATCAGGTCGTTCGCCCGCGCAGTGCATGCCGCTAGCGCCGCCGCATCGGGTGCGCCCTGCCCGAATCGCGCGTGGAAGCGGAAGAAGCGCAGGATACGCAAGTGATCCTCGGCAATGCGGGTCAGCGGGTCGCCGATAAAGCGCACCCGTCGCGCGTCGAGATCGGCCAGCCCGCCGAACCAGTCGAACACCTCCCCCGTGACCGGGTCGGCGTAGAGCGCGTTGATTGTGAAGTCACGGCGGCTGGCGTCTTCCTGCCAGTCGTCGCTGAACGCGACTTCGGCGTGGCGTCCGTCGGTCGAGACATCGCGGCGTAGCGTCGTGACTTCGACCGGTCCGCCTTCGGTGACGGCAGTGACGGTTCCATGTGCGAGGCCGGTCGGCACTGCCTTGATCCCCGCTGCGCGCAACCGCGCCATCACCGACTCGGGCAGCAACCGCGTCGCCACATCGATATCGCTGACTGGCAGCCCGAGCAGCCCGTCGCGCACTGCGCCGCCGACCAGCCGCGCCTCGGACGGCCCGCCCAGTGCTTCGATCAATGCAGCTAACCCGGGTTGCGCGCGCCAGTCAGCATTAGGCAGCATCACCATTGCCGTTCCATCATTTTCAGCCGCGCCGACAAATTGACCAGCATTGCCGCTGTCGCGCCCCAGATGCGTCGTTGCCCCCACATAATCTCGATATACGTCCGTTCGTCGCCCTCGAACATCACTGTCTGCGTGCCGTGGTTCGCCGCGTCGAGCACAAAGCCCAGCGGCACTTCGAACACATCGGCGACTTCGCGCACATGCGGGACAAGCGGCAAATCGGGGGCGATCACGCCGAGCACGGGGACGATGTCGTAACTCGTAATCGTGCGATACGGGCTGAGCGTGCCGATAAGCTCGACCGCGCTCCGGGGCAGTTCGACTTCCTCTTCTGCCTCGCGCAAAGCTGCCGCGACGGCATCATTATCGCCGGGATCTACCCGCCCGCCGGGAAAGGCGACCTGCCCCGCGTGATGCCGCATCGTATCGGGCCGTTGCGTCAGGATCAGCCCCGGCTCGGGCCGGTCGGTGATCGCGATTAGAACGGCAGCAGGCGTCCCCGGCCCAAGCGCTGCCCGACGCATGTCGTTGGCGAACGGCACGGGAGCGTCTGCGGTCGCGGACAGGCTGGCACGCAGCCGCGCAGCCAAATTCATGCAGCCATCGCAAAAAATGCGCCGCCGCTCCACACCCCCGGCGGGTCGGCCCCGTCGTCGAGCGCCATTTCGGCCAGCTCGTAATAGACCGACCGTGCGACCAGCGCCTCCAGCCCGCCGCGCACGTGCAGATAGGGGTGTGGCCCGTCATCGCGATCTTCGAAACGCAAGCCGTGTTCCGGCCCCGCGACAACGAGATCGCCGGTGTTGAGCCGGAACGCGAGCGACCGGTCGCTGCCCGCCCCCTCGTTCTTCACCTCAATCGCCACGAACGGTGCGTCGTCCACAACAATGTCAAGCTTTTCGCCCGGCGTGACCAGCACATAGCCGCCATCGGCCTCGCGCCGCAGGATCGTCGAGAACAGCCGCACCATTTCGACGCGGCCGATGGGGGAACCTTGGTGGAACCATGTCCCGTCGCGCGCGATCCGCATCTCGCTGTCGCCGCAATGCGTGGGGTGCCAGTCCTCTACGGGGAGCAGGCGCTTTTCGGCGAGCGCCTTGACAACATCGGTCAACGACATCGTCGCAAAGTCGGGCAAGGCGTCCATCGGCATGGAATCGGCTTAGGGGATAGCGTGCTTCATTCCAACACGTCAGCCCGGACTTGATCCGGGCCTAGGCTTCTCTTTCTCTACACCGCGACGGAAGAAGAAGCCCAACCCCGGATCAAGTCCGGGGAGACGAAGTTGTGTGATGGGCCGAGCGCACCTGAACGCGGCAGATGCCTCGCGTTGCGCGCGAGCAACCGGTGGCGCTCGACCGGGCCGGGGACGTCCCACCCTCCGGTCACGTCCGCGGTAAAGCCGAAGAACCGCCCATAATATTCGGGGTCGCCGATCATCGCCATCGGCGTTTCGGGCGCGGCCTCGATCAGCTTGGTCATGAGAATCCGTCCGATCCCCGAGCGTTGGTGCGCGGGTGCGACGGCAACCGGCCCGACCAGCACGAGCGGCACTTCGCCAACCGCGACCGGCCAGCTCTGAATCGTGCCGACGAGCACATCATCCCCCGAAACTTTGGCGAAAGCGGCAAAGCTCAGCGCGTCGATTACCGGCATCCCGCTGCGAATCCGGTAGGCGGTGCGCGCATGGCGGTCGGTCCCGAAGGCATCGTCGAGCAGATTTTCGATTGTGGCCGGGTTGGCATCGACCAAGGGGGCAAGGCGTATTGTCATGGGACGCGGGCCTGTAACGGCCTTTGCGTGAATTGAAAGCGCGGCTAGGGAGCGCGCGATGAACGACCTTCTCCAGCTTTGCGTCCATGATCTCGAAGTGCCGGTGCTGACCGGTATTTTTTCGGAGGAGACGCATCTGCCGCAACCATTACGGATTTCGATCACAGTCGATCTCGATGCGCCCGACCGGTTCGATCCCGAAACGCCGCTGGCGGCATCAACAAACTATATGGACCTGAAACACGCCGCGACCGCCGCTTTGCCGCCGGGGGTGCATTTCAAGCTGGTCGAGGCCGTCGCCGACCATATTGCCGAAACCCTGATGTATGGCGACACCCGCGTCGCGCGGGTCGAAGTCGCCATCGTCAAGCTCGCGCTGAGCGAAAACGGCGAGGCCATCGGCATCCGCCGCGTCCGGTATCGGAAGTGAAACTCGCTTTGGTCACCGGCGGCCACCGGCGGCTCGGCGCGGCGATATCGGCGCGGCTGGCGGCGGATGGCTGGACCCTGGCGGTCCACGGCGCACACGATGCCGCACCCGATGCGGCACTGGCGGAGGCATTCGCGACGCACGGCACCATCTGGCATGGCTTCGTTGCCGACCTCGCCGACAGTGCCGCTGTCGAAGGACTGATCCCCGCAGTGGCGAAGCATTTCGGCAAGACCCCCGATCTGCTCGTGAACAACGCCTCACGCTTCTTCGATGATACGGCAGCCACAGCGACCGCTGCCGATATCGCCGCGCACCATGCCATCAACGCGGCGGCACCCGTGGCGCTGGCGCTGGCACTGTATCGGGCGAGCGGGCAGGGCTGCGTCGTCAACATAATCGACCAGCGCATCCGTAATCCGGTGCCCGATCAGTTCAGCTATGGCCTGTCGAAATCGGCATTGGCGTCGGCAACACGGTCGCTGGCAGTTTCGCTCGCCCCGCGCCTGCGGGTGAATGCGGTCGCACCGGGGCTTACTTTGCCAACGGCTGATTATGACGCGGCGCTGATGGAACGCATTGCTGCCGCTATGCCCCTCGACCTGCTACCTTCACCTGCCGATATTGCCGATGCGGTCGTGTTTCTGGCGGGCGCGGGCAGCGTGACGGGGCAGACGCTGTTCGTAGACGGTGGCGCGAGCCTAAAGAGTTTCGAGCGGGACTTCGTAAACCTTTAGCCCCGCACTCGAGTGCACGGCCCCATCGCCTCGATCACAAAACCATAATCCCCCCGCGCAGCCGTTGCATCGCTCTCTGACAGCTCTGCCACTGCTGCCGCTGGCAGGGCGCGTGGCAGGAAACACGCCAGCCGGTACCAACCCAATGTATCGCGCGCCGGTGCCCGCGCTGCTTCATCAACGATTTCGCCGAGCGATACTGCCCAGCTCGTTGCTTGCCCCGGACGGCGCAGCACGTTGATCGACACCGGCTGTGCGATGTCGGTGGTCAGAAAAATCTGGGTTTCGCCCTCACCCGGCAGATTGCCGGGGCTGTGGAACGCGCTGCTGATGCCGGTGACTCGCGGCGGGGCATCTGCGGCGAGGCCGCTGGCGATGACTCTACGGACGCGCGCTTCGAGCGCTGCACTCCACGGCACCATGGCATCGCGCGCGGCCAGGCGCAGTTCGGCGGGGCGACCGGCCACGGGCAGTGCCGCGAGCAGGACTTGCAGCTTTTTCAGCTTGGGCAGCTTGCCCCGCGAATCGAGCGGCATATCGGCGATCCAGCTGACGCGTGGCGACACCCCGCCGGTGCCGCGAATCAGGGCCACGACATCGGCAACCAGATAGTAACGAATCGTTGAAGGGCGATTCGGTGTATTAGCTGACTGCGGCACTGGGATAGCTTCGACAATGCGAGCGGAGGCCACAACCGGGGCGGCGAGGAACAGGTCGGCGACATCGGCAAAGTTCCATTTGTCAGCTGGTGACCCAATCGGTAACGGCGCAGAAACTGCCGCTTTTCCGCCAGTTAGGGGCGCAGTGCCGAAAACGATTGCAAGAGTCGCCATGTAGATCGGCGATAGCTTTGCGCGGTCGAATAAATGGAATCGCATCAATGAAACCTCGTTATCACAGTCTTTAGCCACCTAAGCGATTGGGGGGGAAAAGGCGATTGCGCCGCGCACGGCTCATCGATAGACTTTGCCCGTTCATCCGGTCGCAGGGTCGCGCACCGGCGGAACATCAGGGTTCGGGCGCATCAGGTAAAAGCCGGTGTGTCGTTGTCCCTCGGGAATTGAGTTGGAGGGAGTTTAAGAGCTGAATGGCCTACACTGACCCGAAACCGATGTCGCAATCGCGCGTCTGGTCGATCATCCTCGTCATACTCATCCACGCGCTTGGCCTTTATGCCATGCTCAACGGTGGCTATGAGGTTGTGAAGAAGAAGCTGACCGAACTCGAGGTGATCGACGTCAAGACGCCGCCACCGCCGCCCAAGCCCTTGCCGCCGCCGCCGCCGCCGGACACCAAGCTGCCGCCGCCGCCGGTTGTGCCACCGCCGCTGGTTCAGACCAACACGCCGCCGCCACCGTCGGTCATCGTGTCACAGCCGACGCCGCCGCCGGTCTATGTGCCCGCGCCCGCCGCGCCGGTCATAACACCACCTGCGCCACCGCAGGTTGCGGTCAAACTGACACCGCGTGGCAGCCCGGGCAGCTGGGTGACGAACGACGATTATCCGCCGTCGGCGCAGCGTGATGGTGTCGAAGGTGTTACCGGTTTCTCGCTCGCCGTCGGCCCCGATGGTCGGGTCACGGGCTGTTCGGTGACCGGGTCGAGCGGGTCGTCACTGTTAGACGATACGGCCTGCCGCCTGTTGACTCGCCGTGCGCGGTTCAATCCGGCCAAAGATGCGGGCGGGACAGCAATTTCGTCGTCCTACTCGGGCCGCTTCAGGTGGCAGATCCAGAAGTAATCCAGCCAACCGGGCCACAGCGGCCCATCCGATAACCAACGCACATAGTTCATAGGGAAGAAATCATATGCTTATCGAAATCGCTGCTGCCGCCGCTGGCGCTGCCCCTGCCGGAGCCGAATACGGCCTCCTCCCCGCCCTCAAGGAAGGCGGCCCTGTCACGATCATTACCTTCGGCATCATGGTGCTTATGTCGGTCGGCACGTTGTTCATCTTTTTCGTGAAGCTGTGGGAGCAGCAGAAGGTCATGAAGCAGGGCGAACAGGTCCGTGCCGCTTTCTGGAACAGTTCGTCGCTTCAGGAAGGCGCTGCCAAGCTCGAGAAGGATACGCCCTATCGCCAGATCGTCGACGATGGCCTGCGTGCCCAAGAGCAGCATAATCTGCTTTCCGACGCTCAGGACCAGCATGACTGGACTGCGGTGGTCATGACGCGCACGCGGCTCGCCATCGAATCGAAGCTGAAGGGCGGCCTGTCGTTCCTCGCTACGGTCGGTTCGACGGCGCCGTTCGTCGGGCTGTTCGGTACCGTCATGGGCATCCTGACCGCGCTGGTGAAGATCGGTGCGGCTGGACAGGCCTCGATCGATACCGTCGCAGGGCCGGTCGGTGAGGCGCTGTACATGACCGCCATCGGTCTGGGCGTCGCCGTTCCGGCCGTGCTTGCCTATAACTGGCTGCAGGCGCGCAACAAGGCGATCTCGGAGCACATGGCGGCGTTCGTCAACCACATCCAGGCTTACATGTCGTCGAACGGCGCTGTGAAGCCGCTCGTGGCGCGCTCTGCGGCAAAGGCGGCCCCGGCCAAGCCGGCACCTGCCAAGGCTTAATCGAGCGACACTCCGGGCGGCAGCAGCGGCTGTCGCCCGCCGATTTTACCGACAGGATTAACAACTATGTCTATGAGTGTAGGCGGCGAGGAAGACGGCGACGACAAGCCGATGTCGGAAATCAACACGACGCCGTTGGTGGACATCATGCTCGTGCTGCTGATCATCTTCCTGATCACCGTGCCCGTCGTGGTACAGTCGGTGAAGATCACGCTTCCCAATGTGCGCTTCGATCCCACAACGACAAAGCCCGAGAACGTGTCGCTGTCGATCCGTGGCGGACCGGGCAATAACACCTGCGAGGTTTACTGGAACCTGACGCGCGTCGATTCGACCGAGTTGCTGAAGCGGGCCGTTGCCAAGCTGGAACTCGAAATCGAGAAACAGGGTGGCGTCAATGCGCCCGGCATCGAACTCCCCGAAGCGCATATCCGCGGCGACGTAAACACGCCGTACATGTGCATCGGCGGCGCAATCTATAACATGCAGCTGGCCGGTTTCCAGAAGGTCGGCTTTATTTCCGAGCCTCCTGCGGGCGGCACGACACGCTTCTGAGCCGTTTTCCGGGCGTGCGCGTCACTTTGAAGGAAGAAGTTTCGTTATGGCAATGAGTACAGGTCAAGACGACGGCGAACCGATTATGGAAATGAACACGACGCCGTTGATCGACGTCATGCTCGTTCTCATCATCATGTTCATCATCACCATCCCGATCCAGACCCATGCGGTGAAGATCAACCTGCCGGTGAACAATCCCAACCCGCCGCCGATTACCATCAAGCCCGACAAGAATGTCGTTTCTGTCGATACGCAGAACAACATTACCTGGAATGGATCGCCGATCGATCTCGCGACGTTGCGGAATTATCTCGACCAGACCAAGGCATTGCCGGTCGAACCCGAGCTGCACATCCAGCCCGACCCCTATGCCCGCTATGCCCGCGTCGATGAGATGCTGGCGGTGGTAAAAAAGTCGGAAGTGACCAAGGTTGGCTTTGTCGACAACGAGAAATACGCCAACTTTAGTAAGTAGGGCGACGCTACGCCCTGAAAATAGCGGAAGCTATTTTCGGCACGCGGCTAGCCCGGACTGCCTCGCTCAGCGAGGACCGACGACGGCGCGGCTTTGCCGCGCCGTTTGCGTTTCAGCGTATTTCCGTCCGCGCATCTTGCTCTCTTCCGCTGCAAAGCGCACCACCATCCGATGACCATCCTGCGCGAAGGCGACACTGTATGGCGTATCGCCCGCGCCGAGCGGATGGCGGTGATCGTCGATGCCGACGACTATTTCCGGCACGCCCGCGATGCTCTCCTCAAGGCCGAGCGCCGGATCATGCTGGTCGGCTGGGACTTCGACGCGCGCATCCACCTGACCGATGGGGAACGACTGCCGGGCGAACCGGAAAGCGTCGGTGACTTTCTCTATTGGCTGGTCGAGCGACGTCCCGCGCTCGACCTCTATCTGCTGCGCTGGGACACGGGCGCGCTCAAGACGCTCGGTCGCGGTTCGACGTTCTTCACCGTGCTCAAATGGATGCGCCACCCGCGCATCCATACCAAGCTCGACGGCGCGCACCCGCCCGCTGCGTCGCACCACCAGAAATTAGTTTCGATCGACGACCGGTTCGCGTTTTGCGGCGGCATCGACATGACCGGCGACCGCTGGGACACCCGCGCGCACCGCGACGACGATCCCGGCCGCCGCCGCCCGGGTGGGCAGCCCTATGAGCCTTGGCATGACGCGACGTCGGCGCTGTCGGGTCCGGCGGCAACGGCACTTGCCGAACTCTGCCGCCACCGCTGGACGCGCGCGACCGGCGCGACGCTCGACCCCGTCGAAGGCGCGACCGATATCTGGCCTGATGCGCTCGACCCGCAATTCAGTGATATCGATGTCGGTATTGCTCGCACCTTGCCCGAGCTGACCGACTATCCCGCAGCACACGAAATCGAGGCGCTGTTCGTCGCCCAGATCGGAGCGGCCCGCCGGACGATCTACCTCGAAAGCCAGTATTTCGCATCGCGCAAAGTCGCCGAGGCTATCGCCCGCCGCCTCGACGAAGCCGATGGTCCCGAGATCGTCATCGTCAATCCCGACACGGCGCAGGGATGGCTCGAACCCATTGCCATGGATTCGGCGCGGGCGCGTCTGATGGAGACCCTCCGCCGTCACGACCGGCACGGACGCCTGCGGATGTACCATCCGGTGACGGCTGGCGGCGCGGCAATCTATGTCCATGCCAAAATTGCTTTCATCGACGATACCCAGCTGCGGATTGGATCGGCAAACCTTAATAACCGCTCGATGCGGCTCGATTCCGAGTGCGATGTGATCGTTGAGGCGGACGGGCGCGAAGAAGTTGCTGCGGCGATAACGGCCCTGCGCGATGACCTGGTTGCCGAACATCTCGGCGTCGATCCGGCAGTCGTCAAGGCGACGATTGCCGACACCGGTTCGCTGATTCACGCCATAGAGCAGCTACGCGGCAACGGACGCACGCTGGCGCCCTATGAAGTGCCCGACCTCGCAGGCGTCGAGGCATGGCTCGCCGACCATGAAGTGCTCGACCCCGAGGGACCGGACGAAATGTTCGAAGCCCTCAGCGCGCGTCGGCTTTTCCGGCGACTCCGCAAGCCGAAGCCCTAAGCCACCAGCCCCTGAAACTGCAACCGCGCCAGCCGCTCGTACAACCCGCCGGAGCGCGCGAGCTGGTCGTGGGTGCCCTGTTCGACGATCTGTCCCCCGTCCATCACGACAATGCGGTCAGCGGCGCGCACAGTCGCCAGACGGTGCGCGATGACGATAGTGGTGCGGGTGTGCATCAGCCGGTCGAACGCGTCCTGCACCAGCCGCTCGCTTTCGGCATCGAGCGCCGAGGTCGCCTCGTCGAGCAACAGGATCGGCGCATCGCGCAGGATCGCGCGCGCAATTGCCAACCGCTGGCGCTGTCCGCCGGACAAACGCGCGCCGCCTTCGCCCATGAAGGTATCGAGTCCCTCCGGCAGTTTCTTCAGGAACTCCGCCGCATTGGCGTTCTCGGCAGCCGCCCACAATTCGTTGTCGCTTGCGTCCCAGCGCCCATAGCGCAGATTGTCGCGCGCGGAGGCGGCAAAGATCACCGTTTCCTGCGGCACCATGGCGATGCGTGCCCGCGCCCAAGCGGGATCGGTCGCGGGCAGCGCGACGCCATCGATGCTGACTGTCCCGGATGCCGGGTCGTAGAAGCGCTGGATCAGCTGGAACAACGTCGTCTTGCCCGCGCCCGACGGTCCGACGACGGCGACGGTTTCTCCCGGCGCGATATCGAGCGAGAAATCGTCGAGCGCGCTGACCTCGGGCCGCGTTGGATAGCGGAACGTGACATGGTCGAACGTCACGCGGCCCTGTGGCGGCTCGGGCATCTTCACCGGGTTTGCTGGAGCCGCAATGCCCGGTTCCTCGTTGAGCAATTCGCCCAGCCGTCCCGCTGCCCCCGCGCCGCGCAGCACGTCGCCATAGACCTCAGCAAGCGCGCCGAACGACCCTGCGACGAGGCCGCCATAGAGTACGAATGCCGCAATCGTCCCGCCGGTCATATTGCCCGCTTGCACGTCGAGCGCGCCCTGCCAGATGACGGCCGTTATCGACGCGAACATCAGGAAGATGACGATGGCCGTCATCACCGCGCGCAGGCCGATGCGGCGTTTGGCAACGCCGAAGACGTCCTCGACCGCACCGATGAAGCGCGTGCTTTCGCGGCTTTCTTGGCCGAAGGCTTGTACGATCTTCATCGCGCCCAGCACCTCGTCGACCATCGCGCCGACATCGGCCACGCGGTCTTGGCTGCTGCGCGATACGGTCCTGACCTTGCGACCGAGGAAGATGATCGGCACGAGGATGGCGGGGATGGCAAACAGCATCAGTCCGGCCAGCTTGGGCGACAGATAGAGCAGCACGCCAATACCGCCTACCGACATGACGATGTTCCGCAGCGCGACCGAAGTCGTGGTGCCGACGACCTGTTCGATGACCGTCGTGTCCGCCGTCAGCCGCGACGCGATCTCTGACGGGCGGTTTTCCTCGAAATAGCTGGGGGACAGGCGCAGCAGATTGGCCTGCACGGCAATCCGCAGATCGGCGACGACCCGCTCGCCAAGCCACGACACGAAATAGAACCGCAGAGCCGTGGCGATCGCCATGACGACGACCAGCATCAGCAGATACTCGAACCAGCGCGACACATCGCCTGATCCGCTGAGAAAACCCCGGTCGATGATGAGCTTGAAGCTGTAGGGCACGCCCAACGTCGCCGCTGCCGCTATCAATAGCGAAATGGCCGCGCCCGCGATCTGCGCCGGATAGTTCGACGCGATGCGCCAGATCATCTTGAGATTGCCGATTTTGCGGCTTTTTGGGGGCAGGTCTGCGGTTGGTATAGCCATAGCGTCAGCGCCTAGCAGCGTTCGGTATGCGTCTCAATCAGCAACGCAGATCGCCATATTGTGCATTGCACAATTGCGGCGATGCGGCATAACACGCCGCCACAGGGAACACGACCGACATGCTCTACAACACCTACGAAATGCAGAAAAACTGGCTGGCGGGCGCGTCGGCGATGGCGAGCATGTCTGCCGAATTGCTGCAAAGCCCGGCCAATCCGTTGGCGTATATGGGTGCGCCGGTGATGGCCTCCGCGCTCGAAGTCTTCGCCCATGCCTCCGCGCCGCGCGGCAAGCCTGCGTTCGGGCTGGATACGACGGTGGTGGACGGCGAAGAGGTGGCGGTTCGCGAAGAAATCGTGTTGCAACTGCCATTCGGCCAGCTCAAGCGGTTCGTCAAAGCGGGCGTCGAAGGCGCGCCGCGCTTGCTGATCGTCGCGCCGATGTCGGGCCATTTCGCCACGCTGCTGCGCGGGACGGTCGAGCGGATGTTGCCCGAGCATGACGTTTACATCACCGACTGGCGCGACGCGCGGCAGGTGCCGCTGAGCGCGGGGCGCTTCGACCTCGACGACTATATCGATTATCTGTCGGCGTTCCTCGACCATATCGGTCCCGGCGCGCATATGCTCGCAGTCTGCCAGCCGTCGGTGCCCTGCTATGCGCTGGCGTGCGTGATGTCGGCGGACAAGAACCCCAACCGCCCCAAGACGCTGACGATGATGGGCGGCCCCATCGACACGCGAGAGGCACCGACCGCCGTCAATGATGTGGCGACAGAACGGCCGCACGCGTGGTTCCAGCAGAATGCGATTCAAACCGTGCCGGTGATGTATCCGGGCGCGGGGCGAAAGGTCTATCCGGGCTTCCTGCAACTCACCGGCTTTCTGTCGATGAATCTGGGCAGCCACATGGAATCGCATTTCGCCATGTTCAAAGACCTAGTGAAGGGTGACGACGACGCGGCGGATTCGGCCAAGGCGTTTTACGAGGAGTACCGCAGTGTCTGCGACATGACGGCGGAGTTCTACCTCCAGACCATCGAAACGGTGTTCCAGAGCCATTCGCTGCCCAAGGGCGAAATGATGCACCGCGGCACCCGCGTCGATCCGGCCGCCATCACCGACATCGCCATTTTGGCGATCGAGGGCGAGCGCGACGATATTTCAGGGCTGGGTCAGACCAAAGCCGCGCTCAAGATTTCGACCAACCTGCCCGACGCCATGAAGAAATATCACATGGCGCCCGGCGCGGGGCATTACGGCATTTTCAACGGCTCCCGCTGGCGCACCCTGATCGCGCCAGTGGTCGAGGAGTGGATCGCGGCGCACGACTGAGGCTTCGGTCATGTATAGCTGACCACCTCATATTCGATGTTGTCGTGGTCGAAGAAGTAAAAGCGCCGCCCAGGATCGTAACTTTCCGGGCTGGACGGTGTGAGGCCGTTGGCGATCACGCACCGTTCGGTTTCGTCGAGATCATCGACGACGACTGCGACATGGTTCAGCGGCGCTCCCTCTTCGAACCGTGCATTTGCGTGGATGCCGCCGGCGCCTGTATATAGCGCGAGATAGCTGCTGACACCCCCGCAATGGATCGTGGTGCCACCATCGCGCGCAGGCCCGCTCCACCGCTGTTTCCAGCCAAAGATGGCTTCGAGCATCGCGGACGTGGTCGCCGGGTTGCTCACCGTTAGGTTCGCGTGTTCGAGAAATGTTTCCGACATCGATCTTGCTCCTTGCAGACAGCGGAGTCGCTGCGCCGGGCCACTCGATGCAACCTCAACCTAAGTTGAGGTCAAGCAAATTCTGCGATACGGTTCGTTATGCATTGCAGCGACTTGTTGACCATCGGCGATCTGGCCGGGCGTACCGGCGCATCGGTATCGGCCATCCGCTTCTACGAGCAAAAAGGACTGATTGCGCCAATGCGGAACGGTGGCGGGCAGCGCCGGTTTTTCCGTTCGGACATCCGACGCATTTCGTTCATTCTCATTGCCCAGCAACTTGGCTTGACGATCGAGGCCATCGGACGTGAGCTCAATCACTTGCCGCAGGGACGAACGCCAACAGCGGCAGATTGGGGGCGGATCAGCGCAAAGTTACGGGGTCAGCTCGATGCCCGGATCGATGCGCTCACGCGCACCCGCGAGCTGCTCGACGGGTGCATTGGCTGCGGTTGCCTGTCGCTCAAAAAATGCGCGCTCTACAATGCACATGACAAAGCGGCGTCACGCGGTGCGGGGGCACGCTATCTCATGGGCGACAGGGCAGCCGATATCGACGAACTCGCAGTCTAGGCGGCGTTGCCGTCAGAGCGCCACCTCCGCCACCTTGTCCTTGTAATCCTCTTTCGGGTCGATGCCGATCAGCATCTTGATACCCGCAACGATGCTTGAGGCGTCGATCCAGATTTGCGCCTGTTCGGCATCCAGCCGGATGAGCGCGATCTTGGGGTCGTCCTTGCCCTCGTACCAGGCGGCGACATAGGGGTTCCACAGCCGGTCGATGATCGCGCGGTCCTGCGTCGTCGACAGGTCGCCGTGGACGGTGGCCCAGACGTCGTGGCCCTTCGACACGAAATGCGCCATCGCGCGGCTATGTGCACCAATCTGGCCGTAGAGCGCGTTGTCGGTCGAGGTGAAGAACCAGATCGGGCCAGTGGTTTCGCCGTCCTTGGGATCGCCCTCGACCTGCGCGGTCATCGGGCGGGCATGACCGTCGTCGCCTTCTGCCAAGCCCAACATCATCGTGCGGTCGGACTTCAGGGCTTTCCAGAATTTCGCTTTGATTTCGGCGTCGTCGGGCATCGTTTCGTCTCCACACTCGGGGTGGAGACGAAACCGATAACCGCCTGTCAGGTTCCCTACAGAACCTCGAACAGCCCCGCCGCGCCCATGCCGCCGCCGACGCACATCGTCACGACGACATATTTCGCGCCGCGCCTTTTGCCCTCGATCAGCGCGTGGCCGGTCATGCGTGCACCGCTCATGCCGTAAGGGTGGCCAACCGAGATCGCGCCGCCGTTGACGTTGAGCAGGTCCATCGGGATACCCAGCTTGTCGGCGCAGTATAGCACCTGCACCGCAAACGCCTCGTTCAATTCCCACAGGCCGATGTCATCCATCGTCAGGCCATTGGCCTTGAGCAGCTTCGGGATCGCGAACACCGGACCGATGCCCATTTCGTCGGGCTCGGTGCCTGCGACCGCCATGCCGACATAGCGGCCGAGCGGGGTCAGGCCTTTCTTCGCGGCCAGCGACGCTTCCATCAGCACCGATGCCGACGCGCCGTCGCTGAGCTGCGACGCATTGCCCGCCGTGATGGTCATGTCGGGGCCGAGGACGGGGCCGAGCGACTTCAAGCCTTCGAGCGTGGTGTCGGCGCGGTTGCCTTCGTCTTTTGCCAGCGTGACCTCTTTGTGGGTCACTTCCTTGGTTTCCTTGTTCACGACCGCCATCGTGGCCGTGACCGGCACGATCTCGTCGTCGAACTTGCCCGCGGCCTGTGCGGCGGCGGTGCGCTGTTGCGACTGGAGTGCGTACTCGTCCATCCGGTCGCGGCTGATGCCGTAACGCTTGGCGACGACTTCTGCGGTTTGCAGCATCGGCATGTAGATGTTGGCGTGCATGGCGAGCAGCTCGGGGTCGGGCGCAACGCGCATCTGCGGGGTCTGGACCAGCGAGATGCTCTCAACGCCGCCGCCGATGGCGATGTCCATGCCGTCGACGATGATTTGCTTGGCGGCGGTCGCAATCGCCATGAGGCCGCTGGCGCACTGGCGATCAACCGACATGCCGCTGACCGTAACCGGAAGCCCCGCGCGGAGCAGCGCGTTGCGCGCGATGTTGCCGCCCTGCACACCCTGTTGCAGCGCCGAGCCGAAGACGACGTCTTCGACTTCGGCCCCGTCGATTCCGGCGCGCTCGACCGCGGCCTTGATTGCATGGCCCGCCAAGGTCGGCGAAGGCAGGTTGTTGAACGCACCGCGATAGGCGCGGCCGATGGGGGTGCGGGCAGTGGAAACGATGAGCGCGTCGCGCATGGCTTAATCTCCTAGTGCGGCAGAGAAACGCGCCGCGTTGGGTTCGAGGGGGAGGTCGAGCGCGCCGCAGATAAGCGATACGCCGTGGTAAAAAGCGACAAGCTGAACAATCTCGATGATCTGCGGCTCGTCAAAATGGTCGCGTAAGCGTGTCCATTCAATATCGGTCAGGCGCTTGCGATCGAGCAAGGCATCGACTGTCGCAATAAGCGCTTGCTCGTCAGGTGGCCAAATAGTGTCTTTGCTTGAGCCACCGACGATGGCCGCAATCTGTGCGTCGTCTAGGCCGACATGCGCCGCAAAGCCGGCAACATGGACGCCCCATTCATATTCGCAGCCACATTTTGCCGTCGTACGGTCGATGACGATCTCTCTCGCGCGCATCGACAGCGGACTGGCTTTGTCGAGTAACGACCCAGCTGTAAACTTGCTCCACGCACGATCGTTCGTTGCAAGTGTCGTGAAGAGGACGAGTGGATCGGCACCTCTCATCAACACTTTCATCGCAGCCTCAAACGGAGCGGGGTACGGCTTAGCGAGGGGAGCAATCCGTGACATTGACGTTTCTCAGATAAAAAACTGGCTGATCCACTCGGCGATCAGTGCGGGCTTGTCTTCGCCTTCGATCTCGAGCGTGTACTCGACGGTTTGCTGCCACTGGCCGGGGCGTTTTTCCTCGATTTCGAGCAGTTTGAAATGCCCGCGTACGCGCTTGCCACTGCGGACAGGCGATAGGAACCGCGTCTTGTTGCCCCCGTAATTTACGCCCATTTTAATATTATCGAGCCGTGGCATGTCGGTCATCGCGGTCAGCACCGGCATGATCGACAGCGACAGAAATCCGTGCGCGATGGTGCCGCCGAACGGCGTCATTTTCGCCTTTTCGACGTCGACATGGATGAACTGATGGTCGCCGGTCGCCTCGGCGAATTTGTCGATCATCGCTTGGTCGACGGTCAGCCAGTCGGACGTGCCGATGCTGCTGCCAACGAGTGCCTTTAATTCGTCCTGCGTGACGACGCCCATGGTGCATTCCTCGCGTAATTTTATTACAAGGATGCGAGTCCCTGCTGCGGTGCTTTACGTCCGCGTAAACCCCAGAGTCAAAAGGCAGTCAAAAGTCATGGATGCCGTTACGTCCGATTTCGCCACCGCCATGCGCCAACTCCACCGTGCGCCCGAGCCTGAGGTGCTGGCCCCCTTATTGGCACGGGCGAAGCTGTCGGAGGCCCAGCGGCAGGGCGTCGTCGCGCGGGCATCGGGTCTCCTTGCTGATCTGCGTGCGGCGCAATCGACCGGATGGGTAAATCAGTTTCTGCAAGAGTACCGGCTGAACACCTCGGAGGGGGTCGCGCTGCTCTCGCTGGCGGAGGCATTCCTGCGTGTACCCGACCCCGAAACCGCCGACGCGCTGATCGCCGACAAGCTGGGCGATGCCGACTGGAAGGCGCACGCGGGCAAATCCGCATCGGGCCTCGTCAACGTTGGCACTTGGGGCTTGGTCATCGGACGCGCGCTGGTTAGCGAAAAGGAAGAGGCCGGCGTTCTCCGCCGCCTGATTTCGCGTGCGGGCGAGCCGTTCGTGCGGCAGGCGGTCGGGGCCGCGATGAAGATGATGGGCGAAATCTTTGTCATGGGCCGCACCATCGACGAAGCGGCCAAGCGGATGGCCAAGCCTGAGAACAAGGGCTTCACCGCGAGCTTCGACATGCTGGGCGAGGCCGCGCGGACTTATCCTGACGGGCAGCGTTACCTGAAGTCCTATGCCGATGCGATTGCCTCAGTTGGGGCAAACCCGGCAGCGGGGCATTCGATCTCGGTCAAATTGTCGGCGCTGCATCCGCGCTACGAGGTCGTGCATTGGGAGCGCTGCGTGCCCGCGCTTATTGAAATGCTCGAAGGGTTGGCTGTACAGGCGGCCAATGCGGGGATCGCGCTGACTGTCGATGCCGAGGAGAGCGAGCGACTCGAGATGAGTCTGTCGATCATCGAGGCAGTGGCGACACTGCCTGCGCTGAAGGGCTGGGACGGCTTCGGCATGGCGGTGCAGGCCTATGGCAAGCGCGCGAGGTCGGTGATCGGCTGGGCCGACGAACTTGGCGCGCGGACCGGGCGGCGGATCGCGGCGCGGCTGGTCAAGGGTGCCTATTGGGACAGTGAGATCAAGCGGACGCAGGAGGCCGGACTCAGCGACTATCCGCTGTTCACGCGCAAAGCTGCGACCGATGTGTCGTACATGGCGGTGGCGCGCGACATGCTGGACGCGAAACATATCTATCCTGCCTTCGCGACGCACAACGCGCTGACGGTGGCGACGATCCTGGAATGGGCGGAAAATGCGCGCGATTTCGAGTTCCAGCGGCTGCACGGCATGGGTGAAGGGCTGTACGAGCGTCTGGTCCGCGACGAGGGCTATCACTGCCGCATTTACGCGCCCGTCGGCGGCCACCGTGATTTGTTGGCGTATCTCGTGCGGCGGTTGCTGGAGAACGGTGCGAATTCGAGCTTCGTGCATCAGCTCGCGGACGAGAATCTGTCGGACGCTGATTTGCTGGCCGACCCGGTGGCGAAAATCGCAGCGGTGGGTGGCGCGCGGCACCCGAGCATTCCGCTCCCCGCCGACCTTTTCGGCGAACGCAGAAACTCAACCGGCCTTGACCTCCAAGACCGGTCGATCCTTGCGGAAACAGTGCAGTCCCTTTGGTCCTTTGGTGCTTTGGGTGAACAAAAGGATGGGTTCACCCAAAGCACCAAAGGACCAAAGGAAGCAGTCAGCTCCGCGACGAAGGGCTTCAACGGTTGGTCAGCGTCTTCGTTGGAAGGCCGCTGCGCGGCGTTGGAGCGGCTGGCGGATTTGCTAGAAGCAAAACGTGCCGAGCTGATGGCGATCCTCGTCGACGAGGCGAAGAAGACGCTGCCCGATGCACTTGGCGAAGTGCGCGAGGCGGTGGATTTTTGCCGGTACTATGCCGCACAGGCGCGCACCGGGTTACAGCCCATCGAACTCCCCGGCCCAACCGGCGAGCGCAATGTGCTCCGGATAGAAGGGCGCGGCGTGTGGGCGTGTATCGCGCCGTGGAATTTCCCGCTGGCCATCTTCCTCGGGCAGGTCGCGGCGGCACTTGTGACCGGCAATACGGTCGTGGCTAAGCCTGCACCGCAGACGCCGCGTATTGCCACTCGGGCGGTGTCGTTGGCGCACGAAGCTGGAATCCCCGAGGATGCACTCGTGTTGCTCACAGGCGGTCCCGATGTCGGTGCCGAACTTGTTGCCGACCCCCGCGTCGTGGGCGTCGCCTTCACCGGATCGACGGCCACGGCCAAACGCATTGCGCGTAGCCTGCTCGATGACGACGCACGTCCCATCGTCCCGCTGATTGCCGAGACAGGCGGCATCAACGCGATGATCGTCGATTCGACCGCGCTGACCGAACAGGTCGTGCAGGATGTCGTGACCAGCGCCTTTCGCTCGGCGGGGCAGCGCTGCTCGGCGCTGCGGCTGTTGCTGGTGCAGGAGGATGTCGCCGAACGCACGCTGGAGATGCTCGCGGGTGCGATGGATACGCTGATCGTCGGCGATCCTTCCGATCCCGCGACCGACGTCGGGCCGGTGATCGACGCAGCGGCCTACGACCGGTTGATGGCGTATCGAGAGAGCAAGCGAGCGGATTGGGTGCACAATGTCGAAGGTGAGGGTGACCTGATCGTCCCTCCCACGATCATTCGCCTTGCCGCGCTCGACGACCTCACGCAGGAATGGTTCGGCCCCATACTCCACGTCGCCACCTGGAAAGCAGGCGCCCTCGAAGCCACAATCGCCGCGATCAACGCGAAGGGGTTTGGCCTGACGATGGGCCTGCACAGCCGCATCGCGCGCAACGCCGAAACCGTCGAGGCACTCGCCCGCGTCGGCAATCTCTACGTCAACCGCAGCATGATCGGGGCGATTGTCGGCAGCCAGCCGTTCGGCGGTGAGGGGCTGTCGGGCACTGGACCCAAGGCAGGCGGCCCGCACTACCTCCACCGCTTCACCGCAGAACGCGTGACTTCGACCGACACGACCAGCGCGGGCGGCAATGCGACGCTGCTTAGCCTCGACGACGTCGGCTTTAACCCGGCTTGTCGCTAGCCTGATAGCTCAACCCCACACCCACCGCGTCGAGGTGCGCCAGTGTCGCCGACATGACCTGATGCCGCACCCGGTCGCGGACATCGGCGTCGCCCTTGGTCGAATGCAGGATGATTTCGAACATGATGGCGTTCGCTTCGAACGACGTCAGCAGGGCGTGGCCGAAGCGGCTGTCGGGCACTTTCGTAATCACCGCCTCGATCTGTTCGGGCAAGCACGCGAGTTTGTCGGACGCATTGCTGTAGTGCAGCGGCAAGTGGAGCACGATACGCCGCGATTCGATGCCATGGAAATTACGGATCTGCTGGTCGAGCAATTTGTCGTTCGACATGATGACTTCCTCGCCATCGAGCGAGCGGATGCGCGTTGTTTTCAAGCCGATAGTCTGGACGCGGCCGGTGACATCGCCGAACTTGATGAGGTCGCCGATGACAAACGGGCGGTCGAGCAGGATCGAAAGCGCCGCGAACAAATCGCGGAATATCCCCTGCGCTGCCAAACCGATGGCGATGCCGCCGATGCCGAGCCCCGCGACGAGGCCGGTCACATTCACGCCCAAGTTCGACAGGATCAGGATCGCGGCGACCGAAAACACCGCGAAAGTCACCAGCACGCGGATGATCGTCAGCGCGCTGCCAAGCCCCTGACGCCCGCTGGCGCGATATTCGATGGTGCCGAGCACGACCTCGCGCAGGAACACCGCAGCCTGCAACGTGGCCGCAATGACGAACAGGAAATAGATCGTCTGGGCAAGGTCGCTTGGGGCATGGGCATAGGCCGACACGACTTGCGCGACGACGACGATGACGAACCACAGCCTGATCTTGCCAAGCGAATTCCCGACGATGTGATACCAATTGTCGGTCCCGACATATTTGCGCGCGAGCCGCTTGCCGAGCCATTTCAGCCCGAGCAGCGCGACGGCAATGACGGTGCCGATGATCGCAGCAATCGCGATCTGGACAGTATGCTGGGTGATCCAGAGATAGCTGTCGCGCAACAAAGTCTCGGCGCTCAGCGCGGCAAAGGGGGCGGCAATGGAATTGTTCATTACGCGGCCTTGGACAGGTCCGTGGCTGCATCGTCAAGCAGGGCGATCAGCGCGCGTTCGGCCGAAGACAGCCAGCGTGTCGTGCGTGGCGACTTTTCCGCGTCCAGCCCGGTCGCACACAGCCCCAGAACGCGCGGGTGCACATAGGATTTGCGCGCGATGGCAGGCGTATTGCCGAGGGCATCGGCGACCGGGAGCAGGATATCGACCAGCTTGGGCTTTGCGCCCGCCTTGCAGGCGACCATCACCTGTTCGAGCGCGATCACGCTCGCGCTCCATGTCCGGAAATGCTTGGCGGTGAAATCGTCGCCGGTTGCTTCCTTGATATAGGCGTTGACGTCCGCTGATCCGACCGCACACGGCGCGCCATCGGGGCCGAGATACTGGAACAGGTTCTGACCCGGCAAATCTTGCACGCGGCGCACGACGCGAAGCAGCCCTTTGTCGGTCAGCGTCAGCTTGCGAAGCACCCCCGATTTGGCGCGGTACTGCAGGCTGAGCTTGCTCCCTGCGACCTTGGCATGGCGCGTGCGTAGCGTGGTCGCGCCGAAGCTCTTGTTCGATTGGGCATAGGCCTCGTTGCCAACTCGCACCCGCCCGATATCGAGGAGACGTACGACGGCGGCGATTACGGCTGCGCGTTCGGTCGGTTCACCCCCCAAGTCACGTTCGACTCGGGCGCGGAGGAGCGGCAGGGCGCGCCCGAAATCGCTGCACCGGTCGTATTTCGCCGCTTCGCGAGTGGCGCGAAAATCGGGGTGGTAGCGATATTGCCGCCGTCCCTTAGCATCGTACCCAATCGCCTGAATATGACCATGCGGGCTGGGGCAGAACCAAGTATCGACATAAGCGGGGGGAAGGGCGATCCGGTTGAGGCGGTCGATCTCGTCATGGTCGGTGATACGGACACCTTTGGCATCGCTATAGGCCCAGCCGCTTTTGAGTTTGCGGCGGGTGATACCGGGCATTTCAGGGTCGACGAAAACGATCATGTCGCCGCCAACTGTCAGATCGGCTTGGGGTTCCCGCCCGGCCTTGCCAATGGTCGGCTCAGCCAGCTGCGGGCGGGCAGTTCGACGAGACGATGGAGCGCGACCGACGCGCCGAACGTCGCCACAAGAAACAGCACGCCAGACGCAAGCGGTACGTTGGCAGCGTCGCGGACAAACACGAGTTTGAACAGCGTCCACAACAGGAAATGGGCGAGGTAAGTCGAATAACTGATCTCGCCAAGATAGACCGCGATGCGCGATGACAGCGGATTATGCGACCGGGTGGAGGTCGACGCGATAAGAATAACAAGCGCCGTGAAGCAAATGGGCGCGACCCAAGTTTCGCGCCCCCAGTTGCCGAGCCAGAATAGCGTAACAGTGGCCAGCGTTATTGCGGCGATCCAGCGCAGGGCGCGCCCGTCGCTTGCCTGCCAGATCATACATGCGGCGACGCCGCAGGTAAATTGAGCGAGGCAGCGAACTAGGCCGAAAGAGGCAATGTCTGCGCCCAAGGCACTTTCGCCATGCCAGGCATAAAAGCGGTCGAGCAGGGTGATCGATGTCGCCATTACCGTCGCCGAAGCCAATAACGGTATGCGACCGGGGTGCCCGAACAACGGTATCAACAAGGCAAAGCCGAGATAGGCGGCGAGTTCGGTAGAGATCGACCAGCTCGGGTCGTTCCACGCTAGGTCGGGCGTAAACCCCCAGTTCTGGACGAGCAGGATATGCAACGGCAGCTCGTCCCAGCGATACCCCTCGGGCAAGGGACGTCCCGTCGCCGCAATCACTAGCGCAAAGCCGACCGTCGCGGCAAGCACGACCGCATGCAGCGGCCAGATACGGGCGATGCGTTTTTGCAGGAACACGGGCACGGCGCGCCACCGCTCGGTCGCCAGCCGCTGCCCCCAGGTCATCCACAGGACGAAACCCGACAGCACGAAGAACAGGTCGACTGCCAGATACCCTTTGCCGAGCACCGCGATAACCTCGGCGGGCAGGCTCGGCGCAAACGACAGGCGGATGTGGTAGAGCACGACCAACCACGCCGCGACGCCGCGGATACCGGTCAGCGCATCGACCTGCGCCCGCCCACCCGCTGCCGGAGTCATTTCGCCGCTGCCCAGCCATCGGGCGCGCGCGCAGGCCCGCTCACTGGCGCAACATAACGCCGTGCATAGGTTGCCAGCCCGATCTGCAACCCGATCAGCATGAAGACGAATGGCTGGAACGCGATACCGATGAACAGCGCGCCGACGAGATAGATCACATGCGCCTGGAACAGCGCCCCGGCGAGGCCCGATACCCATTCGGCCTCCGCAATCTTCTTCGTCCGCGCGCGCAGCCGCTCCATGCTGAACAATCCGCCCAAATGGACGGCAAGCCAGATCAGCAGCCCCGGATAGCCCTGTTCGCCGAGCATCTCGAAATACGCGCTGTGATAGGCGCGCGCCTGATCATATTCGACGCTCTTGGTCACATCGGTCTGGCCGCCGCTCCCCTCAGTGCTGGTCTTGTCGATCCGCAACTGGTTGCCGCGATAGGCGTCGAAACCGCCGCCGAACGGATGGTCCCGCGCATAGTCGATCGTCCATTGCCACACCGCGATCCGGGTCGACGCCGAACTATCGGCCTTATATCCTTTGATCGTGTCCATCCGCTGGGTGTAGCTGTCGGGCAGGTTCGGGATGGCAATGGCCAGCCCAGCCGCAACCAGTCCCAGATAGAGCATCCGCCGCCTCGTATGCCGCAGCATCAGCACGCCGAGCACGCCGATACAGACGAGACCGGTGCGCGCTTGGGTGCCGATCGGGATCAGAAGACAGGCAAAGATAAGCGCACCCGCAAACACGCGCACCCGCAAGTCGGACGGATAGACAGTGCCGTATTTCGCCAGCCACAAGATGACGGGGATGATCGACACCGCGACTGCCGATAGCGTGCTGCCCTCGTACAGGCCGTTGTTCTGCGATACCATCAGGTTGAGCACGCCATATCCGCCGCCAGACGCCAATGTCTTGATGCCGCCGACGATAATGACGGAGGCAGCACACAGCACCATGAACAACGCCAGTGCCTCGATCCGCAGCTTGGTTCGCAGCGTGAGTGGCAGGAAAATGGCGAAGATCAGCGCCTTCCACACCCAGTCCCATTTGGCGAGCGCTTCCAGCGGGAAATCGGCAGTGCTGGTCGTCACGCCGCAGTAGATGAGCAGCACGAACAACAGCACCTGGCGCGGCGCAAGCGTCAGCCCGCGCTTGTCGTCCGTTGCGGCCCAGCCGATGAAGGCAAGCATGAACGCGATCAGCGACACCGGCACAGCATTGAGCAGCCAGTAGGTCAGCCGCTGCGGCGAGACGATATCGACATAGGCGTAGACGAGCACGAACAGGAACGGGCGGCGGAAACCGAGCCCGATCAGCGCGAACAGGAAGCCGAGGAATGCGAGATCGCGCATTTATTTGTCGCTCTGGGTTCTGGCCCAGCCACGCTTTTCAGGCTGGCCGTCTTCACGGTCGAGGTCGGGCCGGTTGTACAGCCGCCATGCCGCGTAAAACAGCAAGGCGTGCGTCAGCGCCAGCGAGAAAGTGTCGATCATTGTTGCGTATTGCCCTTTTCCCCCTCGCCATAACCGAATGCGGTTGACGCCACATTAAGTTTGGGTGTGGCAGGGAAACTGCGATGCGTATCCTCCACGTCCTCGACCACAGTCTGCCGCTGCACAGCGGTTACACCTTTCGCACCCGCGCGATCTTGAAGGCGCAGGAAGCGCGCGGATGGGACGTCATGGGCGTCACCGGCTGGCGGCACTTCGCGCAAGGGCCGGACCCGGAAACCGCCGACGGGCTGAGTTTCGGGCGGACGGCGAAGGGGTGGGGTGCGCCTGCGCCGTTGGGCGAGTTGCTGGAGGTCAACGCCTTCTCGCGCCGGATCGCGACGGCCATCGAGAGCTTTAAACCCGACATCGTCCATGCCCATTCGCCGGTGCTCGATGCATTGGCGGCGCTTAATGCGGTCAAGGCATGGAAGCTGCCGCTCGTCTATGAAATCCGCGCGTTCTGGGAAGATGCGGCGGTCGGCAACGGCACCGGGACCGAGGGCAGCGCGCGGTATCGCGTGACCAAGGCGCTGGAGACTTGGGCCGTAAAGCGCGCTGACGCAGTGGCCGTGATCTGCGAGGGGCTGCGCGGCGACCTGATCGGGCGCGGCATTGCGGCGGACAAGATCATTGTGTCGCCCAATGGTGTCGATCTGACCCTGTTCGGCGCGCCGGTGCCGCCCGATGCGGCGCTCGCTGCCGGGCTCGGCCTGACTGGTGCGGAGGTCGTCGGCTATATTGGCAGTTTTTACGATTATGAGGGGATCGACGACCTGATTGCGGCGATGCCTGCGCTGGTCGCGGCACGCCCGCTTGCGAAGCTGCTGCTGGTCGGCGGCGGGCCGATGGAGGCGGCGTTGCGGGCTCAGGCCGCTGCTTCGCCTGTTGCTGATCGCATCGTGTTCGTCGGGCGCGTCCCGCATGAGCGGGTCGAGGATTATTACGCCCTCACCGATGTGCTCGCCTATCCGCGCAAGAGGATGCGGCTGACCGATCTCGTCACGCCGCTGAAACCGCTTGAGGCGATGGCGCAGCGGCGGCTGGTTGCGGCGTCGGATGTTGGCGGGCACCGCGAGCTGATCGAGGACGGGGTAACGGGCACATTGTTTGCCGCAGACGATCCAGCGGCAGCAGCAGCGGCACTCGCGGGCGTTTTCGCCGATCGCCCGAACTGGGATGCCCGCCGCGACCGCGCGCGCGCTTTTGTCGAGGCGGAACGCAACTGGGCGACCAATGTTGCGCGTTACGAACCTGTTTACCAAAACCTTGTAGCAGGGCGGCAGAAATAAGGACCGCGTACATGGCCAAACGCCGCAGTTTTATCGATCGCATCTCCCTCGCGCCTGTGTTCGCGCTGATGTTCGGGACCGCTGTTGCCATCGTGATCGCCGCGATGCCGGCGTGGCGCTTCGAAGCGATGATCGGCGGAAGCGGCCTTGGTTCCGTGCTCGCCGTGGCGCAGCCGCCGCTGGGCATGAAGGCCCGACTGCTGGCTGTGGCGCTTGGCTTTGCGTTGGTGGCGCTGCTGGTCTGGGGCGGGGTGACTCTGGTGCAGCGATTGATCGCCGGGCCGAAGCCGGGCGTTGCCGACAACGACTTCGACGACGAACTCGATCTCAGCGGTTATGCCGAAAACGTGCCGCCGGTCGATGCGCCGCGCCGTCCAATCTTTGCCGACAAGGAACTGGGCGCGCCTTTCATGTCCGACGCGGCGCTTGCCTCCGCAGCGGCTGCTGCCTCACCGATCGTCCTGACGCCGCCCGAACCGGTCGAAGCAGTTGTCGATCTGCCCGACGCGCCGGTCGATGTCGCCGCCGATGCCATAACCGATGAAATGGCACCCGACGATCTGGTTGTGCCCGCGACCGATGTGCTCGACGTGCCGCTCGACGTCGCCGAATTCGATTTACCAGCGGCACCTGCAACACTCGAAGCGCTGCCCGGCGAGAGCAGCATCGACACGTTGATCCGGCGCCTGGAGGCGGGACTTGCCCGCCGCGCCGGTCCGCCGCCGTCAGGCCCGCCATCGCCAGGTGTCGTGCCGGTCGCCGCCAATCCGGTGGGCGTTATGCGCGACATATTGGCAATGAACCGTGAAACCGGTGGCGACGATGACGACGGTACGTCCAGAGCACTCGATACGCTGCAGGCGATGGCCGCGCGCCGGATGGTCGGCTGATCAGGCGTCGATCGTCAGGGCAACAACTTCGATCCGGCGTGCACCCATTCCGGTGACGTCGACGTCGGCGACAAATCCGCGCGGGAGCTCAATCTCTGCCTCGGCGATGTCGCGCGCAAAGGTGGTGACATTTGCGTTCGCAGGTATTTCGAAGCTGAGCAGATGACGCGTGCCTGCGAAGGTCGCGCTATGCCAGCTTTCAGTGCGATAGCCAGTTTCGGTAACATCGCCTAGGCGTGCGCGGATCGCGGCACGCAAGCTGTCGACGACACTCACTGCGCGCACTCGATATACGCTATGACGCGCCGCACCAGCCGGTCGCCGACAGTCCGGCCTTGGCGTAGATCATGGACGAAGCGCGGATCGCACGCCGCTTCGCGTCCGAACCGGGTCGGGGGCATCCCGGTGCGGCGGAGATAGGTTTCGACGCGGGTCAGCAGCATGACGGTGCTCCAAAGATTGATTCGCTAGGGGTTTTCCTATTTCAAAGGGATTTTCCTACTTGTCTAGGGGTTTTCCTATCTCTATATGAGATTTATGACCGATGCCCGCACTGTCCTCGACCAACTCATCCGCGACCGGGGGGAGGACTATGCGTCGCTATCCCGGCTGCTCGGGCGCAATGCCGCCTATATCCAGCAATTCATCCGGCGCGGCACACCGCGCAAACTCGACGAGGAGGACCGGCGCACGCTGGCGCGATATTTCCGGATCGACGAGGCGGTGCTTGGCGGGCCGCGCAGCCCTGTGATCGCCAAACCGCAAGCGCGGCGCGGTGCCGATTTCGTCCGCATTCCGCGTCTGGCGGTCGGCGCATCGGCGGGGCCGGGCGCGCTCGACGCGGAAGATGCTGCAGCGGGTGAGTTCGTGCTCGACGCGCGCTCGGTGCGTGCGCTTGGCGATGCCGGAATGCTGTCGATGATTCAGGTCAGCGGCGATTCGATGGAGCCGTTGCTGGGCGACGGCGACGATATTCTCGTCGACCGCAACGATGCCGCCGACCGCGTCCGCGACGGCATCTATGTCCTGCGCTTCGACGATGCCCTCAACGTCAAGCGCATCGCCATGCAGCCCGAAGGGCGCCGTTTCACCGTCCGCAGCGACAATCCCGCCTATCCGTCATGGCCCGATTGCGACCCCGCGCGGATCGATATTATCGGACGCGTGGTATGGGTAGGGCGGCGCGTGCGGTAACTTACTCTTTCGCCAGCGCCTCGACCTTCGCCAGATCGATCCCCGCCACCGCCGCTTTCAGAACATCGATCGAGGCAGCGTTCCCCTCGGCCTGAACCATCACGCGGTCGCCGACGATGGTACCATAGCTGCCGCGTTTGTCGGCGCTGTCGAACTTTTCGGTGGTCATCCGCCCATCGACCTTGCCGACTTTTTCGTAGCTGGTGCCGTCTTGCTTAGACGACTGGACGTTGAGTGCGCCGCCGAGCGCGGCAAGGCCGCCCATCGCGCCCATATCGGTCACCGACAGCTTGATCTGGTTGTCGCCTGCGCCGTAGCGCGCTTCGGCATTCGACCCGGCGATACCTGCCGTGCCGCCCGACTGGCTTTCGATGGCGGTGCGCGGCAAGCCGTTGAGCGATGCAGGCAATAGTGCTTGCAGAACATTGGCGGGAATTACCGGTGCCGCCTGACCGCTCTCGGCGCGTTTGGCGGCGGCCTCCATTTTTTTGGCGGCCTCGTCGAGCTTGGCCATGTCGAGCGATCCGACGCCAGGGACATTTACGGTACCCGACACCGTACCCCGATCCGCTATCGCCGCTGCCCCGCCGCCGAACATCGCCGCAACCGGCGCGGTGACAAGGCCGATGACTACGCCGATGACGATCATCGCCACGATAACGACAGCGGTATAGCCGACCGCCTTGTCCTCTGGTGCTTTCATAAGGACGGGAAGCCCGGTGTAGATGAGGTAGAGGCTGTAAATACCGAGGATGCTGAGCATGCCCAGCGCGGGCATGATGCCAAATATCCCTGCGACCCAGGCGGCCGTTGCGCCATAAGCAGCAACTTTGAACGCAGCAACCCGGCTCCTAGTCGCGCCAAATTGCGGTGCAACCGCATTGATGACGAGCGCGCAGATAAAAATGCCAACGAGCGCGAAGACATAGGACACGATCATCGATCCGAGTCCGGCAACCAGCGACGGTTTGAAATTGATCCCGAACGCGCCATGTCCGAATATCTGCCCGCCGATAAACGACGCCACAGGGCCGATCGCGGCAACCGGGATGACATGGCTCTTGTAAATGTCGGCAATAGTCGAAGGCTCGGCGTCGATGCGCGGCCATTCGGTCTTCGGCGACAGAAGGATTGCCTTGACCCGTTCGATCAGCCGATTGCCTGCGGGTGCCGGTCCGATGTCGCTCATGTGCAGTCCCCCTTTAGATCGGTAGGGCTGTGTCCTTCCAGCGCGGGCGCGACCACTTTGTTTTGCGGACATGGACAGCTTATCGCAGGCTCCGGGCGCTGGGTAGTCCTGAATTGGTGCTGCCCGGAACTGTCGAGTGGCTATTGGTCGGGACGACAGGATTCGAACCTGCGACCCCCACACCCCCAGTGTGATGCGCTACCAGGCTGCGCTACGTCCCGACCGGCCAGCCACCGGACGGGTCCGGCGGAGTTCTGGAATGCGCGCCATTAGGGGAGGGTAGGTGTCGGGTCAACGCTCATAGAGCGGGCGTTCGCCGTCGGCGTAATAGGCCGACACTGACATTGTTTCGATCTTTGCGGCATCCAGTTGAGCATCGAAGGCAGCCACTGACGGCATGTTCAGATGCGCGACGAGCGCGGCCCCGGTGCGCCAGCGTCCGGCGATGTGCAGCATATCGGGGTCGAGCACGTCGCGCGAAAAGGCGTAGAGGTCGCACCCCTCCTCGGCGCGGGTGGCCGCTAACTCGGTCTCGAATATCGACATCAACCGGTCGATCTCGCCCGTTCCAAAGTGGGCCGAACCCAGGACCACCGCCATCTCGCGATCCTCGCGTTCGGGCCGGAAGCTGACAGCGGGAATTTGCAGCAGCCGCCGCACAACACCTGCTTCATAGCTGTCGATGGCTGTGGCGACGACGTTGCCGGCACGCATGCCGATATTGAACTCGACCATATGGTCGCCGATCAAATGGGCCGATTGCGCTGCGCGTGTCCGCCAGCGTTCGGCCACGCGGAGCAGATCGGGTTCGAGCAGGTCGATGCCTATGCCATAGCTTTCGCACCCGTGAAATTCGCGCACGGCCCGGACTTGACGCTCGATCGGCGCACGCAGGCGGCTGATGTCCGCATTGCGGACCCGCAGAAAACCCATGACCAGCAACACGCCCGAAAACTCCCGAACTCTCGCTTGCTCTTAGGGCCGACATACTAACGTCCGGTTGCACCCCAGGCGACCCTCTGTTAGGCGCGCCGCTTCCCCGTTGACAGGCTAAACGACCGCGATGTTCATTTCCCCCGCCTATGCACAGGCCGCAGGTAGCGGTGGCACCGACGGCATGTCGGCGTTCCTCGTCCAGATGATGCCTTTGCTGCTCATCTTCGTCGTGTTCTGGTTCCTGATCTTTCGTCCGCAACAGCAGCGCGCCAAGGCGCATGCCGCCAAACTGGCGGCGGTGAAGAAGGGCGATCAGGTCGTCACCGGTGGCGGGCTGATGGGCAAAGTGACCAAAGTCGACACCGATACTGTCGAGGTCGAAATCGCCACGAACGTGCGCGTCAAGGCCGTCAAATCGATGCTGACCGATGTTGTGACCAACACCCCTAGCAAGGCCGCGAACGACTGATGCTCGATTTTCCGAAGTGGAAGATCTGGCTGACGCTGGTCACGACGTTCGTCGGGATGGCGCTGGCGATCCCCAGTTTCTTCCCTGAAGCGACGGTCAAAAGCTGGCCCGCCTGGGTGCCGAAATACCAGATTGCGCTGGGGCTCGACCTGCGTGGCGGTAGCCGGTTGCTGCTTGAGGCCGACACCGCAGATGTCGCGCGCCAGCGGCTCGGTGTGATGTCCGACACGGTGCGTGACACGATGCGCCGCGAGAAGCCGCGTATCGAGATCGGCGATATTTCGACGCAGGACGGCACGCTCAGCTTTTTCCCGCGCGATCCGACACGGATCGATGCGGCGATGGAAGCGACGCGGCGGCTGAGCACCGGTGTCGGCGTCACCGGCCAGCGCGACTGGAATATCGAAGTGCGCGATTCGGCCCGCATTGTGATGACGCCGACCGAAGCCGGGCTGAAAGCGGCCGTCGACGATGCGCTCAACACCGCGCGTGAAGTTGTGGCACGCCGCGTCGATCCCAATGGCACCAGCGAAGCGGGGGTCCGGCGCGAGGGCGAGAACCGCATCGTCGTCGAAGTGCCGGGCCTGAAAGATCCCGAAGGCCTCAAAAATCTGCTCGGCAAAACCGCCAAGCTCGAATTCAAACTGGTGGACCTGATCGCCGATCCGGTCGAGGTGGCCAAGGGCAACGCCCCGCCGGGATCGCAGATCGCGCCCTATCCGGGCAATCCTGCCGGCACCCCTAACATTGCGCTGCAACGCCGCGTGCTGGTTTCTGGCGACGAGCTGATCGACGCGCAGCCGGGCAAGGATCAGCAAACGAATGAGGACGTCGTCAATATACGCTTCGACGGCCAGGGCAGCCGCAAGTTCGCGCGCGTCACGCAGGAAAATACCGGCAAGCCCTTTGCCATGCTGCTCGACGGGGTCGTGTTGTCGGCCCCCAATATCAACGAGCCGATTCTGGGTGGACAGGCGCAGATTTCGGGCAGTTTCACGGTCGAAAGCGCCAACCAGCTCGCACTGCAACTGCGCTCGGGCAAATTGCCGGTCGCGCTGCAGGTCGTCGACGAAACCACGATCAGCGCCGAACTCGGCCAGGACTCGATCGACAAGGGGGTTCTTGCGGGCATTCTCGCTACAGCGGCGCTGATCGCTTATATGCTACTCACCTATTTCCGGTTCGGTGTTTACACGACGATTGCGCTTGGGGTGAACGGGCTTCTGGTGCTCGGCATCATGGCGCTGTTCGGCGCGGCACTCACCCTGCCGGGCATTGCCGGTTTCGTGCTGACCATAGGTGCAGCGGTAGACGCGAACGTGCTCATCAACGAGCGCATCCGCGAGGAAATCCGGCGCGGGCGGGCGTCGCTCCAGTCCATTGAATTCGGTTATAAAGAGGCCTCGACCGCGATTTTCGATGCCAACATCACCAATGTCATTTCGGCGCTGATCCTGTTCTGGTTCGGCTCTGGCCCGATCAAGGGATTTGCGGTGGTGCTCGCCATCGGCATTGCCACATCGGTGTTCACAGGTGTCACGCTGACCCGCCTGCTGGTGATGGATTACATGCGCCGCAACCGTCCCAAGACGCTGAACCTGTAAGGCTGCGCCCGATGCGTCCGATGAAACTCGTCCCCGACAATACCAATATCGGTTTCCTGCGCTGGCGCTGGGTTGCGCTCGCCATCTCGATCACGTTGCTGGTCGGGTCGGTGGCGATTGTGGCGACCAAGGGGCTAAACTGGGGCGTCGATTTCGTCGGTGGCCAGCAGATGCGGATTACCTTCGCGCAACCCGTTGCGGTCGGCGAGTTGCGGAACCGGATCGAAGCACTCGACGTCGGCGATGTCGTCATCCAGCAGCTGGGTGATGCGCGGTCGGTCATCATCCGTATCCCGCTCGAAGGGGCAGCGAACCCGATTGCCAAGTGCATCCGGACCGATCCCGGTTCACCCGCTGCGGAAGGCGCGAACAAGATCGCGTCGAAGGTGCGTGGTGAAATCGTGAAAGCCTATCCTGGCGTCAATGTCGGGTCGGTATCGTCGGTGTCGGGCAAGGTGGGCTGCGAACTGTTCTCGACCGGGTCGCTGGCGCTCGCGCTGGCGATGACGGGCATCGCGCTGTTCATCTGGTTCCGCTTCGAATGGCAGTTCGGCGTGGGCGCACTCGTCACCTTGTTCCACGACGTGGTCATCACGCTTGGGTTTTTCTCGATCACGGGGCTGCAGTTCGACCTAAATGTCATCGCGGCGATCCTGACGATCATCGGCTATTCGCTGAACGATACCATCGTGGTTTATGATCGTGTCCGAGAAAACATGCGGAAATACCGCAAGATGGAGATGTCGGCGCTGATCGACCTGTCGACCAACGAGACTCTGTCGCGGACGGTCACAACTTCGTTGTCGCTCATCATCACATTGGCAATCCTGCTGTTCGTCGGACCGGACACGATTTTCGGCTTCACTGCGGCGATGCTGCTCGGCATCGTCATCGGGACATTCTCGTCATTCTACATCTCGAACCCGGTGCTGTTGTGGCTAAACGTCGCGCCCGAAAGCTTTCTGAAAAAGGCAGCCGGGGCAGGCGATGCCGAACGTGTTACCCGACGCAACGAGGGTGAGGTTTAGCGCCCGCTTACATCAGGGCGCGCTAGGCCATACCTCCTTACCACGATTCTTGCTTCGCAAGCCTATTTTGCGTTCCTCGAAACGGCGTGAGCCGAATTCCCCTGTTCCGTCGCTTAGCTAGGTAGGACCACAGAACATGGGGTAATGGCATGGCGCGCATCGGATACGGCATCAGCGGAAATCTTGGGTTATTGCCAGCACTTGCGGTCGGCGGAATGCTGCTGGCAACGAGCGGCTGTAGCGACAAGGTAACGCAGCAGGTGGCCGCGCCGTCCCCGCCGCAGCCGACTGTGATACTGCCGGTCGGTCGCTTGACACAGGCGACATCGGCTGCCCCCATCGTCTTCACCACGCTGACCAACTGGACAGTCGAAATCGCGGGCGGCACCATCACCGTCAAGCCGCCGGCAGCAGCGGGTGCTGCCCTGCAATACAGCGCGCGCGGTACGCGCGATTTGCTTGGCACGCAGGATCTTCGTGCATGGGCGGGCGACCGGCGCAGCCTGCTGCTGCCCGGCGGCGCGAAACTCACGATGCGCGGGCAATCGGGCCAGTTGCAGAGCATTGCGCTGTACGACGGCGACGAAAGCCACGAGGTCAATGTCGCGACACAGACGATCCTGCACAGCCAGATCGGTGCGAGCGTTGCCACGACGCGCGAGGCCGGCGAACACGACGGCGAAACCGCACACATGATCCTGCGCCCGTTCTCGACGGCGCAAACGCTCTATATGTTCCTCGCCAATCTCTACACACAGGGGGCCAATGCTGACGGTAGCGTCCGTGACCGCGTCAATACGTTGCAGGCATTGGGGCTCCAGTCGGCCAGCCAGGTCGTTGCTTACACCGATGCGGCACCGACGCTGCCCACGGAATTCGATACGACTTGCGTTGCCGACGCCGTGCCACGCGGCGGGCTGACCCGTGCTGCCGACACCAGCCTTGTCTACACGACGCGCAGTGGGTTGTGGCGTGTCACGGTCAATCTGGACCGCGTGATGGTCGTTCGCCTCAATGCAACGATTTCGCAGCGGTGGGAGGCTTGGGGAAATCTGCCGCACGAAACGTTGAACGGCAAGCACATCAAGGATTTCGACGCCACTTTCCGGACGCTTCTGCTTCCCGATGGCAGCAAGATCACGATGGAAAAGGACGCAACAACGGATTTAGTCAAAACCACGAACATTTACGATGCCGGACAGAGCCACGAAATCGGAAACGTGGGCAACGTCGTCCGCCACAGCTGTGTCAACGTCGCCGTGGCCACACAACGCGACGCAGCGCAGATCGACGGGGAGACCGGCGTCTTGTGGAACCTTCGCGCTGCCGCTTCGACGGTCGGTTTTTCATTGCTTGAAAACATCTACGTCGAACAGGCAGGAACGGGTGGTTCATTCACGCGTAACTACATGCCCCTCCTGCTCGGCGAAACCGGCGACCCGGTGACCAACCCGACGCAGGTCGACGATTTCTACGACGACCCGCGCCTCAACGCGACGTGATCGGCTAGGTGACGCAGGTGGGCGTAAAGCCCTGCCGTGTTCGCTTCCCAGCTGAAACGGTCCACTGTTGCCGCGACTGCCCGTCGGTCGGGCGGCGCGGCGAGAAGTTCCTGAATCGCCGCCGCGATCTGTGCGCCGTCGCGCGCAACCAAACGCCCAGCCTCGGGCCGATCAAACAATTCGCGTGCGCCGCCGACGTCGCAGGTGACGACGGGCGTTCCCGAAGCCAGCGCCTCGACCCAGGCGTTGGCAAGGCCTTCCGAAGCGGTCGGCAGCGCCATGATATCCGCCGCCGCGAGCCAGTCGGCGATGGTGGCCTGTGGCAGCGGGCCGGTGAAACGGATGCGGTCGGCAACGCCAAGTGATTGTGCTTTTGCTTTTAGATCTGCCTCGTCCTCGCCCTTGCCGATCAACACGAGCGACGCCTCGGGGAGTAGCGGCATCGCGTCGATCAGATATCGTTGGCCCTTGCGCGCGATCAAGGCACCGACGCTGACGACTAGTGGCCCGGTTATATCGAGTTTGGCCTTTGCTGCCGCCCGGTCGCGCACAGTGAAGACGCCTTTGTCGATGCCGGTGTAGTGCACCGTTATCCGGTCTTCCACCATTCCGAGTGCTGCCATATCGGCCTTGATCGCTGCCGACACTGCCAGCATGCCGTCAGCGCTTTGCCCGGCAGCGGCGACCTGCGCGGACGTTGTGCGATCATTACCCCAGAAATGGATATCGGCCCCGCGCGCCTTGATCGACACCGGCACGCCGAATTCTTGACCTAGTGCGACGGCGGCTGGGCCGTCGGGCCAGAAGAATTGCGCGTCGATAACATCGAACGGGAAGGACGCACGGAGGTCGCGTAGCAACGGCCTCAGCGCGCGAACCAGTGCCCCGGCATCCCATCCCGCACGGCCCGGAATATGGGTAAAGCGTGGCCGGTTGACCGTCAGACCTTTCCAGTTCTCGGCGCGCGGCACGCTAGCCAGCGCCCGGTAGCGCGGGTGAAATTGGCCGAGTGGCGGAATACCGATCGGTGCGACGACCTGAAGCTCGACACCGGGATGCGCGGCGAGTCCGACCGTCTGGCGCTCGACAAACGGGCCGAAGGTCGGCCGCGTTGCGTCAGGGAACAGGGTCGAAAGGGTCAGGACGCGGAGCATTACCGCCTATATGCCGCGCAATGCTTAAAATGCACGTTGCGCCGACCGAGGCCGGTTAGGCGAACAAATCCACTCGGTCCCGCAAGGGATAAGCAAACAACACATCGCTGGCCGCATCCGAAGCGATCTCGACTGCGCCGTCGGTCATCCAGCATTCGCCCGCCGAGAACGCCGCGCCGTCGATTTTGCCGCCGCCCGACACCGGCACCAGCCAGCCGGTTACTTCGTCGGGCAACGTGACGGTTCGCGCACCCGTCCACGACCAGCGTTCGAGTACAAATTTGCCGCCCTCGCACAATATCGCGCGACCGCCACCGACGTCGCCCGGTATCGGTGGCGCAACGAACGGCACGGGGTCGCTGACCGCGATTCCGGCGTCGAGGTGGAGTTCGCGCGGACGCCCATAGTCATAGAGGCGATAGGTCAGGTCGACGTTCTGCTGCACTTCGATGAGCGTGATCCCCGCGCCGATGGCGTGCACTGCGCCCGCCGCCGAATAGATGACATCGCCGGCTTTCACCGGCTTCCAGTCGACCATGTCGACGATCGCGCCGTCGAGCGCGCCCGCCGCCAGCGCCTCGCGGCTGGTCACTTCGCGGGTGCCGAGCGCAATCGTCGAATCGGCGTCGGCAGCGAGCACCAGCCATGCCTCGTCCTTGCCACGCTTGTATCCCGCTGCCTGCGCGGCCGCGTCGTCAGGGTGGACCTGAATCGACAGGCGTTCGCTGGTGAACAGATATTTGACCAGCAACTCGGGGTCGACTTCCGGTCCGCCAGAATCAGGGTGGTCGAACCAGATTTCGCCGACAGCGGCCCCGCCATCCGGCACATCGCTGAATCCGGGCCAGAGTTTGTGCCGCCCCCAAGGCTTTTCGACACGCAAGGTGGTCAGGCGTTTGGCAGGCATCCCCGTACAATAGCCACAAGTGCCGTGCGGTTCCATCGGTGCTTATCGCTTGGCGTCGCCCGCCAACCCCGCTAAGACCCCACCAATGCGTATCCCCTTTGGCCGTGCCACCATTTTCGCAGCGCTCGCTGCGACTGTCCTCACCACCGGTTGTGCGACCAACCGCAAGAAGGGCGATATCGGCTATGTCGCGCGCGACGTCGATACGCTGTATTCGGCGGCAAAGGACCGGCTCGACCGCAGCCAGTATTCGACGGCGGCGATCCTGTTCGACGAGGTCGAGCGCCAGCACCCCTATTCGGCGTGGGCGCGGCGCGCGCAGCTGATGAGCGCGTTCAGCTATTACATGGGCGGCGACTACCAGAAATCGATCGAATCGTCGCAGCGCTTCCTGTCGATCCATCCGGGCAACAAGGACGCGCCCTACGCTTATTATCTGATCGCACTCGATTATTACGAGCAGATCAGCGACGTAACCCGCGACCAGAAGATCACGCAACAGGCGCTGGCGGCTATGAACGACGTCATTCGCCGCTATCCCGACTCGCGCTATGCGGCGGACGCGCGGCTGAAGATCGACCTTATCCGCGATCACCTTGCGGGCAAGGAAATGGAGATCGGGCGTTTTTACCAGCGTCGCGGGCAATGGCTCGCCGCGGTCGTCCGCTTCCGCACGGTCGTCGACGAGTATGACACGACGTCGCACACGCCCGAGGCGCTGGAGCGCCTGACCGAAAGCTACCTCGCGCTCGGCATTCCCGAGGAAGCGAAGAAGGCGGCGGCAGTGCTGGGGAATAACTACCCGGGGTCGAAATGGTATCAGCGGTCGTTTGACTTGATTCAGAAAAACCCGTCCTAGTCCAAGCGCTTTGCGGCGGGGGCTTTGTTCGCTAAACGTCCCGCTATGCTGCTGGCCCTTTCCATCCGCGACGTCGTGCTGATTGAAGCGCTCGATCTCGATTTTGCGGGCGGGCTGACGGTCATCACGGGCGAGACGGGCGCGGGTAAGTCGATCCTGCTCGATGCACTGGGGCTGGCACTCGGGTCGCGTGCTGCGAGCGGTCTGGTGCGGCAGGGCACCTCGCAAGCCGGCGTCACCGCTACGTTTGAGCGGGACAGCGCAACCGACGCGCTGCTCGCCGAAAACGGCATCGATCCCGAACCCGGAGAACCGCTGATCGTGCGCCGCACGGTCAAGGCCGATGGCGGCAGCCGCGCTTTCGTCAACGATGTCGCGGTGTCGGGCGCGCTGCTGCGGACCTTGGGCGAGGGGCTGGTCGAAATCCATGGTCAGCATGACGACCGGGGGCTGCTTGCACCTACGGGACACCGCGCGTTGCTTGACGCTTTTGCACGGTCCGATCTTACGCCCGTTCGCACCGCTTTTGCCGCGTTGCGCGCGACGGACGCGGCGCTGGCCGAGGCGCAGGATGCGCTTGCCAACGCCGAGGCCGACCGCGACTGGTTGACCCATGCCGTTGCCGAACTCGATGCGCTGGGACCGGAAGCAGGCGAAGAAGAGGCGCTCGCCACCTCGCGCACGGCTATGCAGAAGGGCGCGAAGATCGCCGACGATCTGGAGGCCATCGACACGCTGGTGGCCGCCGCCGACGGCGGGCTGTCGAAGCTGCGTCAGGCGGCGCGTGCGCTCGACCGGATTGCGGGCGATCATCCGCAACTGGCCGAGGCACTCGGCGCAGTCGACCGCGCGATCATCGAAGGGTCGTTCGCCGAGGATTATTTGCGCGCTGCATCCGAAGCACTGTCGTTCGACCCCGCGCGGCTGGACGCGGAGGAAACCCGGCTGTTCGACCTGCGCGCGATGGCCCGCAAGCACCGTGTCCAGCCCGATGATCTCGCGGCACTCGCTACGGAATTGCGTGGGAAATTGTCAGCTATCGAAGCGGGCGGAGAAGGGATAGCGGCACTGGAAGCGGCGGCGAAGGCGGCGCGTGCGGCG
>JANNVL010000011.1:0-12415 GCA_031408195.1 Sphingomonadales bacterium | reverse complement strand
TCGGGCGGTTCCAATATACCGGGCAAATCTGGCTGAACGAGCTCGGCCTCTACCACTACAAGGCCCGCGCCTACTCCCCCACCCTCGGCCGGTTCCTCCAGACCGACCCCATCGGGTATGATGACCAGATCAATCTCTATGCGTATGTTGGAAATGATCCGGGGAACGGCAGGGATCCAAGCGGGATGGAATGCGTCACGCCACAAGCAAAGGATTGCGGTCGAGCTCCCATTTCGGCTTATGTACACAATTCGCAGCCATCAATACTTGAACGTCGAAATACTCTACCAAGTTCGACCGGCGCACCTGTAGCTTCAGCGGCGAACCCGGGGGCACGCTTGCAAACTGGAAGCCAGATTGTCGGAGCTGTTGGAAATTTGAGAAGCGCCATGACCTCCGCCGTAACCGGTCAGGCTTCGCGCCTTGCTGTAAGTTCAGGGCCATCTGTGCTCGCTGCCGCAGCTACTGCCATGACCTATGCAAGCCAACGTGCTGACGGAAAGTCTATCCCTGCTGCTGCTGCAAATACAGCTGGGCAGGTGGCCACAGGGATGGCCGTAGGTGCTGTTGCAAGCGCGATTGTAGTTTACAGTGGCGGTTCAGCCTTGACAGCTGGTGCGGCTGGGGCAGCAGGATCGATCACAGCAGATATGATGCGTGTTACAGAGGCGGGTGGCAATGCTGCCGAATCGCTCGCTAGGAGTGTTTCGAAAACAGATGAACGCTATCTAACTCCAATCATTCCGCTACCATAGAGATATCTTAAGGCAATGCAGAGATCGATCGCAACAACTTCATTTTTGAAATCAATTGTCATTATTTGGACTCTTCCCACAATACTTCTATTGTTTGGCTTACTGAACTACGGATATTCGATCTTCTCAATCGAACATTTAACAACTTTCCGATCTGTCATCGTTCCGAAGTGGTTTGGTATACCAGCTCTTGTTTTTGTGTTTATCCTCATTGCGGAATTTTCAGCACGTTTGTGGATATTTTCAAGACCGTTCGCCCGCATTGAAAATAAGTACGTATTCATTGGAGGATTTCGTTACAGAAAGAGCGACGTCAACTTTCTGCATGCAGTAAAAAGTGGAAAATTCGGCAACGTCGTTGTTATTCCGTACGTTGGAAATAGACACATTAAAATCTATGCCGCATTTATGCGCGAAAGCGCTGATGAAATTCTAGAGAATATCTTAGATTATGCGAATGGTAATTGAGTAGTTTGTGCTCACATTGCAAACTCATTTAGGAGTTGAGTTACTGGAGTTACAAGTGAGTTAACGTAAGAGCCTATTTAATTTAGTGTTTCTATCGTTTGTTGCTCCGGAGCGTGACTAGGTCCTACTGTCATCGTTGGACGGCGGCACCTGCATAGGGGTCGTTGACCGCAGGCGGCGCAGGGCGCGCCCGTGGATTCGCCTTTGGCATCGGTAATTCAGGCGGAACAGCCACTGCCGTTACGTTGTCGGAGGAAGCCGAGACATTAAGCAAAATGCCGCGCGTTAGTGCACTCGCCCCGAAAAGCACGAAGCACCCAGCGATCACCGCAATTCCGCGTCGCACTTCTATGCGTCCCGACAGCATTGTCAGCCCGATTCCAGCCATGGCAATGATCGCAAGGGTCGTTGCCAAGGTGCCGAGGCTCGTCGCTTCGACCCAGCCGATGGCAACGGCAAGGCTGTTCTGCGCGGAGGGTTCGGTCAAAGATCGCACGATCATATCAGAGGCTCGACAGAACAATGTCAGACACGCGGCGCGCACCGCCGACCCGCTGCAACTGTACATAGACGTCGATCGTCGACTTCACATAATGCGCGATATCGCCGCGCGTCAGCGTCGTGCCCGCCTGCAGGACGAGGAGTGCGATCTGCTCGACGGCACGCGCAGGGCTATCGGCATGCACCGTGGTCATCGAACCCGGATGCCCGGTGTTGATCGCGCGCAGGAACGCGAGCGCCTCACGGCCGCGCAGTTCACCGAGGATGATGCGGTCGGGGCGCATCCGTAATGCTGCCGCCACCAGATCGTCCGCCGTCACCTCGGCTTCGCCGAGGTTGCCACGCGCCGCCAGCAGGCCGACCTGGTTGGCATGGGTAAGCTGAAGCTCGGGCGTATCCTCGATGAGGATCAGGCGCTCGGCTGCATCGACCTCCTTGAGCAGCGCGTTGAGGAACGTGGTCTTGCCCATAGATGTGCCACCCGAGATCAGAATATTGCGGCGGGTTTGCACGGCGTAGCGAAGCAGATCGCCGAACCGCTGCTCCTGCTGCATGGTTGCAAGTTCGGCATCGATCGCAGATCGGTCGCTGCGATCGGTCGATACATCAGCGAAGGCACCGCTCGTCACATAATCGTCGAGGCGCAGTCCGATCGCCTGATGCTTGCGGATCGAGATTGCAACATCGGCGCGCGTCGCAGGCGGCACGACGGCCTGCACGCGGGCACCGCCCGGAAGCGTGGCAGCGAGCAATGGATACTGCCGGTTGATCCCCTGATGCGTCAGCGCCGCGACCTGCGCGACGAGACGATCAAGCAGCGCGAAAGTCAGCGCGCGCGCGTCATGCCGTTCTATTCCACCACGTGTCGTCTCGATCCATAGCTCGCCGGGTCGGTTGACATGGATATCGGTCACATCGTCGCGCGCGATGAATGCCGCAAATGGGGCCAGCGCCTGATCGAGATAGACGCCGGTCGATAGCGGCACAACAGTCATCGCCGCGCCTCGACCTCGCTGAAGTCGAGGTCGCGCACGACGAACACGCTGATCCGCGTGCCCGCCCGGACCGAGATCGACGGCTTCGGCGGTGGGCCGACAAGATCGGAGGCAACACCGGAGAGCCGTCCGGGCACGGCAATAAGCACTGGCGAGTCGTAGCTCCCGCGCGCGGCGCTGATCGTCGCGATGTCGATTGCCGATTGCAGCAATGCGCCGCCAAGGCGTTGCAGGAAATAGGTGTTGAGATTGCCCTTGATGCCAGCGCGGCCCAGGCGATCGGTCGCGGGCGAGTCGATCGCGACCGCCACGCCATCGGGGCGTACGAGCCGGTTCCACTGAACCATGACACGGTTCTGTCCTGCCGCCAGTTCGCCCTGATAGGTACCGAACAATCGACTGCCCCGGGGAATGAGGATACGACCGCCACGCCGTGCCTTGATGTCCGAAGATATCAGCGCTCGTGCCTGCCCCGGCTGGGTCGAGTCGAGTGCGGTCTCGAGCACGGCACCGATCAGTGTGCCCTGGGGCACGACCATCCCGCGCTCGAACGACCGCAGTGTTGGCGGTCGCGTCGCAACCGCCGTGCTGTTCGGGCCGCTTGCCGCTGTCTGACTATTGGCTGCCGTAGTGGAGGTTGCGTCCTTGTTGCTCGGCGTCTCAGCGATGCCGCCATCGACGATGATCGCCGACGTCGCGTCCGACCCTAGTGAAGAAGAGGACGTCGAAAATGTCGTGTCGAGCGGAACTGGCGTAGGCGCTAAATATGACGATGGCGGTGAGGGAACTGTGCGTGCGCCTGAGCTATCGCGACCCGACGATGTACCGCGGAGTGGCGACGTTTGAGGCGCGGGCGGCGAGCTGAAGGGCCGCAGGACGACCGGCGGCTCAGGTGCGATATCAGGCGGCAGTGCGAGCGTCGGCGGGAAGCGTGCTGGCGCAAGCGCAACTTCGTCACGATCGGCGCGGACCGCTGGCGCCTCTCGCGCGCGCCGCCCGGTATCGAGCACGACGAACAGCATCACCCCCAGAAATACGATCAGGCCCAGCCCGATCCACAGCGGTCCGTTACCCGAAATGCGCCCAACAACCGGACGGATGTCGTGTGACAGTGCCGCTTCGTCAGCACCGGCGACCGTCGCCATTACCTTGAGCCCCGATCGACCTTCCGCACCGCCGTCGCGGTACGGCGATCGAGCCTGAAGATCAGTTTTGCGGGCACGCCGTCGATGACGACATTGGCCCCTTCGATCGAGCTGTTCGCCAGCGTCTCGATGCCCTCGTCATCGACGCGGTACATCGCGGGAAGCGCTGCTTTGTCGGGCCAACGCAGGATTGTTCGCTCGCCGTCTTCGACGATCGTCGCGGGGCGGAGCGGTACCGGCCCGCTCAAATCGAAACGGTAGCGGACGCGGCGGCGCGCCACCGCCGCTCCGTCGTCGCCCGAGTAAATGAACCGCACAGCAAACGCCGCATTGTCGAGGTTATCGAGAACGGGCACGAGCATGAAGTGATAGACACGAGCGTTGGTAACGACGGTCATGTTGGTCGCCTGCGCGCCGCTTGCGAGCTTCACGAACAGAAAGTCGCCACGCTTGTTCGCATCGACCTTCCACCCCGCCGCGTCGCCGATGGCAATGGTGTCGACCTGCTCGTCGGGCGCAAAGCCGACCATCAATTGATAGCCAGCGGCAACTGGGAGTGGAACGACGCGATCGGGCGTGTAAGGAACTGTCCGCAGCCGGGGATCGCTCGCAGCGGGCATCTGTGCGGCAGCCGATGTTGCGAACAGCGCGAGGGCAGCGGCGAGTGTGCGAATCATTGCCGCGTCCCGGCAGGTCGAGGCGCGACCGGTGCAACCGCTGGGGCAGCACCATTGCCGGGCGAACCAGCGGTGCCCACGGCCGCCGAAGCATCAGTCGCCTCGAGCGCAGGCGGGGTCTCTGCATTCCTACGATAGCGGGTTACCTCAAACCCAAGTGGGTTGAGGAAGCGGTCTTCGGCGCTCAACGGCATGCTGGTGAAACGGTAGTCGATCACTGCGACCCAGGATTGCGGCGGCAAGGTCGTGCCGCCCCGGTCGCGGCGGGCAGTTTCAAAGCGCACCAAGGCAGTGCGCCCGCCGAGCGACGACACCGAACGCACGCGTGCTTCGACACCGCCGCCACGCGCAACGCGGTTGAGCGGACTCTCGCTGTTCGTGGCTGGCATGCGTGCGGCATAGTCGCGCTCGGCCGTATCGGCCGACCAGAGCAGAACCTTGCGATAGTCCTGCTGGACCGTCGTCCAGTCGAACCCCTCGCGCGCGAGCACATATTGCACGAGGAACGACTGGGTGAGCGCGCTATCGGGCGCAATGCGATTGGCGTCGAGCGGGTCGAGTGCCTGAACATAGCCGGTCTGCCGATCGACCAGCAGCGTATAGGGCACCACGGTCTTCAGGGGCAGCATCACGAGAACCGCAACTGCCAGCAACGCCGCGACTGCCGTCGCAACCAGCGCGACGATCCATGCGAGCCGGCGCGAGGCGCGGATATCGTCGTCGCGCGTCTGCGCCCAGCTTTGGGCGGCATTCAAATACGCGTCCGCGCTCGCTCGGGCTTCAGGGCTCATTTGACAGATGTCCGGCGCGGCGCGACGACGCGCGAACCGGCGCTTTGATAAGTCTGCCCGAGTGGCACGGACGAGTTTGCGGCAACCGATTGCTCGTTTGTCCCGGTCGGCACCGGGAGCCGAGCGGACTGAAGACCCTGCATCGAGACCCGCGCGCCCTGCTGCGCCGAAATCTGCTCCATTGAGCTGACAAGTTGTTCGACGCGGCCTCCCGACTGCGAAGCTGGAACGACACGCATGTTCTGCGGCTCGCCCCCGACGCGATATCCTCTTCGGGGTTCGCTCACGCGGTCGACGAGCCAGCGTGACCAGGTCGGTGACGACGACGTCAGCGCGAGCCGGAAGGCAAGCCCGGTTGCGACGATGACGATGATCGCAAACGACAAGGTCAGGGCAAGCAATTCGACCGGGGCGGCAGGGGTCGCATAGAAAGCTTCGCGCTGCGCGATCGCGCTCGCAAGCCAAGGCTCGAGCAGTCCGAGCTCGACTGCGAGGACGACTGTTACAAGCAATGCCCCGAGGCTGGTGGCGATAAGCGCGCGTAACCAGCCAAAGAAAACGCTTCGCGTTGCCTCGAACAGCAGCAGTCCGGCAAAGACCGGCGCCAGTGCAAGCAGAACGCCGCTCGCAAGACGCACGATACCGAGCGCGCCGGTCGTGCCGGCAAGAAATGCGATACGAGCCAAGCTGAACGCAAGATCGTCGGCAAGCGGCGCACGCGACGTGGGAGTCGCTGGCGGCTCGCCTGTGCGGGACGGCGGCGCTCGATCGAGACGACCGGCACCGAGATCGGTCAGGTGAACGATCGCGTCGTCGGCACCTTGCAGACGTGCGACGAGGCCACCATCGGCTCCCGGCAGCCCGGCGGGCAGGCCGATTGCGCGGGTTAGTTCGGCGGGAGCCTTTAATACCGGGTCATAGACCACAGTGCGAAACGCGATCCAGCTTGTCGCGAGCGTCAGAACGACGCCAACTTTTAGCGTGGCGACGATCAGGTCGCCTATCGCTGGAGTCTGCCCCGAAAGCATTCGCAACCCAAGCAAAGCGACAAACAACGTCAGAAACCCCGCGACCAGCGGTGCGCCGATCGACGACGGTCCGGCGAGCGCCTGAAATCCGCCCGACGCGATCATCTGGGTTTGGCAGTCGATATAGTCGAGCAGCCCTGTCACGAATGGATCGCCATAATTCGGGGCAACGCACGCCATCAGGCTGCCTCGAGCAGGCGCGGCAGCCAAGCCGAAGGCTCGTCGCCGGTATCGTTGCGGATCGCGTCGAGCAGACGGACGGTGCGCTCTCGCCCCGACAATATGGTCAGCAAATCTTTTTCGCCTGACAGATCGAGTCGCGCAACGACGCTTTCCTTGCCGTGTCGGATGAGGAAGCAATGCGCGCTGTCGGGGAGCATTCGTACGAGATCGAGTTCATGCGCCGTCAGCCCGAACCCGTCGCAGTAATCCTCTGCGCTGGCTTTGGGATTGACCATGAAGATCTGCGTCGCGGCTTGCTCGATGATCGCGCTCGCAATCCGGCTATCGAGCGCGTCGCGCGCGCTTTGCGTCGCAAAACCGACGATGCCGTTGCGCTTACGAATCGTCTTCTCCCAGTCCTTGATACGGGCAACGAACACCTCGTCGTCCAGCGCCTTCCAGCCCTCGTCAACGACGATGATCGCAGGGCTGCCATCAAGGCGTTCTTCGACACGGTGAAACAGCACCATCATCGCAGGGGTCCGCGCGACCGGATCGTCAAGCAATGCCGTCATGTCGAAGCCGACGACGCGTGTCGCAAGATCGGTGCGGTCGATGGCATTGTCGAACAGCCAGGCACGCGCGCCCTCTCCCCACCAAGGCGTCATCCGCGACCATAGGTCGCCGCTCACAGGGCGTGCCCGGCCACGGAAAAGTTCGACGAGGTGCTGCAAGCGCCGATGCGCCATCGGTTGCTCGAAGTTGGCGTCGATTGCGGCCTTGATAGCCTGCTGCTCTTCGCCGGTTGCGCCACCGGCGAGTTGTACGATCCAGTCGGCGAGAAACTGCCGGTTCCCCGGGCTGTCGTCGAGCTGCAGCGGATTGAGACCCGATGCGACGTCGGGCGCAAGGCGGTCGTAGCGTCCCCCGATCGCGCGGATGAACAGCTCGGCCCCGCGGTCCTTGTCGAAGAATACGATGCGTGGGTCGAAGCGGCGGGCCTGTGCAAGTAGGAAGTTCAGGACGACTGTCTTGCCCGACCCCGACGGACCGATCACTGTAAAGTTGCCGAGATCGCCGTGGTGAAAGTTGAAGAAATACGGACCTGCTGCCGTCGTCTCGAGCACGCTGACCGCTTCGCCCCAATGGTTGCCGCGTGGCGCGCCGAATGCAAAATTGTGTCCGCTTGCAAGCCCTGCGAAATTGGTCGTCGAGACCAGTCCGCGCCGAACAACATATTTGAAGTTCCCCGGAAACTGCGCCCAAAACGCGGGTTCGAGCCCGATGTCCTCGCGCACGCCGACGATCCCAAGGTCGGAAAGGGCAGCATTGACCTCGGACACACCTCGGTCGACCTGATCGAGCGTGTCGGCATGGACCGCAATCGTCATGTGATGCTCGCCAAACCCGGCACGTCCGGCTGCTACTTCGTCCTTGGCCCGACCGAGTTCGTCGCGCAGCGACAATGCCTCGTCTTCGGCCGCGCGCATGCGCCGCAGCGTCAGGTTCATGCGCCCGAGCGCCGCGCCGCGATCGACAAGTGCAAATGACTGCGTGATCGTCAGTTCGCGTGGTAGGCGTAACAGCTCATCGAACATGCCTGGCGCCGTCTGCGCGGCATAGTCCTTCAACGATACGATCGCGGAGAAGCGCCGGAGATTTGAGCCGGTTGGGGCAAGCTCAACTGCGTCTTGGCCGAAGCTGACACGGCGCGACGGCAGATAGTGGCCGATATCCTCATGCGGGAGAAACTGTGGACGCATGTCGCCGTTAAACAGCGCCGATAGGAACTCGATCGGCTCCGAACAAATGCCATTTTCGGTTTCATAGAGTCCGAGCAGTCGAGGTTGGTAACTCGCAAGTGCCGCAGCCAATGCGTCGCGCGCAGCATTGAGTGCGCGCAGCTCGCCCGCTAGGTGCGCGTCGTCGGCTCGTCCAACCTTGCCGAACCAGCGACTGATACGCTCCGCCGTTCCGATGCGTCCGCCGAGCGGGCGGCGCACAAGCGTCAGATAGAGTTCGTTCACGAAAAGCTTTCGCCCCTCCATCCGCGTCCGCCAGCGCGCATCGAGATCATCGGAAAAAGCGTCCGGGAAGGTGCCCGCGAGGCGCGCATCGACGCGTCGCCGCACGATGTGATGGTAAAGTGCAAAGCGAGAGGTGCCGATCGTGCGGAGTACGGCGTCGCGCAGTTCGAGGCGGTAATTGAGTTCGCGCGCATCCGCCGTCTCGAACAGCAATCCGCGAAGTTGCAGCGTCTGCAACAGCAAGCCGTCGCGTGTTAAAACAGTGTGGTCGTCGATCTGCGCGGCATAAGGCAAGTGTGCACCCGCAGGCTTCTCGCGCGCGACAACCTTTGGGTCGCGCGTCAGGGCCGGTAAGAATTGCATCGCCACAACGCATGATTGCGGACGCGACCGCAGGTGCTTGCCTTGGTTGTCCACAGTTCGACGATGCGCGGCTCGCGCAGACACAAAATCATGCCTGCCCCTTGCAGGAGGAGTGCGGGTACGAGCACCCAGATCGATCGAAAGATCAGGAAAAGCTCGGCTGCAACAATGAAATTGACAATGAAGAAGCCGTAGGTGACCCCGGCAAACATCTGCGGTCGCGTCAGCGCCACGAATAGCCTGTCTCGCCGCAGCGGTTCCACCGGATCAGCCCCCGCCTGTAAGCGTGGCGGTCGCCTGAATACCGGCGACGATGCTGGCAGCACCGAACAGTACGAAGCAGCCGAGGATCACGACGGCTCCGTACCGCCAATTCATTCGGCCGGTGAGCATCAGAAAGCCAACAACAGCGACAGCGACGATCGCAACGACCGTCGCAACGGTGCCGAGCAGCGTGCCCTGCACCCAGCGCGCGGCGCCGATAATGACCCCGGACCCTTGCGGATCGGCGTCAAGCGACTGCGCGGCGAGCGCCACAGGTACGTTCAGCAAGACCACAGCCAACGCGCGCCTCGATCTGCCGCTCAATATCGCCATACAAACCTCCGCTGATGCAACATGACAAGGCTATGAGGTCTGAAGCAAGAAGAAACGGCACCATCGGAGCATTTTCGTCTCCCAACCAATATGTGTTCTCATTGCAGCCTCGGATTGTGCTGGTCGTCGCCTCCCGCATGAGCTGGAATATAGTTATAGATAGGTGGCCGCGATGCCATGAATGTAGCGGATTGAAGGATGATGGCGCTGTCGGAGCTTAGCGCTTTTTCATGCAGCTTTGCTGAAATTGAGATAGGATATGAAAGTCACGCCCGAACGACTCGGAAATTGTGGCACTCGCTCTGTTGTGGTGACGCTCCATTGGCTTCGGGGGAAGATTCTGATGAAATTGCATTTGCGAATTGCAGCTACGCTGTTTCTAATAAATATGGCATTTTCGGGCGCGCCCGCGATTGCCGCAGGGTGGACAGAGCCGTTGACGATTACGGCAGCGTTTGTCGAAGATTCCGATTTGCTTGTTGTCTACACAAGCGGGGGTTCTCAAGTTACCCCAGGCTGCACACCAAACGCATGGATAGTCACCGCTGCGAACGATGATCGAAGGGCTCGTTTGTGGGCGACTATCCTGACCGCATTGGCTACGGGACGGAAAGTAATTTTGTGGCGCCCTGACTCTTGTGCGGCTTGGAATTTTCATCAAGCGACGGCGGTAATGGTAGGCACGTTTTGATAAACAAAGCCGCAACGAAACCGGGCGGGTATCGTCTCGCTAGGTTGCTCGCCGCTGTGGTATTCATCTTTGCTGCGTATCCTCTGACAGCAACCTGTCTCCCCGAAAGACCGCCCTTTGGCGTCGTCGGCGGAAATGAAAGCCACGCCCTGCGAACTGACCCAGCCGAGCGGTCGAAAGCGAAAGCTTGCCTCGATCGGCAATCGGGCTGTTTGCCGGGCAAGGCGGCTGCCGAATTGATGCTGCGGGGACAAGCGGGAAAGTCGTCGTCGGGTGGTGCCGCCCGCGCGGTCGTCACGCCAGTTCAGCTGCCAGACCTGAGCATGATCCGGAGTGGACAGAACTGCAGTTCGTCACAGGCTCCGGACTGTAGACCCCAAAAAGCAGCTACGCAGATGATTGCGCCCAAAGAGGTGGGCACAGAAACCCGCGCCCTTCCGGAGCGGGCTCAAGCGCGACCGAGTGGGGTAGCTTTGCCCGATCTTGCACGGGATCGCCGGTTTACGAAATGTAGAAACTGACCAGCCTCACAAATAAGGAACACGGGCATGATTTCGGTGATTGGGCGTACGCTGCTGGCGTTGAGTTTGACGGTGTCGGTGGTGTCCGGACCGGCTCGCGCCGGAACGGCGTATGACACTTATGTCACGGGTCGGGTCACCGACTTAACATCGACGTCGAGCGGAATCCTGATCATGATCGATGCAGGCGTGCCGACAAATTGCGCCGGGAGTCCCTATGGCTGGATTTTGATCCCCCAAGCCAATCAAGCGATGACTGCAACGATCCTCGCCTATTGGCTATCCGGTCGCCGCGATGCGACTGTTTACACCGACACCCGCACGGGCGCCGGCTTTTGCATCGCTAATCAATACGATCCAACCGGCTGATACTCCTCGGCGCAAGAGATGGTGCTCGCAGGTCACCAATGGTGGCGATGCGGTTATTGAGCAGCGCAATATCGGTGCCCGAGGCGGCGGCTTCGGACGCGATTTAGGCAGACTATCCCTGCTACTGGAGTTGATTAAACTGTCACAGTAATTCCCAATATTTCTCGAGTGCTCTATATGGCTTGCATTGTAAAATCTACTGAACCATTTGAGCGCTTTAGTATTTCGTAAGACCAGACTCTGCTATCCATGAAAGAGCATTCGTTTAAGTTATCACAATCGATACCATGCGCCTTATATATTTGCTTACATAATAATATATTACACTTCTTGTTCATTAAAATATTGACTGAGTAGACAAAGTCGAATTCAGAGCCATATCGGCTGACCTGCTTATTTTTTAAAACAGCATCGTTACAGATAATTATATTAGTCTTACCCGTAAAGAAATCTGGCGTTTCTGGTCGATTCTGCATACAACCAGAAAGTAAAGTAATATGCATCATGAATAATGATTTTTTCATCAGTTTACGCCAATACATGGGAAAACGATAGAATAACCGTTGCCTGCTAGATGAGCACCAAGGGTAGTTTCGCGCTCGGCTTGGGATGATCGGTCGCCAGCAGATTTTGGATCAAAATTATAGTAATCGTAAAATCCCACGGCGAAACCACTCGTATCTCTATAAACTGTGCCTGTTCCTATGGATCTACCAAGGCTAAACTCGGAAGCATAAGTACTTAAAGTATTTGCTGTAACCGACTTTCCGTCTACAGGTACAGGCTTTGAAGTATCGGAGCCATTTCGAACAATATCGCTAAACTGACTATATGTTAAACAAACAGTATCGCCGCGCCCTTTGACATAGTGGATTCCTGTCACTAACGGATTTAAGATAGCAACATCAATTATACGTGAACTTTCACTAACCAGAGCTCCATCTCTCTTATCGTTTGCTGGCTTCGAGGATGCGACAACAATTTCTGGACCATCATCGTTCAGATGCTCAGGATCGCAGTAGCTGGTGCCTTCACCCCCGTCGCATCGCATCCCGTTTGGGTCCCTCCCATCGACCGGATCATTCCCCACATACCCATACAGATTGATCTGGTCGTCATATCCGATGGGGTCCGTCTGGAGGAACCGGCCGAGGGTGGGGGAGTAGGCGCGGGCCTTGTAGTGATAGAGGCCGAGCTCGTTCAGCCAGATTTGCCCGGTATATTGGAACCGCCCGAAGTTCTGCGTGCCGGGGATGCCGTACGGGTCGTAGGTCAGCGTGCCGGTGCTCTGGCCGCTGGCGCCCGCGATGCCGATGATGCTGCCC
>JANNVL010000010.1:0-8051 GCA_031408195.1 Sphingomonadales bacterium | reverse complement strand
GATGATCCCGCCGCCGGTGTAGAGCACCGGACGTTCCGCCGCCGCGAGCATCTCGACCAATGTCTCGACCGATTAGGGTTCAGGCTTGAGAGCGGGGCGATAGGTCTTGTGCTGGATTTTGCCAGGATTTGCATAGCGTGCGGTTGCGACCTGCACGTCCTTGGGAATGTCGATCACCACCGGCCCCGGACGGCCCGAAGTGGCGATATGGAACGCCTCATGGATGATCCCACCCAACTTGGCCGGGTCTTTCACAAGATAATTGTGCTTGGTGCAGTGGCGTGTGATGCCGACGGTATCGGCCTCCTGAAACGCGTCTGTGCCAATCAGGGCGGTCGGCACCTGGCCGGTGATCACAATCATCGGGATCGAATCCATCAGCGCGTCGGTGATGCCAGTAATCGCATTGGTCGCGCCGGGGCCGCTGGTGACCAGCACGACGCCGGGCTTGCCGGTCGAGCGCGCATAGCCCTCTGCCGCGTGCGTTGCCGCCTGTTCGTGGCGGACGAGGATGTGCTTGATGCGCTTCTGCTTGAACAGCGCGTCATAGATGGGGAGCACCGCGCCGCCGGGGTAACCGAACACGATCTCGACGCCGAGATCGACAAGCGCCTCGACGAGGATTTCGGCTCCGGGTTTCTCGGCAGGCATGGGAATGCGTCCTTTGTTGCAGTGCGGCGCGGTTACGGATATGAAACTATGCTGTCAACGCCTTATCGCGTAATATTATTGCTAATTCGTTGATGTTCGTGTAATCTAACTGCGTGGCGCAACGCTGCCATTCATCGGGAGCCTGATTGGCGAACCAAGTATACTGTCGTTTGGCGTATTGGCGGGTGGCGAGCGCCCCTATTGTTTTGGAGTCATCCTTACTAACCTTTCGCGCCAACAGCGCAGCGATCTCGGCCACACCAATGGCGCGCATAACGGGTAGCGCGGAATCAAGATCGCGGGCGATGAGCGCCGCCACCTCGTCCTCTCCCGCCTCGATCATCGCCGCAAACCGCGCGTCGCAGCGCGCCAAGAGCCAGTCGCGGGGGGGCAGCAGGATGAGCGGCACGAGCCGTATTGCATCCCCGATCCCGCCGGTCTGATGCGCTTGCCAATCCTTCAACGTCCTGTCCGTCGAACGAACCACCTCCAGCGCCCGCGCCACCCGCGTCGTGTCGGCGGGGGCCAGTCGCGCTGCTCCTTGGGGGTCTTCGCGGGTCAGGGCCGCATAGGCTTCGGCCACCGGCAGCGTCCGCACGGCAGCCCGGATCACAGGGTCGATTTCGGGCACTGGCGCAATCCCGTCGAGCAGTGTCCGTATGTAAAGGCCTGTCCCGCCGACAAGGGTCGGCAATCGGCCCGCCTGATGCGCCTCGGCAATCGCAACCTTGGCATCCGCCGCCCAGCGCGCCGCCGAACACGCCTCGGCCCCGTCGATATAGCCGAACAGCCGGTGCGGGTGCCGCGCCTCTTCCTCGGCCATCGGGCGCGCCGTCACCACGCGCAGGTCGCGATACACCTGCATCGAGTCCGCATTGATGATCACCGAAGGCGTCAAATCGGCAAGCGCCATCGCCAGCGCGGACTTGCCGCTGGCAGTCGGCCCTGTAATGAGCGCGACGAATGGGAGGGAAGCATTGTTCATTGCGACCATTGTAGCATGTGACGGCCTTGACGACGGCGACATTTCCGCAACCGAAGTTGCGCTTCGCCACGGCGGCTGCATAGTCACTGACCGACGCTGGCTGCAACGTGGGACCGCGTGCGACATTTTCTTCGCGGGAGAACCCGCGAAAGCGAGAGAGGCGCTCGACGTTTTTTACGCGTTCGACTTCATCATCCAGCGCGAAGCTGACCGCCACCGAAAGCTCCTGATCGCCGACATGGATTCGACGATGATTACCGTCGAATGCATCGACGAACTCGCCGATTATGTCGGGCTGAAAGCGCAAGTTTCCGAAGTCACCGAGCGCGCCATGCGCGGCGAACTTGATTTCGCCGAGGCGCTCAAGAGCCGTGTCGCGCTGCTTGCTGGTTTGTCAGAGGCGACGGTCGCCGAATGCCTGCGCGAACGGGTGAAACTGATGGGCGGTGCCGTCGAGCTTATCACGGCGTTCAAGGCAGCCGGGGGCAGGGCAGTCCTCGTCTCAGGCGGCTTCACCCATTTTACCGGCAGTGTTGCCAAACAAATCGGCTTCGACCGCGCTATCGCCAACCGGCTGATCGTCAAGGACGGCGCGCTCACCGGCGACGTGGAGTTCCCCATCGTCGATGCCCGGACCAAGCGCGAAACGCTGCTTGCGGAGGCGGCGTCGATCGGTATCCCGCTCAGCGCCACGCTTGCTATCGGCGATGGCGCAAACGATATCCCGATGATCGAGGCAGCTGGCCTCGGCATCGCCTATCACGCCAAGCCGAAGACCAAAGCGGCGGCGGATGCCAGCGTTCGATTTGGCGACCTGAACGTCGTGCGCTACGCCCTTGGATTGAACCGACCCGCCTAACAGGAGACTGACCATGTCCTTTTCACTCTATGACGCGACCGTCCCGTCGTTCCTCCAGACTGTCGGCAGCGTCACCGCGTTGGTCATGAAGGCAGAGGCGTTCGCCACCGAAAAGGGCATCGATCCGGCTACGCTGCTCAGCGCGAAGCTTGCCGACGACATGCTGCCGCTGGGCTATCAAGTGAAGGCCGTGTCGGTCCATTCGATCAAAGCAATCGAGGGCGTCCGTGCGGGCGTGTTCAGTCCCGACCGGTCACCCTGGCCCGCCGATTTCGCGGGCCTTTCGGCGCAGCTTGCTGAAACACATGCGGCGCTCGAAGCGGTCAACCCCGGCGAAATCAACGGCTTCACCGGCAATGACATGGCGTTTGCGATGGGCGAACGGCGCATGGAGTTCACGGCCGAGAACTTCCTGATGTCGTTTTCGATGCCGAACTTTTATTTCCATGCGACGACCGCCTACGACATCCTTCGCGCACAGGGGATGCCGATCGGGAAGATGGACTATATGGGCCGCCCCCGTCTCAAGGGTTAAGCCTCAAGGGGTAATCGCGACGACCTCGATAGCGGCTTCGGTGCCGCCGAAGTCCAGCACATCGCCGACCTCTGCGCCGACCATCGCTTTTGCGAGCGGCGCGCTGAAGGCGATGCGTCCGGTCGCGGGTTCGGCTTCGTCATGGCCCACGATCTCGATGGTCCGCACGGTTCCCTTCAATCGGAACGTCACCCGTGACCCGATGCCTGTCACACCTTCGGCGGGCGGTTTGGCCACCCGCGCGGTCGAGAGTCGCGTGTTCCAATAAGCGAGATCGCGCTTTGCCTTCTTGCGCGCGTCGTCGTCCGCCGCAGCCGCGACCGTAGCATTCCATTCGGCGACCTTCGCCTCGATCAGCACTAGTCCGCGTGGCGTGACGATGTTCGGTCCCGGCGGCAGCGGGATTTCGAACTTGGGTTCGAGATGTTCCTCGTCGCTTTCGCGGCGGAAGGCGACGCTCATGCCATCAGGGCGCGACGGGGATGCAGCTCGTACCCGATGTGGCACAAGCGCGCTGGGCGGCGGCCTTGTCGCGGAAGGGGCCAGCCTGCAACCGGATGATGTTGCCCGCCCGGACGAAGCTCGCACCGGCACCACCGAGCCGTCCGGCAACGCTGCCCCAGGCACGGCGAGCATTGGCTTCGTTACTGAACGCACCAAGCTGCACCCTCCAGCCACCCGCAGAGGCGACCGGCTGTGGGGCGGGGACGACAACAGGCTTTGGTGCGGGTGGCGCGACAGCAACCTTGACTGGCGGCGTCTTCACAACCGGTGGCTTGACGGTTTTCACCGGGGGTGTGCGGACCGGCACCGGCGGTGCGCCAACATCCGACGGGGGTAAGTCCTCGCGCCCGATTGCAGGGCGCGGCGCAGGTCCGTCGCCGATCATCCCTGCCGCGAGCTGCGGGTTTGAGGCCGCGCTCTCAAAAGTCCGCGCAAGCGCAAGGCCGCGCTGGCGCTGGTCGAGCGGGATGTACTTGTCCATCTGGGCAAGGCTGGTCGAGGCCGCGCTGATGCCCGACGCCGAGGCGCGCGTCATCAGCGCATAGGCGCGGACCCAATCCTTCTTCATCGTGTCGCCGTTGAACAGTGCGGTGCCCAGCACATATTGCGCGCGCGGCTCGCCCCGGTTCGACGATTCCTCGATATAGGGCATGGCAGCGGCGCGGTCGCCGTTCTGGAACAGCCACAGGCCGTAATTGTCGCGGCTGGGGATATGCCCCTGCTGTGCAGCCTTGCCGTACCAGCTTTCGGCCATCTTCGTATCGGTGGGCAGGCCGCGCCCGAGCTCATAGGCCTTGGCAAGATTATACTGCGCGATCGGGTCGCCCGCGATGGCAAGCGGCCGCCATTCGGCGACGGCGCCATAGAAATCGCCGCGATTCCATTTGTCGAAACCCGCTTTGGTATCGGCAGCGGCAGGCGATCCGGCGACTACCAGCAGTGCTGCACCCGCAGCTATCAATCCATGACGCAACCCACGACCTGACATCGTCTTCCCCTTGCTCGACCCGTTGCGCCGCTTTTGCCGCAGCGAACATGAACAACGCTTTAGCACAAAGATGTGGCGAAGTGCGACTGTTGCGCCGGTTTCACATTCTGCGGCGATGTTAACCCTATCTTAGCGACGTCCGTGACATTCCCTCTTTAGGAACCGGACCCACCCAAGGCCGGATGACACCTAAGGACTGTCGATGCGCGTACTGGCCATGGCCTCACAAAAGGGCGGATCAGGGAAAACCACCCTCTCCGGTCACATTGCCGTCCAGGCCCAGCGCGCAGGCGCCGGTCCCGTGGTGCTCATCGATATCGATCCGCAAGGGTCGCTGGCCGATTGGTGGAACGAGCGTGAAGCGGAATATCCCGCTTTTGCCCAGACCACCGTGGCACGGCTCCAGTCCGATCTCGAGATGCTGCGCCAGCAGGGTTTCCGCCTTGCTGTCATCGACACCCCGCCTGCCATTACCATGGCGATCCAGAGCGTGATCGCGGTTGCCGAACTCATCATCATTCCGACGCGTCCGTCGCCGCACGATTTGCGCGCCGTAGGGGCGACGGTCGATCTTTGCGACCGCGCGGGTAAGCCACTGCTTTTCGTCGTCAATGGCGCGACGCCCAAAGCGAAGATCACTTATGAAGCCGCCGTTGCCCTATCGCAGCATGGCACCGTGGCCCCCGTCACCCTCCACCACCGCACCGATTTCGCTGCGTCGATGATCGACGGGCGGACGGTCATGGAGTGCGACCCGAAGAGCCGTTCCGCCGCTGAAGTCACCGAGCTGTGGGAATATGTCTCTGACCGGCTCGAAAAGAATTTCCGTCGCACTGTGTTTTCGGCGCCCGGTGCCGCTAGCGCTGCGCCCGTCATGCACCGTCCCGCTGCCGGTGGCTTCGGCCGCCGCGTCGTCGGTCAGTGAGGGAGGGCGTCATGGGCGAACCCAAACCTCTCGCGTCGCTGTCATCGACTTTGCTGGCCCGAAAGGGACACGCCAAGCCGGCCATGCGTCCGCAAGGATTTGCCAGCTTCGGCTTCGGCGGAGGCTCCTCGCACGCGCACGAAGACCTTGGCTGGAACGATATGGGCCATGAAGCCGAGCCGGTAAGCGCCGAGATTGTTCCGATCCTGCCGGTGTCCCCGGTCGAAACTCAAGCCGAGCCGCCCGTTGTCGTTCGCCAGCAGGAAGAACTGCAGCGCGAATGGGGCGTCGTTCCGCCCGAGTTCGCCGAACGCGCCAAGCGCGCTGCGCCGGGTTCTAAGGGCAAGGCCGCGTTCACGCTGCGCCTCGATCCGGACCGCCATCTGCGGCTCCGGCTCGCCTGTGCGGTCGCCCATAAATCAGCACAGGCGCTCGTCGTCTCGGCGCTCGACGCATTTCTCGACACCCAGCCCGGTGTTTCCGAACTGGTCCGCAAGGCCAGCTCGGAAGCCCCGGCGCAGTGACTGAATTGAGGGGGAAGACCATGAACCGCATATCGACGCTTCGCTGGACCGCATCGGCGCTGGTCCTCGGCTCCACCATGATGCTCGGCAGCGTAAGCGGCCAGGCCGCAGGCACTGCTGCGATGTCGCAGGAACAGGCGACGCGAAAGGCGGTTGGCTTTGCCGAGCGCGCAACCAAGGCGCTGGTCAAGAAAAAGTCGGGTAAGGCCGTGACGTTTGCCGAACAGGCCGTGGCGCTCGACAGCCGCAATGCTAGCTACCGGATGCTGCTCGGCCAGGCGTATCTCGCCGCCGGACGCTTTCAGTCGGCCGAACAGTCGTTCACCGATACGCTGACGCTTAACCCCGAAAACGATCGCGCTGCGCTTAACCTCGCGCTTGCACAGGTCGCGCTGGGCAAAAGCGAAGCGGCGCAATCGACGCTCGCCGATTACCGCGATAAACTTGCCGCTGCCGATTTCGGTTTGGCGATGGCGCTGGCAGGTAATCCGACCGAAGCCGTTCGTGTCCTCGAATTCGCCACCCGCGCGCCTGATTCGGATGCCAAGACCCGCCAGAACCTCGCGCTGGCCTATGCGCTTGCCGGCAAATGGACCAATGCCAAGGTGATGGCAGTGCAGGATCTGACGCCTGACGAAGCCGATGCGCGCTTGGGCCAATGGGCGACATTTGCCCGTCCCGGTGGCGGATCGATGCAGGTCGCGTCGCTGCTCGGCGTGAAGCCGATTACCGATGGTGGCCAGCCGACGCGCCTTGCGTTGGCCGTGCCCGCTGCTCCAGTGGCGGTTGCCGCCGCCGAGCCGGTCGCGCCGGTTGCCGAACCTGTCGCGCCTGAACCCGTCGCTGTTGCCGCTGTCGATACCCCGGCTTTCGAAACGCCCGTCGCGCCGGTTGCTGTGCCGGTTACGGTTGCCGAACCCGTCAAGGTTGCGCCGACGCCAGTGCTGATCCGTGCCGAACCTCGTCCGGTTCGCACCGCTGTCATCCAGCCGTCACGTCCGGCTCCTGCTAAAACCGCTATCGCAAAGCCGGTTGTCGCCAAGCCGTTGGTGACACCCACTGCGCGCCTGATGAAGGCTGCTGCCTTCCGTCCCGCCAAAACCGGCCAGTTCGTCGTCCAGATCGGGGCGTTCCAGAACGCATCCTCAGCCGAGCGTGCCTGGACGCGCCTGTCGGGCCGTGTCGATCTTGCCAGCTATGAAGCGATCAACGGGGCCGCCAAGGTCCGCAATGCCAGCCTCGTTCGGGTTGCCGTCGGCAGCTTCAGCAGCCGTGGCGATGCAGACCGGCTGTGCGCGCGGATCAAGCAGACCGGCAATGTGTGCTTCGTCAGGGTCCAGTCGGGTGATGCCCCGGCGCGTTGGGTCCAGAAGCATACCTATAAGGTCGCTTCGCGCTAAAACTACCTAGAGTTCGAAGATCGTCCGCCCGCCTTTGAGCGTGCGGACGACTTTGCCTTGCACAGGTAGGCCGTCGAACGGGGTATTCCCTGCCGACGACACGAAGCGCGCGCCGTCGATGCGCCATGGCTTGTCGGGATCGACCAGAACGATATCGGCAGGCGCGCCCACATCGAGCCGTCCCGCATCGACACCCAAGATTTTTGCAGGATTGGCGCTCGTCAGCGCCGAAAGCCGTGGCAGGTCGATGACGCAGTCACGGACCAGTCCCAGTGCCAGCGTAAGCAACGTCTCCGCACCTGACGCACCGGGCTCGGCATCGGCGAAGGGCAAGCGTTTGGCTTCAGGTCCGCGCGGATCGTGGGCAGAGCACAGGACGTCGATGGTGCCGTCGCGCAATGCCTCGATACAGGCGCGGCGGTCGCCGTCGCTCCGTAACGGCGGCGAGAGGCGGGCAAAGGTACGGTAGTCGCCGACCGCAATATCGTTCAGCAACAGATGGGTCGGCGCGATGCCGCAGGTTACGGGCAAGCCGCGTTTTTTTGCGTCACGGATCAGGTCTAACGCGCGTGCCGTCGTAATCTGGCGGAAATGCAGCCGTGGGCCCGGCTCCGCGCCCCCCGCCCAAAAACCCCCCCCAGCCCTAGCATCGGCGGTGGGCGGCGCAGCGGGGAGGCCCA
>JANNVL010000009.1:0-5229 GCA_031408195.1 Sphingomonadales bacterium | reverse complement strand
AATGCCGGATGCGGCTTTCCTGATAGCGCGCGAGTGTAACGCCAGGTTTTCGTGAAGCCTTCAGCCCTTTCTGGATACGGCGCAGATTGTCGGTGTCCTGATCTGCGACCATCGCCGCCGAGCCGAGTTCGGGCGCGTCGATCCAGTTCTGGTCCGGCCCCAGCATGTTCATCTTTGCGGCCAGCGGATGCGATCCGTCGGGTGCCTTCGCAAACAGGAACATGATTTCCATGATATGCGTATCGGGATCGTCGCCATTGGGGCGGAAGCGATAGACGATAGGCAGCGCCTGCCCGCCCCACGGGACCATGTTGGGGAACAGCAGATATTCGATCAGGTCGAGCGCCTCGCTGTCCGACAGCTGCGACATATCCGTCCCCGACGACCGTGAAATCTTCTCCCGCGCACGTTCGGCAAGCTTGCCGCGCGCGGTTTCGCCTGGGCCGACCTCGATGGGTTTGCCCGCGTAGAACGGCGCGTCGCGGCGCAGGTCGGCGACGGTCACCTCGGGGGCGACATGCTTCATCGCGGGAGAGGGGACGCCCTGAACGCTCAGCATCCGCGACACATGGCGGACGTCCGGCCACACGTCGTACTGCGTGTTGCTGTCGCCGTAATAGGTCACGACCTGCGGGTGGGCGATGGGGACGTGGTAGGCCTCGATAAATGCCTCCATGCCCAGTTTCCAGTTGCACGGCATGATCTTGGCGACGTGCGCGGCCTTGTAGCGCTTCTCCAGCTCGAACGCTTCGAAATGCGCGGGCAGGTTTTCAAGATAGCTCTCGAACGGCTCGCAATCCTTGTCGAAGTTCACGAATACGAACCCGCCCCATTGGCCGACCTGCGCCTCGGGCAGGCACATCTTTGCCTTATCGACGTGTGGAAAGTCCCATTGACCGGGAATGACCTTCAACTTGCCGTCCAGATCCCACGTCCAGCCGTGGAAGGGACACCGGATTTGCTTGGCATTACCCGCCTCGGTGCGAAGCAAGGTGCCGCGGTGCAGGCAGCTGTTGATATACGCCTTCACCGTATCGGGTGCCGTCCGCACCACCACCAGCGAGTCATTGACGATGTCATAGACGATCTGGTCGCCGACCTCGGGAATCTCCTCGATCCGGCATGCAAATTGCCACGTCTTGCGCCAAATTTTTTCGACCTCGCGCTCATGCCAGTCGCGCGAGAAATAGCGTTCGGCGGACACATCCTCGCTGCTTTGCCCCTCGGGCGGAGATTCGTTGCGAAGCACGGCGGGCGGCGGGATGGGATCGCTATCGAACACCGACTGCACTGACGGTTCGGGCCGCCGCGCAATGATGTCTCCGAATTCGGCCATATCCCGCTCCTGTTTTGTGACTGCTTGCCGCCATGCTAGCGGTCGCGCAATGGATATGCTCGCACACCGCCACTTGACGACCCTCACCCTCGACGTCGATTTTGCCGGGGTCGTGCCGATCGGTGGGACCCCGGCGGGACATCGCGGCATTGCCACCGTCACCGGCGGACGGTTCGAAGGGGAGCGGCTAAGCGGCACTGTGGTCGGTGGCCACGACTGGTTCGTGACGCGCGCCGATGGGGCGCTCGTCATCGATGTGCGGCTGACGCTGAAGACCGGCGACGGTGCGACGATCTATCTTGCCTATGCAGGACGCATGGTGGGGCAGGGGGACGCGATGGCGCGCTTTCGCAAGGGCGAAAAACTGGCGGCGGAGGATTACAGCCTGACCATCACCGCCAAATTCGAATGCGGCGATCCGAGCTATGGGTGGCTCAATGATGCGTTGGTGGTGGGCACTGGAGCACAAACGCCGACTGGCCCCGTCTACACATTGTTCGAAATCGGCGGCTGAAACCGGCCCACAAAGAAAAGGGCGCGGAACCGGTGGTTCCGCGCCCTTTTCTGTTGGTTGGTTACGCTCAGAACTTAAAGCGTGCGCTCACGCCATAGGTCTTTGGCGGGCTGGGATAGCCCGACAGCGTGCCCAACTGAGCCACACCGGGGAAGATCACCGGATTGAACAGCGGCTCGGTCAGGTTGCGGCCCCATGCCGTCAGCTCGAAGCCGTTCCGCATCGCCAGCGTGATCGATGCGTTGAGCGTTTCCGGGCTCGCCTTGAACGGCAGACCCTGCGCGATCACGTACGAACTCGCGTGGTCATAGTCGATGTGGGTAATCACCTTTAGCGAATCGCTGAGTTCGGTGGTGTGGGTCGCCCCGACAGCGATCGACCACGACGAGACGCCGCTCGGGCGAACACCCGTCAGATTGGCGGGACCGGTGGTGAATTGCTGGGGATTGGTGTTCGGAATCGGAACGAACGACGTGCCACCAGCAAAGCTATCGAATTTCGGGTCGAGGTACGTCAACGAGGCTGTAAAATTTAGATTGCGGACGGGCGAGAGCGAAGCATCGAGTTCGAAACCGGTCGTCGATTGCTTTTCGGCGTTGCCGAGCACGAAGCCGGTGCCGACGAAGACGTTCGACTGGAACCCCTTCAGAATCTGCTTGAACACCGCGAGGTTGAACGAGAACCCCGGCCAGTTGCCCTTCACGCCGACTTCATAGACCGCCGCGTTTTCCGGACCGGCAAAGCGGGTGCCGCTGGTCAGGTTGTTAACAGCAAGTCCTGCTGTCCGAATTGCCGAAGGTGCGGGATTGGTAACGGGCGACCCGGGAATGAAATCGCGCGGGAACGGGCTGCTGTCCGACGACAGGTTGAAGGACGATGCCTTGAAGCCTGTCGCATAGGTCGCATAGGTGCTGATATTACGGTTGAACTTATAGGCCAGCCGCACAGTGTACGAGAAATTGCTGTCCTTGGTCTTGCCGTCCTCGACCGCGTTCGGAAAGTTGAGGAAGGGCGGAATGAACTGCAATGGCTTCAGGCCGAGCAGCGGATTGACCTGGGCACTCACGCCATTCGTAATTGCGGTGAACACGGCAGGGTTGGCTGTGGCGAATGCCGTGACCTGTGCCGCGCTGGCAAAGCCGCCGGGTGCGCCGATGATGCCACCGACTTGCTGGGCAATGCCGCCTGCGCGCAATGTTGCGACCGACGCATCGAGGTCGATCGACGAAAACACGTCGGTCGAGACGGTGTTGGTAATCACGGCCTTGCGGTCGATCGTGTAATTGAACCCGCCCGACAAGGTCAGGCCGTCGGTGATCTTGAAATCGACGTTGCCGAAAACCGAGAACGCCTCGTCGCGGTAGTTGTAGTTTTCGAAGCGTCCCTGTCCTACGCCACCGAACTGCCCCGCCGGAAGACCCGGATTCACCGAGCGCAGCGCCCCTTCGCTTGCACCATAGCCGCCACCGCTCAGAAAGTTCGCATAGCCACGGAAATTCTGGCCGAAGAGCAGCTGCGACGAGCTGAGGATTTTCTCGTTGAAATAATAACCGCCGAGCAGGAAGTTGAACGGACCGTCGAAGTCGGACACCAGCCGCAATTCCTGCGTGAATGTGTCGATCTTCGTGCTGCTGCGGTTGTCACCGATCAGGTCGGCGCTGGTGAAGTCCGAATCCTGGTTGGTAAAGATTTTGACGCCGCGATAGGCAGTGATGCTGACCAGTGACAGTGTGTCGCTCAGCCGCGCATCGATCTGGGCCGAAACGCCATAATTGTCGATCTTGTTGACCGAGGGAATATTGGCAAAGCTGTTGAACGAAAACGGCCGGTTCGAATTGACTTGTCCGCCGAGCGCCCGGATCGCGCCGCCGGTCGGGCCGTCGAAGATGTTGGCAACAGTGCAGCAGACTTCGTCGATCTTGTCATAGTCACCGATGATCCGGAGTTTGAAGTCCGAACTCGGCTGCCACAGGATTTGGCCGCGAATGCCATAACGGTTGCGGTTGTTATTCTCCTGATTGAGATTGGTGTAGCGCGCATAGCCGTTGCGCTTGTTGTAACTGCCCGCCAGGCTGACCGCGAGTGTCTCGCTGATCGGGCCGGTGACGTTACCCTTGACGACAATCGCGTTGTAATTGCCGTAAGACGCCTCGATCTGGCCGCCGAAGACGAATTTCGGCTCCTGCGTGATGATGCTGATGATGCCCGCGCTCGCGTTCTTGCCGAACAGCGTCGACTGCGGCCCGCGCAACACTTCGACGCGCTCGATGTTCGGCAAATCGCCGATCTGGGCAGCCGAACGCGAGCGGTAGACGCCGTCGATGAACACGCCGACCGATGGCTCGATACCGGCATTGTTCGCGCCGTTGCCGAATCCGCGGATGATGAAATTGGTGTTGGCCGAGCTCTGCAGCTGGCCGACCTTGAGCGAAGGCACGAGCGTCTGGAGGTCGAGCAAATCGCGGATCTGCGACTGTTCAATCTGCTGCGCGCTGGCGACCGCGACCGAAATCGGGGTGTCCTGCAACGTCTGGGCGCGCTTCGACGCAGTGACGATGATGTCGGCGCTGGTATCTTCGGCTTCAGCGGCCTGTGGGGCGGGCTGGACTGTGGTCTGCGCGAACGACGGCGTGGCGATGGCGACTGCGAACAGCGACGCGCCGGCGAATTGGATGCGGTTCATTGGAAACTCTCCCCTGCGAATAGGCAACGCTCGTCGGCGTTTTCGTAATCCCTAGGTCGCGCAACCTTACGCGCGCGTCAATGGCGGAATTGCGACAATCGTGACGGGTTTCAACACGCTACTTATCTCGGGCGCGCCGATAGCGGATGCCGTAGCGTCAAGACGGATAAGGTTGCACTTGCGGCACAAGCGCCTATTTCGAATGCATGTCCGATTATGACGATGGCCCGACGGTGGCCGACGCTTATGAAGCTGCAAAGCTTCCGGTTCCGCGCGAGGTGCAGGATGCGATCCGCACCTTGATCCGCTGGTCGGGGGACGATCCCGACCGCGAAGGGCTGGTCGATACGCCCAAACGCGTGGCGCGTGCGTGGCGGGAATATTGTTCGGGAATGGACGAGGATCCCGCACATCATTTGTCGCGTACCTTCAAGGAGGTCGGCGGCTATGACGAACTGGTGCTGCTCAAGGACATTCCGTTTCAGTCGCACTGCGAACATCACATGGCACCGATTACCGGCAAGGCATCGATTGCCTATATGCCGAACAATCGCGTCGTCGGTATTTCAAAGCTCGCCCGCGTGTTGAACGGGTTTTCGCGTCGCTTGCAGATTCAGGAAAGACTGACGGCACAAGTGGCGGAATGCATCTGGAACAACCTGCATCCGCACGGTGTGGCGGTCGTCATCGAGGCGC
>JANNVL010000008.1:0-29257 GCA_031408195.1 Sphingomonadales bacterium | reverse complement strand
CGCTGGGCAGGCGCTAGGTTGGCGGTTGGCCGGATTGAGCGCGCCGCTGGCACGGGCTGAGTGAATTCGCACGATGGCGCAAAGGCACGAAGAAGAGCAAGCCTCTTCGTGCCTTTGCGCCTTCGTGCGAATTCATTCTGTAGCAGGTCCGAGATAACCTGCCGCGCAGCCGCAAGGATTAGCGCGGTGCGCCGACGCCCGGTAGTTGGCCCTGTGCCTGCATGGCCTGCATCTGCGCCTGCAATTCAGCCTGGTTCTTGAAGTCGATCATGTCGATGTCGAATACCAGCAGCGAGTTCGGCGGCACGGTCGCGCCGGCACCTTGTGCACCATAGCCAAGCGCGGGCGGGATCCAGACGCGATAGGTCGAGCCACGCTGCATCAGCTTCAAGGCTTCGGAGAAACCTGGAACGACGCCGGTTACCGGGAACGGCGCGCGCTGAGCCTGGTCGAAGACCTTGCCGTCGCGCAACGCGCCCTTGTAATTGACCAGTGCGACATCGGCGTCGGTCGGTGTCGGTCCGCCATCACCCTTTTTGAGGATCTGATATTGCAGGCCGCTGGCGGTTGCGACCACGCCCGGACGGCTCTTGTGCCAGGCGAGAAACTGCTCGGCGGTTCCCGCTTCGGCAACAGTCTTCGCCGTGCCAGCCCATGCCAGCGCAATGCCGAACAACGCCGCAACCGCGATGGCACCGACCAGCCAGACCAGCCAGCTACGCTTGACCGGGGCGATCGGAACCGCGGTTACTTCGGACATTTACTTGACCCCGTCGCGCTCGAGGCGCTTGCGGTCCATCTTGCGCGCGCGGCGGACAGCGGCGGCACGTTCGCGTGCACGCTTTTCCGACGGCTTCTCATAATGCCGGCGAAGCTTCATTTCGCGGTAAACGCCCTCGCGCTGAAGCTTCTTTTTCAGCGCCCGAAGCGCCTGGTCGACATTGTTGTCGCGCACCATGATCTGCATAAAAAACCGACGGCTCCGTATTTGAAATAGAGAATCGCCCGCCGGTCACGGCAGGTGAAGAGCGGCGCGCGTAGCAGCGCGTCCGAAAAAACTCAAGCCCGCACGCAGTTACGGGGTCCGGCGCTCCCAAAGGGGGGTGATGGAAGCGCCGGACCCCGTCGATGCGGGCAGGAGGATAAAGCCCGCAAAGCTGGCTATATGCGGTTAGGGCATCAACACCGTGTCGACGACGTGGATGACACCGTTAGACTGCATGACGTTACCGATGGTGACATGGCTCATGCCGCCCTTGGCATCGCGCAGCATGATGCGCTTGCCCATCATCGACGCGGTGAGCGTGCCGCCGTTGACAGTCGTAAGCTTGGCCTTGCCGCGACCGGCCTTGATCGCCTTGCCAAGGTCCATCGCGGTCATGCGACCGGCAACGACATGATAGGTAAGGATCGAGGTAAGTGTCGCCTTGTTCTCGGGCTTGACCAGTGTCTCGACGGTGCCTGCTGGCAGTTTGGCGAACGCGGCATTGGTCGGCGCGAACACGGTGAACGGGCCGGGGCTGGACAGCGTGTCGACAAGGCCCGCTGCCTTGACGGCGGCGACCAATGTCGTGTGATCCTTCGAATTGACGGCATTTTCGACGATGTTCTTGGTCGGGAACATGGCGGCACCGCCGACCATCGGATTCTTCATTTCCTTGTGGCTGTTGGCCAGCACCGGCGTGGCGGCAGTCATCAGGGCAAGCGCGGCAATACCGGCACGGAAAACGGTTTTCATGGGGGAACTCCTCGAAACGAGCGGCAGCCTCTGTCGGGCTACGGCGCAGATACGCACGAGAACGGGATTCGGACGCATCATCAGGGCGTCAGATGCGAATTAATTTCCCAGACGCAACGACCGGCCCTTGTGGCGCGCCGGTGCGCGATCCACCCTTGGCCTCCAGCGAGATCGCAAAGGTCGCGTCACTGGTCAGCAGCGCGACATAGGACGACCCCACCGGATAGCTATGCGCCGTCTTTGGGTCGATCACGCCCAGCGAGACCGGTGCGGTCTGGCCGACCGGGATCACCCAGAGTTCGGCGTCGCCGACGCCCGGATCGAGCTTGACCGGCGTAATGACGATGCGGCTGTTTTCCTTGTCGAAAGCAACGGCGACGGCAACGCCCTTTTCGCCCGACAGGCTCGCCACCATGGGCGACGCGATGACCGGCGCGGGCGCGACGACGGGCACAGGGTCGGGACGCAGCGCGATCACGGCCAGCAGTGCTGCCGCAACCGCACCCATGCCGCCGGTCGCCCATTTCCACGGGCGGGCCGTGTCGGACGCGTTGTCGTTTACGCCCAATCGTGTCTCGATTCCGCGCCAGACATGACTGCCAGGTTCGGCAACTGCCTCATCGGCAAGCGGACTGAGCTGGTCACGCCACCACGCCACGCGCAGGCTGAGCGGCGCATCGGTCTTCATCCGCGCTTCCGCCGCCGCCGCGTCTTCGGGCGACAACAGGCCGAGTGCATATTCGGCGGCGAGGATATCGTCGGCCTCGGTCACGCGAGGCATTCCTTGAGCTTCATCAGCGCGCGACGGATACGGCTCTTGACCGTGCCGAGCGGCATCGCGGCGCGGTCGGCGATGTCGTTATACGTCGCCCCTTCGAAGAATGCAGTCCGGATCATGGTGGCGTCCCCCGATGCCAGTGTGTCCATACAGGTCGCAATACGCGCGCGGTCGTCCGCCGCGATCAGGCACGCCTCGGCATCGGGCGTGTCGTCGGCGATATGGGCGGCGGCCTCGATCGGCGCGGTCAGCCTTTTGCCCGACGCGCGCAGCCGGTCGATCGCGCGGTTGCGCGTCAGCGTGACCAGCCAGGTGATCGGACTGGCGCGCGCCGAATCGAACGACCCCGCCTTTTGCCAGACATTGATATAGGCGTCCTGCAACGCATCCTCCGCATCGGATTTCTCGGGGAAGATACGAAGGCACACGCCAAAGAGTTTCGACGAGGTGCGGGTATAGACCTCCTGCAAGGCGGCACGGTCCCCCTCCGCCACACGGCGCAAGGCAGCAGAAAGCGCCGCGCGCTCGCCGTCCTTCGCCATCGAGGCCGGATCGTTGCTCAGACGACTTCTACCGCCATGGCGGTTGCTTCGCCGCCGCCGATGCACAGCGCCGCAACGCCACGCTTCAAACCACGCGTTTTGAGTGCCGCCAGCAGGGTGGTCAGGATACGCGCGCCCGACGCCCCGATAGGATGGCCGAGCGCGGTCGCGCCGCCGTTGACGTTGAGCTTGTCGGCGGGAATGTTCAAATCCTTTGCCGCAATCATGGCGACCACCGCGAACGCCTCGTTGACCTCGAACAAATCGACGTCGCCGATGTTCCACCCCGCCTTGTCGAGCACTTTGCGGATCGCGGGAACCGGCGCGGTCGTGAATTTCGACGGTTCGTGGGCATGGGCGGCATGGGCGACGATGCGCGCGACGATGGGCAGCCCCTTGGCTTCGGCGACGCTCTGGCGGGTCAGCACCAGCGCGGCGGCCCCATCGCTGATCGAACTGGCATTGGCCGCTGTGACTGTGCCGTCCTTGCTGAAAGCGGGTTTGAGTGTCGGAATCTTGTCGGGCCGCGCCTTGCCGGGCTGTTCGTCGGTATCGACAATCGTGCTGCCACCACGACCGGCGACTTCGACTGCGACGATCTCGCCCGTAAAAGCACCCGAGCCGATGGCCGCCGACGCGCGTTCGAGCGAGCGCAATGCGTAACCGTCCTGTGCCTCGCGCGTGAACTGGTAATCGCGCGCCGAATCCTCGGCGAACGACCCCATCAGCTTGCCGGGGTCGTAAGCGTCCTCCAGCCCATCGAGATACATCGAATCCTTGACCGCATCATGACCGATGCGCGCGCCGCCACGGTGCTTCATCAACAGATACGGCGCGTTCGACATCGATTCCATGCCGCCTGCAACGACCACATCCGCCGTCCCCGCCACCAGCATATCATGCGCCATGATTGCCGCCTGCATCCCCGATCCGCACATCTTGTTGACGGTCGATGCCGCCACCGACAGCGGCAGGCCCGCGCCCAAAGCGGCTTGCCGCGCGGGAGCTTGGCCCAATCCAGCGGGCAGGACGCAGCCCATCACGATCTGGTCGACATCCTCGCCCGAAACACCCGCGCGTTCGATGGCGGCGCGGACCGCCGTCGCGCCAAGGCTGGTGGCGGTGACGCTGCCGAGCGCACCCTGAAACCCGCCCATCGGGGTGCGGGCGAAGCTGACAATGACGATTGGGTCGGTCGAAAAAGCGTTCGGCACAAAAAACTCCGCTTGGCTGAGCTTGTCGAAGCCCTGCACTTGTTTTGACAGAATACCAAGCAGGACAGCCCTTCGACAAGCTCAGGGAAGCGGATGATGGTTACACCGCCTCGACGATACGCCGCCCCGGCCTCACCCGCATCCGATGCGACGGCTTTGTGGCGCGCGACACGTCGAGCACGGTATCGACGAACACCCATTCGTTGGTTGCGGCCTGCGGGGTCAGCGACAAATGCATGTAACCGCGGTTCGACGTATCGACCCAGCGCAACTCGGGATTGGACTTATTCATCAGCGCCGCCGCGACCATTTTAGGGTCGATCCCCTTGGTCGATTGCTCGAACCCCGGCGAGGTCACACTGTGCCCGCCGAATTCGACCCCCGCCGGTTTGCCGCCCTCGGGCAAGTCATACGCCCAGCCATTATGGCTGTCGCCCGTGACCACGACGAGATCGCGCCCGTGGCGCTGCGCCGCCGCTAGCAAACGCGACCGCGCGGCGGGATAGCCGCCCCAATTGTCGAGATTATACGGAATACCCGCCCTCGCCGCCGTCACGCCAGCTTTTACATAGTCGCGGTTGCGTTGCGGCGAGTCGGGCGAAACCGTCGCCATCGCGCTCTCGGGCAGATAATTATAGCCCATGTTGGTGCCGACGCCGAGCACGCTCCAGACCGCTTTCTCGCGGGCAAAGCCGTGGTAAAGCCAGCTCTCCTGTTCGGTGCCGAGCATCGTCATCGCCGGGTCGCGCCACGCCCCGTCATGGAATTCCGCAAATGCCTTGGCCGGGTCGGCCGCGCGCATGAAGCTGCCTGCCTCATAGGGTTTCGACCGCGCGACCATCCGCGTGTCGGTGCGGTAATAGGTCGCGAGATCGCCGATCTCGTATGTTTTCCACGGCTGTTCGCCGACCGGTAGCCATTCGCGCCACACCTGCATCGCGGCGTTCTTGCGGTTGGTCCAGTCGCCCTCGTCGGGCTGATGGTTCTGTGCGCCACCCTCCCAACTGTCGTTCGCGCCTTCATGATCGTCGGTGTTGGCGAGCATCGGATAGGCGGCATGCAACGCCTGCAACTGCGGGTCGCTGCGGTAACTGGCATAGCGCAGCCGGTAGTCAGCAAGGTTCAGGATCTCGCCCGTCGGGAAAATCCGCTGCGCGAACTTGCTACCGCCGTCATAGCCGCCGCGCGCATATTCGTAAAAATAATCGCCCATGTGCAAGGTCAGGTCGATATCGTCGCGCATCGCAGCATGGCCATAGGCGTTGAATTCGCCAAACCCCATGTTCGAGCACGAGAAGATCGCGATGTTGAACTTTGCCGTCTTGCCGACCGGCAAGGTCTTGGTCCGTCCGACTGGCGAGATCGACCCGTCAGGGGCAATGAAACGATACCAATGCCATCTGCCGGGATTCAGGCCGTCGACGGTGATCTTAACCGTATGGTCGCGCCACGGCCCCGTCACCATCTGCCCGCCGCCAACGACCTTGGCAAAATCGCGGCTCTCCGAAATCTCGACGCGCACCTTGGCGGGTCCGCCCGCGCTTGGGACGAAGCGCGTCCACAACAGCACCGAATCGGCTCCGGGTTCGCCACTGGCCACATTGTGCGTGAACCCGGTCAGCCCCAGCAACGCCTGCGCCATCGCCGCGCCACCGGGGAGGATAAGGCCTGCAATGCCGAACCCGGCAGTAGCGAACAACTGGCGGCGGCCAATCAACTGGTTGGCGATGCGGATCATGTACGGTCTCCCCTATTTTGCTTGCCGTGCGCCGGTTTGGTGGCGGGATTGTGACACCGGTTGACGGTTGTCGAAAGGGGGGTGTTCGGAGATTGCGCCGAGTTTATCGCGAAGGCGCGATCCCGCGCCATTCGGCTTCATGACTGCCATCGTGGTTCGCCATACCAGGCTTCGTCAGGCAGCCGCGCGGGGCCACGAAACTGTCGATCCGCCGCTCGGGCACTTCGCGCCAGCGAATGTTGAACGCGAAATTGACCGGGAAAAAGCACAAGCTTGAATAGGGCAGATGGTCGTGGATCCACCACGCCAGCTTCGTCCAGTCGCCGGGCCCCGGATAGCGATCGATAAACCCGGGCACGGTGATGCATGCCGTCGCGCCCATCAGCCCGCGATTGTCGGGCCGATCCCAGATATGCCCCGCCCAGCTGCTTTCGTTGGTCGAACAATTATACGCGGGCTTGCCGTCGCGCATCAGCCGGTTGCCGAGCGCGTTTGCCTCAGACGACCGGTACGACCCGCGCACCGCAATCCGCCCGAACGCGTCCTGCAACGGCTCGAGCAACTCCTCGCACAACCGCGTCCCCGCCGCGATGGCGAGGTCGGGATCGTCGGGAATGTTGGGCAGCCCGTGGATCGCCGCGATCTCCGAAAACAGGAAATCACGCATGAAGAAGGATTTGGAGAGGCGGGTGCGGCCGAATCTGGTGAGCGCCTGGACGCTCGATGGCGGCCTCATGCGCTCAAACCGGCCATGACCGTCCGTCGATAGCGCGGATTTCTATCCCGGCGAGCGCCCCGGCGTCGAACAACCGCGCATTGACGCCCATCCGGTCCAGATCGGCGAGCAGCGGCGTCCAATGCGTCGTGCAGCCGCAGGCGGTGCACCAGTGAGTCGCCAGACAGGGCATGGGGGTATCGCCGCGCACATAGGATTGCGTGGCGCCTTCGACACGGACTTCGTCGGGCCGGAAATAGGCCCAGATCGCGCCGCGTTTGGTGCACAGGCTGCAATTGCAGTCGTTGATATAGTCGGGGCGGCGCGGGATGGTGAGCCGCACCGCGCCGCAGTGGCAAGCGCCCGCTAACGCGCCCTCGCTCAAGCCGCCAGTTTCCTCAGCACGTACTGCAGGATGCCGCCGTTGTTGAAATACTCGACTTCATTGGCGGTATCGATGCGGCAGAGCGCGGTGAAGGTGAAGGTCGAGCCGTCGGCGCGGGTCACGGCGACTTCGACGTCCTGACGCGGCGACAGGCTCGCGACGCCGGTGATTGTGAAGCTGTCGTCGCCGGTCAGGCCCAGCGACAGGCGGGTGTCGCCATCCTTGAACTGGAGAGGGAGCACGCCCATCCCGACGAGGTTGCTGCGGTGGATGCGTTCGAAGCTTTCGACGATCACCGCGCGGACGCCGAGCAGGTTGGTGCCCTTCGCCGCCCAGTCGCGCGAACTACCGGTGCCGTATTCCTTGCCGCCGATGACGACCAGCGGCGTCTGGTCGGCCTTGTGGCGCATCGCCGCGTCGTAGATCGCCATGACTTCGCCGTTGTACGACGACATGCCGCCCTCGATGCCGGGGACCATTTCGTTCTTGATCCGGATGTTGGCGAAGGTGCCGCGCATCATCACCTCGTGATGGCCACGCCGTGCGCCGTAGCTGTTGAAGTCGGCCTTGCTGACCTGATGCTCCATCAGCCATTTACCCGCCGGCGAATCAGCCTTGATCGAGCCTGCGGGCGAAATGTGGTCGGTGGTGATCGAATCGCCCAGAATCGCGAGCGGCTTCGCGCCCAAAATGTCGCTCACCGGTGCAGGCGTCATCGACATGCCGTCGAAATACGGCGGGTTGGCGACATAGGTGGACCCTGCGCGCCACTGATAGGTATCGCTGCCGGTGACGTCGATTGCCTGCCAATGGACATCGCCCTTGTAGACATCGGCATAGCGCGCGCGAAACATGCTGCGGTCCATGCACGACGCCATTGTTTCGGCGACTTCGGCGTTCGTCGGCCAGATGTCCTTGAGATAGACATTTGCGCCGTCCGACCCGGTGCCGATGGGGGTGTTGATGAAGTCCTCGGTCACGGTCCCTTTCAACGCATAGGCGACGACGAGTGGCGGCGAGGCGAGGAAGTTGGCGCGGACGTCGGGCGACACGCGGCCCTCGAAATTGCGATTGCCCGACAGGACCGAGGCGGCGACGATATCATTGCCGTTGATCGCATCCGAAATCGGCTGGGCCAGCGGTCCCGAATTCCCGATGCAGGTGGTGCAGCCATAGCCGACGAGGTTGAATCCGACCGCGTCGAGATGTTCCTGCAGGCCCGCCTTTACGAAATAGTCGGTGACGACCTGCGACCCCGGCGCGAGTGACGTCTTGACCCAGGGCTTGGGCTTCAGGCCACGCTCATTGGCCTTTTTGGCAACGAGGCCCGCCGCGATCATCACGCCGGGGTTCGATGTGTTGGTGCAGCTGGTGATCGCGGCGATCACGACGTCGCCGTCGCCGATGTCGTGGGTCCGGCCCTCGACCGCGACGCGCTTGAAACCGTCATGCTTGTAAACCGACGACAGCTCGCCGTTGAACACATCGTCGACATCGGTCAGCGCGACCTTGTCCTGCGGGCGCTTCGGACCCGCCAGCGACGGTACCACGGTCGACATGTCGAGTTCGAGCGTAGATGTGAACACGGGGTCGGGCGAATCCGCAAACCGCCACAGCCCCTGCGCCTTGGCATAGGCCTCGGTCAGCGCGATCTGGCTCTCTTCGCGGCCGGTCAGGCGCATGTAATCGAGCGTCTTGTCGTCGATGCCGAAGAAGCCGCAGGTCGCGCCATATTCAGGCGCCATATTAGCCAGCGTCGCGCGGTCAGCGAGGGTGAGCGAGTCCAGCCCCGGCCCGTAATATTCGACGAAGCGCCCAACGACGCCGTGTTTGCGGAGCATCTGGGTGCAGGTCAGCACCAGGTCGGTCGCGGTGATCCCTTCCTGCATCGTGCCGGTCAGCTTGAACCCGACGACTTCGGGAATGAGCATCGACACCGGCTGGCCAAGCATTGCCGCCTCCGCCTCGATCCCGCCGACGCCCCAGCCGAGCACGCCCAGGCCGTTGATCATCGTCGTGTGGCTGTCGGTGCCGACGCAGGTGTCGGGATAGGCGACCGTCGCGCCCGAGGGGTCGACCGATGTCCACACCGCCTGCGCGATGTTCTCCAGATTGACCTGATGGCAAATGCCGGTGCCGGGGGGGACAGCCTTGAAATTGTCGAGGCTCTTCGACCCCCATTTCAGAAAGTCGTAGCGTTCGGCGTTGCGGTGATATTCGATCTCGACGTTCTGTTCGAACGCCTTGGGGTGGCCGAACTCATCGACCATCACGCTGTGGTCGATGACGAGATGGACGGGGACCAGCGGATTGATCTTCGTCGTGTCGCCGCCGAGTTTCGCAATCGCATCGCGCATCGCCGCCAGATCGACGACGCAAGGGACGCCGGTGAAATCCTGCAACAGGACGCGCGCGGGGCGGTACTGGATTTCCGAATTGCCGGTCGGGTTGTTCTGCCAGTCGACCAGCGCCTGAATGTCGGCGGTCGAGACGGTAAAGCCGCCATCCTCGAAGCGCAGCAGGTTTTCGAGCAACACTTTCATGCTGAACGGCAGGCGGCTGATATCGCCGAGCTTCGCCGCCGCCTTTTCGAGGCTATAATAGGAAACCGTCTGCCCCCCGGCGTCCAATGTACTGCGGGTGGCGAGTGTATCGTGGCCGACGGCGGTCATGGCGGTTTCCCCTGCTCGATGATTGGTGAGTCGGGAATGCCTTTAGCGAGGGGCGGCGGGGACGCAACGGAAAGGGCGCATTTCCGCCGAAGGTCACAAAGGTCACACCTGAAACATGTTTGGCTCGCTGCCGAAAGGTGACGAAAATTTCGCGGGTCAGCGGGCAATTCCGTTCGACCGTTCATCGCAAATGATGAATCAACGGGTTCTTGCGGGGATCGACAGTTTGAAGGAGCCGCAGGCGTCTCGGAATGCCTGTTTGTTCCGTATAGGAAGCAGGAGGCGTGTAGGAAAGGGGTATGTCACTCCCCGTCATTCCCGCGAAAGCGGGAGTCTATCTGCCTGCTCTTCCTTCTTTGCGCCTTATTCTTCGCTTTGCGCCTTTGCGTGAAACATCGGCGCGCTGTCGCCGCACGGGTTCCGCTTGAAATAAGTGCAAGGGTTTCACACAAAGACGCAAAGAAGAAGGTAAGGCGCTAAGGAAGGAAAAGCACACCTGTGAAACCTATGGCTTGACATATACGACATTTTGTCGTATTTAATGACGATAATATGTCGTAGGAAAAGTTATGAGTCGGGACCAAGCCGAGGCCATGCGCTCCTCAATTGAGCGTTTGGCGTTAAACCAAAGCAGTTTTGCTGGATTGCTCTCCGAATTGGGCGATAAGCGCGAGCTGAATTCCATACTTCGTAGTGTGCAGCGCATGACGAACGCAGACGCTCGCGTGTCCGGAGAAATGCAAGTGGTTCTCACCCTTCTTGCGCGAGCAAGATCACGAGCAAAACGCGTATCTGAAAGCATCACTTGGGATACGCGAGAGAATGGCGGGTATGCGGCGATCATGTATGGGGTCCAGTTGACACTGTCGCCGCAAAGTAAGGGTCGATGGTCGATACATGCTCGCCATGTGGCTGAAGAGCCTGACGGTTACAGCCCGTCAGTACCACACTGGCGAAATAGCCTCGAAGAAGCGAAAATCCGGGCTGTGCTGGCAGTAGATGAAACGCTTGATCAGGTAGATGATATCAGGAACGACCAAGGCAATGAGCATTAAGCAACTGTTCTAATCGCACGCAACATTGCTCCTTTCCACCCCCTAATCATCCTCATCCTCATACCCCACCAAATCCAACGCCCGCGCTTTGATCTGGTGGAGTTGGCACCAGTGGAGCAGCGCGTCTTCGCGGCCGTGGGTGACCCATACTTCCTTGGGCGCGATCTCGCGGATGGTGCTGGTCAGTTCGTCCCAGTCGGCGTGGTCGCTGAGCACGAGCGGCAGTTCGACGCCGCGTTGCACCGCGCGCTGGCGGACGCGCATCCAGCCGCTCGCCATAGCGGTAATCGGGTCCGGCAGACGGCGTGACCAGCGGTCGCCGAGTGCAGACGGTGGGGCGACCACGATGCTGCCTCGCATCTCGTCCTTCGACGCGACCAGCGCGGGGCGAAGCTCGCCCAGATCGACACCCCAGTCGGCGTAAAGGTCGCACAGTTTCTGCATCGCGCCGTGGATGTAGATGGGCGCGTCATGGCCCATCGCGCGCAATTCGGCGATCACCCGCTGCGCCTTGCCCAGCGCATAGGCCCCGACGAGGACGCAGCGGTCGGGCTCGGCGGCGAGCGCATCGAGCAGCTTTTGCATCTCGCTTTGGGTGGCGGGGTGGCGGAACACCGGCAATCCAAAGGTCGCCTCGGTGATGAAAATGTCGCACGGGGTCACCTGAAACGGCGTGCAGGTCGGGTCGGGGCGGCGCTTGTAATCGCCCGAGACGATCACGCGCTCGCCCGCATATTCGAGCAGGATTTGCGCGGAGCCGAGGACATGGCCCGCAGGCAGAAACGTCGCGCGGACGCCGTTCAGATCGATGCTGTCGCCGTAAGGCACGGCAATGCCGCCGACCTGTTCGCCATAGCGCGCGGACATGATCGCGAGCGTCGCGGGCGTCGCCCAGACGGCACTATGCCCGCCGCGCGCATGGTCGGCATGGCCATGCGTCACGAGCGCGCGGGGCGTGGGTCGCGAGGGGTCGATCCACACATCGGCGGCGGGAATGTGGATGCCGTGGGGATGCGGTTCGATCCAGGAGCCTAGCCGTGCCATTGCTTTCATGTGGGGTCTGTCGTGTTGCTGCGCCAGCTTTACCCAGCCTCAACTCTTTGGCAGCATGGCAAGCGACAGGCCGCAAAGGTCGAACCAAGGGGGTAAACATGGGTCGCACCATCATCTTGAGCGCCGCCGTTTGCGCGCTCGCCATCGCATCGACACCGGCACGCGCGGCATCCGATTACGTCCAGTGCGACGGCCAGGCCAAAGGCATGGACTTTGCCGAAGGGCTGGCGCGGTTCACGGTGATCCTCGGGTCGCTGGGGCTGTTTGGCTCGCCCGAACAGGACAATACTGCCGAGCGGCGTTTCGGCACCGAGGGGGTGGACGCGTGCACCCGCGCGGTCGAGGACGGGCGTGGCAAGGGCAACGATCTGCGCCGCTCGCGGCTGCTCCTCGCGCGTGCCATCCACCAGATCGAGGCCAAGAACCTCGACGCCGCGCTGGCCGATGCGCGCGCCTTTCCGGCGGCAGGCGGCGAAAAGGCGGGGGATGCCGGTTTCCAGCGCAGCTTTGCGCTGTCGGCGCTCGAACTCGAGGCCGCCGTGCTGGTGCGGCAGGGCAAGGGAGCCGAGGCGGAGGCCGCCGCGCTAAAGATGGCGGCGGCCTCACCCTACGACCTCGCCAATCTGGTGCGGGTCACCTTCTATCTCGACAAATCGCTGCCGCTCGGTCCGGCCAAGCGCGCCTATTTCGCCAATGTGACCCGGCTGATGCCCGAATTGCGGCTGAGCTGGGCAGAGGCGCTGCGCTGGCAGGGCGAATATGGCGCAGCCGCCGACGAAGCAGCCGCGCTGATGGCGATGCTTGAGACAAAGGAAGCGCAGCCGCAATTGGTCGCGCTGCAGGCGGTCGACCTGTACATGGCCGGACGGGCGGCCGAAGGCGATGCGCTGGCGGCCAAGGCGCGCGCCGACAATGACGTGCGTGCTGCGTCCGAAACCACCGATGCCGCCAAGGCCGCGATCACGCGCACCGACGATCTGCTCGCCTTTGCCAAGGTGATCGCCGCGACGAAGGCGGGGCAAATGGCCGATGCGCGGCGCATGTTTGCCGCGCGCGAACGCTGGCTGTCGGTGCCGGTGCCGATGGTGGCCGATGTCGCCGCGCAATTGCGCGCAGGGGCGACGCCTGCCGAACTGACGGGTGCGCTGGCGCGCGACCCGGTGGCGCTCAGGGCCGAGGCGCTGGCGGGCGAGCGGACGCGGCGGACCAACGACGATGCGCTCAAGGCGCTCTACCGGGTCATCCGCCCCTATCTGTCGCCGGGCAGCTATGCGTCGCTGGCCAAGCCCGTCAACGAGACCGCCAAGTCGAAGTTCATGCCGGTCAAACAGGACACGCTGCCGGGCGAACCTGTCAGCGTCACCGGCGGTGCGGGCGTGGCGGCGGGCGAGGCGTTGTTGTTGCACAGTGCGCTGATCGCGCGGGCGCGCGGCAAGACCGCCTTTGCCATTGTGCCGTTCCGGACGAATCTGGCGACGGCGCGGGTGTTGTTCGAAAATCCGGGTGCGTCGAAATTGCCCGCGTCGGCCTATTTCGCGGCGGACGCCGTGGTTGCGGCACTTGGCCCCCGCTTCGTCCCGCCGCCAAGCAAGTAGCATCGCGGCGTCGGCCAAGGCATGACGGCGGCGATGTCCGCCGATCTGCCCGCAATTCTTGGAAATTGGTTCGCCGAGAAGGGCTGGGCACCGCGTCGCCACCAGTTCGATATGCTGGCGGCGTCGCGTGAGGGGCGGCATGCGCTTCTGGTCGCGCCGACGGGGTCGGGGAAGACGCTGTCGGGATTTTTGCCGACGCTGGTGGAGTTGGTGGAAAAGCCAACTGCGGGCCTCCACACGCTCTACATTTCCCCGCTGAAAGCCCTTGCGGTCGATATCCGGCGCAATCTGCTCGCTCCGATCGAGCAAATGGACCTCGATATCACCGTCGAAACCCGCACCGGCGATACGCCGTCGGACCGCAAGAAGCGCCAGCGCGAAAGGCCGCCGCATATCCTGCTGACAACGCCCGAATCGCTGAGCCTGCTGCTCAGCTACCCCGATTCGCTGCTGATGTTTCGCGACCTGAAGACGGTCGTGATCGACGAGGTCCATGCTTTTGCCACCGGCAAGCGCGGCGATCTGCTCAGCCTGTGCATGGCGCGGCTGTCGGCGATTAATCCCGACCTGCGCCGTGTCGCGCTGTCGGCGACCGTTGCCGACCCCGACATGTACCGTGCTTGGCTCGCGCCAAATGGCGACATTGATGCGGTGACGCTCGTGCGCGGCGAGGCGGGGGCGGCGCCGAAGATTTCGGTGTTGTTACCACAGGGGCGCGTGCCCTGGGCGGGGCATTCGGGGCGCTATGCCGCGCCGCAGGTCATGCACCAGATCGAGTCGCATCAGACGACGTTGATCTTTTGCAACACCCGCGCGCTGGCCGAACTCATCTTTCAGGATTTGTGGAAGGCGAATGACAAGCAGTTACCCATCGGCATCCATCACGGCTCGCTCGATATCGAGGCGCGGCGGCGGGTCGAGGCGGCGATGGGCGACGGGCGGCTGCGTGCGCTGGTGTGCACGTCGAGCCTCGATCTGGGCGTCGATTGGGGCAGCGTCGATTGCGTGATCCAGATGGGCGCGCCCAAGGGATCGTCACGGCTGCTCCAGCGGATCGGGCGGGCCAACCACCGGCTCGACGAACCGTCGGAAGCGATGATCGTGCCGGGCAACCGGTTCGAATATCTCGAGGCGCGCGCCGCGCTGGATGCGGTCGAGGCGGGGGAGCTGGATAGCGACATTTTCCGCAGCGGGGCGCTCGATGTCCTCGCCCAGCATCTGATGGCCTGCGCGTGCGCCGCGCCATTCGACGAAGCAGCAATGCTGGCCGAGGTGCAAGCGGCGCTGCCGTACAGCGCGCTGACGCCCGAGCTCTTTGCGAGCGTGCTCGATTTCATTGCGACCGGTGGGTATTCGCTGCGGGCCTATGACCGGTTCCGACGGCTGGTCCGCGACGAAAACGGCTTCTGGCGGATCTCCCATCCGCGCGTGATCCAGCAACACCGGATGAATGCGGGCATCATTGTCGAGGCGGCGATGCTGACGGTGCGGTTCAAGAACGGGCGCAAGCTGGGCCGCGTCGAGGAAGGGTTCGCCGCGAGCCTGTCAGTCAGGGATACGTTCTTCTTCTCCGGTATCAGCCTGGAGGTCGAGCGGATCGACACCGAGGACGTCATCGTCCGTGCGACCAGCCGTCCGGCGCGCATCCCGAGTTATGGCGGGGCGCGGATGCCATTGTCGACGCGGCTGGCGGAACGGGTGCGGCACTTTCTGCACGAATCCGCCGCATGGGGCCGCTTTCCGCCCGATGTCCGCGAATGGCTGGAGATGCAGGCGCGGCGGTCGCAAATGCCCGCGCCAGGCGAACTGTTGGTCGAGACCTTTCCGCGCGACGGCAAGCATTATATGGTCGCCTATCCGTTCGAGGGGTGGAACGCGCACCAGTCGCTGGGGATGTTGCTGACCAGCCGGATGGAGCGGCGCGGGCTGAAGCCGCTGGGGTTCGTCGCCAACGACTATGCGCTGGCGACCTATGCGCTAGAGCCGGTCACCGACCCGCGTCCGCTATTCTCGGCTGACATTCTGCGCGATGAGTTCGACGATTGGGTGCAGGGATCGCATCTATTGAAGCGCGCGTTTCGCGAGGTCGCGGTGATCGGGGGACTGGTAGAACGCCAGCATCCGGGCAAGCGCAAATCAGGCAAGCAAGTGACGTTCTCGACCGACCTGATCTACGACGTGCTGCGCCGCTACGAGCCCGACCATTTGCTGTTGAAGGCGGCGTGGGAGGATGCGCGGGCGAAGATGACCGATGTCGGGCGGCTGACGGCGCTGCTCGACCGGGCCGAGGGGACGATCCTGCACGTCGATGTGCCACGCGTCACGCCGCTGGCGGTGCCGGTGCTGGTGATGATCGGGCGCGAGGCTGTGCCGCAGGGGACGGCGGACGATGCATTGTTGCTGGAGGCGGAGGGGTTGGCTGCCGAAGCGATGGCGTAGCAAAGACCGGCCACGTCCGGTCGGTCCGTGCAAAGCGAAGCGAGCACGGATTGCTTCGCCCGGACGGCCTCGCCAAAGCGCGGACCGTCGGCGCGGCTTGGCCGCGCCGACCCAAACTTTGCGGAAAGTGGCGCCGCGGCAAAGCCGCGTCGTCGATCGGCGCTTATGGCGCCGTCGACCGGTCGGGGAATTGCGGGGCGCGCGTTGCGCTAACCCCGCACCGGTCGGGCGTAGCCGACCTATTCCCCGACGCTCAGATTAACCGCCGCGTGCTTGCCACGCCGGTCGACTTCAAGCTCGAACGACAATTTGTCGCCTTCGTTGAGCGAGCTCATGCCCGCACGTTCCACAGCAGAGATGTGCACGAATGCATCGGGCTGTCCGTCGTCGCGCTGGATGAAGCCGAAGCCCTTCATCGCGTTGAAGAACTTGACCGTGCCGGTCGCCTTTTCGCCGGTCAGCGTGCGCTGCGGGGCACCGCCACCGCCAGCACCGCCACCGCCATAGCCACCGCCTGCGGGACCGCGCGGCGCGGAATCGCGGTCGCGCGGCGGGCCGCTGTCGGTGACGGGCATCGGCTCGCCATCGATCTTGAGTTCGGTCGCCGAAATGCGACCGCCGCGATCGACGAGGGTGAAGCCCAAAGGCTGCCCCTCGGCAAGGCCAACGAGCCCGGCCTGCTCGACGGCAGAAATGTGCACAAACACATCCTCGGCACCGTCATCGCGGACGACAAAGCCGAAGCCCTTTTGCGCGTTGAAGAATTTGACCACGCCGGTGCCTTCGCCGACGACCTGTGCGGGCATGCCGCCACGCGGGGCACCGCCGCCACCGGAGAACCCGCCACCGCCGCCGCTGCGGAACCCGCCGCCGCCACCACCGAAGCGATCGCCGCCGCCGCTGTTGTAGCCGCCACCGCCACCGCCGCCGAAGCGGTCACCGCCACCTGCGCCGCCCCCGTAGGTGCTGGCACCGCCGCCGAAATTGTCATCACCGAACTTATCGCGTCCGCGCCCGCCGCGATCACCGCGGCGTCCCTTGTCGAAACTCATGCCTGAATCCGTATTCCTGTAACTCGCCCGCCATTATTCGACGAAAAATCCATGCCCAGGACGACGGACACAGGCCTTTCGGGCGCGAATCGCTTTGCGCCAGTTCCATGGCGTAATGTAAAACGGGTCAATCTGCGAGCGGTTTTACTTGCGAAAACTGCGTTTCAGATCAGGAATGTCGCCGGATCGGGCATGGCGGTGCGTTTCTGGGCGTTGAGCAGCGACACCACGGCCCGAACCAAGACCCAGACGGTCACTGCAATCATCAGCAAGATACCGACGCCGATGATCGCGGTAATCACCCCGACAACCGACGCCGCTAGCGCGATCCAGAAGGTACGGATGAGATAGGTGTAATGTGTCGCCTCCCAGGGTTCGTGCGCTTCGTTGCGCCAGACATAGGCGAGGACGATGCCGACGAGGCCGGTCACGCCTGTGACCAAACCGGCGATGTAGAGCAGCGAAATAATCGTCGGTCGGTTGAACTCGAAACCGCCGGAAGGGTTGCTGGCCATGATCGTTTCCCCCTGAAACCCGAAGCGCGGAACTTGCAGCGGGCGGCTTGGCAATGCAATGCCGTCCGTAACCGCACCGGAGAGCCTAATTTGACCGTCCATTTGCACGAAGAAGATCTGCCTGCCGGTGTCCTCGCCCCCGGCCCCGTGGCGGTCGATACCGAAACAATGGGCCTGCACCCGGGCCGCGACCGGCTGTGCGTGGTCCAGATTTCGGACGGCCACGGCGACGAACATCTCGTGTGATTTTCGGCGGGGACCGATTACGCCGCGCCCAATTTGCGCGTCGTTCTGGCCGACCCGGCGCGGCTGAAGCTCTATCATTTCGCGCGCTTCGATCTCGCTTCGATCCAGGCGTATCTCGGTGTGATGGCCGCGCCCGCCTATTGCACCAAGACGGCGTCGCGTCTGGTGCGGACCTACACCGACCGCCACGGGTTGAAGGAAATCGTGCGCGAATTGCTCGGCATGGAATTGTCCAAAGCGCAGCAATCGTCCGACTGGGGATCGCCCGCGCTGACCGACGCGCAGAAAGAATATGCCGCGTCCGACGTGCGCTACCTCCACCGCCTGCGCGACGAACTCGATGTCCGGCTGGCGCGCGAAGGGCGGACCGAATTGGCACAGGGCTGTTTCGACTTTTTGCCGCACCGGGCGCGGCTCGATCTGGCGGGCTGGCCCGAAATCGACATTTTCGCGCATGTCTGAGGCCGCCGATTTTCGCCGCGAGTCAGAACGCGATCAGCGGCTGCGCTGGGCACGCCCGGGCAGCAGCCACGACCGCAATGTCCGGGTGGCGCGCGTCGCCCTGCCCGCGTTCGTCGGAGCGTTGGCGGCAATCCTTGCCATCGCGCCGCTCGCCCAGCGCGCCGAGGTCAGCTTTGTTCTGTCGAAAGACCGCGTAGCAATGGCCAAGGAACGGATGCGCGTAACACAGGCGCAGTATCGCGGGCAGGATGATAAGGGGCAGGGCTTCACGCTGAACGCCGGGTCGGCCGTGCAGACGACCTCGAAATCGCCAGTCGTCGAACTGGGCAATCTGTCAGCCGAACTGGCGGGTGCCGCTGGCCCCTCGACCATTACCGCCCCGCAGGCGCGCTATAATCTCGATTCGGAAAAGCTCGATGTGAACGGGCCGCTGACCTACGCGTCGGCGGACGGGTACAAGCTGTCCACGAGCAACGTCGGAGCCGATCTGAATACCCGCCAGTTGTCGAGTGCCTCGCCGGTCACGGGCCAGATGCCGTTGGGTAATTTCAGTGCGGGCAATATCCGCGCGGATCTCGGCGCGCGGACGGTGACACTCGGTGGCCGCGCGCGCTTGCATATTGTGCAAGGCGCGATCAGAGCGCGATGATGATGTCGAAAGCCCTGCTTGTCCTTGCCGTTGTGCTTGCTGTCCCCGCCACCGCACAGGGCATCAAGAACCATAATTCGAACGCGCCGGTGGATTTCGAAGCCGACCGCATCGAAGTGCAGGACCGCGCCGACCGCGCGGTACTCGCGGGCAATGTGAAAGTGCGCCAAGGCAATCTCGCGCTCGATGCCGCGCGGCTAACGGTTGCTTACACCGGTGCGATTACCTCGGGGAACCCAACCGTTCAGCGCCTAGACGCCTCCGGCGGCGTTACCGTCCGTAGCGCGGGCGAAACCGCGCGCGGCGAATTCGCCAGCTACGACCTCAACCGACGCCTGATTACAATGATCGGCGGGGTTACGCTCAACCAGGGGTCGAACGTATTGCGCGGCGGGCGGCTGGTGATCGATCTCGCCAGCGGGCGCTCGATTATCGACGGGCGATCTTCGGGCGGCGCGCCGGGCGTGGTCGGCGGTACCGGCGGGCGGGTCAGCGGGCGTTTCAGCGTGCCCCAGCGCAGCAACTGACCGTTTCGGCGCAAACTCTGCGCTCACTTCATGCAATAACCTTGCCAATTGCGGCAATCGTAACCTTCCCTTAAGCAACGCCTGCGACCTGATGGAGCCGCAATGAACGACGTCGCTACGCTTGTCCGGCCCTCCGACGGCCACACTCCGGTCACGGGTGCCGGACTCGAAGTCGTGTCGATCGCCAAATCCTATGACCGCCGTGTCGTCCTGTCGGATGTCTCGCTGTCGGTCGGCCCCGGCGAGGTGCTCGGGCTGCTCGGCCCGAACGGCGCGGGCAAGACGACGTGTTTTTACTCGATCATGGGACTGGTGAAGCCCGATTCAGGGCGTGTCGTGCTCGATGGCGTCGAGATATCGACCCTGCCGATGTACCGGCGCGCCGTGATGGGGCTGGGCTATCTGCCGCAGGAAACCTCGATTTTTCGCGGCATGACGGTCGCGCAGAACATCATGTCGGTGCTCGAACTGGCGGTGCCCGACAAGGATGCCCGGATCGCGCGGCTCGAACAATTGCTCGGCGAATTCCATCTCGACGGTTTGCGCGATTCGATGGCGACCGCGCTGTCGGGCGGCGAGCGGCGGCGCTGCGAGATTGCCCGGGCGCTGGCCGCCGATCCGTCGATCATGCTGCTCGACGAGCCATTCGCAGGCATCGACCCGATTTCGATTTCGGACATTCGCGCGCTGATCATCCAGCTCAAATCGCGCGGCATCGGCGTGTTGATTACCGATCACAATGTCCGCGAAACGCTCGACATCTGCGACCGTGCCTGCATCATCTACGACGGGCGTGTGCTGTTTGCGGGAACGCCACAGGCACTGGTTGCGGACGAAAATGTCCGGCGGTTGTACCTAGGCGAGAGTTTCTCGCTCTAGCGCGATGGGCATGGGTCCGCGCCTCGAACTGCGGCAAAGCCAATCGCTGGTGATGACGCCGCAGTTGCAGCAGGCGATCCGCCTGCTCGCGCTGTCGAACCTCGAACTCGAAGCGGTCGTTGCCGAGGAAATCGAAAAGAATCCCTTGCTCGAAGGCGGCGAGGAGCGCGTGACGGTGGGCGCGGACCGCGAAACCGATGGCGACGCGACTCCCGATCCAGCCAGTGCAGATGACCTGATTGCGGCGGGCCATACCGACAGCGACGCGCCGTTGGATGCCGATTATGCCGCCGACACGTTCCACCACGACAGCGCCGCCGACAGCGGGATGGGAAGCGGGTCAGCGTCGGGCGAAGATATCGACTTCGACAGTTTCGAAGGTGCGGTAGACACGCTGAACGATCACCTGATGCACCAAATGGGCATGATGCTGTCCGGACCCGACCTCGTGATCGCGCGGATGATCGTCGATGCGCTCGACGATGCGGGCTATCTGACCGAAAGCCTGCGCGACCTGGCTACCCGGCTCGGCGCGCCGCTCGCGCAGGTCGAACGGGTGCTTGGCAACGTGCAGAATTGCGACCCAACCGGCGTCGGCGCGCGGTCCTTATCCGAATGTCTGGCGCTGCAAGCGAAAGAGTCCGACCGCTACGATCCGTGCATGAAATTGCTGATCGACAATCTTGAACTCTTGGCGGCGGGGCGCATCGCGCAACTCCAGCGGATGTGCATGGTCGATGACGAGGACATGGCCGACATGATCCGCGAGCTGCGCGGCTACGACCCGAAGCCCGGTTGCCGCTTCGGGTCGGGTCGCATCGAATCGGTGACGCCCGATGTCTATGTGACGCAGGGCAAGAAGGGCTGGCAGGTCGAGATCAACAGCGGGTCGCTGCCGCGCGTGCTCGTCGACCGCCGCTATCATGCCGAACTGGCGGCAGGAGCCAAGGACAAGGCGTCGAAGTTGTGGGTCGCCGAAACGCTGGCCAACGCAAGCTGGCTGGTGAAGGCGCTCGACCAGCGCCAGCGCACCATCGTCAGCGTCACCACCGAAATCGTGAAGCAGCAGGAAGCGTTTTTCCTTCACGGCGTCGCGCATCTGCGCCCGCTCGTATTGCGGACCGTGGCCGAGGCCGTGGGCCTGCACGAATCGACCGTCAGCCGTGTGACCAGCAACAAATATCTCAGCTGCGCGCGCGGAATGTTCGAACTGAAATATTTCTTCACCAGCGGCATCGCGAGTGCGGACGGCGGCGAGAACGCGTCGGCGCTGGCGGTGAAAGCGGCGATCAAGACGCTGATCGCACAAGAGGCGGCGGACGCGATCCTGTCCGACGACACATTGGTCGATCTGCTCAAAGAACAGGGCTTCGACTTGGCGCGGCGCACAGTGGCGAAATACCGCGAGGCGATCGGGCTGGGGTCGTCGGTCCAGCGCCGCCGCGCAAGAGCGATTGACGCGAAAGCTGCTTAGAACGTGATGACGTCGGATTGCACTGCCGTGATTGCCCTGCGCTCCTCTCCGGTGAGCACATGAAACTGCCGCGAGCACGTCACACGGCAGCACTATCATTGCTGCTATTAAGTGCCGAGCCTAGTTGAGCAGCGCGAGCAGTTCGGGTCGACCGTTGGCGGTAGTGCCGCGCTGCATAAACAACCGCGACTCATTCCCCATCGTGCGGTCGAGGAAATAGGTTTCGTCACCGAGAGTATCGTAACCGGCGTCGAGCGTGAACGCGAGCAGCAGCGGTTCCTGACGGATTTCGTCCGGGCGTTCGCCCCCGGACGGCTGGGGGACTACCGACGTCAGCGAGGCGTAAATCGGCCCGGTCGAACCGCCGATACGGAATGATTTCCCGACCGAGTCCTGCCAGATCTGCGATTCGGTCTTGCCGCTCGCAAACGACGTGTCGGCGATGAGGCCCGACACCACCGACGACGCGCCGCTGCCCGAACAGCCGGCAAGCGCCGCCACCGGACCGAGCACAGCCGCCAATTCGATGAACCCGCGTCGCGTTGCCTGCGTGTCGGCCATAACATCCCCCCATTCGGACTTCACCGTAATGGATGTTTGCCGGATTAACCAGCGCGTTACAATTGCGCGACAGTTGAGAGGGCGACGTAAATTTTGAGCCGTGTAACCACCTAACGGTCTGAGCGGTGGCGCGCGACGAGGTGGTCGAACACCGCGATATGCAGCGCGCGGTCGAATGCGGCCCCGTAATTGAATTGTTCGACCCAAGCGACTCGCGCTTCAAGCGCAGCAAGGCCGGGGATTGTGACCGAAACGGTCTGTCCGACCTTCAAGCGGAAACTCGTCGAAAAGCGGAAACCGGTCAGCGACATGTCGGTCACATCGATGTCGAATTTCTGCGACGACCCGAGTTCGCGCAAAGTTGCTTCCAGCTTCACATCGAGCCGGGCAGCATAGCGATTGTCGCGACGGGCCAGTTGTTGACGCATAAATACCTCGTTCGGAGGCATGGATATACGACCGCGCATCTTGCGATGCGGTAAACATCGCAAAACTTTTGCGAGATTTTTCTGTTACTTCGTGCCGCGCTTGCTGCCCAGCGCCTGTACCGCCGCCAGCGTACCGGTGATATGACCGTCGGGCTTTAGCTCGGACAGGACATAAGCGACCTTGCCGTTTTTGCCGATGACGAACGAGGTGCGGTTCGACAGACCGGCACGCAAGGGCAGGGTCACGTCGTAATCGGCGATCATCTTCGGGGATGCGACCGCGACCGCGAACTTGCTGCGACAGGCCTCGACCGAGAATTCACGCAGTTTGTCGACGGCGCCAGCGGACACGCCGATGACCTGTGCGCCCGCTTTGGCAAACTGGTCATGTGCGTCGGCAAAAGCTTTTGTCTCGATGGTGCATCCCGGGGTGAACACAGCCGGGAAAAAATACAGGACCACCGGGCCTTTTTTCAGCGCCTGACTCAGTGAAAACTGGAACGGTTTGCCCGCGAGCGCACCCTGTGTCGAAAAATCGGGGGCCGCCGCACCGACCGGCAGCGCGGCAGCGACCGGTGCCGCGAGCAGGGTAGCGGCGAGAGCGAGCGGGGCAAAACGGGTCATCGGGCAGCTCCTATGGTGTTGGCTCAGGCTTAGACTGATCGGCACCCATCGCCAAGCGCGACATCACAGGTAACGATTCCTTAACCGTCATGGTTAACGTCCCGAAACCATGCAGTCCCCCACTGGCACCCACTTCACGACCCCGCACTCTCGCCCGCCCGCACTGCATCCGCCATTCAATCCCCATGGTCGTTTCGCTTATCCTCGCACTTGCCGCTGCCGCGCCGCAGCCCTCCGGCGGCGTCCGCGTCGAGGCCCGCGCGACCGCAACGATCCAGCGCGCCGTTACCCTCCAGAGCGGTGCCGCCGCCACACGCGACACAGATGTCGTCGCGACGCGCCAACAGCCGCGTCGCTGCACCACCTCCGGCGCACCTAACGCCGACTGCGGCCTGATTGTCTACGATCTGCCGTAGGGCAGTGGACTAAAGGCCCGCGACACCCCACATCGCGGGTCATGCCGCCGATTGTCGAGGCCAGCGACGCTGCCCCTGCCGGGTTCGCGACGCTCCGCCGTTTCCTTCCCTATCTCTGGCCCGCCGATAATCGTGCGCTGCGGCTGCGCGTCGTCGCCGCGCTGCTGCTCGTGGTGGTGTCGAAGAGCGTCACCCTGTCGATGGGGCTCATCTACAAGGAAGCCATCGACAGGATGGTGCCGGCGCTGAAGCCCGAAGTGCAGATCGCGATTGCCTTGGTCGTTGCCTATGCGGGCGCGCGCTTTGCGGGCGTGTTGTTCGACAATCTCCGCAATGTGATTTTCGAACGCGTCGGGCAGGATGCGACGCGGCATCTGGCCGAACATGTCTTCCAGCGGCTGCACAGCTTGTCGATGCGGTTCCACCTTGATCGGCGGACGGGCGCGGTCGCCAAAGTCATCGAGCGCGGCACCAAGAGCATCGACACGATGCTGTATTTCCTGCTGTTCAACATCGCGCCAACCTTGCTTGAGCTCGCGGCGGTATCGGTGTTTTTCTACTTCGCGTTCGGCTGGGAACTGGTGATCGCGACCTGGGTGATGGTTGTCGCCTATATCGTGTTCACCCGCACCGTGACCGACTGGCGCGCCAATCTGCGCGAACAGATGAACGACATGGACACGGGGGCAGCGGCCAAGGCGGTCGATTCGCTGCTCAATTACGAGACGGTCAAATATTTCAACGCGGAAGCCCGCGAAACCGAACGCTATGCCCGCGCCGCAAACCGCTATGCCAACGCAGCGGTAAAATCGGAGAATTCGCTGGCGTGGCTGAACGTCGGGCAGTCGCTCATCACTAATTTGATGATGGCGGGGGCGATGGGCTATGTCGTGTGGGGCTGGGCGCAGGGGCGCTTCACGACCGGCGACGTCGTGCTGGTCAATACCTGGCTGTCCCAGCTGTTCCGGCCATTGGACCTGCTAGGCATGGTCTATCGCACCATTCGTCAGGGACTGATCGACATGGCCGCGATGTTCGCGCTGGTCGATACCAAGGCCGAAGTTGTCGACGTGCCCGGCGCGTTGCCGCTTGTCGTAGGCAGCGGCGAAGTGCGGTTCGAGGGCGTCCGTTTCGGCTATGAACCGTCGCGCGAAATCCTCCACGGCATCGATTTCACCGTGCCTGCGGGCAAGACGCTTGCGGTGGTCGGCCCGTCGGGCGCAGGCAAGTCCACCCTCGCGCGGCTGTTGTTCCGGTTTTACGACGTGACCGGCGGGCGCATCCTGATCGACGGGCAGGACATCGCCCGCGTCCAGCAAAAAACGCTGCGCGCTGCCATCGGCATCGTCCCGCAGGACACGGTGCTGTTCAACGACACCATCGGCTACAACATCGCCTACGGCCGTGACGGTGCCGATCAGGCGCAAGTCGAAGAGGCAGCGCGCGGGGCGGCGATCCATCGCTTTATCGCCTCGACCCCCGATCAATACGCGACCAAAGTCGGCGAGCGCGGCCTGAAACTGTCGGGCGGCGAGAAACAGCGCGTCGCCATCGCGCGTACCCTGCTCAAAAACCCGCCGATCCTGATCCTGGATGAGGCGACCAGCGCGCTCGACAGCCGTACCGAGGCGGAGATTCAGGCAACGCTCAAAGCCATCGCCGAACGCCGCACCACCATCGTCATCGCCCACCGCCTGTCGACCGTGGTCGATGCCGACGAGATCGTGGTGCTGGAGGCAGGGCATGTCGCCGAACGCGGGACGCACGCGGCGCTGCTGGCGAAGGGCGGGCTCTACGCCGAGATGTGGGCGCGGCAGGCGAGCGAGCAGGAGGAGGCTGTGGCAGCGGCAGAGTGAATCAGGCCACCGCCTTAAGCCGCACCGCCTCCAGCGGTTTCACATCCTCGGCATGTGCCCAGCACAGATCGTGCAGCGCCAGCACCCGCCCGTCGTGCGACAGGATATCGATCTTCCGGATCGGCTGATGATCGCGCAGATCGACGAGCACCGGCGTTGAGGGCACGCCCGATTCCCATTTCTCGCCCCATTGGCGCAGCGCGAGCATGGCGGGTAGCAGTTCCGCGCCCTTTTGGGTCAGCCGGTATTCAACCTTGCGCCGGTCGTCGGCCATGGCCTCGCGTGACAAGATGCCGTGGTCGACCAGCCGCCCCAGCCGGTTGGCAAGGATGTTTCGCGCGATGCCCAAAGTCGACTGGAATTCCTCGAAATGGTGCAGGCCGTTGAACGACGCGCGCAAGATCAGGAACGACCAGCGTTCGCCCATCGCCTCCAATGCGGCAGGCAGCGCGCAGTCGGCAAGTTCGCGCAGATTCTCTTTCAGATGTCCCATAGCGTCTTGAAACCTATCGTAATTTTACTGTCACACCAACACCGAAAAAATATTGCGGTGCCGCAATAGTTTTTAGTTGCAACTTAATATCTAACGTAGTAGGTAGTGATTCGCAACTGGAAACGAAAGGAACCTCCCCATGCTCCGTTCCAACACCCTGATTTCACTCGCTGTCGCTGCCCTTACGCTCGGTGTTTCGCTCCCGGCTTCGGCCCAGACGCCGACCTATCGTGCGGTTCCGGCGGTCAAGATGACTGTCGCTAGCAACGTCGTGATCGGCGAAACGCTGTGGAATTGCGGCACTGCGGGATGCACGACGTCGAAGGCGACGTCGCGTCCGGCCATCGTCTGCGAACAGACCGCCAAGAAGTTCGGCAAGCTCGAAAGCTTCGCCGTCGGCGCAGCCAATTTCGACGACGCCGCGCTAGCCAAGTGCAACGCCAAAGCGAAGGCCTGACCCCCCTTACGCCCGCACGCCTTCTCCCTCCGGCGTGCACTCTCGGGGCTGCGACCATTGTCGCGGCCCCGCTTTGTTTATAGGCGCGTGAGCCATGAAGCGCGTGGGCGGGGACGAGACGGTTGAAGGGCGTTTGTGCGGCGGCATCGTCGCGCTCGGCAACTTCGACGGCTTTCATCGCGGGCATCAGGCGGTCGTCGGGCGCGCGGTCGCACTGGCGAAGGCGCAGGGCCGCCCCGCCATCGTCGCGACCTTCGACCCGCATCCCGTCCGCTGGTTCAAACCCGATGTGCCGCCGTTCCGCCTGACGAGTCTCGACCAGCGCGAACGGCTGTTTGCCGAGGCGGGCGCGGATGCGATGCTGGTGTTTCGTTTCGACGGTGAGCTGGCAGGGGTGAGCGCAGCAGACTTTATCACCGATCGCCTCATCGCACGCGCAGGTGCGGCAGGGGTCGTGACGGGTGAGGATTTCACTTTCGGCAAAGGGCGCGGCGGCAACACGCGCGTGCTCGCGGAGATCGGCGGCGCAAACGGCCTAAACGTCGAAACCGTGGGCCCAGTCGACGAGGGCGGCGAGACCATTTCGTCGAGCCGCATTCGCGACGCGTTGCAGGCGGGCGATTGCGCGGCGGCGACGCACCTGATGACGCGACCCTATGCGATTCAGGGTGTCGTCCAGCACGGCGACAAGGTCGGGCGGACCATCGGCTACCCGACCGCCAACATCGACATGGGCGACTATTTGCGCCCGCGATACGGGATTTACGCCGTACGCGGGCGGCTCGCGGACGGACGGGTGCTGAATGGCGCGGCAAATCTGGGCGTGCGCCCGATGTTCGATCCGCCGAAGGAATTGCTCGAGCCGTATTTCTTCGACTTTTCGGGCGATCTTTACGGGCAGGAGATCGATGTCGAGCTCCACGCCTTCATCCGGCCCGAGGCGAAGTTCGACACGTTGGAGGCGCTGACCGCGCAGATGGACCGTGATTGCGCGCAGGCGAAAGCCATCCTCGCCCCTTAAGAACCGCCCTGCGCCGCAGGCCATCGAGCAAAAATGTTTCACCCAAAGCACCAAAGACAGCGCGCGTGCTCGGTCTTTGGTGCTTTGGGTGAAACCCTGCACTGCCGCCAAAGGGGATTGAAGCCCTGCGGGGCTGGAGAAACGCTAAGCCTTCCTCTAAGCGCCCCCACAACATGACCGATACCCCCGCACCGACACGCGATTACCGCGACACCGTCTTCCTGCCGAAGACCGATTTCCCCATGAAGGCGGGCCTCCCGCAAAAGGAGCCGGGCATTCTCGCCAAATGGCAAGCCGATGGCGCATACCGCCAACTCCGCGCCGCGCGTAAGGGGCGCGAGAAGTTCATCCTTCACGACGGCCCGCCCTATGCGAACGGCGACATGCACATCGGCCATGCGCTCAACCATATCCTGAAGGACATGGTGGTCCGCACGCAAAGCCTGCTCGGCAAGGACGCGCCCTATGTGCCCGGCTGGGACTGCCACGGCCTGCCCATCGAATGGAAAGTCGAAGAGGCGTATCGCAAGAAAAAGCTGAACAAGGACGAGGTGCCCGCGCCCGAGTTCCGCGCCGAGTGCCGGGCGTACGCGCAAGGCTGGGTCGATACGCAGCGCGAACAGCTGAAGCGCCTCGGCATCAACGGCGACTGGGATCACCCCTATCTGACGATGGATTTCGCCGCCGAAGCGACCATCGTGTCCGAGCTGATGAAGTTCGCAGAGAGCGGGCAACTCTATCGCGGTGCCAAGCCGGTGATGTGGTCGCCCGTCGAAAAAACCGCGCTCGCCGAGGCCGAGGTCGAGTATGAAGACATCGTCTCGACGCAGATCGACGTGGCGTTCGAGATTGTGGAATCGCCGATCCCCGAACTCGTCGGCGCGCATGCCGTGATCTGGACGACGACGCCGTGGACGATCCCGGTGAACCAGGCTTTGGCTTATGGGCCGGAGGTCGCGTACGCCCTAGTTACGACAGTAGTCGATCCAGAAGGTGCGCCATCGACTTGGGATCGACCAGAAGGAACAGGATATTCCCACAAGACCGATAAAGAGGCTTGGGGTCGTGCAGAACAGGTCATGGACTGCATGGCAGGCGAGACGCGCTACCTGATCGCCAAAGAATTGATACCCGCTGTTGAGGCACGACTAACTGCGGCGCTGGCGCATATCGATGTATCTGACATCGGTGCAAAGCAGATAAAGATGAACCTGCCTGTTATTCGGACCATCAAAGGCTCCGATCTCGCCGGAACTATCGCCCGTCACCCGATGCACCACCTCGGCGGGTTTTTTGCCAAGCCCCGCCCGTTCCTGCCCGGCGATTTCGTCACCACCGAACAGGGCACCGGCCTCGTCCATATGGCGCCCGACCACGGCGAGGACGATTTCGACCTGTGCAAGGCCAACGGCATCGATCCCGTCTTCGCGGTCGAGGGCGACGGGAAATACCGCGCCGACTGGGCGTGGCTCGGCGGACAGGGCTCGGTCATCAACGCCAAGTTCAACGCGCCCGATGGCCCGATCTGTGAGGCTCTGCGCGAGGCGGGCGGCCTGCTCGCCGCCTCGGCGGACTACAAGCATTCCTACCCCCACTCATGGCGCTCCAAGGCCAAGGTGATCTATCGCTGCACGCCGCAGTGGTTTGTACCGATGGATGCTCCTCTTGCCCCC
>JANNVL010000007.1:0-8768 GCA_031408195.1 Sphingomonadales bacterium | reverse complement strand
CGGGTAAGCGCCGACATCGACGGCGATCTGGCGGGTCTTCTCGACGCCGATGGCGCCGCGGTCATCGTCCATGCGTCTCCCGATGATTACCGCACCGATCCCACGGGCAACGCGGGTGCGCGCATTGCGTGCGGGGTCGTGACGGTCGGGGCGGTGATGTAACGCTGCCCCGGCACGCACATGCGACTCGGGGAGTACGCTAAAGGCTCCCCCGCTTCCAAGTGATTGAATGGACACGCTGAATCCGAAACACGGCGGTCCTACACTCGCCGCCCCTCCCCCCGCGCGCGCGGAGCGGTTCAAGTATCTGTTCGGAAAAGCTAATTTTCCCGCTTATCGCGCCGGAAGAGCTTGGGAAAACGCAAACCGCTCCCCTTCGCAGAATTCCGCCGTTTTTGCGTTATTGAGAATCTGATTCTCAATAGTGTTTGCGAACGGCGGAACCGGTCGTTGGTAGGCAGCACTTTCGTAAATCCGGCAAGTCACTGTTTTTCAGCTGAAAAACCTGCCCTCTGTCCTACATGTGCCCGGTCTGCCAGAATGTTGCCATGACCGAAATCGCCCCCGCATCGCTTCCTGCGTCCCAACCGGCCCTTCCCCTGGTTCGCCCGGGCCTCCCCCCGCTTGCCCTGTGTCGCTGTCGCCCTCTATGCTTCGCTACAGGGGGATTTGCATGACCGACGCCGCAACTGCCGACACCGCAACCGAAACGCTCGATCCGAAGCGCGACCGGCTCGTCATCGTCGCCTCGTCGCTGGGCACGGTGTTCGAATGGTATGATTTCTTCCTCTACGGCATCCTCGCCGCGCTGCTCGGGCGGCTGTTCTTCCCCTCGGACAATGCCACGGCGGCCACGCTCGCCAGTCTTGCCGCGTTCGGCGCAGGCTTCGGGGTCCGCCCCCTCGGCGCACTGGTGTTCGGCTATTTCGGCGACCTGATCGGGCGCAAATATACCTTTCTCGTGACGATCACCCTGATGGGCGGCGCGACCGCGATGATCGGCTTTCTGCCGACCTATGCGACGGCGGGCATCTGGGCACCGATCGCGCTGGTCGGGCTGCGGCTGTTGCAGGGGCTGGCGCTGGGCGGTGAATATGGCGGGGCGGCGATCTATGTCGCCGAGCACGCGCCCGACAACAAGCGTGGCCAATATACCAGCTGGATTCAGGTCTCGGTCGTCGGCGGCTTTCTGCTCTGCCTGTTCATGGTGCTGAGTTGCCGTGCAGCGATGTCACCTGCGGACTTCGAGGCCTGGGGCTGGCGCATCCCCTTCCTCGCGTCGCTGCTGATGCTCGCGATCTCGCTCTATATCCGCATGAAACTGAGCGAGAGTCCGGTATTCAAGGCGATGAAAGCGGCAGGGACAACGTCGCGCAACCCGATCTTGGATTCGATCCGCGAACCGGGAAATTTCGGGCGGGTCATGGTCGCGCTGTTCGGCGTCGCGGCGGGGCTCAGCGTCGTTTATTACACTTCGCAGTTCGGAACCCTGTATTTCCTCCAGGGAACCGCGCGCATCGGCGAGACCGAGGCACTGACCTATATGGCGGTTGGTGCCCTGCTTGCGGCACCGCTCTATGTCGGGTTCGGCGCGCTCAGCGACCGCATCGGGCGCAAAAAGCTGTTGCTGCTTGGCTATGCACTGGCCGCATTGCTCGTCTTTCCGCTGTTCCACATGATGGCCGATGGCGCGAACCCGGCGCTCGGACGTGCGACGGCGGCGTCACCGGTGCGGCTCGAACTTCCTGAATGCGACTTCAGTGTTTTCTCACCCAAACAGGAAACACCGTGCGGCAAGGCGCTGGGCTTTCTGGCGAAACGCGGGATCAGCTATGCCAAGATCGCGCCCTATGCGGCGGGTGAAGTGGCGCTCAACATCGGCGACACGCGCATCGCCGGGTTCGACGAGAAAGCTTATACGGCGGCACTGGTCGCGGCGGGCTACCCCGACAAGGCCGACCCCAACGAGAAGCAACCGTGGAAGATCATACTCGCCATCGCGTTGATGGTCGCGCTGTCAGCGATGACCTATGGCCAGGTCGCCGCGATCCTTGTCGAGATGTTCCCCGCACGCATCCGCTACACTTCGATGTCGGTGCCTTATCATATCGGGACGGGTTATTTCGGCGGCTTCCTGCCGTTCATTTCGCAGTACATCGTGGTCAGCACTGGCAATGCCTATGCGGGGCTGTGGTACACCGTGGTGGTGGTGGTAATGGCGTTCTTTGTCTGCCTGTTCTTCCTTGAGGAGACGGCGGGCAAACCGCTCGACTGACCTGCCAAACATGACGGCACCCCTGCGCCTGCGTCTTGATGGCGATGCCCTGACGGCGAACTGGCGCTGGCTGGCGGCGTGCAGCGGACCTGCGGCGTGCGGCGCGGCGGTCAAGGCGGATGGCTATGGCCTTGGCGCACGCGAGGTTGTCGCGCGGCTGGCGGCGGCAGGGTGCCGCGATTTCTTTGTGTCGACATGGGATGAAGCCGCGCGGCTTGGGCCGCTGCCGCCGGGGTGTGCGCTGTCGGTGCTCCATGGGGTGCAGGCCGGGGACATGGCGGTGGCCGTGGCATCGAACGCGCGACCGGTGCTGAACTCGCCCGAACAAGTCGCGCACTGGCGACCGACCGGCCTGCCGTGCGACGTGATGATCGACACCGGCATGAACCGGCTCGGCCTGTCGCCGCGCAACGATCTGGCGGGCTTGCAGATCAATACGTTGATGAGCCACCTCGCCTGTGCCGATGAGGACAGTCCGATGAACGGCGCGCAGCGTGCGGCGTTCGCGGCGCTCGATGTCCCTGCCAAGCGCCGTAGTCTGGCGAATTCGGCAGGCATCTGCCTCGGCAGCGATTATGCCTTCGACCTGACCCGCCCGGGCCTCGCACTCTACGGCGGCATTCCGCGCGACGAGGCGGTGGGGCACATCGCGCAGGTGGTCTTCCCCGAGGCGCGGATCGTCCAGCGCCGCCGCGTCATGGCCGGCGACAGCGTCGGCTATGGCGCAACCTTTGTGGCCGCGCGCGACACCGATGTGGCGATCCTCAACATCGGCTATGCCGACGGCTATCTCCGCAGCTTTTCCGGCCAAGCACCCGTGATCGGGCGCGTGTCGATGGACCTGATCGCGGTCGATGTCACAGGCACCGAAGCGGGGGAGGGCGATTGGTGGCCGGTGCCCTATGCGCTGCCGTTGGCAAGCGCGGCATCGGGCCTGTCGCAATATGAGCTGCTCACGGGCCTCGGCCCGCGCTTCGAACGCATCTGGTTCTGACACAAAAAAGGGCCGTTTTCCGGTTGGAAAGCGGCCCTTTTTTGTCGGTTGCGCGCCTTAGAAGTTAGCGCGGAATGCGGCGTACAAGTAACGCCCGGTCGTGTCGAAGATCGAGCTGCCGGCACCGATGCCGGTGCTGCCGAACGGCGGCTTCACGTCGAAGATGTTGTCCATCCCGATCGACAAGCGGAACTTGGTCGTGATGTCCGCATCAAGCCGCAGGTTGGTGTAAACAATCGACGGGAAGTAGACCTCGGCGGTCTGATCGTTGTTCTGCGGGTCAAGCGTCGTGATCACCCCTGGCGTACACGTCCGGCCCGAGAAACCGACGATGCCCGATGCCGGGCAGGCACCCTGATACGAGTTCTGTGCTTCGTAAGTGCCGATTGTTTGCGGCCCGACGTAGCGCACCGAAACCGTGCCTGTCACCATGCCACGCTTGTAACCGGCGCTGGCGAAGAACTCATACTCGGGATCGCCCAGTTCCGACAGCTGACGGTTCGGGATCAGCGGGTTGGTCGGATCGACAAAGTTGTCGATCGTCAGCTTCTTGCTGCCGATGATGCGGTAGGTGAAGCGGTCGCCGTTCTCGAACTTCTTGCTGTACGCCATATCGATATCGATACCGCGAGCCCGCTGAGCTGCGAAGTTGACCGGACCCGACAGCACGGCGCGTGGTCCGAACTCGCCGTTGGCCTGGCGGTTGACGAGCGGGCAATACTGGTTGTTCAACGTCTGACCGTCATAACACAGGTTGATGATCGTCTGTGCGCCCAGCGTGGCGATCAGGTTCGACACCTTGATGTTGTAGTAATCGATCGTCACCGACAGGCCGGGGACAAAGCTCGGCTCGAACACAGCACCCAAGGTGTAGCTGTCCGAACGCTCCGCAGTCAGGAACGGGTTGCCGCCTTGCGAAAAGCTAAGCGTTGCCGACCGCGCCGGGGTGTTGATGAACCCGACAGGGACGCCCGCTGCACGGCAATTTGCCACACGGTTCGGGCCGTTGCTGATGTTCTGGACGTCGCACGGATCGGCGATCTGCGCGAAGTTCTGACCGATAGGATCGAACAGATCTGACGGTGTCGGTGCCCGGACAGCGCGGGCATAGGCTGCACGGAAGCTGAGGCCACTGACCGGCGAGTAGAACACCGACGCGTTGTACGAATTCGTCTTGCCCGTCGAGTTGTTGTAGTCCGACAGACGATAGGCACCGGCGAACTCGAGCACGTTGAAGAACGGCTTGTCACGAACGACAGGAATCCGGATTTCGCCGTAAATATCCTTCACCTTCAGTGCTGGATATTGAACCGACGTGAGCGCCGTCAGGAACGTCAGCCCCTGCTCGGTATTCTCGTCAGCTGCGGTCGACCCGCGCTCCTCGCGATACTCGCCGCCAACCGCGAACGAGATCGGGCCGCCGGGAAGTTCGAACAACTGGGACAAGTCACCGCTGACGAAGCCCGAAACGACAAGCTGCGAGGCTTTCTGAAGGTACAGGCTGTCGACGTTCACATAGTTGCGGACGGCTTGGAGATTGGGCGTCGTGTTCGACCCGAACGGGTTGAACGGAACGCAGGCGGCGTCAGTGACGGTTACCGCATTGATACGGCAAACAATCTGTCCAGCGGCGTTGCGTGCCGAATCGATCGAGTTCAGGAAACCGGCGTTCGACCCATCGGGCTTGAACAGCAACAGGTTGTTCTTCGACACCGTCGAACCCTTGAAGTCGCCGTAGTTGACAGCAAGTTCGTAGCGCCAGTCATCGTTGAACCGTCCCTCGATCCCGCCAACGACGCGGAACGTCTCGCGCGTGTTGACTTCGGAACGGATGCCCAGATCGACGTTGTTACGCGAGATGGTGAACGCCGTCGCATTCGTCGCCCCAAAGGCGATCGTCGTCGGGCAGCGCCCGATGGTCTGCAAAGTCGAATAGGCCTGCGCCGTCAGGAACGGGTTGTCGCAACGCAGGTTCGATCCTCCGCCAAAAAAGCCGGGGATCGATCCCTGAAAGAAGCTCGGACCCGAGGGCGAGTCATAAGCCGACGTGACCCGCGCATATTTCGCTTCGATGAAAGGCGTGAATGCGGGCGATACTTCGAACCGGCCGAGGAAGTTGGCACTGAAGTTCTCATAGCCCGGGAACAGCGTACCATAGTTGGTCAGCGTCGAGCCAAGACCGCCGATGGCGTTGTTCGTCGCGCCATTGGTCTGAAGGCGCAGGTCGTTGGTTACCGGATTGACGATCAGCTGCCCATCGGGTGTGAACACATGGGCCGTGCCAAAGAAGTTGGTCGCAGTCGAACCCGGCGCACAACGCGATGCGTTTGCGAGCAACGTCGCATTACAGATACCGGTCAACAGGCCACCGTCGGCAATGTTATTGTTACGGATGCCGCGTGTGAACGCCTGATCGATGATACCATCGGTGCCGAACGGCTCGCCTGCGGTCGGTTCGATGGTGTTGAACTGATTACGACCGGAGAATGCGCCGGTCAGATAGTCACGCCCGGTAAATGCCACTTCACGGAAGCGCAGATAGTCCAGGCTGACCGCGATATTGCCGCGACCGTCAGCGAAGTTACGCCCGAACGTGGCGGTCACGTTCGACAGCCCGCGGTCTCCGCGCGACGAAATGCCGCCCTGACCGGTCACGCGGAAGCCGTCATAATTCTTTTTCAGCACAAAGTTGACGACGCCGCCGATGGCGTCCGAACCGTACACAGCCGAGTTGCCGCCGGTCACAATGTCGGTGCGCTCGAGCAATGACGACGGGATCGTATTGGTATCGACGAAGAAGTCACCGGCAAGTGCCGTGACGTGGCGGCGACCGTTAACCAGTACGAGCGTGCGCGCGATGCCAAGGCCGCGAAGATCGAGGAAGTTCAAACCGGCGGTGCCGATCGAGCGCGTCGAGTTCGACTGCGAGAAGGTACCGCGCAGTGACGGCAGATCGTTCAGCGCATCGCCGACGTTCAGATCGCCCTGCGACAAGATGTCCTCGGCGGTCACGCTGGTGACGGGAACCGGCGATGTCAAAGTTGGGCGCGCGATGCGCGAACCGGTCACGACGATGGTACTGCCACTCGAGTCGGAACCGTCCGAGTTGGTCGCGCAGCCGGTGAGCTTGGGGTCTTCCTTGCACTGCTCTGCCGTCGGCGTGGATTGGGCGAACGCAGCGCCCGGGAAAGCCAATGCAGCAGTAGCGAGCGCAGTTGCGCCCAGAAAACGAACGACCTTCATATGACAAACCCCTGTCATCTATGTTTCGTGCGCGGGATTCGCGCCATGGAACCCTGAAAGGGGGTTTTGCGGCGGCGGGCAAGGCTGCCCGTTCATCTGGCGTTAAAAAAGCGCGGCACTGTCACTCAATTGCCACACGTTCGTTTCGGCTTCGTTTCAGCCTCGCTCAACCGCCATCGCGATGCCCATGCCGCCACCGATGCACAAAGTCGCCAGCCCCTTTTTCGCGTCGCGGCGGCCCATTTCATGGAGCAACGTGGTCAGCACGCGCGCGCCGCTCGCGCCGATGGGATGGCCAATTGCAATCGCACCGCCGTTGACGTTGACCTTGTCCGGATCCCAGCCGAGTTCCTTGCCCACTGCCAGCGCCTGTGCCGCGAACGCCTCGTTGGCCTCGATCAGATCGAGGTCGGCGACCGACCAGCCAGCCTTGGCGAGTGCAGCGCGCGTGGCGGGGACGGGGCCGATGCCCATAATCGACGGGTCCACGCCCGAAGTCGCCCAGCCGGCAATCCGCGCCAGTACCGGGCTGCCGCGCAGCGCAGCTTCCTCGGCCGACATCAGCACCAACACCGCCGCGCCATCGTTCAACCCGCTGGCATTGGCGGCCGTGACGGTGCCGTCCTTCTTGAACGCAGGGCGCAGGCCAGCCAGAGATTCGGCGGTCACGCCGTCGCGGATGAACTCGTCGGTGTCGACGATGGTGTCTCCCTTGCGGCCTTTCACCGTCACCGGTGCGATCTCTGCGGCGAACGATCCGTTCGCACGCGCAGCAGAAGCGAGGTTCTGCGATCGTGCCGCGAAAGCATCCTGCATCTCGCGGGTGATCTGGTGCTGTTCGGCCAGATTTTCGGCGGTGATCCCCATGTGATAGCCGTTGAAGACGTCGGTCAGGCCGTCCTTTATCATCGTGTCGATCAGCTCGAGGCTACCCATTTTTGTGCCCGGTCGCAGCGTCTGAGCATGGGTGCTGAGCGACATGCTTTCCTGTCCGCCCGCAATTACGATGCTGGCATCGCCCGCCTTGATCGCTTGCATGCCGAGCGCGACAGCGCGCAAGCCCGAGCCGCACACTTGGTTGATGCCGAAGGCGGGTACTTCCTCGGGGATACCTGCGGCCATCGATGCCTGACGCGCGGGGTTCTGACCCTGTGCGGCGGTCAGAACCTGCCCGAGGATAACGTCTGACACCTCGTGCGGCGCAACACCGGCGCTCTCGAGTGCCGCCATGATTGCGACGCGGCCAAGCTCGTGCGCGGGCACACTGGCGAAGCTGCCGAGAAAACTGCCCACCGGGGTGCGGCGGGCGGCGGTGATGACAACGTCGGTCATGGCTTGGTCTCCGGATTTCGCTACCCCGTACTTAGAGGTTCATTCTGGCTTCCGCGAGTCTGTTTTGCAGTGCAACACGGGCGATGTTGCGGTGCCGCATCGCTCGGTGTAGAACGATGCAACTCTTTTGCGGGACACATGACATGGCCAAAGTTGCTCCGACCGGCGAGGACGGCGAACGCCCGCCTGTCATCGTCAAAAAATATGCGAACCGGCGCCTCTACAATACGGAGACGTCGAGCTATATCACACTCGAACACCTCGCCACGCTGACCCGCGAAGGCCGCGAATTCAAGGTGCTCGATGCCAAAACCGACGAGGACATTACGCACAGCGTTCTGACGCAGATCATCATGGATGAGGAAAGCCGCGGCGAAACGCTGTTGCCGCCCACTTTCCTGCGCCAGCTGATCTCGATGTACGGCGATTCGATGCAGTCGATGGTGCCGCAATATCTGGAGGCATCGATGGATGCGTTCCGATTGAACCAGTCCAAGTTTAACGACGCGATGAAAACGGCGTTTTCGGGCGGTCCTTTCGCAGAAATGGCCAAACGCAACATGGCAATGTTCGAAGCCGCTGCCACCGCGTTCGTGCCGCCAAAAAAGGGTGATGAGTCGAAGGACGACGAAATCGCCGCGCTCAAGGCGCAGCTTGCACAATTGCAGGCAAAGGTGGACAAACTCGGCTGAGCTTCACTCAGGGGGTGTCATGCGTTTCAGTGTCGTGTCTGTGGTTCTGCTCGCCGGAATCGTAGCTTGTCCGTTGTTCGCGCAGACCAAAGCGCCGGTTGAGACCTATATCCATGCAGGCCGATTGCTCGACCGACCGGGCACGGCACCGCGCGGTCCGTCGACGCTGATCGTGCGTGCTGGTAAGATTGCCGAGGTGCGTGTCGGGCTGGTCGCGCCGCCGGCAGGGGTG
>JANNVL010000006.1:0-36517 GCA_031408195.1 Sphingomonadales bacterium | reverse complement strand
CTCCCGTTGAGGGCCCCCTCCGTCAGTCCTTAGGACTGCCACCTCCCCGTGCCGGGGTGGAGTGAGATACGAACATGGCACTCGAAGACCCGAATGAAATCGAAACCGGCCCCAGCTGGGCGCGTCCGACGTGGCGTGTCGATAACGACGATCTGACGGCGGCGCTCGACCCGACGCAGATGGCGGTCGCGGTGAAGGCGGCGGCGGCGAAAGCGGGTGTCGCGGTCAGCGAAGCCGATCTGCAACGTGCGGCGTCGGACGCGATCAAGGCGATGCTGATCATCCGCACCTACCGGGTGCGCGGGCATCTTGCCGCCAAGCTCGATCCGCTGGGCCTCACCAAGCGCGAATTGCCTGCCGATCTCGACTCGAGCTTCTTCGACGTCGCCACCTCCGATCTCGACCGGCAGGTCTGGCTGGGCGGTGCGCTTGGTCTCGAACGCGCGAGTTTCCGCGAAATCATCGACATCCTGCGCGCCAATTACTGCGGCACGGTCGGCCTAGAATATATGCACATCGGCGATGTCGAGGAGCGCCGCTTCCTGCAGGAGCGCATGGAGGGCAAGGACAAGGCGATCAGCTTTTCGCCGGAGGGCAAGAAAGCGATCCTCGCCAAGGTGATCGAAGCCGAGCAATGGGAGCGGTTCTGCGGCAAGAAATACGTTGGGACCAAGCGTTTCGGCCTCGACGGCGGCGAAGCGATGATCCCAGCGATGGAAGCGGTGATCAAATACGGCGGCGCGATGGGCGTGCGCGAGATCGTGTACGGCATGGCGCACCGTGGCCGCCTCAACATGCTGGCGAACGTGATGGCCAAGCCGTACCGCATCATCTTCCACGAATTTTCGGGCGGCAGCGCGAACCCCGACGATGTCGGCGGGTCGGGCGATGTGAAATACCACCTCGGCACCAGCACCGACCGCGAGTTCGACGGGATAAAGGTGCATATGTCGCTGGTCCCCAACCCGTCGCATCTTGAGGCCGCCGACCCCGTCGTGCTCGGCAAGGTGCGCGCGATCCAGACCGACCGCAACGATCTGGACGACCATATCCAGGTGCTCCCCGTGCTGCTCCACGGCGACGCGGCGTTCGCGGGGCAGGGTGTGATCTGGGAATGCTTCGGCTTCTCCGGCGTGCGCGGCTACAACACCGGCGGTTGCCTGCATTTCGTGATCAACAACCAGATCGGGTTCACGACCAGCCCGCAATTCGCACGCTCGTCGCCCTATCCGAGCGATGTCGCGAAAGGGGTGCAAGCGCCGATCTTCCACGTCAACGGCGACGATCCGGAAGCCGTGACCTTTGCCTGCAAAATGGCGATCGAATACCGCCAGCGGTTCCACCGCGACGTCGTGATCGACATGTGGTGCTATCGCCGGTTCGGCCATAACGAGGGTGACGAACCGATGTTCACCCAGCCGCTGATGTATAAGAAGATCAAGGCGCACCCCGGCGTCAGCGACGTTTATGCCGCACGGCTGGTCGAACAGGGCGTGATCGACAAGGACTGGGCGGCCGAGCACACGATGCGGTTCACGGCGATGCTCGAAGACCAGTTCGCGAGCGCGGCGACCTATAAGGCAAACGAAGCCGACTGGTTCGGCGGGCGCTGGGCAGGCTTGCACAAGCCGACCGACGCCGAGTCTTCGCGGCGCAATGTCGAGACCGGCATTGAGAAGAAACTGTTCGACGGGCTCGCCCGTACGCTGACGACGGTGCCTGCCGATCTGTCGGTGCACCCGACCCTCAATCGCGTCCTCGATGCCAAGCGGGCGATGTTCACGAACGGCGAAAATTTCGACTGGGCAACCGGCGAGGCGCTCGCGTTCGGGGCGCTGTTGTCGGAAGGCTATGGCGTCCGCCTGTCGGGACAGGATTCGGGGCGTGGCACCTTCAGCCAGCGGCACGCGGTCTGGGTCGATCAGACCGACGAGCGCAAATACGTGCCCCTGTCGACGGTGCCGCACGGCCGCTTCGAAGTGCTCGATTCGACGCTGAGCGAATTCGGCGTGCTTGGCTTCGAATATGGGTTTGCGGGTGCCGATCCTAAAACGCTCGTGATGTGGGAGGCTCAGTTCGGCGATTTCGCCAATGGCGCGCAGGTGATGATCGACCAGTTCATCGCGTCGGGCGAGGCAAAATGGCTGCGCGCCAACGGCCTCGTGATGCTGTTGCCGCACGGTTACGAAGGGCAGGGGCCGGAGCATTCGTCAGCACGCCCCGAACGCTATCTGCAGCTGTGCGCCGAAGACAACATGCAGGTAGCGAACATCACGACGCCCGCCAATTACTTCCATGCGCTGCGCCGCCAGATGCACCGGAGCTTCCGCAAGCCGCTGATCATCATGACGCCGAAATCGCTGCTGCGTCACAAGCGCGCGGTGTCGAAGGCGGCGGATTTTCAGGGCGCGTCGCATTTCATGCGGATCTTGTCGGACCCGAATGCGCCGACCGATGCCGACGTGAAGCGGCTCGTCCTGTGCAGCGGCAAGGTCGCCTATGATTTGATGGATGCGCGCGACGCGGCGGGTCTGACCGATACGGCCATCGTGCGGATCGAGCAGCTTTATCCGTTCCCGGGCGACCCGCTGGTCGCGCGGCTCGACCGGATGTCAAGCCTCGAAGAGGTCGTCTGGGCGCAGGAAGAGCCGAAGAACAACGGGTATTGGTCGTTCGTCGAGCCGTTCATCGAAGAATGCCTGACCCGCGCCAAGGTGCAGCCGTCGCGTCCGCGCTACGCAGGGCGCAAGGCCGCTGCATCGCCCGCGACCGGCCTGATGAAACGCCACCAGGCCGAACAAGCCGCGCTCGTCGCCGATGCACTCGGGCAGAGCGTCCGCGAGGAAATACGTCGCCAGCGCGCCACGAAAACCACCGCCAAACCCGTCACCGGCAATCCTGGTTGAGGAGCTGACATGAGCACCGAAGTGAAAGTCCCGGTCCTGGGCGAATCGATCACCGAAGCGACGCTGGGTGAATGGTTGAAGAAGCCCGGCGAAGCGGTCGCCGCCGACGAGCCGATTGCGTCGCTCGAGACCGACAAGGTGTCGGTCGAGGTGCCGGCACCCGTAGCGGGCGTGATGGGCGAACAACTTGTCAAGATCGGCGATACGGTCAATGTCGGCGCGTCGATTGCCATGATCGAGGCGGGGTCCGGGTCGGTCGCCGCGCCCCCTGCACCGGCAACTGCGGTACAGACACCGGCTGTTGCGGCACCCGCAGCTGACGCCGTCGCGCCCACCCTGTCCCCGTCGGTCCGCCGTCTCGTCCTCGAAAAGGGTGTCGATCCCTCGTCCATCAAGGGTACTGGCAAGGACGGTCGCCTGACCAAGGAAGACGTGATGTCGGCCCCCGCGCCGACGCCCGCTGCACCGGCCGCGCCTGCCGCCGCTCCTGCGCCGGTCGCCGCTGCCGTTCCGACCGGTGACCGCCGCGAGGAGCGCATCCGCATGACGCGCCTGCGCCAGACCGTCGCCAAGCGGCTGAAGGACGCGCAGAACACCGCCGCGATGCTCACGACGTTCAACGACGTCGATATGAGCGAAGTCATGGCGGCCCGCGTCCGCTACAAGGACAGCTTCGAAAAGAAGCACGGCGTGCGCTTGGGCCTGATGAGTTTCTTCACCAAGGCCGTCGTGCTTGCCGCCAAGGACATCCCCGCCGTCAACGCACAGATCGACGGGGATGAGATCGTCTATTTCGACTATCTCGACGTCTCGGTCGCGGTCAGCGCGCCAAACGGGCTTGTCGTGCCCGTCGTCCGCAATGCCGACAAATTGTCGTTCGCAGGAATCGAGAAAGCCATCGGCGAGCTCGGCGCGAAGGCCAAGGCAGGGACGTTGACGATGGATGACATGAAGGGTGGCACCTTCACGATCAGCAACGGCGGTGTATTCGGTGGGCTGATGTCGACGCCGATCATCAATCCGCCGCAGTCGGCAGTGCTCGGCCTCCACCGCATCGAGGACCGCCCGGTCGTCCGCGACGGGCAGATCGTCCCGCGCCCGATGATGTACCTCGCGCTCAGCTACGACCACCGCCTGATCGACGGGCGCGAGGCGGTGACCTTCCTGAAGACCGTCAAGGAAGCGATCGAAGACCCGACGCGGTTGCTGATCGATTTGTGATGACCCATCCGCTCCAACCGTGGCTTGCTTTTCCGGGTCGTCCGAGAGGCTCAATCGGTTGGCGGATGGGTGATGGAGAAGACAAGTATAACCAGTTTTATCGCTGGTTCAGTCGGTTGAGTGACGACGAAGCAAGTGCTTTTGTCGAGACAAGCCCAGAACCTGAATCATGGCAAGGTTTCTACGCTATGGTCCGGGCGCATCCGTGGAAGTGAAAAATGCCTGATTACGACTACGACGTCCTCGTCATCGGCAGCGGTCCCGGCGGCTATGTCGCCGCGATCCGCGCCGCGCAGCTGGGCCTCAAGACCGCGTGTGTCGAGAGCCGCGAGACGCTGGGCGGCACTTGCCTCAACGTCGGGTGCATCCCGTCGAAGGCGCTGCTCCACGCGTCCGAATTGTATGAGGAAGCGCATAGCGGCGCGCTCGCCAAATTCGGGATCAACATCGCGGGCGCGACGCTCGACCTCGACCAGATGCACGCGGAAAAGGCGCTTGCGGTCAAGGAACTGACCGGCGGCATCGCGTTCCTGTTCAAGAAGAACAAGGTCGAGTGGCTGAAGGGCCGCGCCGCCTTCACTGGCCCCGACACCGTCCAGATCGGCGACCAGTCCGTCCGCGCGAAGAACATTGTCATCGCCACTGGCTCGAGCGTCACCCCGCTCCCGGGCGTCGAGCTGGTCGAGGGCGTCGTTGTCGACTCGACCGGCGCGCTGAGCCTGCCCAAGGTGCCCGAGCACCTCGTCGTCATCGGCGGCGGCATTATCGGGCTGGAACTCGGCAGCGTCTGGCGGCGTCTGGGCGCGCGCGTGACCGTGGTCGAGTATCTCGACCAGATCATGCCCGGCTTCGACGGCGAAATCCGCAAGGAGAGTGCCAAGATCTTCAAGAAACAGGGCTTCGAATTCCGCACCGGCACGAAGGTCACCGGCGTCAGCGTGAACGGCGCGACCGCGACCGTCACTGTCGAACCTGCCGCCGGTGGCGCGCCCGAAACACTCACTGCCGACGCCGTTCTCGTCAGCATCGGCCGCCGCCCCAACACTGACGGGCTGGCGCTCGACAAGGCAGGGCTGGCAATCAACGCCAAGGGCCAGATCGACATCGCGCACGACTTCCGCACCGCCGTCCCCGGCATTTGGGCAATCGGCGACGTCGTGCCCGGCCCGATGCTGGCGCACAAAGCCGAGGACGAGGGGATCGCGGTCGCCGAGAACATCGCCGGGCTGACCGGCATTGTGAACCACGACGTCATCCCCAGCGTCGCCTATACCCACCCCGAAATCGCTGGCGTCGGCCTGACCGAGGAGCAAGCCAAGGAACGCGGCGAGATCAAGGTCGGCAAATTCCCCTTCGCGGGCAACAGCCGGGCCAAGACCAACCGCGACACCGACGGGTTCGTGAAAGTGATTGCGGATGCAAAGACCGACCGCGTGCTTGGCGTGCACATCATCTCGTCGCTCGCCGGCACGATGATCGCGCAGGCCGCGCAAGCGATGGAATTCGGCGCGACCAGCGAGGACATCGCCTACACCTGCCACGCCCACCCCACGCACAGCGAAGCGTTGAAGGAGGCGGCGATGGGCGTGCGGGGCAAAGCCATCCACATCTAGCGCGTGACCGACGCTGCATTCCCGATCTGTGTTGCCGCGCTCTACCGCTTCGCGCGGTTCGACGACGATGCTGCGGCGGTCCGCGAGGATCTGGCAGCGGTCTGCCGGGCGCATGGGGTCAAGGGCACGCTGATCGTCGCCCGCGAGGGGATCAACGGCACGATTGCCGGGTCCGATGCAGCGGTTGAGGCCGTGCTGGCGGCGGTGCGTGGCCTGCCCGGTTGCGCCGACATCGAGGTCAAGCACTCGCGCGCGGCGGCGATGCCGTTTCACCGGCTGAAAGTGCATCTGAAGGCCGAAATCGTGACGATGGGGCAGCCGGATATCGATCCGCTGACCGGCGCCGGACATTATGTCGCGCCCGGCGACTGGAACGCGCTGATCGATGCGCCTGACACGATCCTGATCGACACGCGCAATGATTATGAGGTCGCGGTCGGGACGTTTGCGGGGGCGATAGACCCCAAGACTGCCAGTTTCCGCGACTTTCCGGCGTGGTTCCGGGCGGAACGCGCGCGGTTGCTGGGCGAAGGCAAGCCGCCGAAAGTCGCGATGTTCTGCACCGGCGGCATCCGCTGCGAGAAATCGACAGCGTTCCTGAAGAGCGAGGGGATCGAGGAGGTCTATCACTTGCAGGGCGGCATCCTGAAATATCTCGAAACGGTGCCGCCTGCGGACAGCCGCTGGCAGGGCGAATGTTTCGTTTTCGACCAGCGCGTGACGGTGGGCCATGGGCTGGCACCGGGGACGACCGAGCTGTGCCACGCCTGTCGCCGCCCGGTGGATGTCGAGGGACAGTCATCGCCGCTGTACGTCGCCGGGGTCAGCTGCGCCGCATGCCACGGCGAGCGCACGGCGGCGCAGCGCGCGGGCTATGCCGAACGCGACCGGCAGGAACGGCTGGCGCAGGCGCGGGGTGTGGCACATGTCGGCGCGGTGCTGCCGTCACGCGAAGATGGCTAGGCCGATCCTCTACAGTTTCCGCCGTTGCCCCTATGCGATGCGGGCGCGGCTGGCGCTGCTGGCGAGCGGCACAATGTGTGAACTCCGCGAAGTGAAACTGTCGGCCAAGCCCGAGGTGCTGCTGGCCGCATCGCCCAAGGCGACGGTGCCGGTGCTGGTCCTGCCCGACGGGCGGGTGATCGACGAGAGCCTCGACGTCATGCACTGGGCGCTGGCGGCACACGATCCGCAGGGCTGGCTCGGCCATGACGACGCCGCATTGATCGCGGCCAATGACGGGCGGTTCAAGCACCACCTGGACCGCTACAAATATCCGGAACGGCATGGCAGCGACCCAATGGTTCACCGGGCCGGGGGGCTGAAGTTTCTGGCCGAGATCGAGGCAGCACTTGGCGGCAACACGTGGTTGGACGGGACGGCGCAGCGGCTGACCGATGCGGCGATCATGTCGTTCGTTCGCCAATTCGCCGAAGCCGACCGCGCGTGGTTCGACGCGCAGCCACTCCCCGACGTTCAGGGCTGGCTGGTAGCGTCCATGGCGCTGCCCTCATTCAAGGCCGCAATGGTGCGGCTTCCATTCTGGCAACCCAGCGATGCGCCCGTCTTTTTCGGGGCTGCGTAGGGTCTGCGATGGCATCGACGCCCCTCACGGCTATACTGTCGCGATGAGTGTTGCAGCCCTGACCACGCCCGCGCTGATCGAGGTGCTCGACCTGACCGGCATTGCGGTGTTCGCCGCATCGGGCGCACTCGCGGCGGCGCGGGCGCGGCAGACGCTGGTGACGTTCGCGTTCTTCGCACTGGTGACCGGCGTCGGCGGCGGGACGGTGCGCGATCTGCTGATCGGCGCGCCGGTGTTCTGGGTGCAGGATTGGCGCGTGCCCGCCGTGTGCCTCGGCACGGCGCTGACGATCTGGGTGTTGCCGCGAAAGCTGTGGCCCGAACGCGGCGTCGACTGGTTCGATGCGGTGGGGCTGGCGGTCTATGCCGTGTTCGGCGCAGCGAAATCGCTGTCGCTCGGGGTGCCGCCGCTGCCTGCGATCATGATGGGGGTCATCACAGCGTGCGTCGGCGGCATCATCCGCGATGTACTGGCGGGGGTGCCGTCGATCCTGTTGCGGCCCGAAATCTATGTGACGGCGGCGGCGCTGGCGGCAGGGCTGTTCGTGGGGCTGGTTCTGACTGGTGTGCCGCTGGCGGTGGCGGCGGGTGTCGGCGCGGCAGCGGGGTTCGGGCTGCGTGCGCTGGCGATTGCACGCGGTTTGAGCATTCCGGCCTATAAAGGATGACGCGATGAATGATGACGCACATGCCGTGCTCGACTGGTGGTTCGGGGTGCTTCCGGCCAATAAACGCTTCGTGCGCGATGCGGCTGTCGATGTGGAGATTGCCGAACGCTTCGGTGCGATACAGGCGCAACTGGCGCAGGCGGTGCCCGATGACTGGCGGACCGACGCGCGCGCGATGCTCGCGGCGATTATCGTGCTCGACCAGTTCAGCCGCAATTTGTTCCGCGACGATCCGCGCGCCTTTGGACATGATGCCGTGGCGCGGGCGCTGACCGAAACGGCGATCGCCAACGGGTGGGATATCGGGCTGTCGAGCGAAGAGCGACAGTTCCTCTACATGCCGCTTATGCATTCGGAACAGCTTGCCGATGTCGAGCGCTGCGTAGTGTTGATGGTGGCGGCAGGCAGCGAAGGCGGGGCCAAGTTCGCGCGTAAACATGCCGCGACGATTGCGCGTTTCGGTCGCTATCCGGCGCGCAATGCCGCGCTCGGTCGCGCGATGACGCCCGAGGAAGCGGCGCTGCTGCGGGACAATCCGGCCGGGTTTGTAGGTTAGCCGCGAGAGAGAAAATGGCCCCTAACGTGGGCCGACTTGCCCCCGGTGCATCAGCTTTGCGTCGGCAAGCACAAGCGCCATCATCGCCGCGACGACCGGCGCGCCGCGGATGCCGACGCAGGGGTCGTGGCGGCCCTTGGTCACGATGTCGGCGGCTTCGCCCTCGCGGGTAATCGTTTCGACCGGGGTCAGGATACTGCTGGTCGGCTTGAATGCCACGCGGACCACCACCGGCTGTCCGGTCGAAATGCCGCCTGCGACGCCGCCTGCATGATTGGCGAGAAATTGTGGCTGATCGACACCAGGCCGCATCCGGTCGGCATTGTCCTCGCCGCGCAGGCGGGCGGCGGCGAACCCGTCGCCGATCTCGACACCCTTGACCGCGTTGATGCTCATACAAGCGCTGGCGAGTTGCGCGTCGAGCTTCATGTAGAGCGGCGCGCCCCAGCCGGCGGGGACGCCGGTGGCAACGCATTCGACGACGGCACCGAGCGATGACCCGGCCTTGCGCGCGTCGTCGATCAGCACTTCCCAGCGGGCGGCAGCGGCAGCATCGGCGCAGAAGAACGGGTTGTGGGCAATCTCACCCGCGTCGAAGGTCTCCGCGCGGTCGCCGCCGATCTCCACGACATGCGCGACAATGCTGACTTCCGGAATCACCAGTCGCGCGACTCCGCCCGCCGCGACCCGCGCCGCTGTCTCGCGCGCCGAACTCCGCCCGCCGCCGCGATAGTCGCGCAGCCCGTATTTCGCGTCATAGGCGTAATCGGCGTGCCCGGGGCGATAGGCGGCGGCGACTTCGCTGTAATCCTTCGAGCGCTGATCGACGTTGTCGATCATCAGGCTGATCGGCGTGCCGGTCGTTTGCCCCTCGAACACACCTGACAGGATGCGAACCGCATCGGGCTCCTGCCGCTGCGTCGTGAATTTCGAGGTGCCGGGGCGGCGTTTGTCGAGGAATGGCTGGATGTCGGTTTCGCTTAGCATCAGTCCAGGCGGGCAGCCATCCACCACCGCCCCGAGCGCCGACCCGTGCGATTCACCCCATGTCGTGAAGCGGAAGAGATGGCCGAAGCTGTTGTGGCTCATCGACTTGATTTCATCAGTAATGCAGACGGCATTGCGCGATCTCGAGCATCTGTGTTTCCCCCGACCCGACGACTCGATAGACCAGTCGATGCTCCTGTGACACCCGCCGCGAACACCAGCCCTTCAAATTTTCCCTGAGCAATTCGGGTTTGCCGGTACCGTGAAAGGGGCTGCGGCGGCATTCGGCGATTAGCCCATCGAGTTTGCGGTGCGCTTTCGGGTCGGCCTCACGCAGGCCCAGGTAATCGTCCCAGCCTTGTGGAGTAAACATGACCCTCAAAGCGGCTGCATCGTCTCAGGGTTGACCTCGATCATGTTACGACCGGCGTCGGCATCGGCAATCGAGTCCATCAATCGACGCGCGTTGTTCGGCGTCGACATCAGATAGCGGGTTTCATTCATCGAATTCCAGTCGTCGAGACCGACCATAACCACCGGCTTACCGCGCTGGCGCGTGATCGCGATCGGGACATGGTCGTCGACAACGCGGTCCATGACCGCTTTCAGATTGGCGCGCGTTTCGGAGTAGGTGACGATTTCCATAAAGAAACATTGCACAAAAATAGGTGCAATGTCAACTCAAGGTCATATCCGGCGCGTCCTCCGCTTTCATCCCCACGACCTGATAACCCGCATCGACATAGTGCGTCTCGCCGGTCACGCCCGAGGACAGGTCGCTGCACAGGTACAGCCCCGCGCCGCCGACGTCCTCGATCGTCACGTTGCGTTTGAGCGGCGCGTTCAGCTCGTTCCATTTGAGGATATAGCGGAAATCGCCGATGCCCGATGCGGCGAGCGTCTTGATCGGTCCCGCCGAGATCGCGTTGCAGCGGATGTTGTCGCGGCCCAGATCGACCGCTAGATATTTCACCGACGCCTCCAGCGCCGCCTTGGCCACGCCCATGACGTTGTAATGCGGTATTACTTTTTCCGCGCCGTAATAGCTGAGCGTCACCAGCGAGCCGCCATTCGGCATCATGGCCTGCGCGCGCTTGGCAATGGCGACGAACGAATAGACGCTGATGTTCATCGTCATCAGGAAATTGTCGAGGCTGGTGTCATAAAACCGCCCCCGCAACTCGTTCTTGTCCGAAAAGCCGATGGCGTGGACGACGAAATCGATGGTGGGCCAGCGCGCCGCCAAGGTGTCGAACGCGGTGTCAAGCGCGCCCATATCGGCGACGTCGCAGTCGATCAGGAAATCGCTGCCGAGCGACGCGGCGAGCGGGCGCACACGCTTTTCGAGTGCCTCGCCCTGATAACTGAACGCGAGCTCGGCGCCCGCTTCGCCCAGCTTCTTGGCAATGCCCCACGCCAGTGAGCGGTCGTTGGCGAGGCCCATGATCAGCCCGCGCTTGCCCTGCATCAATGTCATATGGTCACTCCTTGGGCGCAGCCTGTAGCGCAGGTTCGGGCGGTTCCGAAAGGGCAGCGTTTAGATGTGCGCCGATCACGAAGCCCAATCCGACGAACCAGAAGAACAGCAGCGCAACAATAACGCCGGCGAGACTGCCATAGGTTCGGTCGTAACCACCGAGCATCGACAGGATGACCGGCAGCAGAGCAAGCGCGCCATACCACCACAGGGCGACGAACAACGCGCCCGGCCATTTGGGGCTTTGCCCCTTGCGGTAGGCGCTGGGGGTCAGCGCCCACATCAGCGCGTAAATCGCACCCCAGACGATCAACAACGGCACGAGCCGCCCGAGTTGAATCCACCCGACGACGTCGTCGGCGAGCGGAAACAAGCGATAAATGAATTGTTCGGCAGCGACGAGCAGCACTTGGGCGGCGAATGCCAGCATCATAACGAGTACCGAACCCACAATGACGCCCATCGACGTCAACCGGTAGTGCCAAAACGGCGCCGACCCCTTCGTCCCATACGCACGACGCAGAATGTCGCGCACTGTTTCGATGAAACTGCCGACAGTCCACAGGCCTAAGAGGCCACCGATCCACAACAGCCATCCCGTCCGCTGGGTCAGCACATCGGTGATCGGTTGGCGCAGCAGCTCACGCACCGAGTCGGGCAAGGTAGCGAGAAACGAACCGACCGCGCGCAGCGTATCGGCATCGCGTCCGAACAGGCTGGCAACCGCTGCGGTGACGATGAAAAACGGGAACAGCGTCATCAGGGTCAGATATGCAAGGTTGCCCGCGTGGATAAAGCCGTCGCTAAAAACGCCGACGACGACGCGTTTGACGACTTCGACGACACGCGAAAAGGCAGGCAAGTGGTCGAGACGCCGCTGGACGATGTTACGGTCGCCGCGCGATTGCCCCAGGGCGCGTTCGGCAGGCGATTGGGGCGAGGGGGCGTCCTGCATCGTGCCCCTAAACGCCCAGCCTTGCTCGCGGGTTGCCCGGGCTGGCGCTTTCCGCCCAAGTTTTCAGCGTAGCGTCGTCTTCGGGCACTTCGATCATCAGCGTGACGAGCTGGTCGCCGCGCGTTCCCGCCTTGCCGGTGAAGCCGCGCCCGCGCAGGCGTAGCACTTTACCCGACGAGCTCCCCGGCGGCACGTTGAGCATTACCGCGCCGTCGACCGTCGGCACTTTCACCGGGCCACCGAGCACGGCTTCGGATAATGCCACGGGCAGGTCGAGCCGGATGTTGTCGCCGTCGCGCTTGTAAAAGGGGTGGCCGCCGACTTCGATGGTGATTATTGCGTCGCCTGCGCCGCCCGCACCCGGCTCGCCCTTGCCCGACAGGCGCATCTGCGTGCCGGTTTCAACCCCATTCGGCAACTTCACATCGATGGTCTTGCCGTCGCCGAGCGTGACCCGCTGCGGGCGCATTGCCGCGGCGTCTTCGAAAGACACCGCGAGGCGATAGGCGATGTTCGCGCCCTTGGCCGGGGCGGCGCGCCCGAACGGACTGCCGCCGCGCGGGCCTGCACGGCCGCCGAACAGCCCTTCGAAAATGTCGCCGAAGTCCGCGCCGCCGCTCTGAAAACCGCCTGCCGGACCACGCGCGCCGCCTCCGCTGAAACCGAACGGCGCGGCAGGGTTGCCGTCGCCATCGATCTCGCCCCGGTCGAACCGCGCGCGCTTGTCCTTGTCGGACAGCAAGTCATAGGCGGACGTGACTTTGGAAAACCGGTCCGACGCTGCCGGGTCGTTCGGGTGTTTGTCGGGGTGCAGCTCCTTGGCGAGCTTGCGATACGCCTTTTTGATATCGGCCTCGCTCGCCCCGCGTGCGATGCCCAATGTGGAATACGGATCAGCCATGCCGCGTCAGGTAAGCGCGGGTGCGCCCACCGACAACAGTTCATCTTCGGGGGCCACATCGACCGATACCGTCATCGTCTGCGCGCCGGTGCCGAGGAAGACCCCGTCTATAGGTGCGATTTCGGAATAATCGCGGCCGATGGCGATGACGATATGGTCGCCCGCCATCCAGATGCCGTTGGTCGGATCGACCCCCTCCCAGCCGCGTGTCGGCCCGCACCACACCAGCACCCAGGCGTGGGTCGCGTCCGCGCCGACAAGACGTGCTTGTCCCGGCGGCGGGATGGTGCGGAGATAGCCCGACGCATAAGCCGCCGGGATGCCGTGCGCGCGCAGGCCCGCGATCATCACCTGTGCAAAATCCTGACAGACGCCGTGGCGGTGCGCGAACGCTTCGGCAGGACGGGTCGCGGTGTGGGTCGCGTCGGGATCGTAATCGAATTCGCGCTGGATGCGCTGGGCGAGCGCAATCGCGGCGTCCATGATCGACCGGTCGGGGGTCAATTCCTGCGCGCACCAGTCGGCGATTTCAGGGGTCAGTTCGACCATCGGGCTGGCGAATAGATAGTTGGTCGGGCCGTTCGCGGTGACGTCGCGGCTGGCGCGGGCGAGGCGGGCGACGGTGGCGATATCGGGGTCGTCGGGCGACGGGAAAGGCACGCCGCGCTCGACATCTACATGCGCCATGCTGACAATCTTCAGCCGCGTGACGGCATCGGGGATGACCAGCCGGGTGACATTGGCGAGCGACGCATCGGCGCGTGCGAGCGTCAGTTCGCCATTTGGTTCGACCGAAAGATCATGGTCGATCAGCGTTTGCCCCGACCACAATATGGGTTTCAGCCGCAGGTTGCAGCGCGCGAACCGCACCGGCGTCGCATAGGTGAAGCGCGTTTCATGGCGGATGCGGTATCTCACGCCAGTGTCAGCCCAGCCGCACGCAGCGGCTCCCCGCCGCGCAGGAAGAACCGACGGCCGATCGCATCGCTCAGTGCCATCAGGCGGTTTTCGATCCCCTGCACCGCATGGCCGTCGAGCGCGGCGGCGGCGAAGGTGGCGAGATTGGCCGACAGCGCTGTCGCTTCGATCTGCTGTTGTTCGGCCATCCCATCGTCGGCGAGGCGCGGGAGCGCGGTCAGATGCGCGGTAATCGCCTCGACCTGAAAAGCGAGACTGCGGGGGTTCGACCCGTCAAGCGCAACCAGATCGCGGACGGCCGTCGCCGCCAGCCCGCCCGGGTAACGCTGGCGATAGGAGATCGCGCTCGACGACAGGTCGAGCAGCAGGAACAAATCGTCGGCGCTGGGATCATCGACACCGAACACCTTGAGCAACCGGCACACGCCGACCGCACGTTCGAGACGGCGTCCGAGATCGAGGAAGCGCCAGCTTGCCGTGCGGCCCATGTTTTCGGCGGAGAGGCCCGCCAGCGCCGAGAGGCGTTCGGACAGGGCGGCAGCACGTCGGCTGAGCGGACCTTCGTCGGGTAATGGTTTGTCGAGCAGCCGCCAGACGTCGGCTGACAACCGCTCGCGTGACCCCGCGCCGATACCGCGCGCGGCGTGAAGCAGGCTGGCCACGCTCGACGGCTGGGCCATGTCGTCGAACGCAATGCCGAGCGTCTCCTTGCCAGACCGCGCCGCGCCGCTTGCCACGATCATCGCGTCGAGCCGTGCTGCGGTTTCGGCCCCCAGCGACGCGCCTCCATCGACGTCCGCCGAGCCGCCGAGACCGCCACGCACCAGCGCAAGGATATTTTCGGCGCGTTCGAGATAGCGCCCGAGCCAGAACAGATTGTCTGCGACGCGCGACGGCAGCGTGCCGGGATTGCGCCGGATCGCGACGTCTGCGGCGTGCGGCATCAGGGTCATCGGTGCGACTGCACGATCGGCGACGATGGCGACATCGGTCGAAAACGCGCCCTCGCCGATGATGATGGCGCGCGCATCGCTCCCCGCGCCGATACGGGCAAAGCCGCCGGGCATCACGCTCCATGCGCCGCTGGCATCGCGCGCGGCGAAGACCCGCAAGGTGAAGGGGCGCGGCTCAAGGCCGTCCGCACCGACCGTCGGCAAGGTGGAAAGTTTCACGACCTCCTGCCCGACATAATCGAGCCCGCGCAGCTTCATGTCGGCGAACAATGCCGCGCGTTCGGTGTCGTCGAAATCGCTGCCGAGCCGCGCACCCTTGCCTCCAAGGCCGCGCGGCTGGGTGGCAAAGGCGGGGGCAATGACCATCGTGCCGAGGGCGTCCTGCACCCGCGCACATTCGTCATCCTGTCCGCACCACCAGGTCGCAATGTTGGGCAGTCGCAGATCTTCGCCGGTCATTCGCACCGCGAGACGCGGCAGGAATGCCGCGAACGCTGCCGATTCGAGCACGCCTGCCCCCGGCGCATTCGCGACGACGACATTGCCCGCCGCAATCGCGTCGATCAGCCCCGCGACGCCGATGCGCGAATGCGAATCGAACGCCAGCGGGTCGAGCATCCGCGCGTCGATCCGCCGCCACAGTGCATCGACGCGCTTGAACCCCTCGATTGTCCGCAAGTAGACGCGGTCGCCGTGGGTGGCGAGGTCTTCGCCCTCGACAAGCAACATGCCGAGATAACGCGCGAGGTGCGCCTGTTCGGCATAGCTGGGGTTGAGCCGCCCGGGCGTCAGCAGCGCCATGCGCGGCTCGGACCGCTTGCACGCCGCCGCAATCCCCTCGCGCAGATCGGCGAAGAACGGCGCGAGCCGCTCGATATGCAGCCGCCCTTGTAAACCGGGGAGCACGCGCGACACCGCGAGCCGGTTTTCGAGCGCATAGCCCGCGCCGACCGGATTACGGGTGTGGTCGGCGAGCACCCGCCATTCGCCCGTCGGCCCGCGCCCCAGATCGGCGGCATAGACCTGCAAATGATGCCCGCCCTGCGGGGTCAGCCCGACCATGGGGCGCAGAAAATTGGGGCTGCCGTTCAGAAGCGCGGCGGGGACCAATCCGTTGCCGACCAGCCGCTGCGCCCCGTAGATATCGGCGAGCAGCAATTCCATCAGCGCCGCGCGCTGGACGATGCCCGCTTCGATGCCGCGCCATTCGCGCTCACCGATCATCAGCGGCAGCGGGGACAGCGGCCAGCGGCGCTCCTCTTCCTCGCCCGCAACACGGAAGCTGGTGCCGATATCGTCAGCCTGCCGCTCGGCGCGCAGGCGAAGCGCCGACAGATCGCCCCCCGATGCCTCGGCGGCTTCGGCAAGCATCGGTGCCCAGACGGTGTCGTCGGCGAGCGCGGCGTCACCACGCAAGACGCGGGTGCGGTATTCGGACAGCAGGTCACGCGCGATGGTCATCGAATCGACTCCCCGGGACTTTGCCGTCGCCACGCCATTCCCCATCGTCGAACCGCCCCGGTGTTGGCGCGTGTTCGCGCCCTGACGAGTTATGACCATAGCGATTGCCGCAATGCAACACGAACCGGCGATCGCATCTGCGTTACGCTGGTTTTCGACTGGCTTCCGCCAAAGGTCACAAAGTTCACACCTGAAACAAGGTCGTTCGGGGTCAGAGGTCAGTGGAGGTTAGTCGAATAAAAGCTTTCACGCACGGGCCGGATTATGGGTTGTTTGAACGGTATGAAAGAGCATGGCGCACGAATCGCAAGTTGGAACATAAATAGAACTTATTGTGTAGGAAAGGTCTTTTTTTGCCGCGGGTTTTGCGAGCGAAATGGCAGGTTTCGACAAGATTTCGGTCGTTAAGCAACCTGACTTTTCTCGCTCAAAGCGGACATGGGTAATTTTGTTGGCGGAGCAGGTCGAGTGCCTGCCCTTCATCACGCCTGATGCGCTGCGTGCTTAGGCAATGCCAGAACGAGCGTAACAATAGCGGCAGTCAAAACGAGCGATGCCCCCAACCGGCTGAGTTCCAGACCACCATGCGAAACCGGCTTATCTAGGAAATCGCCGACCACAGCACCCAGCGGACGGGTGAGGATGAAGGCAGCCCAGAACAGATAAGCGCGACTGATCGCAGTCCGCCAATAGGCGAACGCCACAAGTGCGAGCAGCGCGCTGAAAATGGCCGCCGAACCGAGATAGCCGAGGGGGCCATCGGCAATCCAATCGCCCAGCGCCGTTCCAAGTGTCTGCGAGCAAGTGATCGTCAGCCAGTAGAAGAGTTCGGCCTTCGGCTCGTGGACTGTTTCAACCGCGATCGATCCCAGCTTTGCCTTCCAACTCACCAGTGAAGTCAGCACTAACCCAAATAATATCAGCGAACCGCCGGGATAGCCAATGCCGAGCGAGCGGGTTGCAAAGTCTGCCAGCGTTGTACCAGCCATCGTCGAGGCAATAATGGTCGCCCAATAAAGCGCGGGGTGAAAGCGCTTCGCGGCAATCTGCATCCAGACCAGCGCGGCGAGCAGGCTGCCGAAAATCGCCGTACCAACGACATAGCCATTGACGCCATGGCTGCCCGCGCTCGCCGTGGTCTCGCCGAGCCAGCTCATTGATACGGCATCTCCGCCGGTCTCTCCCAGCGTTGTCGCAAATATCTTGATGATCCAGAAGCCAAGCGTGACTGCTGGCACCTTTGACAGTGCAGATTCAAGTTGGGACTCATTGGACACGGACATTGATTTGTTTCCTGTTCCGCCACTGGAATTGAGCATCGGGCTAGGGAACAAGGGAATTCGAGGCTATAAGCAGGCGCTTAATCTCAGCATCATAAGCAGAACTGTTATGCCCTTATCTGAAGCCGATGCAGGCACTGCCCGCGAAACACTTGGTCCGTGGGCAACACTCATCGTCCAGATCGTTGCGGCGACCTATTTCGTCGTCGACGGCATTGAGGATATGATTGCCGAAGCACGGCGAGGGATCAGCCTGGGTGTGGTCATGGAATGCCTGATCGCTTTAGCGCTCTTGGGCGGCATCGTCATGGCGGCGCGCTATATTCGCCAGCTCCGGATCGACATGCGGCGCAACGCGATTGCGCTCGCCTCGGCACGAGGCGCACTCGCCGAACATATCGCGTCGCGCTTTGCCGAATGGAGGCTGACGCCAGGAGAATGCGATGTTGCTATGTTCGCGCTGAAAGGGTGCGACGCTGCCGAAATCGCCCGACTGCGCGGTGCTGCCACCGGAACAGTGCGCGCTCAGCTCAGCCAAGTTTATGCGAAAGCCGGCGTGACCAGCCAATCGATGCTATTGTCGCTCTTCATCGAAGACTTATTGGGCTGACACGGCAAACCAAAAACTCTGATACTGTAGTTAGTGGCATTGGCTCGGTGAATCAGTACTGCGATGGATGAACGGCAGCTTTCGCTAAATGCCGCCCAAAACCCGCCATTCCGGAATCCACAACGTTTCAGCCATGGTGATCCCTCAGCCCCCACGATCTCGACTCGCCCGCAGGCCACACCTACAGCGCACCCCATGACCACCGATCCCCACGCCCTGTTCGAAAGCTGGCTGCGCGACGCCGAGGCGAGCGAGCCGAATGACCCCAATGCCGTCGCGCTTGCCACCGTCGATGCGCGCGGCCAACCGTCGGTTCGGATGGTGCTGCTCAAGGGGCATGATGCGCGGGGTTTTGTTTTTTACACGAATCAGACGAGCCGCAAGGCAGGCGACCTTGCCGCCAATGCGCGTGCGGGATTGCTGTTTCACTGGAAAACGCTGCGTAAACAAGTCCGCGTCGACGGACCGGTAACTACTGTGACCGACGCCGAGGCCGATGCCTATTTCGCCACACGGGGTCGCATTTCGCGGCTTGGCGCATGGGCGTCGGACCAGTCATCGTCGTTGCCCGACCGCGCGACGCTCGAGGCACGGCTGGCCGAGGTGACGGCGCGGTTCGAGGGCGGCGACGTTCCGCGTCCGCCGCACTGGTCGGGCTACCGGGTCACGCCTGAAACGATCGAATTCTGGGAGGACGGCAGCCACCGGCTGCATAACCGGCGGCTGTTCACGCGTACTGGCGATGGCTGGGGCGAAGGACTGCTCTACCCGTGAGCAGCAGCCATCATCACGGCGCGCACGCCCATGCCCGCGCGACGCTGACCAGCCGCGCCGCGCTCGCCAGCATCACGATGGCAACCTTCCTGCTGCTGCTGAAGCTGTGGGCTTCGGCACAGACCGGGTCGGTCGCGATGCTGGGGTCGCTCGCCGATACCGGCCTCGATCTGCTTGCCTCGCTGGTCACGCTGTGGGGCGTCAAGAAAGCCGCGCAGCCCGCCGACCGCGATCACCGCTTCGGGCACGGCAAGGCCGAAGCGCTGTCGGCGCTGTTTCAGGTCATGGTGATCGTGCTGTCGGCGCTCGCAATCTTCTGGCGCGCGATCATGCGGCTGATGCAGGGCGAGACCACCGCGCATGCCGAATACGGCATCGGGGTGTCGCTCGTTGCCATCGTCACGACCGTCGCGCTGCTCGCATACCAGCGTTACGTCATAGCCAAGACAAAATCGGTCGCGATCCACGCCGACCATGTCCATTACCAGTCCGACGTGCTGCTCAATATTGCAGTGATCGCCGCGCTCGCGCTCGACCAGTATCTCGGCATCAAATGGGCCGACCCGGTATTCGGCATCGGCATTGCCGTCGCGCTGTTGATCGGCGCGTGGCGCGCGGCAACCCATGCCATCGACCAGCTGATGGACAAGGAATGGCCCGAGGAAAAGCGCCAGCATTTTCTACAGGTCGCGGCGCGCCATCCCGAACTGACCGGCATCCATGATTTGCGGACGCGCTCGTCAGGGACGCAGGATTTCGTGCAATTCCATGTCTGGGTCGACCCGACGATGACAGTTGCCGAGGCGCACCGGATCATGGACGAGGTCGAGCATTCCCTCGAACATGAATTCCCCGGCACCGAAGTGCTGATCCACCTCGACCCCGAAGGACAGGTCGACAAGGAAGGCGTGCTGCCGTCCGAACTTGCCGAAGAGGCGACGCGATGAAGATTCCTTTTGCCCAGATCGACGCCTTTGCCAGCCGCCCGTTCACCGGCAATCCGGCAGGGGTGATGCCGCTCGACGCCTGGCTCGACGACGACGTGCTGCAGGCCATCGCGCAGGAGAACAACCTGCCCGAAACGGCGTTCATCGTCCCCGATGCGACTGGTGCGGCGGATTACGAATTGCGCTGGCACACCCCCGCCGCCGAAGTGGCGCTTTGCGGCCATGCGACTTTGGCGAGCGGACATTTTGTGCTGACTGCGGATGCGTCGCGCAGCCAAGTGACGTTCCGGACGCGTAAGTCGGGCATACTAACAGTGGCGCGCGCCGACGACGGCTACGACTTGACGCTCCCCGCGTGGGTGCCGACGCGCAAGCCCTTGCCCGAGATTGCCGCCGCTGTTGGGATCACCAACCCGGTCGAAACGCTGTGGCACGACAGCGGCTATGCCCTGATCGTTGTCGGGGACGAGGCCGCCGTCCGCGCGCTCGCCCCCGACATGCTGATTTTGCGCCAGTTCGGCCCCATTGTCGCCATCGCCACCGCGCGCGGAGAGGCGACCGATTTCGTCAGCCGCGTGTTCACGCCGTTTTTCGACATTCCTGAAGACCCCGTGACCGGCTCCGCGCACGCCGTCGCCGTCCCCTATTGGGCGGCGCAACTCCGGCGCGACACGCTGACTGCTTATCAGGCCAGCACGCGCGGCGGGTATATCGGCTGTCGGCTGGCGGGAGATCGCGTCGTGTTGACGGGCACCTGCGTGACGGTGATCGAGGGCGTGTTCAGCCTTTAGCGGGCACCGTTGCGACAAGATCGCCGATCACGGTGACCATTCGCCCGGATGCGGGGGTGCCATCCTGTGTTTTACCGAGCCGGACCAACACCAGATTTTGCGTGGGCGAGACGATGACCCGCTGGCCAAGATGTCCTTGCGCCGCGAACAGGGTGGCGGGTGCCTGGTTTGGGAACAGCGCCGGAGTGCCATCGGCCCCGCCCGCGCGGTTGAGCCAGGTCTGCCCGCCATATTCAACATTGGTTGGCGAGGGCGTTGTCATGAAGGCGAGCCAGTCGGGGGCGATGACCTGAGCACCGTCGATGCCTTGCCCACGCAGCATCAACTGGCCCCAGCGCCCATAATCGTCGAGCGTCATGTAAATGAGCGACCCGCCGATCTGCGTCCCCGCACCGTCGAAATCGAGCACTGCGCTGGTGATCCCGGCAGGTTTGAACAGCCGTTCCTCGATAAAGGCGCGGTAGGCTGTCGCGCGGGTGCGCGGGTCGGTCGATGTGGTCAGCGTGCGGGTGACGATTTCGGACAGCAGCAACGTCGTCAGCGAGCTGTAGTTGAACTTGGTGCCGGGTTTGGCTTCGAGCGGGGCGGCAATCGCGCGGGCCGCCATCGCCTGTGTGCCACTCACGAACAGGGTCTGGTTGGTGTCCGATGCCTCGATCGGAGCGCCGACCTCGACGTTACGCAACCCCGAAGACATGTGCAGCAGGTGCCGCAGAGTTATCGCGCGGCGCGGGTCGTTTGCCCCTTGCCATTCGGCAACTGGGGCACGGGCATCGAGGCTCAGCTTGCCATCGGCAACGAGTTCGCCGACGAGCGCGGCGGTGATAGTCTTGGCCATCGACCAGCTGACGAAGCGGGTGTTGTCCGAATAACCGGCGGCATAGCGTTTGGCGGCGATTTTGCTGTCGCGGATTATCAATACGGCGCGCGTTTCCCCGGTATCCAATGCGAAAAGCGCTGCAAGCGGATCGGTCGGTTGTGCCGATGACTGGGCAGTCAACAGGCCGAGGAGTCCGACGATCAGCGCGCTTTTCATTCGCATGGTGCGAGCCTAGGCTCGGCATCAATGAAAGCAAGACGGATCGTTTTCGGCTCGGTTGCCACTGTGTTGCTTGTCGCAGCATTGCTGGTCTGGTGGGCTATCGAGGCGCGGCGTCCGCAGCTCGACCTCGGCGTCGGCTATGCTGCGCGCGTTGCGTGCGGCTGTCGCTATATCGGCAACCGCAGCTTGGCCGATTGCCGCAAGGATTTCGAACCCGGGATGGAACCGATCGAGCTTGCCGAGGACGCGTCCACCAAAACGATTACGGCGTCGGTTCCGCTGATCGCTAGCCGTTCGGTGCGTTTCGATCCGGTGCTTGCCTGTCAGGCCGAACCGTTCACCGGCAAGCCGCTCGATATCGGGCGTTAAGCTGCCTCGGCGAATTCCGCCGCCTCGGTTTCCTCAATCCAGCCGCCGCCGACGACGCGCTCGCCCGCGTAAAGCACCGCTGCCTGTCCAGGCGAGACGCCGTATTCGGGCGTTTCGAACACCAGCCGGTCGCCGTCGATCCGCGCCGGAGCTGTCCGAGCGGTCGAACGGACTTTGGTGGCCAGGGGGCCGTCGGGCATGGGGCCGATCTGGTTGAACTCGGACAACCGCGCCGCCTGCACGCCGAGCGCCGCGCGCGGGCCGACGATCACCCGGTTCGCCGCCGCGTCGAGCCGCACGACATAAAGCGGCTCGGCCAATCCGCCGATCTCCAGCCCGCGCCGCTGGCCGATGGTAAAACCGATGATGCCGCGATGCGTCCCCAGCACGCGGCCCTCCAGATTGACGATATCGCCCGGCACCCCGGCATCGGGGCGCAGCTTGCGGACCAGTCCCGCGTAATCGCCGTCGGGGACGAAGCAGATGTCCTGACTGTCAGGCTTGGCCGCAACGCCAAGGCCCATTTCAGCCGCGATGGCGCGCACGGCGGATTTTCCCATCCCGCCGAGCGGAAAGCGCAAATAATCGAGCTGCGCGTCGGTCGTCGCGAAAAGGAAATAGCTCTGGTCGCGCGCCGGATCGATAGCGCGGTGGAGTTCGGGGCCGTTGGCACCAATGACGCGGCGGACATAATGCCCGGTCGCCAAGCAATCTGCGCCCAAGTCCTTGGCCAGCGCAAACAGGTCGGTGAACTTCACCCCCATGTTACAGCGGACGCAGGGGATCGGCGTGCGCCCCGCGACATAATCGTCGGCGAAGCGGTCGATCACCGAGTCGCGAAACCTACTTTCATGGTCGAAGACATAATGCGCGATGCCCAGCTTGTCGGCCACGGCGCGGGCATCGCGGATATCCTGACCCGCGCAACAGGCGCCGGGCCGCTTGGTCGCCTCGCCGTGATTGTACAGCTGGAGCGTCACGCCGATGACTTCCGCACCGGTCCGCGCTGCCAACGCCGCAACGACAGACGAATCGACGCCACCCGACATGGCGACGACGATCCGCGAGTCGGCGGCGGGCCGGTCGAGCTGGAACAGGGCGGCGGGATCGCTCATGGCGCGCACATACGGCGACGCGGCACATTGTGCCATGGTTTACGCGGTCTTCAGCCTTCTTGCGTAAAACCGGTGACATGGACTTGTCTTTCATCCGCCGCCACCGCGCTGCTACGCCCGACTTGTCGGCGCTGCTCTCGCGCATGGCGGCAACGCAAAGCGCCAGTCCGACGGCGCGCGCACAAATGCGGCTCGACGCTCACGGCCATATCGAGCCGAACGACAACCCGACCATCGCCCTTTTTGCCGGGGCAGGGGCCGCAGCGGCGACGTTTGTTTTCAGCGGCGCAGCGACCTTTGCCGATTTGCCGGAGCCGTTCTTCAGTCCCTGTCAACTAAACTAAACACCCTGTTTACCTTGGCATTTCAGCGTTCCTTCAATGCCCTTGGCCTAATGATGCATTTCAAGACGACGTAGCGACCGGCGATACGGATCGGTGATTGAGGTAAGAATGATCGAGAACCAGAAAATACGACCTGCTCAAGTGATCGGCCCGCTCGGCGAGCCGCTGACGCTCGATTCGCTGCCGCCGCCGTCGACAACGCGCTGGGTCGTGCGGCGCAAGGCTGAAGTCGTGGCAGCGGTGAACGGCGGGCTGCTTTCGGTCGACGACGTCTGCAATCGCTATAGTCTGACGCTTGAGGAATTCGCCGGATGGCAGCGTGCGGTCGACCGGTCAGGGATGCCCGGCCTGCGCGTCACCCGCATCCAGCATTACAAGTCGCTGTACGAGCGCCAGCAGAAATACTGACCGGCGTCAGCAACGGATCGCCGTTGCGCCAGCGTGACAATTTGGGGCTCGTGCGGAACCGCACGGGCCCTTCGTGCGTCTTGGCCCTGTAACCCGACCGAAATTTCGGGCGGCAACAGGAGGACAACCATGAATTTCATCATCTGGCTCATCATCGGCGGCGTCATCGGCTGGCTCGCGAGCATCGTCATGCGGACCGACGGTCAGCAGGGGATCATCCTCAACATCGTCGTCGGCAACGTCGGATCGTATATCGGCGCTTTCCTGTACGGTCCGATGCTGGGCATGGCCGGTCCGGTCGGCCCGTATCTGAGCGCCTTCTTGGGCGCCGTCGTCCTGCTGGCGATCGTCAACCTCATCCGTCGCGGCAGCGTGCGCTAGACGACGACGAGGTTCATTGGGTGCCGCCGGATCGTCCTTCAGGGGTGTTCCGGCGGCATTTTTCTTGTCGCTTAAGGCTGCAAGCGCATAAATGCTGCACTGCACCCCACTTGCGTCTCCTCTCCGACGGGTTCATTGCATGTACAGCCCTTGAACAAGGTGACTTATTCGTGTAACACACCTGTGGTGTCTGCCTATGGGCGGATTGTCCCGGTGTGGAAGGCTGGATGCGTACGATGAACTATGAAACCGGGTTTGCCCGCGACCGTGAGGAACTGGATTTCGCCGATAGCGAGGCGTCGGCGCGCAAGCGCCGTCGGCTATGGGTTGTGGGCGCTGTCGTTCTGGCCGTCATTGCGGCCATCGCGCTGTATTCGTACATGTCGCGTCCAGCGACTCCTGCTGCGGGTGCCGGTGGACCGGGCGGGGCGAAACAGGCGCCGACCGTTTCGGTTGTCGTTCCCGGTCGCCGGACGGTCGACCGTGTCGTCTCCGCCACCGGCAATCTAGCGGCGCGCCGCGAAATGCCCGTCGGCGTTGCGGGCGAAGGCGGGCAGGTGACTCGGGTATTGGTCGAGCCCGGCAGCTGGGTGGCCGCCGGACAAGTGCTGGCGACAGTCGATCGCCGCGTCCAGTCGCAACAGATCAATTCGCTTGCCGCGCAAATCGGCGTGTCGGAAGCCGATGCCCGACTGGCCCAGTCCGAACTCGACCGCGCCCAGCAATTGGTGGCGCGCGGGTTTATCTCGAAAGCCGATATCGACCGCAAGACGGCAACCCGCGATTCGGCGCGTGCGCGCGTCGGCGTTGCGCGCGCGCAGCTTGCCCAGCAACAGGCGTCGACGTCGCGTCTCGATATCCGTGCGCCGGCAGCAGGTCTTGTGCTGGAGCGTAAGGTCGAGCCCGGGCAGGTCGTCTCGGCCGGTTCGGGCGTGCTGTTCCGCATGGCGCGTGGTGGCGAACTCGAATTGCTCGCTCGTCTCGGCGAGGTCGATCTTGCGCGCATGGGCGTTGGCCAGCGCGCGTCCGTGACGCCGGTCGGTGGGACGACGCAATTCGCCGGACAGATCTGGCAGATTTCGCCGGTCATTGACCCCCAGTCGCGTCAGGGCATCGCGCGTATCGCGCTGTCATATGACAAGGCATTGCGTCCCGGTGGCTTTGCCTCGGCAAAGATTGTCAGTGGTGCAGCCGACGTCCCATTGCTTCCCGAGTCGGCAATCCAGACCGATACCAAGGGCAGCTATGTCTATATCGTCGGGCCGCAGAACAAAGTCGTTCGGCGCAATGTCACTATCGGGGATGTCAACGATATGGGTGTGACGATTCTGGACGGACTCTCCGGTCAGGAAAGCGTCGTCGTGAGCGCCGGAGCCTTTCTCAACCCCGGTGAAACGATTAATCCACAGCGCGTCAAAACTTCCGGATAATGAGTCGGGCATGATGCCCGGCCCGTTGCCGGGCATAGTCAGGATTGCCGAGTCATGAGTTTCCGGAACATTTCGGCTTGGGCGATCCGTAACCCTGTCGCGCCGATCGTGCTTTTCATCGCGCTGATGCTCGCGGGGATGCTTTCGTTTTCGCGGATGAGCGTCAATGACAGCCCCGATATCGATTTCCCGGCGGCACAAATCAATATCGCGCAGCCGGGTGCGGCACCCAGCGAACTTGAGACTCAGGTTACGCAGAAAGTCGAGGCGGCGGTCCGCAGCGTCAGCGGTATCGACGAAATCAATTCGAGCGTCCGCGAAGGCAGTTCGAGCACCTTTGTCCAGTTCGCTATCGGAACGCCTATCGACCGCGCGGTCAACGACATCCGCGATGCGAATACGAATATCCGCAGCGACATGCCCGACGGCATCCTCGAACCGCAGGTCTCGCGCGTCGACATCGGCGGCAGCGAGATCGCGATTTTCTCGGCCGAATCGCGTGACATGACGCTCGAAGAACTGAGCTGGTATGTCGATAACACCGTCGCCAAAAAGCTGCGCGCGATCAGCGGCGTTGCCAGCGTGACGCGCAGCGGCGGCGTCAACCGTGAAATCCGTGTTATTCTCGACCCGGCCAAGCTTCAGGCGCAGGCGGTGACCGCATCGGCCGTGAATGCCCAACTGCGCTCGATCAACCTCAACGCAGCGGGTGGTCGCGCCGAAATCGCGGGGTCCGAACAATCGGTGCGCGTGCTCGGCAATGCCCGCAATGCGTTTGCGCTCAGCGAGATGAACATTTCTGTGGGGGGTGGTCGTACGGTCAAGCTCGGCAGCCTAGCTACGGTCCGCGACGGTTATGCCGAGCAGCGCACGATTGCCAAGATGAACGGGCGACAGGTGCTTAGCTTTTCGATCGAACGGTCGAAGGGCGCGTCGGACGTATCTGTCTATAAAGAGGTCAACAAGGAACTCGACGCTCTGCGCGAGAGCAACAAGAAAGTGACCTTCACCGAGCTGTTTACCAGCGTGAATTACACGATGGACCAGTATAAATCGGCGATCCACGCGATGATCGAGGGCGCACTGCTTGCGGTGCTCGTCGTGTTCCTGTTCCTGCGCGACTGGCGGGCGACGCTGATCTCCGCCATCGCCATTCCGCTGTCGGCGATTCCGGCCTTCTGGTTCATGGACCTGATGGGCTTTTCGCTGAATTTCCTGTCGCTGCTCGCGCTTAGCCTGGTCGCGGGGGTGCTGGTCGATGATGCTATCGTCGAAATCGAAAACATCGTGCGCCATATGCGAATGGGCAAGACTGCCTATCAGGCGTCGATCGATGCCGCCGACGAGATCGGACTGGCCGTGCTGGCGACGACGATGGCGATTGTTGCAGTGTTCCTGCCGGTCGGGTTGATGCCGGGCATTTCGGGGCAGTTCTTCAAGAATTTCGGGCTCACCGTCGTGTCCGCCGTGCTGGTCAGTCTGGCCGTTGCGCGCCTGTTAACGCCTATGGCCGCCGCCTATTTCCTGAAATCGCACGGCCACGCCACGCATGGCGAGGGGCCGCTGATGGACGTGTTCATGAAGGCGTTGCGCTGGACAATGGACAGCCGCGGCGCGCGCAAGTTGCGCGGCACCAGCCGTGCCTCGCACCTCTGGTCTTACCGCGCTGACCACCGCGTATGGACTGTCGGGCTGGGCGGCGTGGCGTTGCTTCTGACGATCGCGATGTTCACGGGCGTTCCGGGGACACCGTTCAAGTCGATCCCGATGACGTTCCAGCCCGCGCAGGACAACGATTTCAGTCAGGTCCGCATTTTTCTGACGCCCGGATCGACATTGCAGAAAACCGAAGCGGTTGCCGACCGTGTTCGCAACATGTTGCAGGACGCGCCCGAAGTTCAGTCGGCATTTTCGCGCATCAACGTCGGCAATGGCAATATCTTCCTGACGCTCAAGGCTGACCGCGCCGTCACCAGCGTCGAGTTCCAGCGTAAATGGCAGCAACGGCTGAGCGAGATCCCCGACGCGCGCGTTAGTTTCCAGTCGCAGTCGGGCGGTGGCCCCGGCAGCGCCGGCCGCGATATCACAATCACACTCGGTGGTGACGATCCGGTCCTGCTGAGCGCGACCGCCAACAAAATTGTCGAAGAGATGAAGGGGCTGAAGCAACTTGTCGCCCCGCGCACCAATGCCGATATGCAGCGTCCCGAAATCATCATCAAACCGCGCACCCAGCTCGCCGCCGAGCTCGGTGTGACGACGCAGGCGCTGAGCCAAGCGATCCGCATCGCCACGCTCGGCGAGATCGACCAGAACAGCGCCAAATTCTCGCTGAACGACCGTCAAATCCCGATCCGCGTGCAGTTCGGCCAGCAATCGCGCCAGAGCCTGTCGACCATCGAGAATTTGCCGGTGCCGACCGCGACCGGTGGATCGGTACCGCTCAAGGTTGTGGCCGACATTACCTTCGGGTCGGGACCGACGATGATCCAGCGCACGAACCAGATTCGCCGCGTCGCCCTCGGCGCTGACCGTGCGGCAGGTGTCGTACCGGGGAGCGAAACGGCGGCAATCGAGGCGCTTCCGACGCTGAAGAACCTTCCGCAGGGCATTAACCGGCTGCAGCTTGGCGAAGCGAAATGGCAAGCCGAACTGCTGGTCAGTTTTGTCATTGCTGTCATCGTTGGCATCTTGCTGGTGTTTGCGACGCTGGTGTTGCTCTACAAGCGCGTTATGCCGCCGTTCGTAAACATGGGGTCGCTGCTGCTGGCACCGCTTGGCGGTGCGCTCGCTATCCGGCTCACCGGCGATCCCGTTTCGATGCCGGTTCTAATCGGCATGTTGCTGCTGCTGGGCATTGTTGCAAAAAACTCGATTCTGCTCGTCGATTTTGCACTCGAAGAAATGAACAAGGGCGTCGAGAAGTACACTGCGATCATCGACGCCGGCCACAAGCGCGCGCAGCCGATTGTCATGACAACGGTGGCGATGGTTGCAGGCATGGTCCCGGTTGCGCTGTCGCTGTCGGGTGACGGCAGCTTTCGCGCACCGATGGGCGTGACAGTGATCGGTGGATTGATCGTGTCGACCGTGCTCACCTTGTTGATTGTGCCCGCGACATTCAGCCTCGCCGTCGGGGTCGAAGAGCGGCTCGGCCCTTGGCTGTCGCGCAAGCTGACCAACGGCGGCGAGGGCGCGCGTGCGCCGGCAGCCCAGCCCGCTGAATGAACCGATTGGTGCCTCCGCGCGTTTCCCGTTGATGGCCAGCCGATCCCGCTTTGCCCTTGCCGTACCAGTGCAAGGCGGTGCTGCCGAAATGCGGCTGGTGGCGACCGGCCTGCTCGTGGCGATGGCGGCAATCTATCTGACGACGCGCGTCTATGAGGAGCTTCATCCCGCGCTCGGTTTTGTGAAAGCCTTTGCCGAAGCGGCGATGGTCGGGGGCATGGCCGACTGGTTCGCCGTGACCGCGCTGTTCCGCCATCCGCTCGGCATACCGATCCCGCACACCGCGATCATCCCGACCAACAAGGACCGCATCGGCGATACGCTGGCGCTGTTCCTGCGCGACAATTTCCTCACGCCCAAAGTCGTAGCGCGGCGTATGGGGCGGATCGATCTGGCGGGGGCAGCGGGCCGGTTCATCACCGATGCGCCCGACCGCGGCGGACGGCTGAAGGAGGGCGCATCGCGCCTCGCCGCCGATATGCTCGGCGCGCTCGACCCCGAACGGCTTGGCGGGATGGTCAAGGGGGCGATTTCGACCCGCATCGGCGAACTCGACCTCGCGCCGTTACTTGGGCAGGCGCTGGCGGCGGCAATCAGCGAAGGTCGCCATCGGCCACTGCTCGATGGCATCGTCCGTTGGGGCGCAAAACTCCTCGACAGCAATGACGAACTGATCCGCGAGGTCGTCCATGCCCAAGCAGGCTCGGTCATGCGCTGGACAGGCCTTGACGAAACACTCGCCAACAAGATCATCGATGGCCTGAACAAGATGCTGTCGGAAATGGCCGACGACCCTGACCACCGCCTGCGCGCCAAGGCCGAGGAGGGGTTCGCGCACCTCGCCATCGACTTGCAGGACGATCCCAGGATGCAAAAGCGCGTCGCCGAACTGCGCGACGAGATCATGCGGAACCCGGCGATGCGGCGCTGGCTTGACGGGCTGTGGGAATCGGCGCGCGCAGCGATGCTGCGGGCAGCGCGCGACCCTGACAAGGCGCTCGCGGGGAAGTTCGGCGAGGCGCTGCGCCAGCTGGGTGAGACGTTGCAGGCCGATCCCGAATTGCGTGCGACGATCAACCGGTTTGCACGGCGGACGGCAGTCGGTGTCACCGCAAGCTATGGCGACCAGATCGTCAAGCTGGTCTCCGAAACCGTTCGCGGCTGGGACGCGCAGACGATTACCGACCGGGTCGAGGGCGCAGTCGGGCGCGACCTGCAATATATCCGGATCAACGGGACAGTGGTCGGCGGATTGGTGGGGCTAGGCCTGCACGCACTCGACGTGTGGCTCTAACCGGCGGCCAGTTCCAAAATCCGCGCCCATTCGGCATCGCGCACTGGCGCAACCGACAAGCGCGACTGGCGGATGAGTTCCATGTCGGCGAGCGCCGCATCCGCCTTGATCGCTGCCAAAGTGACAGACGCCTTAAGTGCTTCAACCGGCGCGACATCCACAGCAGGAAATCGCTGCGCCGCGTCCTTGGGATCGAGGTAATGCTCGCCGACAATCTCGACGATGCCGACGATCTCCTTGCCCTCGTTCGAATGGTAGAAGAACGCGCGGTCGCCGATTTTCATCGCACGCAGGTTGATCGCGGCGGTATGGTTCCGCACCCCGTCCCAAATTGTCCGGCCATCACGGACAAGGTCGTCCCATGCATATTTATGGGGTTCGGATTTCAGCAGCCAGTAAGCCATCAAGCGCTCTTTACATCGTACCGCGCGACGAACAATCCGCCCTCGGCAAGCCAGATCACCGCAATTGATACCAGGCCCATGAACGTCACGCCCAGATAAAGCGGCATTGTCGTGCCGTCGAAACTTGCGCCGATCACGGTGCCGCCGATAGCCCCGAGCACGGCTCCGAACGACCCCTGGATCGAGCTCGCAGTGCCCGCGACCTCGCCCATATTCTCCATCGCCATCGCGCCGAAATTGCCCGCCGCCAGCGCAAAGCCGACCATCATCGCCGATTGCAAAACAATGAACATGACCAGTTCGTCGCCACGCCATGCCACCAATCCGGCGTGCAGCGCCGCAATCGCAGTCATGGCCAGGATCGCGGCATGGCCGATGCGCCGCATACCATATCGTTTGACGATGGCTGCGTTTGTGAACGACGCCGCCATCATGCACCCGGCCATGATGCCGAAGCCGATAGGCAGTAGTTCGGGACGGCGCAGCGTGACGGTGAACACCAACGTCACCGACGTCAGGAATCCCATCACGGTCGCGGTGAGGCAAGCATTGGCAACGCTATAGGCGACAGATTGGCGGTCGCGCAGGATGATTCCCGCCGCGTCCCGGATCGATGCGAGCGAGATCGCGCGGCGATGTTCGGGCGCGAGCGTATCGGGCAGGCGCAGCGCCACCCAAAAGAAAATGGCAACACCGACAAAAGCAAGCACGATGAATATCCACCGCCACGGCGCGACGGCCAGCACGGCTTGTCCCATGAACGGCGCTATGATCGGCGCTGCCATGAAGATCGCCGAGGACAGGCTCATCACCTGTGCCATATCGCGCCCCTCGAACCGGTCGCGGATGATCGACGTCGCGAGCACGCGCGCGCCCGCCGTTGCAACTCCTTGCGCCATGCGGGCGGCGAGCAGCAGCGCAAAGCTCGATGCAAAGGCGGCGAGTACGGCGGTCAACGCATAGCCGATAAGCGCGGCGAGCAGCAGCCCGCGTCGTCCGTAGCGATCAGCAAACGGCCCGATGAACAGCTGCGCGACGCCGAAGCCAAGCGTGAACGCCGTAATAACAAGACCCCAGCGCGTCTCCTCGGTGACGCCAAGACTCGCCCCGATGGCGGGTAGCGCGGGCAGCATCGAATCGATGGCGAACGCGGCGATCATGTTGATCGTGGCGACAAGCACAATGAATTCGACGCGGCCGGGCATTTTCATGACCGACCTCTTATGCTGCATCGCGGCATAATCCTAGTCGGCGAACAGCAGGACCGGCGTTTCGAGCAATTTACGCACGGCCTGCACGAAGCTCGCTGCATCCCAGCCATCCACGACGCGGTGGTCGCAGCTGATCGACAGGTTCATCAGCTTCGCCCGGCGGATGTCATCGCCGTCAAATACGGGGCGTTCGATAATGCGGTTGGGGCCGATGATTGCGACTTCGGGGCGGTTGATAACCGGCGTCGTCGCGATGCCGCCAAGCGGACCGAGCGACGTAATGGTCAGCGTCCCGCCCGACATCTCGGCACTTGTCGCCTTGCCGGTGCGCGCGGCCTCGGCGAGGCGGGTGATCTCGCTCGCCAGTTGCCAGACGTTCAGGGCTTGTGCGTCGCGGATGACGGGGACCATCAACCCCGCATCGGTCAGCGTTGCCATGCCGAGATGGACGGCACCGCTGCGCGTCACCACGCCCGCTTCGTCGTCATAGCGCGCATTTATCATGGGAAAGGCGGGCACCGCCTTGCAGATCGCGACGATCATCAGCGGCAGCATCGTCAGCTTTGGCTTTACGCCGCGATTGTTGTTCAAATCCGCGCGCATCGCCTCAAGCGCGGTGACGTCGATTTCCTCGACATAGGTGAAATGCGGGATGTTGCGTTTCGACGCGGCCATGTTTTCGGCGATGCGGCGGCGCATGCCGATGACTTTGATCGCTTCGTCGGCACGCGATATGGCGGGGATGCCGAAGCCCTGCGCGCCGTTGTAGCGCAGATAGGCATCGAGATCGGCGTGGCGCAGGCGGCCGTCTTCGGACGGTTTGACATGAGCGAGATCGATACCGAGGTCGGTTGCGCGGGCGCGTACGGCGGGGGAAGCGAGGACTCTTAATTCCTCCCCTCGCGAAGCTAGGGGAGGGGGACCGCCCGAAGGGTGGTGGAGGGGGCTATCCGCGAGAACCGACATTTCTGCTGGCGGAGAACCCCCTCCACCAGCTTCGCTGGTCCCCCTCCCCGTGCCGGGGAGGATTTGCTCCGCGACCGTCTCGGTATCCGGCGCTTCAGTCTCATCGGCGTCGTCCGCCTCAACCTCGATCACCGCCAGCGTACTCCCGATCGGCACCATGTCGCCGACTTCGCCCGCCAGTTCGACGACCACGCCCGACACCGGCGACTCCATTTCGACCGTCGCCTTGTCGGTCATCATGTCGGCCAGATTCGCGTCCTCTTCGATCCGGTCGCCGACTTTCACATGCCACACGACGATCTCGGCCTCGGCAATGCCTTCGCCGATGTCGGGGAGGCGGAATTTGAACAAGGCCATCGCTTAGTCCTTCAGAACCAGATCGAGTGCCGTCCCGATGCGGACCGGCCCCGGGAAATATGCCCATTCGAGCGAATGCGGATAAGGCGTGTCGAAGCCGGTGACGCGCTGGATCGGGGCTTCGAGGTTATAGAAACAGCGTTCCTGCACCAGCGCGGCAAGCTCCGCACCGAAGCCGCTGGTCCGCGTCGCCTCGTGCACGATAACGCATCGTCCGGTCTTTTTCACGCTCGCCTCGATGGTCTCGATGTCGAGCGGGAGCAACGTGCGGAGGTCGATCACCTCAGCATCGATGCCCTTTTCCTCGACGGTCGCGCGCGCGACATGGACCATTGTGCCATAGGCCAACACAGTCACCTCGGCCCCCTCGCGCACAATGGCGGCTTTCCCCAGCGGCACGGTATAGTGCCCTTCCGGAACTTCAGGCGTCTCGACTTTCGACCAAGGCTGCACTGGCCGGTCGTAATGCCCGTCGAACGGTCCGTTGTAGATGCGTTTGGGCTCGAAGAAGATGACGGGATCGTTATCCTCGATGGCGGCGATCAGCAGCCCCTTGGCGTCATAGGGGTTCGACGGAATCACTGTCTTGATCCCGCAGACATGGGTGAACATCGCCTCGGGCGATTGCGAATGCGTCTGCCCGCCGAAAATGCCGCCGCCGAAGGGCGAACGCACTGTGATCGGCATGACGAACTCGCCCGCCGAGCGATAGCGCAGCCGCGCCGCCTCGCTTACGAGTTGATCAAGGCCGGGGTAGATATAGTCGGCGAACTGGATTTCGGGGACGGGGCGCAGGCCATAGGCCGCCATCCCGACCGCGACGCCGATGATGCCGCATTCGTTGATCGGCGTGTCGAACACGCGGGTCTTGCCATGCTTGGCCTGCAAGCCCGCCGTCGCGCGGAAAACGCCGCCGAAAAAGCCGATGTCCTCGCCGAGCACAACAACATCGGGGTTGCCGGCGAGGCAAACGTCCATGGCGCTGTTGATCGCCTCGATCATGTTCATACGCGGCATGTCATATCCCCGCCGCGGCACGTTCGGCGCGCATCTGGTCGCGTTGCTCGACAAGGTGCCACGGCATCTCTTCGAATACGTCCTCGAACATCGTGTCGAATGGCTGGTGCAGACCATGGCCGAGGATGCCGTTTTTCTCAGCTTCCTTTTGCGCCGCCTTCACCATTTCGGCGAGTTCGCGGTCCTGCGTGGCGTGGCGGTCCTCATCCCATTCGCCCAGCCCGATCAGATGCGTCTTCAACCGTGCAATCGGATCGCCCAGCGGCCACTTCGTCGCTTCGTCGGCGCTGCGATAGGCGCCCGGATCGTCCGAGGTGCTGTGCCCTTCGGCGCGATAGGTGAAATGTTCGATTAGGGTCGGTCCCTTGTTGGTCCGCGCGCGTTCGGCGGCCCAGGCGGTCGCGGCATAGACGGCGAGCGGGTCGTTGCCGTCCACCCGTAACCCCGCGATCCCGTATCCGACCGCGCGCGCCGCAAAAGTCGTCGCCTCACCCCCCGCGAACCCGGCAAAGCTCGAAATCGCCCATTGGTTGTTGACGACATTCATGATGACCGGCGCACGGTAGACTGTGGCGAACATGCATGCCGAATGGAAATCGCCCTCGGCGGTCGATCCTTCGCCGCACCAGGTCGCGGCGATCCGGGTGTCGCCCTTGGCAGCGCTCGCCATCGCCCAGCCGACGGCCTGCGGATATTGCGTGGCGAGGTTGCCCGAGATCGAGAAGAACGCGCCTTCGCGCGTCGAATACATGATGGGTAGCTGGCGGCCCTTAAGCCGGTCGGCGCGGTTCGAGTAAATCTGGTTCATCATGTCAACGATGGGCCAGTCGCGCGCGATGAGGATGCCCTGCTGGCGGTAACTCGGGAAGCACATATCCTCGCGGTCGAGCGCATAGGTCGCGGCAACCGCGACCGCCTCCTCGCCGGTCGACTTCATGTAGAAGCTGGTTTTGCCCTGCCGCTGGGCGCGGAACATGCGTTCGTCGAATGCACGGGTCAGCGCCATGCTGCGGAGAATGCGGCGCAGCAAATCCGGCGAGAGGCGGGGGTTCCAGGGGCCGACGGCGGTCCCTTCATCGTCGAGCACGCGCACCAGACCATAGGCCAGCTCGCGCATCGTGCCTGCGTCCGCCGCGCTGTCGGGGCGCGGTGTGACCCCTGCGGTCAGCACTTCGACGCTGACGAATTCAGCTTCGTCACCGGGCCGGAATTGCGGCTCTGGAACGTGCAGCGCCAGCGGCGGCAGGTTGGGACGGGGCGACTCAGACACGCGGTTCTCCTGAGCACCGAGCAATAGCCTCGCGCAACAATATTACAACGTTCGAAAACGCGTTGCGGGGCGCAGCGCGGCTCGCTACCGCTTACGCAAACGTAAAGCTGGAGAGACCCCATGACGCTCGATGTTGCCGGACGCACTGCCTACACCGAGGACCACGAAGCCTTCCGCGATTCCGTCCGCAGCTTCATCAAGGCCGAAGTCGTGCCGCACATCGACCGCTGGGACGAGGCCGGGATCGTCGAAAAGGCGATCTGGCCCAAGGCCGGTGCGGTCGGGATGCTGTGCCCGACCGTCCCTGAAGAATACGGCGGGCTCGGCCTCGACTTCGGTTACAACGCGATCATCGACGAGGAAATCTCGTACGGCGGCACGGCGCTCGGCTTCAGCCTCCAGTCCGACATCGTCGTCAATTACATCGTCAGCTACGGCAGCGAAGAGCAGAAGAAGCACTGGCTGCCGAAGCTCGTGTCGGGCGAAGTAGTCACCGCCATCGCGATGACCGAACCCGGCGTCGGCAGCGACCTTCAGGGCATCCGCACGACCGCCAAGAAGGACGGCAACCACTACGTCATCAACGGCAGCAAGACCTATATCACCAATGGTCAGAACGCCGACCTCGTGCTGGTCTGCGTCAAGACGGACACCGAAGTCATGCCCGCGTACAAAGGCGTGTCGATCATCCTCGTCGAGGCCGACCGCGAAGGGTTCAAGCGCGGGCGCAACCTCGACAAGATCGGGCAGGACGCGGCGGACACCAGCGAGCTGTTTTTCGAGGATGTCCGCGTGCCGATGACCAACTGCCTGGGCGAAGAGGGCAAGGGCTTCATCTATCTGATGAGCGAATTGCCGCAGGAACGCCTGTCGATCGCCATCGGCGCGCAGGCGTCCGCGCAGCGGGCCTATGACGAAACAGTGGCATTCGTCCGCGAGCGCAAGGCGTTCGGCAAACCGGTGATCGATTTCCAGAACACGCGGTTCACGCTTGCCGATTTGAAATCGAAGCTGCAGGTCGGCTGGGCGCACTTGGATTGGGCCATCGCACGGCATTTGAAGAAAGAACTAACCGCCGA
>JANNVL010000005.1:0-3918 GCA_031408195.1 Sphingomonadales bacterium | reverse complement strand
GGCGTTAGGACACACCCCGCGTCACGCCTCGGGGTTAGAATACTGGGGCTTCCACACGCACAGCCAAGTCGGTTTGACCGCCACTCTCTCCCCCCGACTTGGCTGAGCTTGTCGAAGCCCTTTTGGGCGCTACTCGACTGCTCAGTCGTCGATACGGGCCAGTGCGCGCGTTTCAAGCAAGTCCCACAGCCCGCGGTGCTGAGTGACGATCTGCTGACCGCCGAACATCATCGCACGTTCGATAGCGGCGCTGGTGCAGGCTGCGTCGACAAGGGTGCCGAGCGACGGCACCGGCGGCAAGCTGCTGTCAGGCAGGTCCACACCGAACCGCTTAGCCGCTGAATCCATGACGCAGCGAATCGCGTGCCAGTCGAGCGCGAGCGCAATTGCGGCACCCAATCCGCAGCCTTGCCGTTCGGACTGGGCGAGCATGTCGATGGCGTGATGCTGGGCAATGACGCTGGCTTCGGTCTCGGCCTGCCCCATCGTGCTCGGGATCGGTCCCGCTGCAACCACCAGCCGGCCCAGCGCATCGCGTTCGGCGGCAAAGCTGTCGGCGAGCGCGAACAATGCCTTGCGTGCCGTCGAATCGAGCGTTCGCGCCGCAGCGTGATCGACGACCCCGGGCTGGCGACCATGGAGCATCGACAGATGATGCAGCGCATCGGAAGCATTGCGTGCGTCACGGGCGCTGTTCAGCGAGAGCAACGACCGGACGTGCGGGTGCGACGCCGATGCCTCGCGCACGACGAGCGTCGTGAACGCAGAGCCTGTCTGGCCTGTCGCCGATGTCGGGGCCGTCTGGGTCGCCATGCAAAACCTTCCTGACCGAACGCTGGTCGTCATTACGAACGCTCTCCCTAACCGAAGGGCGTAAAGACGCAGTTGAGATGGCGTTAGGCATATGGGAAGGATTGCGATCTGGCCCTGTATGAGGCACGCCCTGCCCCATGTTCCTGAACTTTCTCGACGAGCTGCGCGCGGCGGGCATTCCCGCCAGCCTCAAAGAACACCTCGTGCTGCTCGAGGCGCTCGACGGCGAGGTGATCGACCGGACGCCCGAGGAATTCTATTATCTGGCGCGCGCGACCTATGTGAAAGACGAAGGGTTGATCGACCGCTTCGATCAGGTTTTCGCCAAGGTATTCAAGGGTATCGCCACGACATTCGGCGAACAGGGTGCCGAAATCCCCGCCGACTGGCTGCGCGCGGTGGCGGAGAAATTTCTGACTCCGCAAGAAATGGCCGAGATGGAGAAGCTCGGGTCATGGGAAGACCTGATGGAGACGCTGCAAAAGCGGCTCGACGAGCAAAAGGAACGCCATCAGGGCGGCAATAAATGGATCGGCACTGGCGGCACCTCGCCGTTCGGGAACAGCGGCTATAATCCCGAAGGCGTGCGGATCGGCGGTGAGTCGAAGCACAAGCAGGCGGTAAAAGTCTGGGACAAGCGCGAGTTCCGCAACCTCGATTCGACCAAGGAGCTAGGCACGCGCAACATCAAGATCGCGCTGCGCCGCCTGCGTCGGTTCGCGCGCGAGGGGGCTGCGGACGAGCTCGATCTCGATGCGACGGTGTCAGGGACGGCGCGACAGGGCTGGCTCGACATCCATATGCGGCCGGAGCGGCACAATGCGGTCAAATTGCTGCTGTTCCTCGACGTCGGCGGATCGATGGACCCGCATATCAAGCTGTGCGAGGAATTGTTCAGCGCAGCGACCGCCGAGTTCAAAAACATGGAGTTCTTCTACTTCCACAATTGCCCTTATGAGGGGGTGTGGAAGGACAACCGGCGGCGCTTTACTGAGCGGACGCCGACTTGGGACGTGCTCCACAAATTCGGCCACGACTATAAACTGATCTTCATCGGCGATGCGTCGATGTCACCCTATGAGATTTCGCATCCCGGCGGGTCGGTCGAACATTTCAACGAGGAATCGGGTGTTGCCTGGATGCAGCGGCTGACAACGACCTATCCGGCGGCGGCTTGGCTCAACCCGGTGCCGGAACAGCATTGGGGTTATTCGCAGTCGATCGCGTTGCTGCGCGAGTTGATGAACGACCGGATGTTTCCGCTGACACTGGGTGGTCTGGATGACGCGATGCGCGCGCTGACGCGGAAGAATTGAACGCTGCGGAACTGGGAGTCGCACTCCTGTTATCGACTTCCCTGAGCTTGTCGAAGGGCCAATCGTCGAATCCGAGCTGAACCTGCGGGGAGAGTTGGGGGGCTTCGACAAGCTCAGCCAAGTCGGTGGTTGGAGCCAATCACAGTCGAATGGGCATGGACTCAGGCCGACAGCGCGAATTGAGGTGTGTCGATGCACATCTGCGCCTTGGCCATGTATGTCCGTGCGAGCGTCAAACGACGTTCGCGCGCAGCAGGCGTAATTGCCCGCTGGGCAGCAGCCTTTTCAGACGCAGCGCGCCGCTTGTAGTAACTGTAATCCGATTCCACGACGCCCCCCGACCCGATTCGGCGCAATTGATTGCGGCGAGGTTATGATGATTCGGAACCGAGTCAACACTGGCTATCAAGCCTCTATGATAACAGTATTTTTTATCTGGGCGAATCAGTAGATCAGATAATTCTGCCGCACTTCGGTCCAGACTGCCTCATCGGGCATCGTCAAAGCGTCAAGATCGGCGGCGGTTGCCGTGCTGTCATCGACCCACAAACGTAACCCCGGCCCGCCGTTGATGACATCGATGGCGAGCTTGCCGAATTCATATTCATACGGGAAATCGCGCCACAAATCATAAGCGGGATAAAGGCTGCGAATCGCCTTGAACGCCAGCGCCTGCACCCGCCATGGGCGGAATGCGGCATGGTCGTACGCCGCGCCCTCCGCATGAATGAACAGGCCGTGACACAGCGCCCCGACATGCTTGTGAAACGTCGGCTCGAACGAGGTTTCGCGTAACGTGCAGCCCGACAGCCAGTGCGGCGCAAACCGTTTCATCTCGTCCAGCACCGCGCGGGCGTCGATATCGGGTGCGCCGAACAGTTCGAGCGGGCGCGTCGTCCCCCTGCCCTCGCTCAGGGTTGCGCCCTCCAGCATCACCGTTCCGGCATAGGCGCGTGCCATGTTGACGTTGGCGGCATTGGGGCTGGGGTTGATCCAGATGCGCTCGGTCGGCCAGCCGAAGCCGGGGCCGTCGGGCGCATAGCCCTCCATTTCGATCACACGATAATCGACGTCGAGCTTGTAGCGATCGATGAACCAGTGCCCGAGTTCGCCGAGCGTCATCCCGTGGCGCATCGGCATTGGTCCTGCACCGACGAAACTCTCCCAACCTGGCAGCAAGGTCAGCCCCTCGACCGGGCGACCGGCGGGATTGGGCCGGTCGAGCACCCACACCGATTTCCCATGTTCGGCGGCGGCCTCAAGCACATAGAGCAGGGTCGTGATGAATGTGTAGATGCGGCAGCCGACGTCCTGCAGGTCGATCAATATCGTGTCGAACGTCCCCATCGACTGGCCGGTCGGGCGGCGGACTTCGCCGTACAGGCTGAACACGGGGATGCCGTGGACCGGGTCGGTGAAGTCGGGCGATTCCTCCATATTGTCCTGCTTGTCGCCGCGCAGGCCGTGCTGCGGGCCGAAAGCAGCGGTGACGTTCAGGCCGCACGCGACCAGCGCGTCGAGCGAATGGGTGAGGTCGGCAGTCACCGACGCGGGATGCGCGAGGAACGCGATACGCTTGCCCTCGAGAGGCGCACGCAGGGCGGGGTCGGCGAGGAGGCGATCGATACCGAAGTTCATATTGAAGGCTTTGTATGAAGAAGGGAGCTTCGACAAGCTCAGCCAAGTCGGGGGTGGACGGGCCACTCCCAGCGACTTGGCTGAGCTTTTCGAAGCACCCATCTTAATACAAAGCCTTCAATATGAACTTCGGTATCGATCGCCGCCACGC
>JANNVL010000004.1:0-44351 GCA_031408195.1 Sphingomonadales bacterium | reverse complement strand
CGCGCACTTGCCTCCAGCGGGTTTGCCGTCGGCGGTGGTATCCTCGCCGATGACGCTGCGACCGGCGAGGCGCTCGCCGCCGAAGCTTTTGCCATGGCGGGCCGTTTATCGTGCCCAAGCGTCGAGCTGCGCGGCGGCTATCTGCCGACCGGATGGGACCGCGACGAAACAACCTATCTCGGTTTCGTCCGCGATTTTGCTGCAGATGACGAAGCCGAACTGCTCGCCATCCCGCGCAAACAGCGCGCCGAAGTCCGCAAGGCGCTCGGGTTCGACCTCACGACCGACGTGGGCGACCGCGACGCGCATTATCATGTCTATGCGACCAGCGTCCGCAACCTCGGTACGCCGGTGTTCCCAAAAGCGTTGTTCGCCGAAGTGCTCGATGCGTTCGGGCACGACGCCGATATATTGACCGTCCGCAAGGACGGGGTGCCGCTGGCGAGCGTCCTTAGCCTCTACCATCGCGGGGTCGTCTTGCCCTATTGGGGCGGTGGCACAGCCGATGCCCGCAAATGGCGCGCCAACGACATGCTGTATTTCGCGCTGATGCGGCATGCGCGCGAGCGGGGCTGTAATTCCTTCGATTTCGGGCGGTCGAAAGCGGGCACGGGCGCTGCTTCCTTCAAACATAATTGGGGGTTCGAAGGGCAACCGCTTGTTTATGCATCCAAAACAATCGGCGGCGCAGCCAAGCGTAGCGTCAATCCGCTCGACCCGAAATACAGCCTTCAGGTCAAGCTCTGGTCGAAGCTGCCGCTGGCGATTGCCAACCGCCTCGGCCCGATGATCGCGCGAGGGCTGGGGTGAGCGGGGACGAAATACTCTTCCTCGCCCACCGCCTGCCATGGCCACCGGATCGCGGTGACCGCATCCGGTCGTGGCATATGCTGGAGGCGCTTGCGAAGCTGCGGCCCGTCCACGTCATTACCCCGCTCGACAGCGCTGACGACCGCCAGCACATCGCCAAAGTCGAAAGCATCGCGGCCAGCGTGACAACGGCGGTTCGGTCTGCATCGAAAGGTGTCGCCGTCGCCCGCGCGCTGTTGACGGGCCTTCCGGCCTCAGTGGCGCTGTTCTCGGTGCCGGTGCTGCATCAGACTGTCCGCCAGCGGCTTGCATCACGCAAGATCAGTACGATCTTCGCCTTTTCGGGGCAAATGGCGCATTATGTTCCTGTGGGGACCAAGGCGCGTTTCATAATGGATTTTGTCGACATGGATTCGGCAAAATTCGCTCAACAAGGCGCTGCCGCGCACGGCCTGTCGGGTCTTGCATTGCGTCAAGAGGCGAAACGCCTGCTCGCTTTCGAAATCGCCACCGCCAAGCGTACCGACGCATCGCTGTTCGTTAGCGAGGCAGAGGCTAGCCTATTCCGCGACACAACCGGACTGCCCGCTCAAGTGATCGAGAACGGCGTCGATGCCGCACATTTCGCACCCGGTGCCGTCGTGCCTGCCGATGCGCCGCACCCGCTGATCGTGTTCACCGGCCAGATGGATTACGCACCGAACGTGGATGCCGTGACCGCGTTCGTCCGTGACGTCCTGCCGTCGCTGCCGACCGCAACCTTCGCTATCGTCGGGCGCGCGCCGACGGCGGCGGTCAAGGCGCTTGCGGCCCCAAACGTCCTTGTCACCGGCGAAGTCCCTGACACCAGACCGTGGCTCGCCGCCGCCTATGTCGTGGTCGCGCCACTGGCCCTCGCACGCGGTATCCAGAACAAAGTGCTGGAGGCGATGGCGATGGGGAAGGCAGTCGTCGCGTCGCCCGCCGCCGCCGAGGGCATCGATGCCGAGGTGGGGGCCGAGCTTTTGGTTGCCGAGACACCCGCGGCACAGGCAGCGGCCATTGGTGCACTGCTTGCCAACCCGCCCCATGCCCGCGCCATCGGCACAGCCTCGCGCGACCGGGTGCGGGCGCGCTATAGCTGGGCGGCGTGTCTTGCGCCGTTGGCGGAGTTGGTGGCGTGAGCATCGATCATGTGTGGCGCAGACCGCTTGCTGCCTCGGCCCTCGCCATCGTTGCGCTGCTCCTGCTCTTCGCCCGCGACGCCAGCGACATGGCGTCGCTGTGGTGGAATATTTCGACCTACCAGCACTGCCTCTATGTGCTCCCAATTATCGCGTGGCTGATTTGGCTACGGCGGAGCGAAGTGGCGCAGACTTTACCCGCCGCATGGCTTCCCGGTCTCGCGCTGGTGTTCGGTGCGGCGCTCGTCTGGCTGATCGGCGAAGCGGGCGGTATCGCGATCATCCGTCATATCGGCCTGATCGGGATGATTCAGGCGAGCGTGATAGCGATCCTTGGTCCTGCCGTTTCCCGGGCGGTGCTGTTCCCGCTGTTCTACCTCGTGTTTCTCGTGCCATTCGGCGACGAGTTCACTGGTCCGATGCAGACGCTGACCGCGAAAATGACGATGGGTCTGCTCGACCTGACCGGCGTTCCCGCCACAATCGACGGGGTGTTTATCACGACGCGCGCCGGCTGGTTCGAGGTCGCGGAGGCGTGTGCGGGCGTAAAGTTCCTTGTCGCGATGGTCGCCTATGGCGCGCTGGCGGCCAATATCTGCTTCCGCTCGCTGAAGCGCCGCATCCTGTTCATGCTCGCCGCCATCGTCGTGCCGATTCTTGCCAATGGCGTGCGCGCATGGGCGACGATCTTTGCCGCCGAAAGCATCGGGGTCGAGGCGGCGACCGGCTTCGACCATATCGTCTATGGCTGGGTGTTTTTTGCGGTGGTAATGCTGCTTATCATGGCGGCGGCATGGCCGTTCTTCGACCGCAAGATTGGCGAGAGCTGGCTGGGCGGTAAAGTGTTTGCGGTCTTGCAGCCGGTTGCGCCGATATTACTTATTGCGCCGCTTGCGGTTGCAACAGCCGCAGCGCCTGTCGTCTGGGACAGTATCGCATCGGCGGCGGGGCGCAGTGTGCTTCCGTCACCGGTCGCTTTGCCCCTAGTTGCAGGCTGGACCCGCGTCGCGGACCTGCCAGTGACACCGTGGACGCCGCGTTTCGATGGGGCGGATCACCGGCTATTCGGGCGCTATGGCAATGCGGCGGGGCAGCAGGTCGATGTCGGGGTCGCGCTTTACGGCTGGCAGTCGCACGGTCGCGAAATCGTCGCGTTCGGGCAGGGGGCTGCCGACCCCGCCGGCAATTGGGCCTGGGCCGCCAATCTGGCCCCGCTCGGTACCGGGCATATCGAACGCATTATGGGGCCGGGCAAGGCCGAGCGCGAAGCGGCGACCTTCTGGTTCGTTGGCGGCACGGCGGCGCAGGGGCGAACCGGGGTCAAACTGGCGACCCTGAAAGCACGCCTGACCGGCGGCGACCAGTCGGCGGCAACGCTGATCGTGTCGGCGGAAGGGAAGGGCGCGCACGACGCGATCATTGCCTTCCTGGGCGACATGGGCGATCCGCAGCCGCGCGTCGCCGCGATGATGGCGCAGGCAAAGGGGCGCTAACGGCCATGTGCGGCATCGCCGGTATTTTCCACCTGGGCACGCCCAAGCCCGTCGATCCGGCGCGGGTCGTGCTGATGACCGACGCCATGGTCCACCGTGGCCCAGACGGCGCGGGCGTATGGACCGCGCAAGGGGTAGGCCTCGGTCACCGTCGCCTATCGATCATCGACCTCGGCGGTGGCGCGCAGCCGATGTTGAGCGCCGACGAACAGTTGGTCGTCAGCTACAACGGTGAAATCTATAATTTCGCCGAGGTTCGCCGCGAACTTCAGGCGCTGGGCGCAATGTTCCGCACGGACAGCGACACCGAAGTCCTCATCCACGGGTGGCGCGCATGGGGGCCGGACCTGTTGCCGCGTCTGGGCGGAATGTTCGCTTTCGCGCTATTTGACGTCGCGCAGCAACGCCTTTTCCTCGCCCGCGACCGGCTCGGGGTGAAGCCACTGCATTATGTGGCACTCGCGGATGGAAGTGTTGCATTCGCGTCCGAATTGAAAGGGTTGCTGGCTAACCCTGCGGTCCGTCGCGAACTCAATCCGCAAGCGATCGAGGATTTCTTCGCCTTCGGTTACGTACCGGACGACACCTGCTGGATCGAGGGGGTAAAGAAACTCCCCGCCGGACATTTCATGCTGCTCGAGCGCGGCAAACCGCTCCCGGCACCGCGTCAGTGGTGGGATGTCGATTTCACGCAGCGGGCCAAGGGTTCGGTCACCGATCTCGAAGCCGAAATGCGCCACCATCTCCGCGCCGCCGTGACGTCGCGCATGGTCGCCGATGTTCCGTTGGGGGCGTTCCTGTCGGGCGGGGTCGATTCGTCGAGCGTTGTCGCCTTTATGGCCGAGGCGTCGTCGCAACCGGTGCAGACCTGCGCCATCGGTTTCGACAGCGCGGCACACGATGAAACCCGTTACGCCGCAAGCATTGCCGAACGGTTCGCGACGAACCACCGCAGCCGCATCGTTGCGTCGGACGATTACGCCGCGGCTGACACCGTCGCACGGATGTTCGACGAACCCTTTGCCGATGCGTCGGCGCTGGCGACATGGCGCGTCAGCCAGCTTGCCCGCGAAACCGTCACTGTCGCGCTGTCGGGCGATGGCGCGGACGAGATTTTCGCCGGGTACCGTCGGTATAAATTTCAGCACGCCGAGGAACGCGTACGCGGATTCGTCCCGCAAAGCTGGCGCGAACCGCTGTTCGGCGGCCTCGCTCGCGCCTATCCCAAGGCCGACTGGGCGCCGCAGATGTTCCGCGCGAAATCGACCTTAGCCGCGCTCGCGCTCGGCGGGGGGGAGGCCTATGCCCGCGCCGTCGGCGTCACCCCACCCGAAGAACGCGCCACGCTGTTCTCCGACAGCTTCAAGCGCAGCCTGCAGGGCCACCGCGCCGAAGACCGCTATGTCGCGGCGATGTGCGATGCTCCCGCGCGTGATCCGCTCGACCGCGCACAATATGCCGATCTCAAAATCTGGCTTCCGGGCGACATCCTGACCAAAGTCGACCGCACGAGTATGGCGGTCAGCCTTGAAGCACGCGAGCCCCTGCTCGACCACCGATTGGTCGAATTTGCTGCCACGCTCCCTGTGTCGATGCGTTTGCGCGGCGGGGAAGGCAAATGGCTGATGAAGCGCACGATGCGCGGCACCTTGCCCGACGACATTCTCTATCGCCGCAAAATGGGTTTCGTGACGCCGGTCAGCGCGTGGTTCCGGGGACCGCTGGCGGGCGAAGCGCGGCGCTTGTCGGGCCTCGCCGATACCGGCTGGTTTGACCGCGCTCGCCTCGAACGTATCGCCGAGGACCACATCGCGGGCAGACGCGATCACGGACGTTTGCTCTGGCAATTGGCGATGTTCGAAAAGGCGCTGGCGCTGCTTTAGTTCATACCGAAGGCAGCAAGAGTTGTTCACACGAAGCTCACAAAGGCACGAAGGTAGAAAAAGGGGGCGAGACCGTTTCTCAATCTTCCTTCCTTCGTGCCTTTGTGAGCTTCGTGTGAACCTCCTTTGCCTGCGGCGCTCAGTAATCTGCCCGCATGAAATACAACCCATCGGGCGGGGCATTCAGGCCAAGCTCCGTGCGGTCCTTCGCCTCCAACGCCGCCGTCAAATCCCCCGCCGTCCACTTCCCGCGCCCCACAAGTGACAGGCAGCCGACCATCGAGCGCACCTGATGATGCAGGAACGACCGCGCGCTTGCCCGCACCGTGATCGCGTCTCCCTCACGCGCGACGTCGAGGCGGTCGAGCGTCCGGATGGGCGACTCGGCCTGGCAATGCGCCGAGCGGAATGTCGTGAAGTCATGCCGCCCGACCAGCAGTTGCGCGGCGTCCTGCATGGCAGCTGCATCGAGCGACACCGGCACTCGCCACACCAGCCCTTCCTCGAACGTCAGCGGCGGCCGCCGGTTGACGATCCGGTATTCATAATGCCGTGCAACACAAGAAAAACGCGCATGAAAATCGTCGGGGACCACCGCGCAATCGAGGATCGACACCGAATTGGGCCGCAGCCCCGCATTGAGCGCCCCCAGCAAGCGGAACGGCGTAATCGCCCGCGCCAGATCGAGATGCGCGACCATCCCGTGGCCATGGACACCGGCATCGGTGCGCCCCGCCGCATGGACGCCGACCGTCTCGCCGAAAATCTCGAAAACGGCCTTTTCGATGGCTGACTGCACGGTCGGCCCATGCGGTTGTCGCTGCCATCCCATATATGGCCGACCGTCATATTCGATGGTCAGCCGGAACCGCGTCACGCCAGCACGGTCCCCACCGGAATGTCGAAGCCACGCAGCAGATCCTCGGCGCGCATTGCGCCACGACCTGCGCGCTGCACCGTCGCGAGGCGGATAAGCCCGTCCCCGCAACCAACGACCAATCGTTCGTCGGCGACGAGGCCGGGTTCGGAACGCCCCCCGATAACTTCGGCCGCCAGTACCCGAATACGTTCGCCACTATGTTCGAACCACGCGCCAGGTGCCGGGGCAAAGGCGCGGACCTGCCGCCCGACAGCGTCGGCACCGGCACTGAAATCGATTCGCGCCTCGGCCTTGTCGATCTTTGCCGCATAGGTAACGCCGTTCTCGGGTTGCGGCACGGCAGGTGGCGGATTGTCTAGGGTCTGGACCAGCAATTCTGCGCCGACATTGGCAAGTTCGGTGGTCAAGTCGCCCGCAGTCTTGCCGTCCATAGACACCGCCGCGCGCGTCAGCATGGCCCCGGTGTCGAGGCCCGCCGCCATCTCCATGATCGTGACCCCGGTCAGCGTATCACCCGCCAATATCGCGCGCTGGATTGGGGCCGCCCCCCGCCAGCGCGGCAACAGCGACGCATGGACATTGATGCAGCCCATTTGCGGCGCATCGAGCACCGGTTGCGGCAGGATCAGGCCATAGGCGGCGACCACTGCCATATCGGCGCCCAGCGCGGCAAAGGCATATTGATCGACCGGATCGCGTAACCGCTCGGGGCTACGCACCGGAATGCCCAGTTCCTCAGCCCGCAACTGGACGGGTGAGGACGACAGCGCCTTTCCCCGTCCGGCGCGGCGCGGCGGCTGGGTATAGGCGGCAATAACCTGATGCCCGGCGGTCACCAGCGCATCAAGGCTGGGGACCGCAAAGTCCGGAGTGCCCATAAATATAATTCGCATGTGGTCGTTAACCCGTTGGTCCCGGTCGTGCGGGAAGGGCGACTATTCCCCACGCGCAGTAAACCCCCGTAAAGCCGATGGAAACGCTTTCGACAAGCGCGGGCATCTCGCGCTATGTCCCGTTTATGGCCTCTTCCGAAATCGAAGCATTGTCCGCCGCCCTTGCCAAACTCCCGGGATTGGGTCCGCGCTCGGCCCGCCGCGCTGTGTTGCACTTACTGAAAAAACGCGAAGCGGCGCTGGTGCCATTGCTCCGCGCGCTGGAGGCTGTCGATGAACGACTCGCCGAATGTCAGGTCTGTGGCAATATCGATACAGCGGACCCGTGCGGCATTTGCGCCGATCCGCGCCGCGACGACCGCAGCATTGCCGTGGTCGAGGAAGTCGCCGACCTGTGGGCGCTCGACCGCGCGCGGCTGTTTCCCGGGCGCTATCATGTGCTCGGCGGGCGGTTGTCGGCGCTCGACGGGGTGCGCCCCGAAGACTTGACCATAGACCGGCTTGTCACGCGCGTCGCGGCAGGCGGCGTCGACGAGGTTGTCCTTGCGATGAACGCAACGCTCGAGGGGCAGACGACCGCGCATTACATCGCCGACCGGCTGGAGGGGTTTCCGGTGCGCCTGACCCAGCTCGCGCATGGTTTGCCGGTGGGTGGCGAACTCGACTATCTCGACGACGGAACGCTGGCACAGGCGCTCAGAGCGCGTCGACCGGTGGCATAAGGGAGGCCAGGACATGCCCGTAACAGGAATCGGCGGACTGTTTTTCCGCGCGCAAGACCCGAAGGCGCTTTCCGCCTGGTACGCCACACATCTCGGCGTCGGCGACGGCGAATGGGGTTTGTGGAACCAGTCAGCGGGGATGACCGTGTTTTCACCGTTCAAGGCCGACACCGATTATTTCCCGGCTGACCGCCAGTGGATGCTCAACTTGCGCGTCGAAGGCCTGGACGCCCTGATCGACGCCTTGCGGGTTGCCGGCGTCGAGGTCGAGACCAGATCCGGATGGAATTCGCCGGAGACTGGGCGCTTCGCCCGGATTCACGATCCAGAGGGCAATCCAGTCGAATTATGGGAACCTGCCGGGTAAGGGTTGAAACCACTGCCCGCGCCGTCCTATCTGCCACTCATGGCCATCCGCCCCATCATCGAAGCACCAGACCCCCGGCTGCGCCTGATTTCGAAGCCCGTCGGCGCGATCGACGACGGCATCCGCACGCTCGTCGCCGACATGTTCGAGACGATGTACGACGCCCCCGGTATCGGCCTTGCCGCGATTCAGGTTGGCGAGCCGCTGCGCTTGCTGGTCATCGACCTGCAACGCGAAATTGAAGGCGAGGAGGGTGAGGAACCGAAAACGGTCAATGACCCGCGCGTGTTTATCAACCCCGAAATCCTCGAACCCGCCGAGGATACCAATATCTATAACGAGGGCTGCCTCTCGGTCCCCGACCAGTACGCCGATGTCGAGCGCCCCGCGACGTGCCGCGCGCGCTGGATGGACCTCGACGGGGTGCAACATGACGAGCGGATCGAGGGGATGCTTGCGACCTGCCTCCAGCACGAAATGGACCACCTAGAAGGCATCTTGTTCATCGACCATCTCAGCCGCCTAAAGCGCGAGATGGTGTTGCGGAAACTGGCTAAGCTGAAGAAAGCAGCCTGAGCTGGCGCGTAGAAAGCGCTGTCCTACAGCAATCGTTCCATATACGTTCCGCCGATGGCCCGATTCGTTTCCCCGCAGATCGAAACCGCAACCGCGCGTCGCTTTGCGGCAACGCGTTTCAGGTGTGAACTTTGTGACCTTTGGCAGTTTTCCGGGCATTTCGAGGCATGAGCATCGAGATCGTAGTCTTTTCTCTGGTTGGCTTAGCCATAGGATTGCTGCTTGGCTGGCTGCTGGGCGGGCGGACGGCGGCGACCGTGCGGGCCGAACTCGCGGCGGTGCAGGTGCGTGCCGATCAGGCCGAATTGCTCCGCAAGACGCTTGATGAGGTCGAGCGCGAGCGCGAGGACGCGACGACGACGATTGCGGCGCTGCGGGCTGACCACAGCGCGCGCGCCGAATCTTTCGAAGCGCAGTTGAAACAATTGTCGGAAGCGAAGGACGCACTCGGCGCTCAATTCGCCGAGACGGCGGGCAAATTGCTCGACACCGCCCAGCGCCAGTTTCTCGAACGCGCCGATGCGCGGTTCAAACAGTCGGAGGAAACGACGGGGCAGGGGCTGAAGGCGCTTCTGCAACCCGTCACCGAACGTCTGCAACGCTATGAAGAGGGCGTCGCCAAGGTCGAGGCCGAGCGCCGTGATGCATTCGGTGACCTCAAGGGACAGATTGAAGCGATGCGCGTCGGCACTGAGCGGGTGTCGGGCGAAGCGGCTAAACTCGTCAACGCGCTTCGCAACGCTCCCAAGGCGCGCGGGCGCTGGGGCGAGCAGCAGTTAAAGAACGTCCTCGAAAGCTGTGGCCTCTCTGAATACGCCGATTTCCAGACCGAAGTCAGCATCGGCGTCGAGGACGGCGGACGGTTGCGCCCCGACGTGATCATCCGCGTCCCCGGCGGGCAAAGCCTGGTTATCGACGCCAAGGTGTCGCTCAACGCCTATCAGGATGCGTTCGGCGCGGTCGATGAAACAGACCGGACAACGCACCTCGCCGCCCATGCCTTGTCGATGCGGACGCATGTGAATTCGCTCGGCAACAAGAGCTATTGGAGCCAGTTCGCCGACGCGCCCGACTATGTGATCATGTTCGTGCCCGGCGAGCATTTTCTGTCGGCGGCGCTCGAAAACGACCCGACTCTGTGGGATTTTGCCTTCGACAAAAAGGTGCTGCTGGCGACGCCGACCAATTTGATCGCCATCGCCCGCACGGTGGCGGCAGTATGGCGGCAGGAGAAACTGGCGGGGCAGGCACGCGAGATCGCCGAACTCGGCAAGGAACTCTATGCGCGGCTCGCCGTGATGGGCAGCCATGTCGGGCGGCTCGGCAAGAATCTCGATACGGCGGTGGGGGCATACAATTCGTTTGTCGGTAGCCTTGAAACCAATGTCTTGACGCAGGCCAAGCGGTTCGAGGCACTCAATATCGATACGGGTGGTAAGGCCATCGAGATGCTGCCGGTCGTCGAGCAACTCACGCGGCCGCTGGTGAAATTGGTTGCACCGTCAGAAGGAAAGGCGATCGGCCAATGATCGACGCGCTTGTTATCATCGACGTTCAGCAAGGCATGTTCAATATCCCGGAACTTCAACCTTTTGACGGAGAAGCTACTGTAAATCGCATTGCTGGCGTGATTGATCGTTCGCGCACCGCAGGCTTACCGGTGATCTTCGTTCAGCATGACGGCGGAAATGGACACCCGCTCGATAGCGCAGGCTCTGGCTTTCCTTTCCATTTCAGTATTTCCCCCCATCGTGGCGAACGGGTTATCGTTAAGACAAAATGCAATGCCTTCGACGGCACCGAAATCGAGCACGTCATACGAGTGCTCGGGATCCGACGTGTCGGCGTGTGCGGCATGCAATCGCAATATTGCGTTGACACCTTCGTTCGCGCGGCATCCGAGCGCGGGTTCGAGGTTGAGTTGGTGTCGGATGGTCACACGACCTTCGACACGAATGTTCTAAGTGCCGAACAAGTCATCGCGCATCACAACGAAACGCTTGGCGGAAGCTTTGCGACGCTCGTGAAAGCAGCAAATGTCGCTATGCCTTCGACCGCCGCTGATTGAGCACTTCATACGCCATCACCGCCGTCGCAACCGCTGCGTTCAGGCTGTCCGCCTTGCCGCGCATCGGCATTTTGACGAGCAGGTCGCAGGCGGTTTCGTAATCCGCAGGCAGGCCTTGGGCCTCGTTGCCGACGAGGATGAAAGTCGGGCTTTCGTAGCGCGCGGCTTGATAGTCGGTCGTCGTGTTGAGGCTGGTGCCAACCAACTGGCCGGGGCCGGAACGTAGCCATTCGATGAACTCTTCCCACCGCGCGGTCGTCACGCTCTGGGTGAAGATCGCGCCCATGCTGGCCCGCACTGCCTCGACCGAGAACGGGTCGGTGCAGTCGTCGATCAGGATCAGCCCGCCCGCGCCGACGGCGTCGCCGGTCCGCAGGATGGTGCCGAGGTTACCGGGGTCGCGCATTGCCTGCGCCACGATCCAGATATCGGCCCGCGACCGGTCGAGCGCCTCAAGCGGTGTCGGGAATTCGGCATAGATCCCGACGACGCTCCCCGGATTGTCCTTGCCGCTGAGCTTCGAAAGGATGTCGGCACTGGTGACAAACACCTCGCCTGCTGCTGCTTCGAGTCGCTTCACCAACGGATGACCGGCACTATCCGGCGTCCGCCACAACATCTCGGGCGCGATCCCGGCGTCGAGTGCTTCGGTCAGAATCCGCAACCCCTCGGCGAGAAACTTGCCTTCGGCGCGGCGGTGCTTTTTGTCACGCAAGGAACGGACCTGTTTGACGAGCGGGTTGGAGAAGCCCGTGATCTCGCGGACCATCACTCTTCCCCAAACTTGTTCTCCACCAGCTCGGCGAGCGCCGCCACTGCCGCTTCTGCACCGTCGCCGCTCGCGCTGATCGTCACCGAATCGCCGATGGCTGCGCCCAGCATCATCAGCCCCATGATCGAGGTTCCGACGACACGCGCGCCGTCTTTCTCGACCTCGACGGTGGCGGGCAGTGTGCTGGCCAAGGTCACGAACTTCGCGCTCGCCCGCGCGTGGAGCCCGCGCCTGTTGGTGATGGCGACGGTGCGGGTGATCACGCCGCGCGCTCGCTAGGGACTTCGCCCAGCACTTCGGAGGCAACGGTGATGTATTTGCGCCCCGCTTCGCGTGCGGCGGCAACGGCGTCGCGGACGTTCATCGTGCGCCGCGCGCCTTCAAGACGGATCAGCATCGGCAGGTTAATCCCCGCGATCACTTCGACCCGACCGGGCTGCATCAGGCTGATCGCCATGTTCGAAGGGGTTCCGCCGAACAGGTCGGTCAGGACAACCACCCCGCGGCCGCCATCGACTTCGGCAATGGCGGCGGCAATGTCGGCACGGCGCACCTCCATGTCGTCGTCGGGACCGATGGCAATTGCCGCAACCGCGCGCTGCGGGCCAACGACATGCTCCATGGCCGTCACGAACTCGGTGGCGAGCCCGCCATGGGTCACCAGCACCAGACCGATCATTGTTGCTCCGTCGTCCCTTCACTGCCCCGGCTGTCGCGGACGCCCTCTGTCATATCGTCGGGACGGCTCGCAAGATCGCGGTGAGTAACCGTGGGCGAAAATGCTGCGTCGCGCAACCGCCTTGCGACGCGTTCGGCCATATGGACGCTACGATGACGGCCACCTGTGCAGCCGAACGCGATCGTAACATAGGACTTTCCCTCGGCTTGATAGCGCGGGATCAGGGTCAACAAGAGTTCCTCGATGCGCGTTGCAACATCCTCATAGGCAATGTCTTGGGCGATGTAGTCTGACACCGGCTGATCCAGGCCGCTCATCGGGCGCAACTCTTCGACCCAGTGCGGGTTACGCAGGAACCGCATGTCGAACATCAGATCGGCATTGCGCGGCACGCCCCGCGCAAAGCCGAACGACATCACCGACAAAGTCGGGCCGCTGGCCCCGCCGTCGCCGAACCGGTCGCGCAGGTCGGCCTTCAGGGCATTGCTGGTGAACGATGTCGTGTCGACAACATGGTCGGCCCAGCGCCGCAGGGGGGCAAGCAGTTCGCGTTCACGGGCGATCCCGTCGGCGGCAGGTCGGTCGAGTGCCAGCGGATGGCGGCGGCGCGTCTCCGAATAGCGGCGTTCAAGTTCGGAACCACCGCAGTCGAGAAACAACGTGCCGATCTGCGCGCCACTGTCCCGCATTGCCTTGATCCGCGTGACAATGGCCCCCGCATCGAACCCGCGCGTCCGGCTGTCGATCCCGAAAGCGAGCGGTCGCGCATCGCTGGCCCCTTGCGGCAAATCGGTGGCAAGCAACCGGTTGAGCAACAGCAGCGGCAGGTTATCGACAACCTCCCACCCCAAGTCTTCGAGCGTGTCGAGCGCCGTTGACTTGCCAGCGCCCGACATGCCGGTGACGAGCAGGATACGGGTGGGGCGGGGTTGCTTCATTGCAGTGCACCAATCTGCGCCAGAGCCAGCTCGAGTTTTATCGCCGCAGATGCCTCGCGCCCGTCAAGAGCGAGTAATGGTACATCGACGCCCAGCAGTTTTCGCGCTCGGTCCGGTTCGGGCAACCGCGCCGTCGGCTCGCCGAGCGCCACGAGCAATGCCACCGGCGCTTCGTCGAGATGCGGCATGTCGATGATGCCTATTCCGCGCACTTCGATCTTTCCGGCAATTGCGGCAGGTGACGACGCAAACACTCTACCGTCGCGGCGTCGGACAAAACTGTAATCGTCACTCACTAACACCGCACCCCTATCGATCAGGCGGAGCGCCAGATCGGACTTGCCGGCGCCCGAAACGCCCTCGATCATCACGCCCCGCCCGCCGATGGCTACGGTGGTTGCGTGCAGTGTTTCTGAAGACAGGATGGCCACGCCGTTTGCTCTAACCCCGCGTCAAGCGGCGGGCAATCGGATCGCGAAGCGCGCGCCCGTTCCCGCTGGCGTGTCCTCGACGGCGACAGTTCCGCCCATTGCTTCGACGATGGTTTGCGCGATGGCGAGGCCGAGCCCCGAATGCCGCGCGAAATCGTCGTCGGGACGCTCGCTGTGGAAGCGGCGAAAGATTGCTTCGCGCCGGTCAGGCGGAATGCCTGGTCCGGCGTCGTCAATGTGTACGACTACGGAATCGCCCACACGCTGCGCCGACACCACCACATCCGCTTCGGGTGGAGAGAACGACACGGCATTATCGATCAGGTTTTCGACGGCGCGGACAAGGCGCGACTCGTCGCCTATAATCCTCAGGAGGCGCGATGGTTTCTTCAGTACCACGGCTGCCACCTCTTGCGTCCGGCGAAGCGTGCGTGCCGCAACCAGCGTATCGAGCATCGACCCCACATCGACGGGTTCGAACCGCGTCCGCGACAGTTCGCCGTCGAGCCGCGATAGCTCGGCAATGTCGGTGATCGCACGGTCGAGCCGCCGGACATCCTCGGACAGGATAGCGTGCAATTGCGCGGTGATTGCCGGGTCTACGGTTTTGCCGAGGCTCTCCACCGCCGATGCCATCGACGCCAGCGGGTTCTTGAGCTCGTGCGCGACATCGGCGGCAAAAGCCTCGGTCGCGTCGATGCGCTGGCGCAACGCCTGCGTCATATCCGATACAGCACGAGCGAGCATCCCGATCTCGTCGTTGCGGTCAGGTAGACGCGGGACAATAACGTCGCGCGAACGGCCAAGGCGCACCTGCACAGCGGCAGACGCAAGGTTTCGCAGCGGTGTCACGATTGTGCGCGCGAGAAACAGCGAGAGCGCGATCGACAGAAATAATGTGCTGAGCACAATGATCGCGAGCCGAAACCGTTCTGCGCGCACGAGCCGCGTCACGTCGCGCGCGTTGCCGACACTCAGCACATATCGCGTGCGCTCTAGATTTACCGCCGCAGCGGCGGTGACGATCAGTGTTCGGTCAGGCGCAAGCCACACGCGTGACGCAACCGTTGCCCCGCCCATGACGCTGGCGAGTTCGGGCCAATCCTTTGCCGCTTCGCCTGCATCGACGAACGGATCGGGCACATTCGCCCCGACGATCCGTTCGGCCAGGAGGTCGATGAACCGCGCGCCCTCATTGTCCCATGGCTCGTCTGCGCGGCCGTCGGATCCGGCCGCGCGCGGCCCCGCATCGCCGCTGTCCAGCAACTGCCTGCCCGAGTTGTCGAACAGGCGCAGCCGGTCTCCCGAGCGTCGGCCCAAAGTCTCGATCAGCGCCTGTCGCGCGCGACGCGGCGCAGCGTTGATCGCCGCAGCGGCAATCTGTGCTTCGCCCTCGGCCTGCGCGCGCCGTTCCTCGATCAGGCGGACGCGGAAATTGTCGAGGTAGAACAGGCTGCCGGCCATCAGCGCCAGTGCCATGACATTGACCGCCAATATGCGCCGCGTCAGCGAGCCGCGACCCTGCCACCGCTCGTTGACGTCGTCAGTCATCGGTGAAGCGATAACCGGCCCCGTAAAGCGTATCGATGGCATCGAACGACGGGGCGACCGCCTTGAACTTGCGGCGGATACGCTTGATGTGGCTGTCGATGGTGCGGTCGTCGACATAGACTTCGTCGTGATAGGCGACGTCGAGCAACTGGTTGCGGCTTTTGACTACATCGGGACGGCTGGCGAGCGCCTCGAGGATCATGAACTCGGTGACGGTCAGCGCGACCTCTAGCCCGTCCCAGTGCACACGGTGGCGCTGCGGGTCCATCGACAGGCGTCCGCGCACGATAGGGTCGCCGCCGCCCTCTCCGACACTGTCCGGATCGGCATCGCTGCGCGAGAATTCGACGCGGCGCAGGATTGCGCGGATGCGGGCAATCAATAGCGCCTGCGAAAACGGCTTGGCGATATAATCGTCGGCCCCGGTCGCTAGGCCTTCGGCTTCGTCGCTCTCCTGATCTTTCGATGTGAGCAAGATAATGGGCAGGGCGGACACCGCGCGCAGCCGCCGGAGCAATTCTAGCCCATCGAGCTTGGGCATCTTGATGTCGCACACCGCAAGATCGGGCGGGTTGTCAATAAGCGCCTTCAGCGCGACGTCGCCATCGGTGTAAACGCGTGTCACGAATCCCTCGGCCTGGAGAGCGACCGCGACCGAGGTCAGAATGTTGCGATCATCATCGACTAAAGCGATTGTGGCACCGGGCATTGTCACGATGTGACGGCAGGGCGCGCGATAGGCAAGCCGGTGCGCTCAATGCCGAATTGGAAACTGTGCAATAGCAATCGATTTCAGCCGTACACACGGGCTCCGTAGACTTGCGTTTCGCGCATCCTGACCGCAAGGGCATCGCCACATTCGTATGCATCAGAACAGGCGACCGACGTGACCACATCGACATTCGACCTCGCGCAGCAGGGCATTGCCACCACCGGCACGCTGCACTGGAACCTGATCACCGCGCCGCTCGTCGAAATGGCGATCCAGCGTGGCGAGGGCGTGCTTGCCAAGGACGGTCCGCTGGTCGTCGCGACCGGCGCCCACACCGGGCGCAGCGCCAAGGACAAGTTCATTGTCCGCGACGCGACGACCGAAGACACGGTCTGGTGGGGCAAGACCAACAAGGGCATGACGCCCGACCATTTCGCCGCGCTAAAGGCCGATTTCCTTGCCGCCGTCGGTGCCAAGGACACGTTGTTCGTGCAGGATCTGTTCGGCGGGTCGCAGCCCGAAACCCGCGTCAATGTGCGCGTTATCACCGAATTCGCGTGGCACAGCCTGTTCGTCCGCACGTTGCTGGTGCGGCCTACCGATGCCGACCTTGCAGACTTTACGCCCGAATTCACCATTATCGACCTGCCCAGCTTCCGCGCCGATCCCGCGCGGCATGGCTGCCGCAGCGAAACCATCGTCGCGGTCAATTTCACTGAAAAGCTGATCCTGATCGGCGGCACTGCCTATGCCGGCGAGATGAAGAAGTCGGTGTTCGGCATCCTCAACTACAAGCTGCCTGCCGAGGGCATCATGCCGATGCATTGTTCGGCCAACATCGGCCCGAACGGCGATACGGCGGTGTTTTTCGGGCTTTCCGGCACCGGCAAGACGACGCTGAGCGCGGACGCCAGCCGCACCCTGATCGGCGACGACGAGCACGGCTGGTCGGACACAGCGGTCTTCAATTTCGAGGGCGGCTGTTACGCCAAGATGATCCGCCTGTCGGCTGAGGCCGAGCCGGAGATTTTTGCCACCTCGAAGCGTTTCGGGACGATCCTCGAAAACGTTGTCATCGACTCTGTCACGCGCGAACTCGATTTCGACGACGACAGCCTCGCCGAGAACAGCCGCGGGTCGTATCCCATCGACTTCATTCCGAATACGTCGGCAGAGAACCTTGGGCCGCCGCCCAAAACGGTCATTTTCCTGACCGCAGACGCGTACGGCGTGCTGCCGCCGATTGCGCGGCTAACGCCCGATCAAGCCATGTATCACTTCCTGTCGGGCTACACGGCGCGCGTCGCGGGGACCGAAATCGGCGTGACCGAACCGCAGGCGACGTTTTCGACCTGCTTCGGCGAGCCGTTCATGCCGCGCCACCCGAGCGTTTACGGCAATCTGCTCAAGTCGCGCATCGCCAAGGGCGGCGTGACCTGCTGGCTGGTCAACACCGGCTGGACCGGCGGCAAGGCCACGATGCCGGGGATCAAGCGGATGCCGATCAAAGCGACGCGCGCGCTGCTCAACGCGGCACTCGACGGCAGCCTCGGCAACGCCGAATTCCGCACCGACCCCAATTTCGGCTTCGATGTGCCGGTCGCTGTGGCGGGCGTGGACAGCACGATGCTCGATCCGCGCGCAGCATGGGCCGACAAGGCCGAATACGACAAGACGGCGGTCAAGCTGGTCGGCGAGTTTATCGACAATTTCGTGCAATTCGAAGCGCATGTCGACGAGGGCGTCCGACAATCGGCCCCCAAGTTGCTCGAAACCGCCTAGCACGCCCGGGGAAAGGTCCGGGCTTCCTACCGAAAGCCCCGGACATGACCGACCACTCTCCCCGCCTGTTCATAACTGACGCCGAGATTCGCCGCATCGGCGAAGGCCTGCTCGACCGCAGCCTGCCACGCGCCGACTGGACGCATGAGGCGCACCTGGCCGCGTGCCTCTGGATCGTCAGCGAGCGGCCCGACATCGACCCCGACCGCGACTTGCGTGACATCATCTCGGGCTACAACGCGGCAGTGGGCGGCGTGAACGACGACACGCAGGGGTACCACGAAACGATCACGCGGTGTTTCATCCACGCGGTGCGGCTGCATCTGGCAGCGACGGACGAGCGCACCTTGGTCGGGCGGGTTAACGCGCTGCTGCTGTCGCCCTATGGAAACCGCGGCTGGCCGCTCGCCTATTACAGCCGCGACCGGTTGTTTTCGGTCGCGGCGCGGCGGGACTCTATTGACCCAGACCTCGCACCGCTGCCCGCATTCTGATAGGCTCGCTCCCGAAACAAATACGGGGAGTCGGTCTGTGAATATCGGTGACATCATTGCCCAAAGCGGCGGTATCGGCTCCATCGCGCGCGAATTGGGGATCGACGAAGGCATGGCGCAGGCAGGCGTGACCGCACTGCTCCCCGCCGTGCTCGGTGGCTTCAAGGGACAGGCGCAGGCCCAGCCCGAGGGGTTGGGCGGTTTGCTCGGCATGGTGCAGGGTTTGGGCGGCGGCGGGCTGCTCGACAGCGTACTGGGTGCCGGGCCGTCGAATGTCGACGCGGGCAATAACGTGCTCGGCCAGATTTTCGGATCGAAGGACACGAGCCGCGCGGTCGCGGCAGATGCCTCGACCAAGAGCGGCGTGTCGGGCGATCTGCTCAAGAAAATGCTGCCGCTCGTAGCGATGATGGTTGCCGGTTATATGGCCAAGCAGGCCGGGGGTGGTGACCAGCAGACCGCCAGAGGCGGTGGTCTCGGTGGCATGCTCGGGTCGGTGCTCGGCGGCATGATGGGTGGGGGCCAGCAAGCGGCACCTGCGGCGGGCGGCTTGGGTGGCCTCGCTTCGATGCTGGACATGGACGGCGACGGCAATCCGCTCGACGATATCATGGGCATGGCGGCCAAATTCGCGCGCTAAACCTCTGCACTTCCACCGCTAAAGGACAACACCATGGGTATGCTCGACGGACTGCTCGGCCAGCTTGGCGAAAACTTCGACGTGGCGAATCTGGCGACCAAGGTCGGCCTGAGCCAGGAACAGGTCGAAATGGCGATGAGCGCACTGGGTCAGGCCCACACAGCGCCGACCGACACAATCGAAACCGCCGCCGCCAGCACTGGCCTCGGCCCCGATGTCCTGCAACAGATCGTCGGGCACATTGGCGGCGAAGGGTCTCTGGGGCGGTTCGCCGAGATGCTGGGCAGTCAGGGCGGCGAGGGCGGCATCATGGGCACGCTCGGCGGGCTGACTTCGGGGTTCTTGGGCGGAAAGAAGGACTGAGCAACGTACGCGGCGCTGGGGAGAGGCTTACATTGTTTACGTCGGATGCGGCTCCAGAATAATGTCGCGCTCGATATGTTGGTTTCCTGCATGGTCATAGTGCGGTCGCAAAATGCCATTTCCTCCTTTGTTCGTCATCGAGCGGATGTAGGCAGGTGTAACCCCAAACTCGCCCGCAAAGACAATGTCATCGATCCAATACGGTCGTCGCCCTGGTTCGAGGATCGTAAAATGAAGATGGGCCGGGATCGTATCGTTGGGGTATGGAGCAGGCTTGATTGTTTCAAAGCGATAGCGGCCATCCGCTCCTGTCTTTATCCATCCGCGCAAGCGCCCGTGCCGCCTGCTTGCTTCGGTTTCGGTCGTGCCGTTGCCGTACAGCCCCTCCGCATTTGTCTGGTAGGCGTAGATGACGATGTCGGATTGCGGTGTGACGCCATCGGTCTCGAAAACGGTGCCAGTGATTGTAAGCGGAATACCCGGCTCGTCTTTTGGTGCAATGCGCGCTGCCGACTTAAGAGACATTGGTGCTCGTTCTAATGCACCCTCGCACCCCTCGCATTGGTAAAGGTCAGATCGAACCTTCAAGCGTCGTTTTTCCACTGTTTCAAGCGCTGCAGATTGTCCGGTGCAAGCAGAAAGTGCTGCACCACACAGTCCGACCAAGACCGCTCTCCGTTCCACAATGTTATCTCCCGCTATGCCACGAGATCAGAGGTCTCGCAGTCTAGTTAAACCCGCTCCACCTTCAACACCGCCCCGTCGCACCCTGTCACGCGCAACCGGTCGCCGACAGCGGCCTCGCTCCCCCGCGCGCTCCACACCCCGTCGCCGACCTTCACCCGCCCCGACAGCGCATCGACTGGTTCGACCGCGACGACGATGCTGCCGACCAGCCGCGCGCCTTTGTCGTTGAGCATCGGGTCGGCGCTGGCGATGGGGTTGGCGGTCAGGAAGCGGCGGCCGACGTAGATCGCGGCGATGGTCGTGACCGCGAAGATGGCGAACTGCGCGGCGACGCCGATGGGAAGCAGCAGCGCGACCAAGCCGGTCAGCACCGCCGCGCCGCCGATCCACATCAGATAGACGCCGGGAAGCACCATTTCGGCAATGCCCAACAGAACGCCGCCGATCAGCCAGAGCCACGGCGGCTCGATGCCAAAGGGCGCGTTCATTGGTTCGATCCCTCAACCGGCCCCTCGAACGGCCCGCGACGACGCGGGGCAGGGGGCGGCGGAGTCGGGCGATCGCCGAACGCTTCCTTTGCCAGTTCGCCGATACCGCCGAGCGTACCGATCAGCTGCGTGGCCTCGACCGGGAACAGAATCGTCTTGGCATTGGGGCTGGTCGCAAACAGGCTGACGGCTTCGACGTATTTCTGCGCGATGAAGTAATTTAGCGACTGGCTGCTGCCGTTTTCGATTGCGGTCGAGACAAGGCGGGTCGCTTCCGCCTCGGCCTGTGCCGAGCGTTCGCGGGCCTCGGCGTCGCGGAACGCGGCTTCCTTGCGCCCCTCCGCCTCGAGGATTTGCGACTGTTTCTGCCCCTCGGCGCGGTTGATGTCGTTCTGGCGCGCGGCTTCGGATTCGAGGATCGTCGCGCGCTTTTCACGTTCGGCCTTCATCTGGCGGGTCATGGCGTTGACGATATCGGCGGGCGGGCGAATGTCCTTCAGCTCGACGCGGGTGATCTTCACGCCCCATGCCTCGGTCGCCAGATCGACGATGGCGAGCAGCCGCCCGTTGATCTCGTCGCGTTTCGACAGGGTTTCGTCGAGATCCATGCTGCCCATGACGGTGCGGAGGTTAGTCGTGGTGAGCTGCATGATCGCCAGATACAGGTCGCTGACTTCGTACGCGGCCTTGGCGGCGTCGAGCACCTGAAAGAACACCACTCCGTCCACTGCGACCATCGCATTGTCCTTGGTGATGATCTCCTGCCCCGGAATGTCGAGCACCTGTTCCATCATGTTCACCTTGCGCCCGACGCGGTCGATGAACGGAAAGATGAGCGTCAGGCCGGGGTTGGCGACGGCAGTGAACTTGCCGAAGCGTTCGATGGTGTACTGAAAGCCCTGCCGGACCATCTTTACCGCCATCAAGACGTAGACGATGCCGAGAATGGCGACTGTGATGACCAGAATGTCCATGAACTCTCTCCCCGCGACGAGCGCACAGTATCGCGGGTTAGGAGAGGGTCGCCAAGCGGAATCGGTGCGACTGGCGCGCGCGCCGACACGCGGTTACATGGACCGCCACGACTCGCCAGACAAAAGGGCATCTCGCTTGGCTTTCGACATTCCGCTCGGCCTTACTTTCGACGACGTATTGCTTCAGCCCGGCGCGTCCGATGTGCTGCCGAGCCAAGCCGATACGCGCACGCGGATCACGCGGGACATCACGCTGAATATCCCGATCCTGTCGTCGGCGATGGATACCGTGACCGAGGCCGACATGGCGATCGTGATGGCGCAGCTGGGCGGGTTGGGCGTGCTCCACCGCAACCTGACCGTCGAGGAACAATGCATAGCGGTCCGGCAGGTGAAGCGGTTCGAAAGCGGCATGGTCGTCAACCCGATTACCATCCATCCCGACCAGACGCTTGGCGACGCGCAGGCGATGATGGCGCGGCACAAGATTTCGGGTATTCCGGTGGTAGAGGCATCGGGCAAGCTTGTCGGTATCCTGACTAATCGCGATGTGCGATTTGCGGGCAACCCCGCACAGCCGGTCAGCGAATTGATGACCAGCCAGAATCTGGCCACCGTCGGCATCGGCGTCGGCGAGGACGAGGCGCGGCGGCTGCTCCATCAGCGGCGGATCGAGAAGCTGCTGGTGGTGGATGCGGATTATCGTTGCGTCGGGCTGATCACGGTCAAGGATATCGAGAAAGCGGTCACTTACCCCGATGCGACCAAGGATAGTACCGGGCGGCTGCGCGTGGCGGCGGCAACGACCGTTGGGGACGCCGGGTTTGAGCGCACCGAGGCACTGATCGACGCGGAGTGCGACCTGATCGTCATCGACACAGCGCACGGGCATTCGAGCATGGTCTCCGCCGCCGTAGAGCGCGTCCGGAAACTGTCGAATAGTGTGCAGATCGTCGCAGGCAATGTTGCGACCAGTGAGGCAACGCGGGCACTGATCGGCGCGGGAGCGGACGCAGTAAAGGTCGGTATCGGCCCTGGAAGCATCTGTACGACGCGCGTCATTGCCGGTGTCGGCGTGCCGCAACTCACCGCGATCATGGAAAGCGCCGAGGAAGCCGCGAAATCGGGTGTGCCGGTGATCGCCGACGGGGGGCTGCGGACTTCGGGCGATGTCGCAAAGGCACTGGCAGCGGGCGGCGCGGCGGTGATGGTCGGGTCGCTGCTCGCGGGGACGACCGAAGCGCCGGGCGAAACCTTTTTGTATCAGGGGCGTGCGTACAAATCCTATCGCGGGATGGGAAGTGTCGGCGCGATGGCGCGGGGCTCGGCGGACCGCTATTTCCAGCAGGATATCAAGGATCAGCTCAAACTCGTGCCCGAGGGCATCGAGGGGCAGGTCGCGTATAAGGGGCCGGCAAAGGATGTGATCCACCAGCTTGTCGGCGGAGTGAAGGCGGCGATGGGCTATACCGGTGCCGCGACGATTGCCGATCTGCAAAAACGCGCGCGGTTCGTGCGGATCACGGGCGCTGGATTGCGCGAAAGCCATGTCCACGACGTGACGATCACCCGCGAAGCGCCGAATTACCCCACCCGGTGACACCCTCCGCAAGACTTCAATCCGCCATCGAAATCCTCGATTTGATCCTGGCCTCCGCGCGCGACAACGGCGCGGCGGCGGATACCATTATTGCCAAATGGTTTTCGACGCGGCGTTTTGCCGGGTCGAAGGACCGCCACGCGGTGCGCGATCTGGTCTATCTGGCAATCCGCGAGTTCGGCGAGATGCCGTCGAGTGCACGCTCGGCGTTCGGCCGGCTGGCCGATTACGATCCCGAGCTGGCACCGTTGTTCGATGGCTCGCCGTACGGCCCTGCGCCACTGGCCGACGGCGAGGTCCGCGATCAGCCGGTGCCGATGCCTGCGTGGCTGGGACGCATGATACCAGCGGTCGAGCACGCCGCGCTTCTCGAACGCGCGCCGCTCGATCTGCGCGCCAACCGGCTGAAATCGACGCGCGAAGAATTGCTCGCGGTTTGGCCCCAGGCCATGGTAATCCCGCATACCGAAGACGGTCTCCGCTTTACTGACAGCTTCAACGTCGAGACGAGCGAGCAATGGCGCGCTGGCCTCGTCGAAGTTCAAGACGCCGGAAGCCAGATGATCGTTGCCGCCTGTGCTGCAGCAGCCGGGATGACGGTCGTCGATCTCTGCGCGGGCGGGGGCGGCAAGACGCTTGCGCAGGCATCGGCGATGCGCGGCGAGGGGCGTCTTATCGCTGCCGACACCGACAAACGCCGCCTGTCGCAACTGCCCGCGCGTGCCGAGCGGGCGGGTGCCATGGTCGAGGTGCAATTGCTGGATGGCGGGCATGAGGTCGAGAACCTCGCGCCGCTCGCCGGACAAGCCGATGTCGTCCTTGTCGATGCGCCATGTTCCGGCAGCGGCACCTTGCGCCGCAACCCCGAGGCACGCTGGCGGCTCCAACCGGGACGGCTCGACAAACTCGTGCAGGTCCAGCGCCATGTCCTTGATCTCGCGGTGCCGCTGGTCAAACCCGGCGGCGCAATTGTCTATGCGGTGTGCTCGCTGATCGCGCGCGAGGGGGCGGGGCAGGTCGATGCGTTTCTGGCGCGATATCCAGGCTGGACCGCCGTTTCGTCGTTCGAGAACGGGCGTCCGGCGGGCAAGGGGCGGGTGCTATCGCCCGGCCATGACGGCACCGACGGTTTTTTCGTCGCGCGTCTGGTTTCGCCGTGCTAGCCTGATGGCCAAACATGCTTCTGGAGCTTGCCATGCGTCTAACACTGCCTGCCGTCGGGATCGCGCTTGTCTTGGCGACGGTGTCGAGTGTCGGCCATAGCCAGCGCCCCGATGCAGCCATCGACCCGCGCTCGATGTTGCTCGTTGGGCAAGCGAAGGTCGAACTGGCCGCAGGCCGGTTCGATACCGCCAATGACGCGCTGGAGACCGCACTTGCCGTCGATCCGCGCAATCGCGGGGCGTTCGTGCTGTTGGCCGAAGTCGCGCAGAAACAAGGTCTGCCGGGCAAGGCAATCCGGCTCTACCGTGAATCGCTGTTGATCGAGCCGAACGATATCGCTGCACTTGCCGGGCAGGGCGAAGCAATGGTCGCCAAGGGCGCGGTGACCAAGGCGAAGGAAAATCTGGCCCGGATTAAAGTGCTGTGCGTCGGTGCCTGTCCCGACGGCGTACGATTGGGCGCAGTGATTGCCAAGGGTCCACCGCCGGTCGTGCAGTCGGCGCAGGCCGCACCTGTGCTGCCGGTAGCGACGCCGCGCTAACCCAGTTCGCGCGCGACGGCGACGAACTCGTCCACTGAGAGCGTCTCGGCGCGTCGCGTGGTGTCGATGCCTACCTTCTCCAGTGCCGCCAGCGCGCCCGGCATTCCTTTGACCGAAGCGCGTAACATCTTTCGCCGCTGGCCGAACGCTGCAGCAGTCAAGCGTTCGAGTATTGCTACGCGGACACCCTCGGGTACGGGCTTTGGCACGATATGGACGACCGCCGACATAACCTTGGGCGGCGGGGTGAAGGCGGCGCGGTTGACGCGCATGGCGATCTTCGCCTCGCTGCGCCACTGGGACAGAATGCTGAGGCGGCCATAGGCATCGCTGTCGGTCGTCGCGACAATGCGTTCGGCGACTTCGGCCTGAAACATCAGCGTCAGCGACGCCCAGTGCGGTGGCCAGACCTCGCCCGACAGCCAGTCCACGAACAGCGCGGTCCCGACGTTATACGGCAGATTGGCGACGATATGCCCGCCCTCGGGAAGCACATCAGGAAGTTTCAGGGCCAGCGCATCACCCTCGATTACGCGCAACTGCCCCGGATGCGCGTCGCTCAACTCTGCAAGCGCGGGGAGGCAGCGGCGGTCGCGCTCGACGGCAGTCACAATTGCGCCCGCGTCTATCAATGCGCGAGTTAGGCCACCGGGGCCGGGGCCGACTTCGAATACTGGCTGGCCTTTCAGGCTACCCGGAATCCCTGCGATGCGGTCGAGTAACTGTGCGTCGAGCAGGAAGTTCTGGCCAAGCGCTTTCGAGGCGGACAGCCCATGCCGTGCGATGACTGCGCGAAGCGGCGGACGGATCGTCGCAGTCACGCCGCGCGTGCGGCAGCTGCCTGTGCTGCCAGCTGAATCGCGGCGATCATCGCGCCGGGATTGGCGATGTTCTGTCCCGCAATGCCGAATGCGGTGCCATGATCGGGAGAGGTGCGGATGATTGGCAGGCCGAGTGTCACATTGACGCCCTCGTCGAAATGCAGCGCCTTCAGCGGGATCAGCGCCTGATCGTGGTACATACAGATCACCGCGTCGTATGTCGCCCGCGCACGGGGGTGAAACAGACCATCGGCAGCGGTCGGTCCGACAGCATCGATTCCTTCGGCACGGAGTTGCTCGACGGCGGGGATGATAATGTCGATCTCTTCGCGCCCGATCATGCCCGATTCGCCCGAATGCGGATTGAGGCCTGCAACGGCTAGACGCGGCGAGGTAATTCCAAAATCGCGCTCAAGGCCGCGCGCGGTGGCGCGCGCCTTGGCGACGATCAGTTCGATGCTGAGTGTTGCTGCGACCTCGCCCAGCGGGATATGCGTCGTCACGGGCACCACGCGCAACGTCGGTCCGGCGAGCATCATCACCGCATTGTCGGGCGACACGCCGCAGCGTTCGGCGATAAATTCGGTCTGCCCCGGATGGGTGAAGCCGACGCCATAGAGCTGCGCCTTCGACACTGGCGCTGTCACCAATGCACAGGACGCACCCGACTTGGTCAGGCCGGTAGCCAGTTCGAGCGACGCCAGCGAACAGCGTGCGCCCTCTGCGTCGGGACTGCCGACGATGATCTGTCCGCCATCGGCGACGTGCAAGACCGGCAGCGCGCTCCCAAAGACTTCGGCAGCTTCCTCTGGCGCCGATATCCGGACCGTCGGACCTGCCCAGCCGTGGCACAGCGACCCCGTGTCGCCGACCGCGAAAAACGGCGCAAGTCCGGCGGCTTCGCGCAGTGCCCAGGCCTTGCCGGTGATCTCCGGGCCGATCCCCGCCGGATCGCCCAACGCGACGGCGATGGCGCTCACTGGATTAGCGATAATCGACCACCGCATCGCGGCGCAGGTCGCGCAGATAGCGCTGCGCGCGCTGGCCGACGCGGGTTTCTTCCATCTGCGAACGGAGCTGGTCCGCGGACGGTCCCGATGCTGTGCGTGCTTCGTCACGACCACAGAGCACGAGAACACGGATGCCATCGGCCTTCGATCCGAAAGGCTGCGTCGCCTGACCGACACTGAGTTTCAGCAGCATCTCCTGCAAGGGAGCGGGCAAGTCGCGGACCTTGACCGCGTCATTGTCGACGACTTCGGCGCCGATTTCCTTGGCAACGGCATCGACTTTGCCGCAACCGCCCATCGTCTGCGTTGCCTTGGCAAAGGCTTCGGCCTTCGCCGTCGCATCGGCCTCGGCGATGTTGGGGGCAAAGCGCACCGACATTTGGCGCAGGTTTAGCTGCGCGTCACGCGGATCGGCCATCAGCACCTGACGGCTGTCGGAGAGATAAAGGATCGAGAAGCCGCCCGGCGTCGGGATCGGCCCGGCGAGTTGCCCGACAGCGAGTTCCTGAACGGCTGCTGCCAAGCTGTCAGGAAGCTGCGCGCTGCGGACCCAACCAAGGTCGCCGCCAACCGACGCGGTCGAGGCCTCCGAGAACTGCCGCGCATAGGCGGGAAACGAGCCACCTTGTTTGATCTGTTCGACGATCTTGCGGGCGTTGGCCGCAACCTCGTTCTGGTTTTCGGGCGTCGAGGACAAATAGATTTCACCGACGCGGAATTCGCGCGTGCCTTTGGCCGCCTCAAGCCGGTCGATCACGGCTTGCACTTCATCGTCACTGACGTTGACGAACGGTTCAACCCGGCGGCGCAGCAAGCGGCTCCACGCCAATTCGCCCTCGATCTGGCGTTTGATCGATTTGTCCGACGACCCCTGCTCGCGCAGATAAAGCGTCATGGCTTCTGGGGTGCGCTTGAAATTGCGCGAGACACGAACGTAGCTCTGCTCGATTTCCTCGCGCGCAATCTTGACATCGTGCGCCTTGGCTTCCTGAATTTGCAGCGTCTCGTCGATCAGGTTCCGCAGCACTTGCAGTTTCAGGCGTTCGCGTTCTTCGTCCGCAACCTTGCCGCCGTTGGCGATCACGATCAGCGCGAGCCGTTGGTCGATATCGGTGCCAGTAACAATCTCGCCATTGATGATCGCCGTCGCCTTGCGGACATGAGGATCGTTCTTGCCGAACAGACGGATTTCGGCGGGGAGATTCAGGTTCGCCGCCGAGGGCACATCCTTTGAATCGGGCACGGTTTGGGCGGGGGCGTAGACCGGCGCGAGCAGCGCCATTGCCAGCGCGGCGGTCGCCACACCCATTGCAAGTCGTGTCAAGTTCAGCGTTCCAATCCTGCGTCGTTCGAACATGCGACCGCTTGTGACGCGGCCATGGTGAACCGGACGTTAGCGGCCCAGGTTACGAAATGCCAGCCTAAGCAAGAACGAGTCCCCACGCCGCGCGTCGCCGGTGGTGTCGTAATCGCGCCGCCAAGTGAAGCCGAGGTCGAGACAATCGTCGGTGTAGGCGATCCCTAGCCGGTGGCGGACAGGCTGATAGCCATTGGCGCTCGAGGCGGGATCGTCGGTCGCATCGGTGAGGTCGACCGTTGCCGAGCCGAACACCGAGACGAAGCGCGTTACCTGCACCCGGCCGCCGACGCGGATTTCTTCGCGGTCGCGCAAATCCTCGAGCGCCGCCGAAATGGCGCGGTTAAGACGGAGGTACCCGACCAGCGCATAGGTACGGTCGTCACCGATGCTCGCGTCGATTTCGTTTCGGCGGAGTTTCAGGCCGTCCTTGTCGATGCGGTAGCGGTGGGTCAGACTGATGACGTCGCGGTAACGGATCGTCGTGCGCCCGACGAAATCGGAAAAGCGGTCGTTCAGGCCAGTGCCATCGGGGAATAAGGTCGAGCTGGCATTGAGGCGATAACTTTGCCCGACGGTTGCCGCGACCGAGAAGCGCGGTGCATCGAAGTTCCAGTCGAGGCCATAGGTCACCCGCGCGCCATCTTCCCAGCGGTCGTAGCCGGGGAAGCGGTTGAGCGCGAAGAGGTTGCTGTCCTCGAGATCGACTGCGCGTGCATCCTCGTTGGGGATCGACAGATTGACGGTCGGTGGCGACGCCACGATCTGCAGGCGCGGCGTGAGACGTTGTGTCCCGTTCCCGAGAGCGCCGACAAACGGCCAGCGAATTTCGGCAGCAAGCGCCCCGATGGCGCGCCCCTGCCAGCCGGGATTGCCGCGATAAAGTGCCGTCGTGGTCAGCGCGTTTTCGGTACTGTGATAAACATCGCCGCGCGCATAGGCGGTCAGGATGACTTCCTGCCCCATATTGGTCAGGCGGCGCAGATCCCAGCGTGCTCCGGCAAAGGCGCGCTGGGTATCCTGACCCGAGGTGCGCCCCAGCGCGAGCGAATTAAGCTGCAATTCGACACGCCCGCCCAGCAACGGGTCGCTGAAACGGCGACGATAATCGATTTCCGGCAGGGCGATCGGAATCGTTCCTTGCACGACGCCCGAGCGCAGCGACTGCACTGCCCAGCCGTTCAGTGCAAAATAACTGTTACTGTCGATCCGTTCGATCGCCAGCGTCGAACGCAGCCGGTCGTCGTACGACAAGTCATAGCGACGCAACAGCGTGCGGTCGGTGACACGTCGTACGGAACCCGAAATGCTCCACAACGGGTCAAGCTGGAACCTTCCGCTCGCATCGAGGTAGCCGCGAAACTCGTTCGATCCGACGGTCGTGCCCGCAACAAGCCGACGGCTGTAAGTAACGAAGCCGCCGATGCGATAGGCACCGTTTTCGGTCAGGGCACGGTAGCGGCCCTCGAGCGCGGGCGGGGCGTTCGAATAAAGACGCGGTGTCAGCGTCAGGTCGCGGTTCGGCGACAGCCGGAAATAATAGGGCAGATCGACCTGCAACCCGTTGGTCCGGTTGTACGAGATATTGGGAATCAGGAGACCGCTGCCGCCGTCGTTGCCGGTCGGGACAACCAGCCCCGGCAACAGCGGGATCGGGATGCCGAATAGATTGAGACGCGCGCCGTTGAAGCGGATGCGCTTGCGGACCGGGTCGTAGATCACCTTGACCGCTGTGATCTTCCACGAGGGGTTTTTGGGACATCCGTTGCTGTCGATGACCGGGCAAGGCGAATAAGCGGCATTTTCTAGCGTCGAAATGCCGTCGGTCTGCTCGCCCCGCCGCGCTGCGATGCGTCCGCCATCAATGAGTACGATCAGCAGGTTTTCGACCATGCCGTCCTTCAGCGTATCTTTCAGCACGATCGAATCGCCATAGGCGATATCGCCGCCGGGATTGACGATGCGGACATTGCCGATAGCGCGCACCTGCCCTGTCTTGCGGTTCCAGACGACACGGTCAGCGCGGACGCGGTTGCCTTCGCGCACCATCCGTACGTCGCCGATGGCGGTAACGATGTCGGTTTCGCTGGCGTATTCCAGCGTATCGGCGGCAAAATCGATCTGTTCGTCGGGGCGTTCCGGCGGGGCTTCGGCGGCGGGAACCGGTCCGGACGTCGTTACGACGGTTTGCGCCTGGGCAGGTCCGGCGACGGCAAGCCACAAGCCCGCTGTTGTCCCGATTACCTTTGCAGTTTTGGTCACACAGCCTCGCACGCACCGGAGAACGGCAGCACCTGTCGTGCGCCGCGTCACATCGGGCCTATCGCACCCGATACGGGGCCAAGGCAATCGGGCTTTTGCACGCTTCACCCCATGCAGCTAACAGCAATCCCTTGCTGAGTCGGTAACGTCCGGTTCTCTGCCGCCAAGGAATACCCCGAATCATGATCGTCGAATTTGCCGCCGCCCGTCCCGATACTGTGACAACGCTCGTTTTACCCGTCGCCAAAGGTGCGCTCAATGAACGCATCGGAGGCGAGGCCGCCGCGGAAGGACTGCGTGCAGCCGCATCGCTGGCACGATTCGAAGGCGAAGCGGGCAGCATTGCAGAATTCGTCGAGACGCGCGGCGGGATTGCGCGGCGGATTGTGCTGGTCGGGACCGGCGATGGCGGCGAACGCGATGCGGTGAAGGCCGGGTCGGCAGTCACGGCAAAGCTGCTGACGTCGGGCGAGACGGTTATGACGGTCGATGCGGGTGGTGTCGCTGTGCCCGTGCTGATACGTCTGCTCGAAGGTGCGGTCCTGCGCGGCTGGCGTTACGACCTTTACCGCACCCGTTTGCCTGCTACGCAGAAGCCTACGCTCGACAAGATTGTGGTCGCGGGTGCGGCGGACGGCGGCGAAGCGGCTTGGGCCACAGCATCGGCGGTTATCGATGGCGTCGGCTTTGCCCGCGAACTGGTCACCGAACCGGCGAACATCATTTATCCCGAGAGTTTCGTCGAGCGCTGTCAGCGGCTGACGGCAATGGGTGTCGATCTGCAAGTGCTCGACGAAGATGCCATGACCGCCGCGGGCATGGGGGCGCTGCTCGGCGTCGGGCAGGGGTCCGAACGCCCCTCGCGGCTGCTGGTGATGAAATGGGACGGCACCGGCGGTGCGACCAAAACGCCGGTCGTGTTCGTTGGCAAGGGCGTGACCTTCGACACCGGCGGCATCTCGCTCAAGCCGCCCGCCGGCATGGAAGACATGAAGTGGGACATGGGCGGCGCAGCGGCCGTCGCAGGCGCGATGATGGCGCTCGCTGGGCGCAAAGCGAAGGCTCATGTCATTGGCGTGTGCGGGCTGGTCGAGAACATGCCCGATGGCAAGTCGCAGCGGCCCGGTGACGTCGTGACGTCAATGTCTGGGCAGACCATCGAGGTCATCAACACCGATGCCGAGGGAAGACTCGTGCTGTGCGATGCGATCACCTGGGTGCAGAAGAATTTGCAGCCCAAGATCATTGTCGATCTGGCCACGTTGACCGGCGCGATCATCGTGACACTGGGTCATGAGCACGGCGGCATCTTTGCCAACGACGATGGGTTGGCGACGCAGCTTATCACGGCGGGCGGCGCGGTGGGCGACCCGCTGTGGCGGATGCCGATGGGCGAAGCCTACAACAAGCTGATCGACAGCCCGATTGCCGATATGAAGAACGTCGGTCCGCGCGAAGGCGGCAGCATAACCGCCGCGCAATTTATCCAGCGCTTCGTCGACGAGGGCGTGGCCTGGGCGCATCTCGACATCGCAGGCATGGTCTGGGCGGCGAAGCCCGGGCCGGGCTGGGACAAGGGTGCGACGGGCTACGGCGTGCGGTTGCTGGATCGATATGTGGCGGATAATCACGAAGGTTGATTGCGACGCGCCCCGCCGCTAGGGGCGCTCGCAACCTTACAACCCCTGCAAAAATGGAGCCGCACCAGTCATGGCCGCGACACGCACGTTCTCGATCATCAAGCCCGACGCCACCCGCCGCAACCTGACCGGCGCGGTTACCAAGATGCTGGAAGACGGCGGCCTGCGCGTTGTTGCGTCGAAGCGTATTCACCTGACCCGCGAAAAGGCCGAGGGCTTCTACGCCGTCCACAGCGAGCGCCCGTTCTTCAACGACCTCGTGTCGTTCATGATCTCCGGTCCCGTCGTCGTGCAGGTGCTCGAGGGCGAGAACGCGATGCAGCGCAACCGCGACATCATGGGCGCGACAAACCCCGCGAACGCCGACGCGGGCACGATCCGCAAGGAGCTGGCCGAGAGCATCGAAGCGAACTCGGTGCACGGTTCGGACAGCGACGAGAATGCAGCGATCGAGATCGCTTATTTCTTTAAGCCAGAAGAGATTGTAGGCTGATTAAGGTGATTAGTCGTCCTTACGATAAGGACGCCCGCGACCAATGTCTCTGGCTCGGCCATGCGGTCGGCGGGTTTCAAACCGCTTCGCTTGGATAATTGCGTCTGGGTCGCCTAACCGTGCCGAGCGCCTTATCCAATAGCGATAGCCAGCCAAGTCGCGCTCATTGAAGCATGACATTGCCAAACCGTAGGCAGCGGTTGGATTACCCGCGCGGTATGCCCGTCTAGCCCAGCCGAACGACGAAAATGGGTCGGCCAATCTGCCCTCGTCGTCGAGAATTCGCGCGAGCTCGGTCATTGCAGTGTTAGAACGTCGCAAGGCGAGATGAAGGACGACGGCAAATCGGTCGCTCGTTTTCTCATTTTGCAGCCAAGCAATCTCTTTCGGCGTCAGTGGCGCAAAGTCCAACTCAAAACTCCTCGGCCGCTGCCATTAACCGCGTCAGCCGCTTCGGAGCACACGCCCGCCAGCTGCGACTAAGCCACCCCCCAACCTGATCCCAGTCCACCCTCGCCCGGTCCAACCGCAGGCCGATCCATCCAGCGGGGCCGTAATAAGCGGGGCGGAAATACGCATCCGAGTCGGCGTCGATCAGCGCGGCCATTTCGTCCTGCCCGCTCGTTTTGACGAGGACGCCGACTGAGTCCTCGCCGTGGTGGCGGTTGAAGACGATCGCGAAGAACTTGCCGCTTTCGCCGCCGACACGCCATGCGGGGGAGCCGTGTGCAGTTTTGAACGTCGTTTCGGGCAACGCCATCGCGAGGTCGCCTAATCGCGCGACGATCCACTCGGGGTTCTGCTCGCGGCTGACATACTCCGCGAGGCAGCGGCTGTAGAGCTGGTGCTCGGCGATCAGGACACGTGCGGCAAGCGTGTCGGGTGTGTCGCCGTCGATCACAGCGACCTGCGTCTGGCCAAGTACCGGCCCGTCGTCGAGCGCCTCGGTCACGACATGGACGGTACAGCCGGTGACTCGCTCCCCCGCTGCCAGCACCGCCTCATGCGTGTGCAGCCCCTTGTGCGCGGGGAGCAGCGAGGGGTGGATGTTGACGATGCGGCCCTGCCAGTCGGCGATAAAGCTGGGGGAGAGCAGCCGCATGTAGCCCGCCAGGGCGATGAACTGCGCGCCGGATTTGTGGATTTCGGTTTCGAGTATCGCGTCGAATTCGGCGCGTTTCAGGCCGGTGTGGGGGTGGGCGAATGTCTGAATGCCTTCTGCGTGCGCGAGGGCCAGACCGGGGGCGTCGGGGTTGTTCGAGGCGACGAGGACGATCTCGTAGGGGCAATCGGGGTGTTTGGCGGCGTAGATTAGCGCGGCCATGTTGGTGCCGGTGCCGGAGATAAGGACGGCGACGGGGGTGCGCGCCATCTAAATCCGCCCCCAAAGGGGGAGGGGAACCGCGCCCTCGCGGTGGAGGGGGGCGAATAACGGCTGCGATAGCAGCCTCGCGCAGCGAAAGGTGGCGCTGCCGCGCCAGCGCGCTACCGCGCGCGTTTGTTGCCCCCCTCCACCGCCGTCGGCGGTTCCCCGCCGCCGGTGGGGGCGAATTTGCTCAAGCCCCATAGCTCGCTTCCCAAACTTCTTGCGCGCTCCATGTCTCGACCGAACCCGACACGACGCAGCCGCTCGCGCCGCCGACGACCTTGCCGATCCGGTGCACCGCTTCGCCAGCTGCTTCGAGCCCAACCGTCACCACCGCCGCATCGTCCGCCGCCACGATCACCGCCATCCCGATCCCGCAATTGAACGTCTTGGCCATCTCGCCCGGTTCGATATTCCCCTGCGCCTGCAGGAACGCCATCAGGCGGGGCTGTTCCCACGCGTTGGCATCGATCCGCGCCTGCATGTTCTTGGGCAGGCAGCGCGGGATGTTTTCGAGCAAGCCGCCGCCGGTGATATGCGCCATCGCCTTGACTGTGCCCGCCCGGACCAGCGGGAGCAGTGATTTCACATAGATGCGCGTTGGTGCCATCAGCGCGTCGATCAGCAAGGTGTCGAGGTCGAACAGCGCGGGCCTGTCGAGCTTCCAGCCGCGATCCGCGGCGAGCCGCCGGACCAGCGAGAATCCGTTGGAATGGACGCCCGATGAGGCGAGACCGAGAATAACGTCACCGTCGCCGACGGTAACGCCGGTTACCACCTGATCGCGCTCGACCGCGCCGACACAAAAGCCCGCGAGGTCGTAATCGCCGTCGGCGTACATTCCCGGCATTTCCGCCGTTTCGCCGCCGATCAGCGCGCAGCCCGCCAGTTTGCAGCCCTCGGCAATGCTCGCGACAACGCGGGTCGCGATGTCGTTGTCGAGTTTGGCGGTCGCGTAATAATCGAGAAAGAACAGCGGTTCGGCCCCCTGCACGATCAGGTCGTTGGCGCACATCGCGACAAGATCGATGCCGACGCCGTCGTGGCGGTTGTGTTCGATGGCCAGTTTCAGCTTCGTCCCGACACCGTCGTTGGCGGCGACGAGCAGAGGGTCAGTAAATCCGGCAGCTTTCAGATCGAAGAAACCGCCGAATCCGCCGAGTTCGGCATCTGCGCCTGCGCGCCGCGTCGCCTTTGCCAGTGGCCCGATGGCGCGCACCAGCGCGTTGCCCGCCGCAATCGAAACGCCTGCTTGTTCATAGGTGTAAGGCGACAGCTGGTTGTGTTTCGGATCCATTTGGAGGCTGCTAGCGACATCGCGCTTGGTTTTCCAACCGCAACTCGCCAAAAGGCGCGCCGTGAAGTCTCGCGTCGCTCAAATACTCGCCATCATCGGCGCATCGCTGCTGGCCGCCGCCGTCATCGCCCAAATCGAGGGCGGCGACCGCGGCGTCGCACCTATCGATTCGTCGGGCAGTTTCGAAGTATCGGGGATCACTGTCGACGTCCGCGCCAAGACGGCGGACGCAGCGCGGCTTGGCGGCTGGCGGATTGCCCAGCGCAAGGGCTGGCAACAGCTCTGGGCCAAGATGCACGGCGGGCAGGGTGGCGCGCCCGCGCTCGGCGATTCGGCGCTCGACGGTATTGTTGCCGGGATTGTCGTCGAGAGCGAACAGATCGGCCCCGACCGCTATGTCGCCACGCTCGGCGTGCTGTTCGACCGTGCGCGTGCCGGACAGATTCTCGGCGTCACCGGCAATGTCTCGCGCTCCGCGCCGATGCTGGTCCTACCGGTGATGTGGTCGGGCGGCACCGCCTATACCTTCGAACAGCGCACCGAATGGCAAAAAGCCTGGGCGCGCTATCGCACCGGTAACAGCCCGATCGATTATGTCCGCCCAAGCGGCACTGGCTCCGACCCGTTGCTGCTCAACTATGGCCAGACGCAGCGGCCAGGGCGCAACTGGTGGCGGATGATTCTCGATCAATATGGCGCGGCGGATGTGCTCAGCCCGCAAGTGCGGCTGCAATACAGCTATCCCGGGGGTCCGGTCGTCGGTTTCTTCGCGGCACGCCACGGTCCCGGCAATGCCGTCGTCTCGACCTTTGCCCTGCGCGTGGACAGCAGCGACAAGATTCCGGCGATGCTCGACGAGGGGGTCAAGCGGATGGACGGAATATACGATGATGCCCTCGCCATGGGCATCCTGCGGCCCGACCCGTCGCTGATCGAAACACCGCAGATCGACCCCTCGCTGATCGCGAACGTCACCGAGGCCGTGATCGACGAAACCGCGAGCGACAATACGACAATAGCCGCGCCCGAACCGGTGACGACGGTCAGCACTTTCACGGTCCAGTTCGATACCCCCGATGTCGGATCGGTCAGCAGCACCGAGAGCAGCGTCAAAGGTGTGCCGGGCGTGAAATCTGCGACAACGACCAGCCTTGCGCTGGGCGGGACTTCGGTGATGAGCGTATCGTTTGCGGGCGATGCCGCAACGCTGAAACTGGCATTGGAAGCACGCGGGTTCCGCGTCAGCGAAGGCGGCGGGGCGCTGCGTATCCGCCGGTGAGCAGCCAGCCCGCGCTGCCGCTCGACTGGCCGGTCGATGACGGCGATGCCGAGTTTATCGTCACTGAATCGAACCACGCGGCGGTCGCCCATCTGGAGCGTCCCTCGCTGTGGCCGGTGTTTGCGACCTTGCTGACCGGACCGCGCAAGTCGGGGCGCAGCTTGCTAGGGCGTGTGTTCGGGCGGCGCAGCGGGGGGCGGGTGATCGACGATGCCGACCGAACCGATGAGCGTACGCTGTTTTCGGCGTGGAACGAGGCGCAGACGACGCGCAAACCGCTGTTGCTGATCGCGGAAGTGCCGCCGCCGGAATGGAAGATCGCGCTGCCCGACCTCGCGTCGCGGCTTTCGGCGACGCCGACTGTCACGCTCGGCCCGCCCGACGACGATTTGATCGGTCGATTGCTCGCCAAGCAGTTGGAGCGGCGCGGGCTGGATCTGACTCTCGAAGTCCGCGCCTATCTTATCCCCCGCGCACCGCGCAGTCATCACGGCGTCATCGCGCTCGCCGATGCGCTCGACACGGCGTCGCTGGCGCGGCGGCGGGCAGTGACGATCCCGCTCGCGCGCGAAGTGCTCGGGCCAATCGACGCCTCGGGCGAAGCCAGCTAGAGGACGAGCATGTCGGAGAGTGAAAGTCGTTATTTCAACCGCGAACTGAGTTGGCTCACGTTCAATCGCCGGGTGCTCGAGGAATCGACCAATCGCGCGCATCCATTGCTCGAGCGGCTGCGGTTCCTGTCGATTTCGGGCAACAACCTCGACGAATTCTTCATGGTCCGCGTGGCGGGACTGAAAGGGCAGCAGCTTCAAGGCGTCGACGAAATGTCGGTCGACGGGATGACGGTGGCGCAGCAGCTGACCGCGCTCGCCGGCGATGCCGACCTGTTGACCGATACCCAGCAAGATATCTGGCTCGACATCGCCATGGAGCTTGCGGGCGCGGGGATTGCCGTCGTCGAACCCGACGACGTGCCGCCCGATGCTGTCGATTGGCTCGACGCGCATTTCCGCGAGCAGATATTTCCGGTGCTCACCCCGCAGGCGCTCGACCCCGCGCACCCGTTTCCGTTCATCCCGAACCTGGGGCTCAGCCTTATTTTCGACTTGAAGCGCCTGTCCGACGGCGAAGATATCCGCGAGCTGGTGATGATTCCGCCGACCGTCGCGCGCTTCCTGCGGCTGCCGGGCAAAGGCGCGACCTATATCGCCATCGAGAGCCTGTTGCGGCGCTATGCGGCGTCGATGTTCCCCGGATACGAAGTGCGCGATACCGGCGTGTTCCGCATCATCCGCGACAGCGATCTGGAAATCGAGGAGGAAGCCGAAGACCTTGTCCGCTATTTCCGCACCGCGATCATGCGGCGGCGGCGGGGCCGGGTGATCCGGCTCGACCTGGAGACCGGCATGAGTGCCGAGCTGGAGGCGGTGCTCAAGGCCGAACTCGGGGGCGGCGATGCGCTGATCATCGAGAAGGAGGCGTTCCTCGGCATCGGTGCGCTGGAGGCGCTGGTCGACGAGGATAGGCCCGACCTGAAATTCACGCCCTACAGCCCGCGCTTCCCCGAGCGCATCCGCGACTATGATGGCGATTGTTTCGCGGCGATCCGCGCCAAGGACATCGTGATCCATCACCCGTACGAGACCTTCGACGTGGTGCTCGCTTTCCTGCGCCAGGCCGCCGCCGATCCCGATGTCGTCGCGATCAAACAGACGCTTTACCGCGCCGGCAAGCAGCCCACCGTCATTAGCGCGCTGTGCGATGCGGCCGAGGCGGGCAAGTCGGTGACCGCGGTCGTCGAGCTGAAAGCACGGTTCGACGAGGAGCAGAATCTGCTGTGGGCGTCGCAGCTCGAACGCTCGGGCGTGCAGGTCGTCTATGGCTTCATCGACTGGAAGACGCACGCCAAGGTCTCGATGGTCGTGCGGCGCGAAGGTGGTCTGAACCGGACCTACTGCCATTTCGGCACCGGCAATTACCACCCGATCACCGCGCGCATTTACACCGACCTGAGCTTCTTTACGGCGGACCCGCGCGCCGGGCGCGACGCGGCGCAGATGTTCAACTATATCACCGGCTATATCGAACCGCGCGGGCTGGAACTGCTTACCCTGTCGCCGAGCGGGCTGCGGTCGAAGCTGACCGAGTTGATCGACACCGAGATCGTCAACGTCCGCGGCGGTAAGCAGTCAGGCATCTGGGCGAAGATGAACTCGCTGGTCGATCCGCGCATCATCGACAAGCTCTATGAGGCGAGCGCGGCGGGGGTGCCGGTCGAGCTCATCATCCGCGGCATCTGCTGCCTGCGTCCCGGCGTCCCCGGCCTATCGGAGACGATCCGCGTCAAATCGGTGGTCGGGCGGTTCCTGGAGCACAGCCGCATCTGGGCATTCGGCGCGGGCAAGGCGCTCCCCAACGATCAGGCGAAGGTCTATATCTCGTCGGCCGACTGGATGCCGCGCAATTTCGACCGGCGCGTCGAATATATGCTGCCCATCGAAACGCCGACGGTGCACGATCAGGTGCTCGATCAGGTGATGGTCGCGAACCTGATCGATACCGAACAAAGCTGGGAGTTGCAGCCCGATGGCTCGTATGTCCGCGTCGAGGCGGGGCCGAAGCCGTTCAACCTGCACCGTTATTTCATGACCAACCCGTCGCTGTCGGGGCGTGGCGCGGCGCTCGATCAGGGCGGCAGCGTGCCCACGCTGAGTCTGAGGCGACGTTGAGTGAGCGACAGCCAAGCCATCATCGACATCGGGTCGAATTCGGTGCGTCTGGTGGTTTACAACGGCCCCGCGCGCGCGCCGTCGGTCCTGTTCAACGAAAAGGTGTCGGCGGGCCTCGGCAAGGGGCTGGGCGACGGGGCGAAGCTCGACCCGCAAGCCGCCGCACAGGCCTTGCGTGCGCTGAGCCGGTTCCGCGCGGTGGCGCAGGCGATGGACGCGGGCGACATTCGCACGGTTGCGACGGCGGCGGTCAGGGACGCGAGCGACGGCAAGGCGTTCATCAAGCAGATCGAGGCGCTCGGCCTGCCGGTAGAGCTGCTGTCGGGCGAGCAGGAGGCACGCGCGTCGGGCTATGGCGTGATCTCGGCGTTCCCCGAGGCGGACGGCATCGTCGGCGATCTCGGAGGGGGCAGCCTCGAACTCGTGCGGGTGCGCGGCGGGCAGGTGCACGAGACGGTCTCGCTCCCGCTTGGCGTGCTGCGGCTTGCGGGCCTGAAGAAGGGGCGCGGGGTACTCGACCGGCATGTCAGGAAGCTGCTGGTCAAAGCGGGGTGGAAGGGCGTCGAGCGCGACTTGCCGTTCTGGCTGGTCGGCGGGTCGTGGCGCGCGCTGGCACGGCTGCACATGTACCTGACCGATTACCCGCTGCCGGTGCTGCACGGCTATGCGATGCCGCCTGAGGCCGCGTCGCGGCTGCTGCGCGCGCTGGGGCGTATGGACCGCAAGCGGCTGAAGGGCATCGACGCCATTCCGACCGGCCGCATCGGCGCGCTGGGCGACGCCGCGGCGCTGCTCGCGACGCTCACGCGCCTGCTCGGCTCGCGCTCGCTGATCGTCTCGGCCTATGGCCTTCGCGAAGGGTTGCTGTTCGAGGGGCTGACCGCCGAACAACGCGCGACCGACCCGCTGATCGAGGCCGCGCATCAGGTGGGCGCAACGCTCGGCCGCTTTCCCGAACATGGCGATTTGCTCGCGCGCTGGATCGCGCCGCTGTTCGCGGGCGAGAGCGCGGCGCACGCGCGGTTGCGCCATGTCGCCTGCCTGCTCGGCGATGTCGGCTGGATGGCGAACCCCGAACTGCGCGCGCAACGCGGCCTCGACATCGCGCTCTATGGCAACTGGATCGGTGTCGAGGCGCGCGGGCGGGCGATGATCGCGCATGCGCTCTACATCAGCTTCGGCGGCGGCAACACGCCCGCGCCACTGGTCGCGCAACTGACGAGTCCGGAGGATTGCGCGCAGGCCGCGACCTGGGGCCTAGCGATGCGGCTGGGCCAGCGGCTCAGCGGCGGCGTGGCGGGGCCGCTGGAGGTCAGCCGGTTGACGATCGACGACAAGGCGCTGACCCTGACGCTGCCCGAGGGGCAGGCGCTGCTCTACGGCGAAGCGGTCGAGCGGCGGCACAAGCAACTGGCGTCGGTACTGGGGCGGACCGCAAAACTGGCTTGATTTCACCAAAGGTCACAAAGGTCACACCTGAAACATGGTGTGCGGGGGGTGGATGTTCCCGGCGGGATGGGTGATCGACGGGTGGAAAGAGCGGGTGATAAACCTAGAACCTATATGGCACTTTCTTCCTAAAATGTCAAGGAATTTGTCATTTGACCAGCTCCGTCGCTGTATTGACATTGTAGTTACGTTGAGCGATGTAGCCTAGATGCAATCGAACCTTCATCCCAAAACATCGCTTGACCCCAAGGGTAGCATCAACTTGCGGATCGAGGTGCAGACGCGTCGGCTGATCGACGATGCGGCGGCGGTGCTGGGCAAGACGCGGACTGAGTTTATGGTGGACAGCGCGCGCACCCGCGCGGTCGATGTGCTGCTCGATCAGCGGTTGTTCGTGTTGGACGATGCAGCGTTCGACTCGTTCGTCGCCGCGCTCGACAATCCGCCAGCGCCGGGTCCGAAGCTGCGCGCATTGATGCGGCGTACACCGGCATGGGCTGGCTGACGCCCGCGTGACGCTGTCGGCACCGATTGCGATTACCGAAGGCCACGACCTGTCGCAATTCGACTGCGGCGTCCCCGTCCTCGACGACTGGCTGAAACGCCGCGCCCTGAAGAATGAAAGTCGGTTCTCGCGCACCTATGTCGTGTGTGACGGCGACCGCGTCGTTGCCTATGTCTGCATTTCGGCAGGGTCTGTTGCGCGCGAGGCCGCACCGTCCAAGCTGCGCCGCAACGCGCCCGACGCTGTGCCGGTGTCGATCATCGGGCGACTGGCGGTGGACAAGGCCTATGCGGGGCGCGGGCTGGGTACCGACCTGCTGGCCGATGCGCTGCGCCGCATTGCCATCGCCGCTCAAAGCATCGGCATCGCTGCCGTGCTGGTGCAGGCGAAGGATGAGGCGGCGAAGCGGTTCTATCTAGCTTGCGCTGAGTTCGTCGAATATCCGGGCGAGAGTCGGACGCTGTTTTTGCCTTTGGTGGCGACCACGGCTTCTTTGCTGACGGACGGATCTAGCGAGCGCTCGTGAGCCTGAAGCGCTGCTAAACAGCAAGAAAAAGGTGTTCCCTCCCACACTTGCGGTCGTTTTACGTCTGGCCACAAGAGTAGTGCCGAATTGACGTCTGATGTATATCGATGAGGCAGTCTTATTGCGCTCTCATAACGCCCGCATCTGCTCATTGTGGACCACGAAACCCCGAGGGAACCATTTATCCGTTGATGCAGCGACGGAAAGCCATCTTTTGGCAGCCAGTCCGGGCGACAGGCATCAAGGAAGAGCATGTCGAGCGTGACGGAGGGTTTTTCGAGATCTACGCCCTCTTGTCTCATGCGACGTATTTCTCGGTGGGCTCGCCGAATGCGGCGCATAGCAAGCATCATCTTCGTCCAGCGTTTGGCAAGCCGTGGTCGATAGGTGTGGGGCCATTCAAGCCCTTGCTCGAGCGCTGCCTCAACGGCGGCACGAGCAACGTCTGACCCATCGAACCATTCGCCAAAAACCCTGTATTTGGCGAGTTCGCATAGCAACCATTCTTCGCCATCGCCTTGGTATTCGAACAAGGCAACGATGCTCGGACTACAACGGTCGTAAAAGCGGAGTTCTGCTACCCGTTGTCGAGGATGGAGACTACGCCCAATCTTGATGAGTCCGAACTCATTTTGCAGAACGTAGAGGTGTTGATTGGTGGGGGCGACCATCTCGATCCTCGTCAGGTTTGTCCTGACGACTATCACCTTTGGGTAAACGGATGGTTCGCGTCAGTGCGCCTACCCGCAATCCACTCCCGTCACGAAATTCCGCCCGTCCACCCGCACGTTCAGGCGGTCCTGCCGGTAGTCCATGGTCGCCATCGTGCCCGGGGCGAGCCAGCAGAGGGTGCGGGCGTTGCTGCGTTTGAGGAGGGCGGTGCCGAGGTCTGCCGTGCCGAGCGCGCCGACGAAGTTCTGGACGCGGGTGGCGTCGCAGGTAGTTTTGCCGGTGGTGGGGATGGTTTCGCAAGACGCCAGGAGGGTTAGGGGGAGGAGGAGGGTGGTCTTTTTCATGGTGCGACTTCCCGGGGCTTGTCGAAGGGGCTCTCTTCTTTTCTGGCAGGGAAGGGGTGGCGGTTCAAATTGCAAATCCGCCCCTTGAGGGGCGGCGCGCAGCGGGGGTGCAGAAATAGCCGGCGTTAGCTGGCTGCGCGCTACCGCGCGCGTTGTTTGCACCCCCGGCTTTGCCGTCGCCCCTCAAGGGGCGAATTTGGGGGAGTTGCTTCAGGCCGCTTCCTCGACCGCCACATCCTCCGTCCGCGTCATCTTCAGCTTGCCGTTCACCACCGCGAACGCCAGCCGTCCCTCGACCAGATCGAGCGCATCCCGCCCGAACTGGTCGAAGCGCCAGCCGGTCAGGATCGACAGGCCTTCGCGCACGCCCGCCGCCAGCGCGTCGAGATCGTCGGTGCGCGCGAGCAGACGCGGAGCGACGTTCGACTCCTTCGCGCGGATTTTCAGGAGCAGTTTGAGCAGGTCGGCGACGAGCGCGCCGTCCTTGCCCAGACCCGGCTTGCGGTCGTCGCGCGCGGGCATCAGGTCGGCGGGCATCGGCCCGGCATTGTTGAGCGCGGCAATCATCCGTCCGCCGATGTCATTGCCAGCCCAGCTGGTCGACAGGCCACGCACCTTCGACAGATCGCCCTGCGTGCGCGGCGGGTGGAGCGCGAGGTCGCCCAATGTCTCGTCCTTGACGATGCGGCCGCGCGGCAGGTTCTTGGTCCGCGCCTCATGCTCGCGCCACGCGGCAAGCGCGCGCAGACGCCCGAGCACTTCGGGCTTGCGGCTGGCAATCTTGACGCGCTTCCACGCCTCGCCGGGTTCCTGCGCGTAATTCTTCGGGTCGGCGAGGCGCTCCATCTCCTGATCGAGCCACGCGCCGCGCCCGGTCTTGTGCAGTTTTTCGAGCATCATCGGGAAAATCTTCGACAAATGCGTGACGTCGCCAATGGCATAGTCGATCTGGCGCTTGTCGAGCGGGCGGCGGCCCCAATCGGTAAAGCGTGCGCCTTTGTCGAGCGTGATGCCGAGCCATTGATCGACGAGGTTGGAATAGCCGACCTGTTCGCCCTGACCCAGCGCCATCGCCGCGACCTGGGTGTCGAATAGCGGGAAGGGGGTTTTGCCGGTCAGATTATAGACGATTTCGATGTCCTGCCCGCCCGCGTGGAAGACTTTCAAAATGTCGTCGTTCTCGGTCATCAGGTCGAGCAGCGGACGCAGGTCGAGCCCCTCCGCCTTGGGGTCGACGGCGGCGGCCTCGTGCGCGTCGGCGATCTGGATAAGGCAGAGGTCGGGCCAGAAGGTGTTCTCGCGCATGAATTCGGTGTCGATGGCGACGAAGCTCGATTTCGACAGGCGTTCGCACATCGCGGCGAGCGTGGCGGTGTCCTCGATCATGGGATGAATCTGCATTCACTCTCCATAGCGGGGCAGCGCGGGTTGACAAACGCCCGTTACGACTGCCCTAGCCGCGCGCATGACACTCCATGCATATCGCTCGCACACCTGCGCCCAATTGCGCGATTCCGACGTCGGCAGCGAAGTCCGCCTGTCCGGCTGGGTCCACCGCAAGCGCGACCACGGCAATCTGCTGTTCGTCGATTTGCGCGACCATTATGGCATCACCCAGATCGTGACCGATACGGATTCGCCTGCACATGCGGTGCTCGACCGGTTGCGGGCGGAATCGGTGGTGACGATCACCGGTGACGTGGTGGCGCGCTCGGGTGAGACGGTGAACGCGGGACTGGCGACGGGTGCAATCGAGGTGCGTGCCCGTGAGGTGAATGTGCAGTCGTCGGCGGCAGAATTGCCGATGCCGGTGTTCGGCGAGGCGGAGTATCCCGAGGAAATCCGCCTGAAGTACCGCTACCTCGACCTGCGCCGCGAACGGCTGCACGCCAACATCGTGCTGCGTTCGAACGTCATCTCCTCGATCCGG
>JANNVL010000003.1:0-4785 GCA_031408195.1 Sphingomonadales bacterium | reverse complement strand
CACGCGCGCCGTCTTCCAGTCACGGTACCGCCCATCCTGCTCCCCGAGAGGGCGAACCGGGCGGGGTTAGCTAAGGAGAGTTAGAAACGTGATCGATCGCATTTTCCTGTCGCACCCGCGCACTGTCGGCGAGAGCTATTGGGAGCATTTCCGCGTCGCGGGCAGCTTTGGCACCGCCATGGTCGGTGGCGGCGTCAAGGCGATGATCCACGCAGTCTTCCCTAACGCCTATGAGACTGCGGGCAGCGACACCATCCGCCGCCTTCATACGATCATGGTCGAAAAGCGCGGGGCAAAGCGCGACGCAACGATGGAAATGCTCAGCGTCGAATGGGTGATCTGAGCCGCTGAAGCGCTATTTCCCGTCAGCTCCATACCCCTTGTAGAGCGTTCCGAAGAAATCGCCCTTGTTCCAGCGCGGGCGCTCAGGGCTATCGGCAAGATCGCGTGCGATGGCAAGGTTGAGCGCGACGAATTTGGTCGCCGCACTCCACACGAACGGCAGGTTCGTGTCGTCGGATGGCTGATGATAGTGGTTTTTCTGAAACGCCTTGCCGACGACCGCGCCTTCGCCGCCGGGGCCGGTGACGAGGAACACCGACGGAATACCCTGCTGCACGAACCGGTAATGGTCCGACCGCGTGAAAATACCCTGTTCGGGTTCAGGGTCGGGGACGAGCGCAATCCCCATCGTCGCGCCCGCGCGCGCGACAGCGGGGCCGATGCTCGACCGCTCTGCCCCGAAGGCGACGACATCCTTGAAGTCATAGGTGACGATCGGCATGTCGAGATTGACGTTGGCGACTAGATTTCCCTTGGGCAGTGTCGGGTTCTGCGCGAAATAATCTGCACCGATCAGCCCCTTTTCCTCTGCCGTGACTGCCAAGAACAGGATCGAGCGTTTCGGGCGGACTTTGAGATGTTTGAAACCGTGCGCGACCTCGATCATTGAAGCGATGCCCATCGCATTGTCCATCGCGCCGTTGCAGATCGTGTCGCCCTTCACCTCGGGACAAATGCCGACATGGTCGAGGTGCGCGGACAGGACGACGACCTGGTCCTTGAGCACGGGGTCCGACCCTTCGAGCAGACCCGCGACATTGCTGCTCGGCGCGCGCGCGATTTCGGATTTCAGGGCAACACGGGCGTTGAGCGGCATTGGCCCGCGTTTGGGATTTGCACCCTTGCCCTCGGCGGCGTCGAACGCCGCTTTGGCTCCGCCGGGCATTCCCGCGAACAATTTTTCGGCACCCGCCATGCTCAGGGTCGCAAGGCCCGGTGCGGTACCGCCGGGATAGTCGGGCGTGCCGTCGCTATGTGCCCAGGTCGCGCCGAGATAGCGCCAGTTGCGGGCATTTCGGGCGAACGGCGACACCTTCTCGCGGGTCGGGGTCTGCACGGTGATAATGCCAATTGCCCCGCGCTCGGCGGCGAGGCGGCGCTTCGTCACGCCATTGCCATAATGCGCGCGCTCTTCGGTCGGCAGTGTAGCGGGCGCACCGCCCAGAATGACAACGATCTTGCCCTTCACATCGAGGCCCGCATAATCGTCGCGCTTGAACCCCGGCGCGACGACACCGAAACCAACGAACACGAGCTGGGCGTCCTTGACCGTTTCGGGCGAGAGCGGATTGGTTCCTGGTAGATAATCGACACCGAACTGGAGTTTGGTTGCGGTCCCCCCGCGCACCAGTTCGACACTGCCCTCGTTGGCGGCGCGGAAAGTGACCAGTGGCACGGGTTGAAGATAGCTATCCTTTGCCCCGACCGGTTTCAGGCCAAGCGCCTCGAACTGCGCTGCGACATAGCGCGCGGCGATGTCGTATTCGGGTGTTCCCGCCTCGCGCCCCTTCATTTCGTCGCTGGCAAGGAAACCGACATGCGCGCGGACTGCGCCGATTTCGGGCTGCCATTCCTGTGCAGCAAGCGGAGAAGCGAGGGCGAGGAGCGAAACGGCGAGGGCGGGACGAAACATTCTAACTCTCCAGCGAAACTATGGCCCTGTGCGTATCGGGCCGTCCGCGCCCGCGCAATGCCCCCTCGCCACCGGCGGCAGGGATGCTAAAGCAGACACATGCTCGATGTACAGATTGCTTCCCCCGTCGCTGCCGACACCCCGCACATTGTCCGCCGTGAGGATTATCGCCCGCCCGACTGGCTGGTCCCCGACATCGCGCTCGATTTCGATCTGGCTCCGGCACGGACACGCGTGTCGGCGACGCTGTCGGTTACGCGGGGCGGCGACCACGACCGTCCGCTGGTCCTCGACGGCGACGGGCTGGTGCCGCTGTCGGTCAGGGTCGACGGACAGGCGGTCAACGACTGGCGGATCGAGGATGGCAAGCTGGTCATTCCGCTGACCGGCTCAGCGGCGACCGTCGAAACCGAAGTCGAGACCGCGCCCGAACAGAACACCCAGTTGATGGGCCTCTATGCTTCGGGCGGGCTGCTGTGCACCCAGTGCGAGGCCGAAGGGTTTCGCCGGATCACTTTCTTCCCCGACCGGCCCGATGTGCTCAGCCGTTATGCGGTGCGGATGGTCGCCGACAATACCGCCTATCCGGTGCTGCTGGCGAACGGCGACAATACAGCGAACGGCGACGCAGAGGATGGCAGGCACTGGGCCGAGTGGCGCGACCCGCATCCCAAGCCCTGTTATCTGTTCGCGCTGGTCGCGGGCGATTTGAGCGTCAATGCCGACAGTTTCACGACCATAGGCGGACGCATCGTATCGCTCGGTATCTGGGTCCGCGCAGAAGACGTCGCCAAGACCGCGCACGCCATGGCCGCGCTCAAGGCGTCGATGGCGTGGGACGAGGCGGTCTACGGACGCGAATACGACCTCGACGTGTTCAACATCGTCGCGGTCGACGATTTCAACTTCGGGGCGATGGAGAACAAGGGGCTGAACATCTTCAATAGCCGCTACATCCTCGCTGATCCGGACACCGCGACCGACCTCGATTACGACGGGGTCGCGGGGGTGGTGGCACATGAGTATTTCCACAATTGGTCGGGCAACCGCGTGACCTGCCGCGACTGGTTCCAGCTTTCGTTGAAAGAGGGCTTTACGGTGTTCCGCGACCAGTGTTTCTCAGGCGATCAAGGCTCGGCAGCGGTCAAGCGGATCGAGGATGTGCGAGGGCTTCGCGCCAGCCAGTTCCCCGAGGACTCAGGGCCGCTCGCGCACTCGATCCGGCCTGAATCGTACATGGAAATCGGCAATTTCTATACGGCGACGGTCTATTCCAAAGGCGCGGAAGTCATCCGCATGATGCACACGATGCTTGGCGCGAAGCGGTTTCGCGCCGGGACCGATCTGTATTTCGAGCGCCACGACGGCGAGGCCGCGACCTGCGAGGACTTTATCCGTGCGATGGAAGAGGGCGGGGGCATCGATCTGACCGGCTTTCGGCGCTGGTACGAACAGGCGGGGACGCCGAAACTGACCGCGAGCGTGCAGATGGATGGCGAGACGGCGGTGGTGTCGCTCGATCAAGCAGTGCCCGCAACGCCCGGCCAGCCGGTTAAGGCACCGATGCCGCTGCCGCTCAAACTCGCGCTGTTCGACCGCGCGACCGGCGAGCATCGCGGCGAGACGCTGCATGTGCTTGACACAGCCAGTGAGGAATTGCGCTTCGACGGATGGGCCGCGCGCCCGGTGCTGTCGATCAACCGCGATTTTTCCGCGCCCGTAGTCATCGAGACCGACCGAACGGCGTCCGATCTCGCGTTTCTATCGGCGCACGATGACGATCCGTTCGCGCGGTACGAGGCAATGCAGCAGCTGATGCTCGATACGCTGGTCGCCGATATTTCAGGGCAACCCGTCGATCCGGCGGCTGTGATCGACGCAGTCGGCGCGACGCTTGCGGACCCCGATCTCGATTCCGCTTTTGTTGGCGAAGCCGTGCTGCTTCCCAGCGAATCGTTTGTCGGCGACCAGATGCTGATCGTCGATCCCGAGGGGATAACGACCGCGCGCGACAAGTTGCGCGTCGCCATCGGCAAGGCGCATCTGCCGCGCTGGCGGGCGCTGTACGAGGCGAATGCAGGTCGCGCGTTCGAATATTCCCCCGAGGCCAAGGGTGCCCGCCGCATCCGCAATGTCGCGCTCGGCTCGATTGCGGCGGCGGACCCGGCAGAGGGCGCGAGACTGGCGTTTGAACAGTTCGGCGCAGCGGACAATATGACCGACCGGATGGCGGCGCTAATGACATTGGCGAACGGCGATGCGCCCGAGCGGGTCGCGGCGCTCGACATTTTCTACAACCGGTATCGGGGCAATGCGCTGGTCATCGACAAATGGTTTTCGACCCAGGCGCTATCGACACGGACCGACACGCTGGCTGCGGTCGAGCAACTGCTTGGCCACCCAGACTTCGCCTATTCGAACCCCAACCGGTTCCGCGCGCTGGTCGGCGCATTCGCGGTCAACCAGCGCGCGTTTCACGGGGTCGGCGGGCGCGGCTATGCGTTTCTGGCCGACCAGATTCTGGCGCTCGATCCGGTCAACCCGCAGACGGCGGCCAAGATGGTGCCGCCGCTCGGTCGCTGGCGACGGTTTGACGGTGCACGCGCCGAAATGATGCGCGCGGCGCTCGAACGGATCGTCGGACGCGCAGGGGGGTCGAAGGACGTGTACGAACAGGCGTCGAAGAGTCTAGTTTAGCGCGGGCTGCTATCGCCTCGTATCGCCTCGGGACACCCGATTGGGTGTCCCGTGTGGGTGACGGGGTAACAGAAAGGGGCCCCCAATAGGGGGTGCCCGGCAGTTCTGCGGTT
>JANNVL010000002.1:0-1799 GCA_031408195.1 Sphingomonadales bacterium | reverse complement strand
ATGTTCCGCACGGTCATCGACACGCCGACGGTGCTCGGGCGGGGCAAGGTGCCCGAGATGGCGACCTACCTCGCTGGCGAATTCAAGAAAGTGGGCTTTGCCGACGCCGATGTGATGGTCATGCCGTACGAGACCAAGGGCGACCCGAAGACCGCCGTATTGATGGTCGTCTGGCGCGCGGCAGGCAAACCGGCCAAGCGCCCGATCATGTTGATGGGCCATATGGATGTCGTCGAGGCCAAGCGTGAAGACTCCACCACCGACCCGTTCGTCCTGACCGAAAAGGGCGGCTATTATTACGGGCGGGGGACCATCGACATGAAGGCGGGGATCGTCGCGATCTCGCGCGCGCTGATCCAGCTCAAGGTGGCGGGTTTCAAGCCGAAGCGCGACCTCGTCGTGTTCTTTACCGGCGACGAGGAAACCAACGGCATCGGAGCGGAAAAGGGCGCGACCGAATGGCGCGCGATGATGGGCAATCCCGAACTCGGCCTCAACGCCGATGGTGGTGGGATCGGCTATCTGCCGAACGACAAACCATTGGGCGCGAGCATCCAGACGGCAGAGAAGACCTTTGCGGGCTACACCTTCACCGTCACCAATCGCGGCGGGCACTCGTCCAAGCCGCGCAAGGACAACGCGATCTACGAACTGGCGCACGCGCTCGACCGGCTCGAGGCGTACCGGTTCCAGCCGATGCTCAACGAGACGTCGCGCGCTTATTTTGCGGCTGCGGCCAAGATCGATCCGCGCCCCAACATCACGGCAGCGATCACCAAATGGCTCGCCAATCCCGACGACACCGCCGCGCCCGATCTGATCGAAGCGGATGAGACCTATGCGGGGCTCACTCGTACACGTTGCGTGGCAACCCGGCTCTTCGGCGGCCATGCCGACAACGCGCTGCCGCAGCTGGCGACGGCGATGGTCAACTGCCGCATTTTCCCGGGCATCGATCCCAATGCGACGCTCGCCGAATTGCAGAAGATCGCGGGCGACGGCGTGAAAGTGACGCGCAACGACGACTATGTGTCGTCGCTGACGTCGCCGCTGCGCCCCGATGTCGTCGCGGCCTATACCAAGGCAGTGCAGACGCTTCACCCGGGGATGCCGGTCGCGCCCGAAATGTCGACCGGCGCATCGGACGCGCGCCCGTTCCGCGTGGCAGGCATTCCGGTGTACGGTGTCGGCGGCGAATGGGTCCGCGTACCGATGGACCTGCGCGCACATGGCAAGGACGAACGACTGCCGGTCAAGGCGCTCGACGACGGGGTCAAGCACTGGATGATTTTGGTGCAGGAAATGGCAGGAAAATAGCCTTTCTCGCTACTGCGAATGACTAGCAAAGATAGCGGTTGCCCCGACTCTCTGCCTCCCCTACGGCGCGCGCAATTCCACGCACCGTAAGGGAAGGACTGCGCTACATGGCACGCAAGAAAATCGCGCTGATCGGCGCTGGGAATATCGGTGGCACGCTCGCGCATCTCGCCGCGCTCAAGAGTTTGGGCGACATCGTGTTGTTCGACGTCGTCGAAGGCGTGCCGCAGGGCAAGGCGCTCGATCTGTCGCAGTGCGGCCCCGTCGAGGGATTCGACGCGACGATCACCGGCAGCAACGATTATGCCGATATCGCGGGCGCGGACGTGATCATCGTCACCGCCGGGATTGCGCGCAAACCGGGCATGAGCCGCGACGATTTGCTCGGCATCAACCTGAAGGTCATGAAGGCGGTCGGCGAGGGCATCAAGGCGAATGCGCCGGGCGCGTTCGTCATCTGCATCACCAACCCGCTCGATGCG
>JANNVL010000001.1:0-15847 GCA_031408195.1 Sphingomonadales bacterium | reverse complement strand
TCAAACCGCCCGCGCAGCGCGTGGATAAGCTCCTCGATCCGTGCCGTCGCAATCGGGTCGAGCGCCGAACAAGGCTCGTCCATCAGGATGACTTCGGGATCGACCTCGATGGCGCGCGCGATGCACAGCCGTTGCTGCTGCCCGCCGGACAATGCAGTGCCGCTCGCGTCGAGGCGATCCTTGACCTCTTCCCACAGCCCTGAGCGCACCCGAGATTCCTCGACGATCCGGTCCATGTCGGCCTTGGCAGTGGCGAGGCCGTGGATGCGCGGACCATAGGCGACGTTTTCGTAGATCGATTTGGGGAACGGGTTGGGCTTCTGGAACACCATGCCCACCCGCGCGCGCAGCTGCACGACGTCCATCGACGGCGCATAGATATTCTCACCGTCGAGGGTGATATCGCCCTCGAACCGCGCCGACGCCACCGTGTCGTTCATCCGGTTGAGCGTCCGCAGAAACGTCGACTTGCCGCAACCCGACGGACCGATGAACGCGGTTACATTCTCGCGATCGACGTCGATCGATACATCGTCGATGGCTTTTTTCTGGCCGTACCAGACCGACACATTGCGCGCGGTCATCTTGATTGTGGACTCTGTCACCAGCGTGTCTCGAATCTGTTGCGGAGGTAGATGGCGGCGCCGTTCATGGCGAGCAGGAACACCAGTAACACGATGATCGCGGCACTGGTCTTCTCGATGAAGCCACGCGAAATTTCGTCGGACCACAGGAAAATCTGGACGGGCAGGACGCTCGACGGGTCGGTTATCCCGCTCGGCGGTGTCGCCACGAACGCCCGCATCCCGATCATCAGCAGCGGCGCAGTTTCGCCAAGCGCGCGTGCCATGCCGATAATGGTTCCAGTCAATATGCCGGGGAGCGCGAGCGGCAGAACGTGGTGGAACACAACCTGGATCGGCGACGCACCGATGCCGAGCGCCGCATCGCGGATCGACGGCGGCACCGCCTTGATCGCGTTGCGTCCTGCGATCACGATGACAGGCATCGTCATCAGCGCGAGCGTCATCCCGCCCACCAGCGGCGCAGATCGCGGCAGGTCCAACGTATTAAGGAACACCGCCAGCCCCAGCAGTCCGAAAATAATCGACGGGACGGCGGCGAGATTGTTGATCGAGACCTCGATCAGGTCGGTCCAGCGGTTTCGCGGCGCATATTCCTCAAGGTAGATCGCCGACAGCACGCCGATGGGAAAGGCGAGCATGATCGTGACGAGCATCGTCAGCAGCGAGCCCTTGAGTGCACCCCAGATACCCGCCTGCGTCGGATCGGTCGCGTCGCTGTCAGTCAGGAAGCTCAGGTTGAAGCTGCGCGAGACAGCGCCCTTGGCGTCGAGCGCCGCGTAAAGCTTTTGCATCGCCGGATCGCCTTCGTCCGCTTCGGCAATGCCGAGCGCCGGGGAGGCGGGGACCGAAATCACGGCCTTGCGCGTCATGATACCGGGGTCGGCCTGAATTGCGCGCCGCACGGCCAGCCAGCCGCTGTCGGACAGTGCGGCCCCGCTGCCGGGACCGAAAGCGGCTTCGGCAGCGCGGGTCGTCGCCCCCGGCAAATCGGCTGCGGCAAATTGCGAATCCGCGTCGCCGCCGCCCGAAAGCGCCGCTGCCGACAGCGGGATCGCCAGTGCGGGAAAATCGAACGGCACATCGATGTTGCTGCGCGTAAACCCGCGCGCGCCGTTCCAGCCCATGGTGACGATCAGGAACGCAAGAAACCCCGCCGACAGCGTGACCGCGAACAGCCCGAGGAACTTGAAATTGCGTTCGGAGACATAGCGTTGCCGGATGCGCTTCTGCATCGCGTCGGATCGCCAATCGGTTGGGAGGCGGGCCTCAGTCATAAGCCTCACGGTATTTTTTGACGACGCTCAGCGCGACAATGTTGAGCAACAGCGTAACGATAAACAGCACCAGCCCGAGCGCGAAGGCGGCGAGCGTCTTGGCACTGTCGAACTCCTGATCGCCGGTCAGCAATTGCACGATCTGTACCGTCACCGTGGTCACGCTGGCGAACGGATTGGCGGTCATGTTCGCGGCAAGCCCTGCCGCCATCACCACGATCATCGTTTCGCCGATGGCGCGACTGACCGCGAGCAGGACGCCGCCAACGATGCCGGGGAGCGCGGCGGGGACGAGCACCCGGCGGATAGTTTCGGACTTGGTCGCGCCCATCGCCAGCGACCCGTCGCGCATCGCCTGCGGCACGGCGGCAAACGAATCGTCCGCCATCGACGACACAAACGGGATAATCATGATGCCCATGACAAGACCCGCCGCCAGCGCGCTTTCCGAACTCGTGCCGGGAATACCGACCCAGTCGCCGAACTCGCGGATGATGGGAGCCACGGTCAGCGCCGCGAAATAGCCGTATACCACCGTCGGCACCCCCGCGAGGATCTCAAGCAGCGGCTTCATCCATTTGCGCGTGTTGGCGGCGGCATATTGCGTCAGGTAAATCGCGCTCATCAGGCCGAGCGGGATTGCGACCAGCATCGCAATGATCGCGCCGATAAAGATCGTTCCCCAGAACAGGGGGATCGCCCCCAGCGCCTTCATATCGCCGCCAGTCGCCGCCTGCGGGCTCCAGCGCGTGCCGAACAGGAAGTCGAACAGGCCGACCTTGCCGAAAAAGCGGATCGATTCGAACAACAGCGATGCGACAATGCCGATTGTCGTCAGAATCGCGATCAGCGAGGCGAGTAGCAGGGTGATCGTGACCGCCCGCTCGACACTGGTCCGCGCGCGGAAATCGGGCCGGATGCGCGTGAAGGCATAAAGCCCGCCCGCAAACGCCAATATCGCCGCCAGCACGAGGCCGATCAGCCCATAGTGAAGCTTCGCCGCCTTATACTCCGGCGCAAGCGCCTCCGCCGCCGGGTTGAACGCGGTCTGCAACGTCCCCTCGGCCAGCCCGCGCGCTTCGGACAGGATCGCAGGGCGGGCGAACGGGTCGGCGGCGAGCGAGGCTGCCGCCGGACTGGCGATGACCCGCTGCGTCACCAGCCCCGGCGAAACCCCCGCCCAGACAATGGCGAACAGCAGCGCAGGCAGCGCCGTCCACAGTGCGACATAGGCACCGTGATACCCCGGCAGAGAATGCTGTGCGCGGGCCGGCACGCCAAACTTGCCTGCGCGTGCACGACCGATCAACCAGGCAACCGCGCCTAGCCCCGCGACCAGCACGAAAATCAGTGTCAGCGACACCGGCTCGGATCCTGCTTGCTTACTTCAGCACCGACGGGTCGAGCGGTTTGAAATCGCGCGCGGCAGCGGCCGCCTCGGCACGGGCAGCTTCTGGCGCAATGACCATGCCCTTTTTGGCGAGGAAGCCGTCCGGTCCCCAGCCCTTGGCGAATTCGGCTACGAATTCCTTTAGGCCGGGAATCGCGTTGAGATGCGCTGCCTTCACATAGATGTAGAGCGGCCGTGCACCGGGATAGCTGAAGTCGGAGATCGACGCATAGGCGGGCGCAATGCCGTTCAGCGTGTTGGCGATCAGCTTGTCCTTGTTCTCCGCGAAAAACGAAAAGCCGAAAATGCCGAGCGCTTTCGGGTCGGCCTCGATCTTCTGCACGATCAGATTGTCGTTCTCGCCCGCATCCACGAACGCACCGTCCTCGCGCACGGTCGTGCAGATTTTCTTGTGCGCGGCATCGTCGCTTTTCTTGAGCGCCTTCATCGCGGGGTCGCTGTCGCAGCCCTTGGCCAGGATTAGTTCGGCGAGCGCATCGCGCGTGCCTGACGTCGACGGCGGTCCGTACACCTTGATTGGTTCGGCGGGCAGCGCGGGGTTCACGTCCTTCCACGTCTTGGCAGTCTGCGGCTTGCCGAACGGTGTCGCGGCCAGCGCCTTATAGAGATCGACGACGGTCAACGGGATTTTCAGCCCCTTGTTCGATTCGGCAAAGGCAATGCCGTCGAGGCCGATCTGGAGTTCGACGATCTCTTTGACGCCCTTGGCCGCGCACGCCTCATATTCGGATTTCTTGATCCGGCGCGAAGCCGTCGAGATATCGGGGAAGGCCGCGCCGATGCCGCTGCAGAACAATTTGAAGCCTGCGCCCGTGCCGGTCGATTCGACGATCGGCGATTTGAACTTGGGGTTTGTGTTGACGAACTGCTCGGCAATCGCCGTTGCGAACGGATAGACTGTCGATGAACCGACGGCGCGGACTTGATTGCGCGACTCGCCGCCACCTGCACCCGAGTCGCAGGCCGAAAGTGTTGCAAGTGCGAGCGTCAGCACGGCGGTGGCGCGGTAAAAGGTCATCGGTCCCCCAAGGATCAGGTCGGGCGGACGCGCCCGGTCGTACAGCGCCCCTAGCGGCACCGAACGTCCCTTAAGTTTCAGTTCGGTGACACTATTGTGACAGCGACAACGCGGTGGGGGGCAATATCGCGGGCGGCAGCAATATCGACACTGTCGTTCCCGCGCCCGGCGTGCTGACAATATCGAGCCGCCCCCGGTGCCGCTCGACAATATGTTTGACGATGGCGAGCCCGAGCCCGGTGCCGCCCTGTGCGCGGCTGCGCCCCGGATCGACGCGGTAAAAACGCTCGGTCAGGCGGGGTAGATGTTCGGCGGCAATGCCTTCGCCCTGATCGGCGACCGACAAACGGATCAGCGTTTCGCCGTCGCGGCGCAGTCCAATGGTCACCGGTGTCCCGCGCTTCCCGTATTTGAGCGCATTGCCGACCAGATTGTGGAGCACTTGCGCCAGTTGCGCGGTATCGCCTGCCACCATCGGCACACCGGGCGCGATGTCGATTTTCAAATCCACGCGCGCGGTCGCATCGGTGTCGCGCAGGTCGGCAGCGATTTCCTCGATCAACCTACCCAGTGCCACCGGTGTTTCAGGCAGGCGGTATTTCTCCGCCTCGATCCGGCTCAGCGAGATCAGATCGTCGATCAGGCGCTGCATCCGCCGCGCTTCCTTCATCATCACCGACAGGAACCGGTTGCGAACCTCGGCATCGGCCCCTGCCTTTCCGTCGTCGAGCGTTTCGATGAAACCGATGATCGCGGCGAGCGGCGTCCGCAGCTCGTGGCTCGAGTTCGCGACGAAATCGACGCGGGCACGCTCCGCCGCGTAGCTGGTCGTGCGGTCGATCAGATGGACCAGCCGCCGCCCCGGCGCAATTGTCGCCACCTGCATCTGCACCCGCTGGTCGCGCCCGCCCAGCCCGATCAGCTCGGTTGCGCCATCGGCACCGCCCGCGCCCAGCCGCTCGGCGGCGGCCGGGTGGCGGATGGCGAGGCGCACGTCCTCGCCGATGATATGCGGCCCTAGCAGTGCGCGTGCCGCCGCATTGGCGATGCGGACACGCCCGTCGACAACCAGCAGGACGGGTTCGGCAATCGCATCGATCAGGATCTGGTCGGGCAGCGTATCGGGGGCTGGCAGGGGGCGTCCGACCGGTTGCGCCCGCTCGCCCGCTGCACCCGCCGCCAGTATCACGGCACCAAGCCCGCCGACCAGCACCGCGCCAACCCGCGCGTCAGGCACCAGTGCCGCAAACACAGTCGCCAGACAGACCAGTATCAGGGCAAGAACGATGCGGACCATGACGGCGGCTTTATCCGGTTTTTGCAAAAGGCGAACGAAAGAGTGTCCCGACTAGGGCCACCCGCCACCTAAGTTAACCAATCATCATCGCCAGACATGGATTTTGTGGTTATGTCACCGCAAACAATCGCGTGGCGGTATAGCGGGGCAGCACGACGACCATGAACGGACAGGACGAATTCGACGCCGGAAACCCGGTGACCGGTGGCGATGAGCCCGATGTGGCCGCGCGCCGCACCCTGTTGCGCCTCGGTGGCCTTGGCGTTGCCGCCGTCGTGACAATCCGCCCCGCCATCGCGCAGGCTGCGACCTCGGTGCTGACCTGCCAGATACCCGTCCCCGATGCTGGCCGCACCGGCAGCTATATCGCCGCCGACGGTAGCGTCGTCCCGACTGGCACGGCGGGCGCATTCCCCGGTTCGCCGACACCGCTGAAGGGCGAGGACGTCAAGGCCGCGCTCAGCGGGCGTTCTTTCCCCGGCACCGATCCTTCGAAGAGCCAGGCTTGGACAAACTACATACGCCGCCTCCAGCGCGGTCAGAGCGGATTCACCTGCTACGCCTCGCTCCAGATGCCGCGCTGAGCCACACAGCCGTGAAATTCCGCGCGCCTCCCGACGGCGTGCTGCGCCGAATCCGCCTCGATGCGATGACCGCGATCTACGACCGCCGCTCGGGCGCGACGCATCTGGTGGCAGAAGTCGTGCCGACCATATTGGATGCGTTGGGTGAGGAGGAAGCGGACGTCGATACGCTCGGCAAGCGGCTCGGTACCCATGAGCACGCGGCACTTGCCGAACGGCTCGACGAACTCGTCACCACCGGCCTGGTCGAAGCCATATGAACCACCGCTTCGACGTTCAGGTCGGCCCCGTTGCGTTCCGCATCGGTTCGGCATGGCGCGCGCCGATCACGGCGCTGGAAAGCCTATACCGCGACTATCCCAAGCCATCGGGCGTCCCCGATTTTACCGTTCGCCTCGAACCGGCAAAGCCGTGGCGGCGCTGGCTTCGGCCTTCGGTGGCGATTGCAGGCGACTTTACCCTCCCCGAAGCCGTACCACTTCCCCTTCGCCTCGGTCTGCTTGCCGCCGAAATGGGCATGAACCTGCAACTGGCACTTGGCGAGCGGCGCTTTTTGCTGCTCCACGCCGCCAGCGTCGAACGGGACGGCCGTGCGCTGATCCTGACCGGCGAGAGCGGCGCGGGGAAGTCCACGCTCGCGACCCTTCTCGGCAGCGATGGCTGGCGCTTCATGGGCGACGAATTCGCGCTGATCGAACCCGTGACCGGCATGGCCCACCCGTTCCCGCGTCCTTCCAGCCTGAAGAACGAAAGCATCGATGCGGCGCTGGCGGTGCTCGATCCGGCCCGCTTTGGTCCAGTGCTGAGCGACACGCCCAAGGGCCGCATCCGCCACGTCATGCCGCCCGCCGGTGCGCTGGCGGCGATGCACACCTCTGCTGCCCCCGCGCTAGTCTTGTTCCCGCGTTTCGGCCTGCCCGAAGCCGCGCGGCCCGTGCCGCCGAGCGAAGCGTTCGTGCGGCTGACCCAAGCCTCGACCAATTATGTCGCGATGGGCGAACGCGGGTTCGCGGCGCTAACCGGTCTTGTCGAAGGCGTGCCATCGGTTGCGCTCGACTACCCCGACATGCCGACCGCGCGCCGGATGATCGACGACCTGTGGAGCGCGTTATGAGCGCCGGTCACTTTTGTGCTCCTGCGAAAGCAGGAGCCTTGGAGACAAGCACTTCTGTCTGTGGGCAGGGCTCCTGCTTTCGCAGGAGCACAGGTAAATGACCGCCGCAACAGTCGCCGCCCTGCTCGCCGACCCCGCGAGCGCAACCGAACTCGATACCGAGGCATGGACCGGCATTCTTTGCGCCGCGCGCGCTGAACGGCTGCTCGCCAGCCTGGCGCACCGCCTCGACGGCCTCGACCTGCCCGATGATGTACAATCGGTCCTCGGCAACGCCCGCGCCGATGCCGAAGTCGGCCGCACCGAAGCGCTTTGGGAAGCCGAAATGGCCCGCCGCGCGCTGGCTCCGCTAAATGTGCCGGTCGTGTTGCTGAAAGGGACCGCGTTCGTCGCAGCAGGGCTGGACGCGGGGCAGGGGCGGCTGATCGGCGATCTCGACATTCTCGTCCCCCGCGACCGGCTCGACGAGGTCGAAGCGGCGCTGATTGCGGCGGGCTGGGAGTGGGTGAAGCCAGACCCCTATGACGACGAATACTACCGCCGCTGGATGCACGAGCTCCCCCCGCTCATTCACCGCGACCGCGACCGGATGATCGACGTCCACCACACGATTCTGCCGCTGACCGCGCGGCCCACGCCCGACGCAGCGGCGATGATCGCGGCGAGCGTCCCCCTCGAAAACGGCCTGCGCGTACTGTGCCCGGAGGACATGATCGTTCACGCCGCCGCGCATTTGCTGGCCGACGGCGATCTGGCGGGCGGCTTGCGGAATCTGTGGGACATCGACCGGCTGGTCCGCGAGTTCGAGAGCGAGGCGTTCTGGGCGAAACTCGACAGCCGCGCGCACCTCCACGGTCTGGTCGAGTCCGTTACCCGCAGCCTGCGGCTCTCCACCGATCTGTTCGGCGCGCCGATTCCCGCGCGTCACAACCGCTGGCATCGACAGGACAAATGGTACCGCGCCCGCCTCCTTGCCCGTGACGGCTGGGGCCGCGCGACGCGCCGCTTTATCCGCCAGGTCTTCTACATCCGCTCGCACTGGCTGCGGATGCCGCCTTTGATGCTCGTGCGGCACTTGTGGACGAAGTGGCGCAAGGGCTAGGGCCGCGCCTAACGGAGGTTTTCGATGCGTGATGTAGCTATCGTGGTGCTGGCGGCGGGGCAGGGCACGCGGATGAAATCCGGTGTGCACAAGGTGCTGCATCCGATAGCGAGTCGTCCGATGCTGCTGCACCTGCTCGCCAGCGCTGCCGAACTTGCCCCGCAGCGCACCGTCGTCGTCGCGGGTGCGCGGCGCGAGCAGATCGAGGCGGCGGTCGGGCCGATGGGCATCGATGTCGCGGTACAAGAGCCGCAGCACGGCACCGGCCATGCCGTGCAACAGGCTGAAGCCGCGCTGGCTGGCTTCGAGGGTGATGTCCTCATCCTCTATGGCGACGTCCCGCTCGTTCGCGCAGAGACCATGAACGCGATGCTCGCCCGGCTCCGTGAGTCCGACGCGCCAGCCGTGGTTGTGCTTGGCTTCGAGCCGCAGGACACATTGCGCTACGGCCGCGTGATTGCTGACGATGGCGTGATCGCCAAAATGGTCGAGCATACGGACGCAAGTGAGGCTGAACGCGCTGTCCGTCTTTGCAATTCGGGGCTGATGGCGGCACGCGCTGTCGATCTGTTTGCGCTGCTCCCGCGGGTTTGGAACGACAATGCAGCGGGCGAATACTATCTCGTCGACATCGTCAACATCGCCAATGCCGACGGACGGCACTGCGCGGTCATAACCTGTGCCGAGGGCGAAGTCGCGGGCGTCAACAGCCGCGCCGAACTGGCGGGTGTCGAGGCCGACTGGCAGGCCGCGCGCCGTGCGGAGGTCATGGCCGAAGGCGCAACCTTGGTCGCGCCTGAGACGGTCTGGTTCAGCTGGGATACGCAAGTCGGCCGCGATGTCCTGATAGAACCGAATGTGTTCTTTGGTCCTGGCGTCAGCGTCGCCAACGGCGCAACGATCCGCGCGTTCAGCCATTTGGAAGGGGCAACTGTCGGCCTGCGCGCCGAAGTCGGCCCCTTTGCCCGCCTCCGCCCCGGAGCCGTTCTTGGCGAAAAATCAAAGGTCGGCAATTTCGTCGAGGTCAAGAAAACGACGATGGGCGCGGGCGCAAAAGCCAACCACCTGACCTATCTCGGCGATGCAGAGGTCGGCGCGGGCGCAAACGTCGGCGCAGGGACGATCACTTGCAACTATGACGGGTTCTTCAAATACAAGACCGAGATCGGCGCAGGCGCATTTGTCGGTTCGAACAGCGCACTTGTTGCGCCCGTTACAATCGGCCCGGGTGCAATCGTCGCGGCAGGCAGCGTCATCACCGCCGATGTCGCTCCTGACGCCCTCGCCGTTGCGCGCGGCAAACAGGAAAGCAAGCCCGGCTGGGCCAAGGGTTTCCGCACGATGATGGCGGCGCGCAAGGGCAAGGGGCGTGGATAGCCAGATCCCGGCACTGATCGCCGCGTTAAGCCTCGGCTTGCTCGCAGGAGCATTGCTCGCCGAGGACCGGCTGCTGCTTCCCTATTTTCGCACCTTGTCTGCAGAAACATTTTTCGGGCTGCACCCGATGTTCGGTCCGATGTTGTTCCGCTTCTTCGCGCCGCTCACAATCGTGCCGCCGGTGGCGACCGTGCTGGCGGCGGTGCTGGCTGTCTGGAAGTCTGGCATTTTTGCATCAGCAAGTCTGGCAGCGGTCGCGGCGGCTGTGCTGACCTGTAGCTTGCTGGCAATCTACCAGCTGTTCTTCAAATCGGCGAATGCAGCGTTCGAGCGGCGCGCTGTGCCTGATGCGGATTTGCCCGCCGCACTGAAGCGGTGGGCGGCGTGGCACCGGACGCGTGTGCTGGTCTCTCTGGCCGCTTTCGCGCTGTCGCTGGTGGCACTCGTCGCCTGAAGTGCGGGCCGCGTTGTCGGCTCGCGGCGAGGCTCGACGACCAACCTGGCTTGACATGATATCATGGTATGATATCAATATGTCATGAAACGGATTCTCGCCGATCTGCCTGATGATGATATCGAGTGGCTCGACGCGAAGGCGGCCGATGAAGGTCGCTCGCGCGCGTCTGTCGTGCGTGAAGCTGTAAGCAACTATCGGGCACAAGTTCCTGCTTTGGGCAAAAAGGACTGGCTCGAAGCCGGGTTCGGGCTTTGGAAGGACCGCACCGACATCGGCGACGCTGTGGAGTGGCAGCGCCGCGAGCGCGCGTCATGGACCCGTCCGTGGGACGACGATTACGAGGATGTGAAGGCTGAGTTTCCCGATCTTTTCGATGCCGAGGACGATCGCCAGCGCCAAATTTATCTCGATATGCTCGACGGCAAATATCCCGAACCAAAAATGCCCGGGTCCGAGTGAGCGGCTTTACCTTCGACTCGAACATCCTGATCGATGCTCTTGCCGGCTATCGTCCGGCGTTGATCGAGCTCGATCGCGCGACGGACGGCGGGTCGCGGGCGTGGATCAGCCGGATGGTCTGGGTCGAGCTGCTGTCAAAGGGTTCGCAATCACAGCTCGCCGTGATGGAAACCTTCATGTCGGGCTTTGGTATGGACGAGGTCGATGCCGAGATATCGCGCCGTGCCGCTGCCTTGCGCCGCGAACGACCGCGGTTCAAATCGCCCGACGCGCTCATCCTTGCGTCAGCGCAGGTGCGCGGGCGCATTCTCGTTACCCGCAATACCAAGGACTTTCCGGCGAACATGCCGGGCGTCCGGATCCCTTACACCTTTTAGCGAAAGCCTGATCTAATATGTGCGGCATTATCGGAATTGTCGGAAAAGACGCGGTCGCCGACCGGCTCGTCGACGGGCTCAAGCGGATGGAATATCGCGGTTATGACTCGGCGGGCATTTGCACTGTTGTGGACGGCGAACTCGTCCGTCGCCGTGCCGAGGGCAAGCTGGCGAACCTTGCCCGCGTCCTCACCGCCGATCCTGCCTCGGGCCTCACCGGCATTGCCCACACCCGCTGGGCAACGCACGGGGCGCCCAACACCGCCAACGCGCACCCGCATGCGACGGGCGAGGTCGCGTTGGTTCACAACGGCATCATCGAGAATTTCAAGACATTGCGCGAAGAGTTGACGTCGAGGGGACGTATTTTCGAAAGCCAGACCGACACCGAAATCGTTACCCATCTCGTCAGCGAGCAGGTCGAAGCGGGCAAGTCACCGCAGGATGCGGTCAAGGTAGTGCTCCCACGTCTGCGCGGCGCGTTCGCGCTCGCCATCGCCTTTCGCCAGCATCCCGACATGCTCATCGGCGCGCGGCTCGGCTCGCCGCTGGTGGTCGGCTATGGCGAGGGCGAGACCTATCTCGGCTCCGACGCGCTGGCGCTCGCACCGCTGACCCAGCGGATTGCCTATCTGGAAGAGGGCGACTGGGTCGTCATTACCCGCGACGGTGCCGAGATCTTCGACCGCGACAACACACCCGTCACCCGCGAAATCACTCTGTCGGGTGTGTCGGCGGCGCTGATGGAAAAGGGCAATTACCGGCACTTCATGCTCAAGGAAATCTACGAGCAACCAACCGTCGTCGCCCAGACGTTGCGCTCCTATCTGCGCCCGCTTGAGGAACAGGTCGGCTTGCCGCAGATGGATTTCGACCTCTCGACCATCAAACGCGTCGTCATCGTTGCGTGCGGCACCGCTTCTTATGTCGGGATGATCGGCAAGTACTGGATCGAACAACTCGCGCGGGTGCCGGTCGAGGTCGATGTCGCTTCCGAATACCGTTACCGCGACCCGGTCCTGCTGCCCGACATGCTCGGCATTGTTGTATCGCAATCGGGCGAGACGGCCGACACACTGGCGGCGCTCCGCCATATGAAAAGCGGCGGGCTGACTACGGCGGGCATTATCAATGTCCCGACCAGCAGCATGGCGCGCGAGGTCGATCTGTTGCTCCCCACCCACGCCGGTCCTGAAATCGGCGTCGCCTCGACCAAGGCGTTCACCTGCCAGCTCGCGGTGATGGCGGCCCTCGCGGTCAACCTCGCCCGCGCCAAGGGCAAGCTATCCGCCGCCGACGAGCGTGAGATCGTCGAGCACCTCACCGAAGTGCCTGCTGCTATCAACGCCGCGCTCGCGCATGATGCCGATATCGAGGCTATGGCCCACACCATCGCGGGCGCGCGTGACGTGCTCTATCTTGGGCGCGGACCGGACTATCCGCTCGCGCTCGAAGGGGCACTGAAACTCAAGGAAATCAGCTATATCCACGCCGAAGGTTATGCCTCGGGTGAAATGAAGCACGGCCCTATCGCGCTGATCGACGAGAATGTTCCGCTGATTGTCATCGCGCCATCGGGGCCGCTGTTCGAAAAGACTGTCAGCAATATGCACGAGGCGATGGCGCGCGGCGCAAAGGTCGTTCTGATCTCCGATGCCGAAGGCATTGCAGAGGGCGGCGGCGACGCAATGGCGACCATCGAAATGCCCAAAGTCCACCCGCTGATCGCGCCGTTGGTCTATGCGGTACCCGTGCAACTGCTCGCCTATCATGTCGCCGTCGCCAAAGGCACCGATGTCGACCAGCCGCGCAATCTGGCGAAATCGGTGACCGTCGAGTGAGCGTTCTCCTCCCGATATTTGCTTCGGTCGCCGGTGCGCTGGTGCTGATCTGGATCGGGCGACGCTATGCCGCGCATCTGAAACGCAAGCTGGCCGAACACCGGGCGTCGGGCAAATCCGGCACGCCTTGGTATGCCGCCGGTGGCGAAGAGGATGAAATCGGTGGCCGTTGAGCGACCCCCACATTCTCCGATAGCAAAAATTGCGCTATTTCTGTTATCGTGCGACCCTGCACGCACGATAATTGAAGGACAGCCATAATGAACGTCTCCGTCGGCAAACGCTGGGAAAGCTGGATCGAGGCAATGCTCGCCGACGGTCGCTACGGATCGGCCAGCGAAGTCGTGCGCGAAGGTTTGCGCCTCGTAGAAGAGCGCGAACACAAATTAGCGGCATTGCGCGAAACGATTCAGGCGTCGATCGCGCGGGGTGGGTCGCATACGTCGGAGGAGGTTCTGGTGCACGTTCGTGAAAGTCTCGACAAGCGCCGCGCGGGAAAACTCGCGGCGTGAGCCGGACGCTATCTTATTCGACCGATGCCCGCGCCGATTTGCGCGATTTATCCGATTTCATCTTCGACCAAAGTGGCAGTGAAGACGGGGAAAGTTTCGTCGTGCAGATCGATCAACGATGCCGCCGACTCGTTTCGTTGGATGGTATCCTTGGGACAGCACGTCCCGAACTCAGCGAAGGACTGCGTAGCACGCCGCACAAAGGCTATGTGACCTTCTTTCGATATCTAGGCGCTGTGCTTGAGAACGTGAACATCCTGCATGGCAATCGCGATCTGATTACGCACTTCGGCGGAGACCCTACGGAGTGACCCACGCGTTGCCCGATCCCGCTGCACCGCCCGCGCCCGCCATCGCCTTCGACGATTTCCTCCGGGTCGACATCCGCGTCGGTACTATCATCGCCGCCGACCCCTTCCCCGAGGCGCGTAAAGCCGCGTTCAAGCTGACCATCGATTTCGGCCCCGCCCTCGGCACCCGCCGGTCGAGCGCGCAAATCACTGAACTCTACACCCCGGACACGTTGATCGGGCGGCAAGTCGCTGCTGTCGTCAATTTCCCCCCGCGCCAGATCGGCAAGTTCATGTCCGAAGTGCTGACGCTCGGCTTTCCCGATGCGGACGGCCATGTCGTGCTGTTCGCGCCGGACAAGCCCGTGCCCAACGGGTCGCGGCTGTTCTGATGGCCGCGCGCCGTGCCATTGTCATCGGCGGCGGTATCGCGGGGCTTGCGGCGGCCATTGCGCTGCGAAAGGCCGATTACGAGGCCATAATCCTCGAACAGGCCGCCGAATTACTGCCGATGGGCGCGGCGCTTTCGCTGTGGAGCAACGCAATGGCCGCGCTCGACTGGCTGGACGCGGGTGATACCGTCGCCACCGACGCCGCGCCGATACAAAGCCTCGGTGTGCGCGACCAGCGCGGGCGTCCGATACTGAACGTCGATATGGCGCGCGCCTATGCGCCGGGGCAGCCGATGCCGTGCCTGCCGACTCGCACCGTTCTGCAATCAGGCTTGCTGGCGGCGGCATCGGGCATCGATATCCGCTTCGGCGTGCAGATCGAAGGCGTCGACCAGAGCGGTGCGTCGGCGATCGTCCGCATCGCAAATGCGCCGCCAGAATCTGCCGACCTCGTCATTGTGGCGGATGGCATCGCATCGGAAACAGCCACTGCCCTGATCGGTACTGGGCCGCGCCATGCCGGCTATGGCGGAGTGCTGGCGCTCGGCGATGCCGCGAGGGGTGCCTGTGAGACCGGCGCGGCGGTCGAATATTGGGGGCGCGGCGAGCGGTTCGGCTTGTTCGATTTGGGGCAGGACTGTAGCTATTGGTTCTTCATGCGGAACGAGGCGTCGTCTGCCGAAAGCCACGCATTGACGATGGCGGATATCGTGTGGCGATTAGCTGATTGGCCCGCGCCGCTCGCGCTGGCCGTCGGCGCGACGTCACCTGACCGGCTCATCCCCTTTTCGATCCATGCAAAGCTGCCACCAAAACGTCTGGGGCAGGGCAGTATCATCTGCGTCGGCGACGCGGCGCATGCGATGGAACCCAATTTGGGGCAGGGCGGCTGTCAGGCGCTGGAGGATGCGGTGGCACTCGGCGTCGCCGCGCAGCACCGGTCGCCCGATGCCGTGCTGTCGCTGTTCGAGCGTCTCCGCCTTCGCAGGATCCGTCAGTTCGTCGATCTGTCGCACAGCGCCGCTTTCCTTGCCCAGTCGCGCAACCATGCCCTTATCGGCGCGGGGCGAACCCTGATGCGTGGTATGCCGCAGCGGCTGGGTGAATGGCGCACCGGCGGCCTGCATAAGATGCCGGACTATGCGACCATGGCTGCCCGGGCGTAATCGGTGCAACTCTTGGCGCGCAACAGCGTTACGCCAGCTTAACGAACGAGCGGAGACCGGATCATGCGTGCTTTCCCCACCACAGTGTCACTGGCCGCCACTTTTGTGCTGGTCAGTGGATGTATTCCTGCCGACACCGGCGCGCCGCGTGCGGGGCAAGGGGCGGCGATGGCCTTGCTCAAGGATGCGGGTGGTACCGACATGGGGCGCGTTACGATCAATCCGGCAAGTAAGGGGAAGCTGCGTGTCACGCTCGATGCCATGGCGATGCCACCCGGAACGCGCGCCTTCCATATTCACACCACCGGGCGCTGCGACGGTCCCGGCTTTACTACGGCAGGCGGGCACTGGAACCCCGCGATGAAGCAACATGGCCGTGACAACCCAATGGGCGCGCACGCGGGCGATATGCCGAACCTGACGATCGGGGCCGACGGGCGCGGACGGGTGAGCGCGGAGATCGACGGCGATTTGGCGGGGCTGCTCGATGCCGATGGTGCCGCGGTTATCGTCCACGCCGCGCCCGACGATTTCCGCACCGACCCGACGGGCAATGCCGGCGCGCGTATTGCATGCGGGGTCGTGACGG